>JBJHCX010000035.1:0-17376 GCA_050486245.1 Rhodohalobacter sp.
CCTCTGTTAGCTGATAGAGCTCCTGGAACTTTTCAAGTGCTGAAAAGTACTCCATCCGGTAGAAGTAGGATTTCCCGATGAGATCAACGGCATCGGGTACGTAATCAGACCTCTCATGGTTTCTGAGAATGGAAGCTCCCTTTTCGATGGCCACTTCAAACTCTTCGTGCCCTCCCCGGGTAGGCGAGCGGTGAATCCGGATTGGCTCGTGCGGGTTCAGTGCGGGTTGCTGACGTTCATTCAGAGACAGGCCCTCCTGGAAGGCCTGTTTCGCATTAAAAAACGTATTGTAATAGGCCGTAAAGTTATACCACCCCTGTTGCAGCGGGGTGCCGCAAGCGGTAACCACCAAGGCGACTCCAACGATATATAGAATCTTTCTCACAATAATCGTAACGCGCCCATATTTATTAGCGTATTCAGGATTTATCGATTGTACTCACTTTAATCATGTTGGTACGGCCCCGCTTGGCAATCGGCATACCCGTTGCGACAATGATCCGGTCACCCAGATTAACATACCCGTTGCTATGGAGATAATCTTCCATCAGCTTTACACTTTTATCGGTATCAAACAGTTCATCGAGCCGAACGGCTTGCACACCCCAAACCAGGTTGAGCTGTCGGCGAACAAGGAGGCTCTCCGTGAAAGCCACGATGGGCACTTTCGGTCGGAACTTGGAAATTCTTCGCGCCGTATTGCCCGAGTGGGTAATCGTCGAAATCGCCTTGGCTTCGATATTGTCTGCTATGGTCACACACGAGTAGGCGAGCGACTCAATAATCTGTTTCTCTTTCCAGTCGGGCTTTCGATACCCAAGGCTGTGATAGAGTCCGTCTGCATTGGCCTCAACCGACTGGATAATCTTGTTCATGGTTCGAACGGACTCGGTCGGGTAATTTCCTGCGGCTGTCTCCCCCGAAAGCATCACCGCATCCGTTCCATCCAGCACTGCATTGGCAACATCGGAACTTTCGGCACGTGTGGCACGCGGATTGTTGATCATGGAGTCCAGCATCTGTGTTGCGGTGATCACCGGTTTGCCGGCAACCCGGCAGCGTTCGATAATTTTCTTTTGAACCAGGGGCACCTGTTCACTGGGAATTTCAATCCCCAGATCTCCCCTGGCAACCATAATCCCGTCGGCCTCCTCAATAATTTCATCGATAGCCGAAACCGCCTCGGGTTTTTCAATCTTGGCAATGATGCCGGCATTGCTGCCTGCAGCCCGAACGCGGGAGATAACATCCTGGATGTCTCGAGCCGATCGTACAAACGACATCGCAACGAAGTCTACCCCAGCCTTCAGGCCAAACTCCAGGTCAGCAATATCTTTCTCGGTCAGTGATGACATCGAGATATCCACATCGGGCAGGTTGACGCCTTTTCGCGACTTGAGAGTTCCGCCTACAATGACCTTGGCGATAATCAGATTCTCTTTTTTCTGTACAACCCGAAGCTCCAGAAGCCCGTCATCAATCAGGATCTGATTTCCCTCTTTGGCATCTTCTGCCAGGTTGGGATAGTCGATCGGCACCAGCCCGGCAGTCCCCTCTACATTTTCTGAGGTCAGCTTCACCATGGCTCCGGCTTCAATTTCCTGGGCTCCATCCTTCATCTGGCCTACCCTGATTTTTGGCCCCTGGAGGTCCATTAAAATGGGCAGGGCATATCCATTTTTTTCGGCTACCTTCCTGACATACCCTATTGTTCGTTTATGATCTTCGTGTGTTCCATGAGAAAAGTTGATTCGAACTACGTTCATTCCAGCGCGATAGAGCTTTTCAATTCCCTCCATCGTATTGCTGCTTGGTCCCAATGTGCATACAATCTTGGTTCTACGTGCACCGCTTAACATAAATATGTGGTTGTTTAAGAATGATTTTTTATATAGATACTAAAACAAAACCCAAGGTAAGCAATTATCACTCTATTTTACTGTTATAAAGATATATGAATAGAACGATTTTTCGTTTTACCCGGTTTCTAGAACAAAGATAAGCTTATGAGCGTGTATGTGAAAAATTTACTATTCCTGCTCATCCCGGCGATTGCCATCATCGTGTCGGGGTGCGCACGGTCGGCCAATCCGGATGTTGAGCGCGGATCCCTGTTTCAATATCGTGAAGGGTATCCTGAAATCAGGATGTCATCCATAGGCCTGTTAAGCGAGCAGGATGAACCTCAAATCAACATTACCTCTGAGGTTGTACTGGGCAGCCTCATCTACAGCACCATAGATGATCAAAGAGTTGCCAATATCACCCTGGAGATTAGAATTCTGGAGGTAGACGGTGATTTTACAAAAACCGAACGGCGCGAGTTTCAGGTTCAGTCCGATTTTGAAGGTGCGTTTATCGGCCAGGAGGTGTTTACCCATGATGAGCTTTTTACCGTTAAACCCGGCCGTTTTGAAATTGAACTGACCATTCTCGATCAATCTTCCGGACGAGCTTCCAAAAGGACGTCTACAGCTACCATCCCCGACCCGGAGCGCCCCGAAATCAACATCACCACCATCCGGCTTTCAGGCACCAATCCTGAGACCGCCAGTGACGACTTCTTCCCGATTACCACCTATACGGTTCCCTCTAAGCTGGACAGCCTGAAGTTTCAGTTCCAGGTAACCAACAACGACCCAAATGACCCCCTGACCGTTCGTTCGCGCCTGTTGAAATACCCGGCCGATACCACGGCAGCACGCCCCATGAACTTTAACAACTACAGCCCCTCCTCACTGCCCTACATCGGCGTTGACATGCGCAGGCCTGAAGAGTTCGATACGGGAACCCGTACGCTCGACCAGGCCGGAAGTGTGTTGATAGAGTTCAAATATCCGCTTCTGCCCAGAGGCACCTACCGCTTTGAGGTGGAAACGGAAGATGAACAGGGAGAAACCATTTACCGTGCCAGGGATTTCTCGGTACTCAGCCCAAACTATCCGTCGGTCATGACGGCGCGTGAACTTGCCGAACCCCTGATCTACCTGATGGATCGACGTGACCATGAGCGAATGATGAGCATTCAGGACCCGGATTCACTGAAAGAGGCGGTCGACCGTTTCTGGCTGTCAAATATCCGGAACATGAATCAGGCCCGTTCGGCCATCAACCTCTTCTATGAGCGTGTTGAGGAGGCAAACAAGCAGTTTACCAACTTCAAAGAGGGGTGGAAAACCGACCTGGGCATGATCTATATCCTGTTCGGCCCGCCCTGGTATGTTGACCGCTACCTCAACACAATGATCTGGTCTTATTCATACGACAGAAATGACCCCGAATACAATTTTGTATTTGAACGGCCTACACTCAGAAGTGAATTCTTTCCCTTTAACAACTACCTGCTGCAGCGAAATCAGGGATACTTCAGTGTACAATACCGACAAACCCAGCTATGGCTTACCGGAAGCATACTCAGAACCCGTCTGTAAACTTTGTTAGCCAATAATTATTTTTCAATCCTGAGAATCGGTTCCGAATCTATTATATCTGACAGATAATTTATGTATTATATATTCTGATCATTTACTCTTAGATTTTCAGGGCTAATTACCAATTAACAACAGGACGAATGGCGAAAAAGAAAAAAGTTCTCATCGTTGAAGACGATCTTATCTTAAGTCTGCTCTACGAAAATTATATGGACAAACTTGGGTTTATTACAGAAGGGGAACTGGTTTATGGGAAAACGGCTATAGAAGCTGCAAAAGAGTCTGAGCCCGACCTGATCCTTATGGATATTTCGCTTGAAGGAGAAATGGACGGTATCGAAGCGATGATGGAGATCCGTAAGTTTTCATCGGTTCCGGTCATCTATATTACCGGCAACTCTGACAGGGTACACCAGGAGCGCGCCAAACAGACGGATTACGCCGACTACCTGATTAAACCCATTGAGTTCAATGAGCTGAAAGCCAGCCTGACCAAAGCGGGTATTCTGGTTGCTGAATAGCCCCACCAACCGACATCCAGTTTTTTAATCGTGTCACCATGAAATCTTTCCTGAAAAAGACTGCACTTGCGGTCACCTCCCTTTTATTCATCTTCGCCTGCTCCTCAACTGAAGTCACACAAAATAATTCTGCCTCACAGGCAGCTGACGCTAACGGGGCAGCTCCCACCGTGGATGCCGCTGAACGGCCGATTCCCTACCCGATCGACATCCCAAACGCCTATCAGCGGGCACTTCAAAACCAGACGCGCTCGGCTGACGGCCGGCCGGGCCAAAACTACTGGCAAAATTACGCAACTTACTCCATCCAGACCCACATCGATCCGGTTACGCACATCCTGACCGGCAAATCGGATGTCACCTACACCAACAATTCACCGGACAACCTGGAGATCATTGTTGTTGAGCTGGCCCAGAACCTCCACAAAGAGGGAACCCCCAAAAAAAGCACCACAGAGATTACCGGAGGCAAAGAGCTGGACGTGATCAGGGTTGAGGGCCGGGATTTTGAACCGATCACGATGTTTCAGCGGTGGACTCAGGGGGCTGAAGGGTATATTCTTGACGGAACCCGCCTCTACCTGTTTCTCGAGGAGGATCTGCAGCCGGGCGGGGTGTTAAACCTGGAGTTTGCCTGGTCGTTCGAAATCCCGCAGCAGGGGGCTTCCGGCCGCATGGGGCGAAGCCGTGACAACCTATACTTTATTGCTTACTGGTATCCACATATTGCCGTCTATGATGACGTCTATGGCTGGGTAGACGACTCATTTCTGGGCAATGCCGAATTCTACCACGGATTTGCCGATTATGAGCTGAGTATCACCATGCCTCGTGAGTGGATTGTTATGGGAACCGGTGAGTTTCTGAACCCTGAAGAGACCCTTTCTGATCGATCAATGGAACGGTACAGGGCAGCTCATGAGAGTGATCAGCCGGTCGTCATCGCCGATTTTGATGAACTTTCAGGAGCAACCCGTGAAGACGCAGACCAGATTACATGGAATTTCCGTTCAGAAAATATCCGGGATGTTGCATTCAGCGCTACCCTCCAATCGCGTTGGGAAAGTGCCCGCACACCGGTTGGCGACCTGAATGGAGACGGCCAAACCAATTACTCTCAAATCCACACCTTCTACCGTGAAGAGGCTCCCCTTTGGGCAGAGCAGCTCTCATATGCTCAACACGCGATCACCTTTCTGTCCGATTATACCAGCCTGCCCTATCCGTGGCCTCACATGACCTCGGTTGAAGGAGCTGACATCATTGGAGGGGGTATGGAGTTCCCGATGATGACCATCATCGGAGATTACAATGCCGCAGGCGCCGTCAGGCTTTATGGCGTCACCGCCCATGAACTGGCCCACATGTGGTTTCCAATGATCCTCAGCACAAATGAGCGGCGGTACACCTGGATTGATGAAGGATACACAACCTTTCACACCAACGAGGCCAATCGGGATTTTTATGGAGACCGCTTCGACAACAATGACCTGTTTGGCGGATATCTTCAGATTGCGGGCACCGACCTGGAGGGCGAGATCATGCGGTGGTCAGATTTTCATTATCCGGGACCTGCCTATGGTGTGGCCTCCTATCCCAAACCCGCATCGGTTCTCGCTGCTCTGAGAGGAGTTTTGGGTGAAGACCTTTTTCTTGAAGCACACCATGAGCTGATAGAGCGATGGAAGTATAAACACCCCTACCCCTGGGATATCTTCAATACCATCGAAGATGTAGCCGGAAAAGACCTCTCCTGGTTCTGGAGATCCTGGTTTTATGAGACCTGGACGCTCGATCAGTCGGTTGCCGATGTCTATAAAGATGGAAGCGAGTATGTGATCGTGATTGAAGACCAGGGCAATATTCCCATGCCGGTGCTGATCGAAATCACCCTTGAAAACGGAACCGTACTTGATGAACGGATCAGCCAGGACCATTGGCTCAAAGGGCATCGGACCAAAAAGCTGCGATTAACCCTTGATTCACAGCCTGTAACTGTTGTGATCGACCCAGGATACCATTTCCCTGATACAAATCGTGAAAACAATACCTGGGAGAAATAATCCCGGTCTTGATCACCGCTTCAAATAATTTATTGGAAATTACGTTTTTTTAAAGAATCCGGCCCTTGATGATTCATTTTTAAATCTGATAAAGGGGGAAGAATTTGAATGTCACGGAATTGCACCTTGAATTTCAATTGTAAAATTCTATTATAAATGCAGAATCAGACCGTGGCAGTCACTATTTTTACATTTCTTCAAACAGTCTACATCGTTTATGCCAATTTTCAATAAATTACGAAAACGAAATACAGTACGTTGGCTTTTCCTGAGCCTGGGTATTACTGCAGTATTGGCTCTCACTGCGATGAATGTCTACTCCCTCTATGCACTCCGCTCGTCAACCATTGAGGCAGCCAAAGACAACAAGAAGAACCAGCTCGATGAGTTTACCTTTCAGATACGATATGAATTCGGCCAGCCATTCAGAGAGTTGCGCAGGCTCGAGGTTGATCATCTGGAAAACACCTGGAATGTCAGCGGCAGTTTCCCCAACTATTTTACGGATGTTCTCAAAAAGGCTCAGCAAGACCCGCTTTATGATGAGATCTATTTTATCCCGAGCGGCTCGGATGCCTGTTTTGATGAGCGACAGCCAATCTATATTTTCGAACCAGAATCCGGACGATTCAATATAGCCCATAACGTGCCTGATTTTGTATGTGACGGCTTTGGCATCTCATCTTCAAGGGTGAAGTCTGTCCTTGAAGATTACCGATGGAATAACCGCATCACTTTTGATGCGCACCGCAGCATGTCTCTGGCTCTGATCAACCTTGACAGCCGAACCATATTCGGACATCTAAACTTTACCATCAACCGGGATCACCTGATCAACGGACTGATCTCTACCCAGCTCAAAGAGCAATTTGGGCCAACCGATCAATCGGGCATTGTTGTTTGGCTGCGTGACTGGATTCAGGATGAAATTTTGACCTTAAGTGATGAGCAGATCCCTTACAACAGGGATGCCATTGACATGCGGCAACGCTTTCCCGATATGCTCGACAACTGGACGCTTCACGCTGCGTTCCTTGAATCGCCCACAGTAGCTGCATCCAATGCATCTCTGACGAGAAACCTTTTCGTACTTGGTTTTGCCGTCATTGTACTGTTTGGGGCACTGGTCTTCATGTTTTTCAATGCCCAGAGAGAGCGTGACCTTGCACAGCGGCAGGCAGGATTTCTGGCCAATATCACTCATGAGCTGAAAACCCCGCTGGCCGTCATGCAAGCTGCAGGTGAAAATATTTCAGACGGACGGGTAAAAGACGGAGACCGGCTTAGAAGTTATGGTGAACATATCTACCACGAGTCGGTCAGGCTCAAAAAAATGATCGAAAAACTGCTGGATGTGGCGAAAGCAGACTCCGGGCAGATTGCAGCCGAGCAAGCTCCACATCAGCTGGCAGAAATTGTCAACAACTATGCAAATGCACATAAGCAGTACATCGAATCCAAGGGCTTTGATTTTTCTGTCAAGTTAGACCCAAACCTGCCTCTCGTCAAGGTTGATGCAGATCATGTGGAAACCATTTTAAACAACCTGGTTGAGAATGCCCTCAAGTACAGCCATGATGAGAAGAGCATTGCCATCAGGCTGAAAAGTGACGGCAGCCATGTAGAGCTCACCGTATCAGACAAAGGCGATGGCATCTCAGCCAAGGCTCAAAAGTTTATTTTTGAAAAATTCTATCGTGTTGAAAACACGCTCACCGCGAAAACCAAAGGCCATGGCCTCGGGCTGGCCATCGTGAAAAATATGGCTGATCTGAACGGCGGAACCGTCTCCGTGAGCAGCGCCCCCGGAGAAGGGTCCTCCTTTACCGTTCGTTTCCCTGCCTTGTTAAAAGAGGTCCCAGAGGTCAAAACCGTCAATACAGAAACAGCCCCTGCAATCAAACATATAGACTCCAAACAGTATGTCTAAAGAAACCAAGAAAATTATCATCGTCGAAGATGAACCCAGCCTGGTATTTACCCTGCAGGATACCCTTGAAACGGAAGGGTATGATGTAACCGTTGTACGCGACGGTAATGAGGCGATTGGCACTGTCAAAGAGGTAGAGCCTGATTTAATGCTGCTGGATATCATGCTTCCCGGCGTGAGCGGATATGATATCTGCAAGGAGGTGCGCGAGCTCAAGTACACCTTTCCGATCATCATGCTCACAGCCCGTGACCAGGAGATCGACAAGGTTGCAGGATTGAATATCGGGGCTGACGATTACATGACCAAGCCATTTGGCGTGAAAGAGCTCCTGGCCCGTATTAAAGCCCGGCTCAGAAGAGCCAGCGCCTACTCCAAGTCAGGCCCGGTCGAAATGCTGAAGCTTGGCGACGTCAAGATCGACCTGAAAGAGTCGAAAGTTTTCAAGCCAAACGGCGTTAGCCATGAACTTTCAACCCGTGAAGTGGAACTCATTCAATACCTGGTCTCTAAAGCAAACAAGCCGATCTCCCGTGACGACCTGCTCGAGAATGTGTGGAGATATGAATACAGCACCAATACACGTACGGTCGATGTTCACATCTCAAAGCTTCGTGCAAAAATTGAGATGCAGCCCGATGACCCGAAATACCTGGTCACCCTGCACGGGGTAGGGTATATGTTACGGGTTAACTGACGCCACCCCTTTTACCCTCTCCACAAACCCCGGAAAGTTCCTCAGCTGACTCAGAAAGAGCTTCTGGAGCTTTTCATTTGCAAGTCCGGTTTCAGGGTCAAACGAATCGTTTACCCTCTGAATAAACATGCGTTCCGGGTAGATGTGCGCCTTCCGGTATTTCAGCAGCTGCTCAAACTGCTCAACGGGCCTGAGCGCCCCAAAGGCCCCGGCCGCCTCACCTATCAGGCTTACCGGCACCAGATCAAGTGCTTTGGGAAAGGGCAAATAGTCAAAAAAGAGCTTTAATACCCCCGGAAATCCGCCATTATACTCCGGTATCACAAACAAAAATCCATCCGCCTCAAGAAACCGGTTATTAAACTCCTTTACCGATTGAGGTGTCTCTCCATATTTCCCGCCAACAACATCTGCAAAGGGGAAATCCATCAATGAAAAAATCTTCGCCTCAGCCTGTTCACTCATGATAGACTGAGCATATTTTGAAACTTTCATCGCATTCGAATTGGGCCTGTCTGTGGATGATAAGATGTGTATCAAACTCATTTTATGTGATTTATTGTTCTTTATTTGCATGAAAAACAGATCCCATTTAAAAACCATTCACCCGGCTGCCCGCACAAAAGACACCTGTTTGCCACTTTAAACAAGGCTCAAACAGGGGGTAAACCCCGTAATTCCGGGCTGTGGTTTCAATTTTTTAGACTTAAAAAAAGCGCTTTTTTAAGCCAAATAGTTAAATAAAAAGAGATTAAACATATTTAATCTTAATTTAATTTGACTGAAACCGGTATTCACTTTATCATTTCACAGAAGATATGAGACACCGTTTTTCAGATTTACGAAGAGCTCATGTTATGGTAGACATCGAGCAATAGCTCCAATACTCAGCAAAGCCGGAATGGATAATTCCGGCTTTGCTATTTTTTGAACCTATCTTATTTTTCGCCTGATTCCTTTTTAATCCTCTCCAGCCGCTCCCAGAGCTTCGGTTCCCGGCCGGTCTTGCCGGGCTGATACCATGAGCTGTCTTGATATTCATCGGGCAGGTACTGCTGTGGCACCCAATGGTGATCAAAGTTATGGGGATACCGGTAATCATCAGAAGCGTTCTCTACATCCAGATACCGGGAAGCCAGCTTATTGGCCGTCTTGTCTCGAAGGTGCGGAGGCACCTTGCCCGCACCAGATTGTTGAATCAGGCTGTTCACGTCAAAGATCGCTTTCGTACTGTTGCTTTTTGGGGAGAGTGCCAGGAAAATAGCTGCATGAGCCAAAAAGTAGAACCCCTCCGGCATTCCGGTTTTTTGAAAGGAGTCGTGTGCAGCATTGACAACCGTTAATGCGTAGGGATCTGCCATACCCACATCTTCGGATGCAAAGATCAGGAGTCGCCTGAAGATGAAATTCGGATCTTCGCCCCCTTCCAGCATCGCGCTCATCCAGTAAAGGGCTGCATCCACATCCGATCCCCTAAGCGACTTGATCATGGCCGACGCATAATGGTAATGTTCATCCCCCCCCCGATCGTAACGTACGTTTCGCTTCTGAATGGATTCACGGGCAATATCCAGGCCGATCTCAACCACTCCCTCCGGACTCCTTGCCGTTGACAGCGCTGCGACCTCAAGCGCATTCAGCGCATTCCGAACATCGCCGCCGGCATGATCGGCAAAATAGTCGCGTGCCTCATCCGAAAGCCTGATCTCCATGTATCCGAGTCCCCGCTCCTTGTCAGTCAGTGCCCGGTCGATCATACGTGCCACATCCTGCCGGGTGAGCGGATAGAGCTCAAAAAGCTGGCATCGCGAAAGAAGCGGATTGACCAGTGAGTAAAACGGATTTTCAGTCGTAGCCCCGACAAGGGTGATAACGCCCGACTCCAGATGGGGCAGCAGTGCATCCTGCTGGGCTTTATTCCAGCGATGAATCTCATCGACAAAGAGAATGGTTTTACGGCCGTTAACCTTCTTCTGATGGCCCGCCTTGGCCACCACGTTTCGCAGCTCCTTGATCCCGTCAAGCACTGCATTGATCACCTCAAAGCGGGCGTCAATTTCCCGCGATATGACATGTGCCAGGGTTGTCTTGCCCGAGCTGGGCGGTCCATAAAAGATCAGCGAACCGATCACACCACTCTCAATCATTCTTCGAAGCATCTTGCCTTTGCCCACCAGGTGTTCCTGTCCGGCAAACTCCTCAAGAGTTGCCGGCCTCATCCGGGTTGCAAGCGGACCAGCCTCAGCCTTGTCCGGTTTGCCGCCTTCGTTTGTCTGGTCTTCAAATAGATTCATCATTCCTTTCTTTCTGGTTTCCCCTTTAAAGTAACGCAAAAATGGGAGAACATTGAGCTGTGATTGGCCCAATACAATATAAAAAAGGCCAAAAATCACTTCTGGAAAACTGTTTATCAAAAAAAGATTTTGACAGAATCTTGCATAATGCAAGAAATCTGCTTATTGATAAATATACTTATAACTCAAAGCAGGGAGACAAATGACAGTACATGACATTCTTAATCGCAAAGGAACTGACGTCTACTCTGTGCATCCGAATGAAACCGTTTACGATGCCATTAAAAAGATGTCAGACCTGAATATCGGTGCTCTTCTTGTATTGAATGGTGAAAACCTGGAAGGAATTATTTCTGAAAGGGATTATCGAAACAAGGTTATCCTTCAGGGCCGCACCTCCTCTTCTACTCCGGTCAGGGATATTATGGTGAGTCCGGTATACTGTGTAAACAGTTCAGACCATATCAATACCTGCATGAAACTGATGACCGATAAAAAGATACGGCATCTCCCGGTGCTCGATGATGGCAAGCTGGCCGGGGTTGTATCGATCGGTGACGTTGTAAAGGCCGTGATCGACCAGCAGAAAGTGGAGATTAACTCCCTGCGAAACTATATCGCAGGAAGCTATCCAGGCTAACAGCACGTCAAAGGTTACAGAGGCAGATTATCGTGTTTTTTACGCGGAACACGGTCGGCCTTGTTGTGGCACAGGTCAAATGCACTGATCAATTTTTGCCGGGTCTCTGAGGGAAGTACCACATCATCGATAAACCCTCGCGCTGCAGCTTTATAGGGGTGTGCAAACTCCTCATTATAGCGGTCTTCAAGCTCTTTCTGTTTGGCTTCCGGATTGTCTGCCTTGGCAATTTCACGACGGAAGATGATCTCTACGGCACCTTTGGTACCCATAACGGCGATTTCGGCGGTCGGCCAGGCGATGTTGTAATCGGCCCGGATATGCTTGGAGTTCATCACATCGTACGCTCCGCCGTAGGCTTTGCGGGTAATCACGGTCATTTTGGGCACAGTAGCCTCACAGAATGCATAGAGCAGTTTGGCTCCGTGCTTAATAATGCCTCCCCACTCCTGGTCGGTGCCCGGCAGGAAACCGGGAACATCCTCAAATACCACCAACGGTATGTTAAACGCGTCGCAAAAGCGCACAAAACGGGCTCCCTTCAGTGAAGCATCGATATCGAGCACACCCGCCAGGCTGAGCGGCTGATTGGCCACGATACCCACGGTTCGTCCGTCAAGCCGTGCAAAACCGACAACAATGTTATCTGCGTAATTTTCATGCACCTCATAGAATGAACCTTTGTCCATCACCCCTTCAATCACATCCTTGATGTCATAGGGTTTGTTGGGGTTTAAAGGAACCAGCTCATCGAGGGCATCGGCTTTAGACGCATCGGGCTCTGCTGATGGCTGCAGAGGCACCTTCTCCTCACAGTTTTGGGGAATATAGGTAAGCAGCTTGCGAATATTCTTCAGGCAAACGGCGTCATTCTCTTCGGTAAAGTGTGCAACACCCGATTTGGAGCCATGGGCTGACGCCCCTCCCAGCTCCTCAGAGGTGACCTCTTCGTGGGTAACGGTTTTCACCACATTGGGGCCGGTCACAAACATATATGAGGTGTTTTTCACCATTGAGACAAAATCTGTGAGCGCCGGGCTGTAGACCGCTCCGCCGGCGCAGGGGCCCATAATGGCAGAGATTTGGGGAACCACACCCGATGCCATCGAGTTACGCCAGAACACCTCAGCGTAGCCACCCAGTGAACTGACCCCCTCCTGGATTCGGGCACCGCCGGAGTCGTTCAGTCCGATCACCGGGACCCCATTCTTCATTGCCAGGTCCATAATTTTGCAGATCTTTTCAGCATGGGTTTCAGACAGGGATCCTCCGAATACCGTAAAATCCTGACTGAATACATAGACCGGGCGTCCTTCAATTTTGCCATACCCCGTAACCACGCCATCTCCCAGAAACTGCTGATCTTCCAGGCCAAATGCCGAGCTTCGATGGGTGACAAAAGCATCTATTTCCTGAAATGAATTTTTATCGAGAAGCAGGTCAATTCGCTCACGGGCCGTCAGCTTGCCCTTGTCGTGCTGTTTTTTTATCCGAGCTTCCCCGCCTCCCTGTCTTGACTGTTTTCTAAGTTTTAATAGCCGTTCTACCTTTTCATTTTGAGACATTACACGTGCTGTGGTTATTTACGATTTATATTCCAGGAAAAAGGTATGAAGTCTGTCGGTAAAATCAACAGCCGCTTCATCAAATACATCCACCCTGTTCCGGTTAAATATATCATTTTGTAAATAACGAGATGCACTTTTCCAGTCATCAAATTCGATCACCCTTTCCAGGGCTTCCTCATACGCATGTTCCGAACCTTTAAAAATTTCTTCCACAAACCGTTCTTTCTCATCCGAGACCCACTTTTCAACCTGCAGGATCAGTTTATCCTCATTGACTCCTGTTCCCCCAACCCCATGATCGGATGCATAGCTGCCCAGTGAATTCTCCTCTTCTGGCTCCGGGTCATCCTCCTCAACGACCTTGTTCAGGTCTTCCCGGTCGAGGAAAGCCCTCCAGATGGGAACGTCATCCTCTTCATTATAGGTCTCAACAGAGGCAACCCCCACATCATCCGGGTCATCCGGCTTGTCGGTTTCGGCCAAATCCTCTTCTGCCTCCTCATCATGGCTGCCTTCAGGTTTACCTTTAGGTTTACCTTCAGGTTCAGCTCTAGGTTCACCCTCTTCCGGTTCGCTGCTCTCCCAATCGCGGCCTCCGCCGATTGCCTGCCATTTGCGAAGAAGATCGCTCTCAAACTCATCCGGATCGTCTACATCTTCATCCGGAGCCAGAATATCCTTCAGGCTTCTCGAGGATGACTCTTTTTTCAGTTTCATCTCATCATAGATCGTCTCCTCATCAGACTCATCATCCTCAGGGCGATCCAGGCCCATCTCTTCATCCTCATCGGCTTCCAGTGAAAACTGTTCCATCAGGGGGCGCTCATCATCACCGTCCGTTTCGGTATCGGCCGGCTCTTCAATCTGCTCTGACGCCTCAGACTCTCTGTATTCAGGATCATCCGGCTCTTCAACCAATCCGCGGCCCTTCTGAAATGCCGCCAGGATAGAGTCATCGTCAACATCTCCGGCCTCCTCCTCTTTCATGCGGGTGTGGTTTTGCCCGACAGAAAAATCCGTCTTCCGTTCCGGACTTCTATTCTCCAAAGGTTTTTTCTTATCAGGCATCGCATCCAAAAGAGAACCCTTATCGGCCACACCGCTCTCTGCAGAAAGCCGTTCAGGTGATGAGATCACCTCAATAAACTCTGTCCGGTTCAGTGATTGGCCCATCCGGTCGAATGCCTCTGAGAAATCTGTCCGCTCCTTGTCATTGAAATAGATTCTGAACAGTTCCGGGTCTACCTTTGGTCCGGCCAGATTAAACAGCGGATCCAGCTCTTTGGCCCAATCGAGGGCGTTATACCCCTGTACCAGCCTTTCATCAATCTTTTTGATAATAATTTCACACTGCTTGAGGCTCAGCTCTTTCTTGTTCTTCTTCTCCATATACCGAACCAGTGCGGCTGCAAGCGGTTTACCGATGGTAATATACCGGATTCGCTTCTTCAGGCTTTCAACCGAGAGGGTTTCATCCGCTCCGTAGAGTATTTGCGGAATCGCCTTACGCGGCTGTGTTGCCAGTTCGAGGGCATCTTCAACCGCCGTTTCAAACAGGGGGGCTGAATACGAGGCCGGCATTCTCACCTCGGCACGTATCGCCTCCAGAAAATTTTTCCAGGCAAACCGAACCGACTCCCCATCCATCTTAGCCCATTCGGTTTCAGGCGGAGTCACCGACTCCTTCAGGTTTTGATACATCTCAATGATTACCCGGTCACTGATAAATGCAGGAATATCGAGCACCTGGATGTCGTCCGGGCTATAGAACTCTCTGTCTGCGGGAAGCTGTGCGGTCATCTTCCCGGTAATATCTCTGACTATTCGCTCCATGTTGATGGGGGTCTTTTTATCTGTTTCACTTAAGTCTTTATATAATATCCGCTTTTATTGACGAAAATCACTACAGATTTCATTAAAATTTCTAAATACCGCATTAGATTTTTCTTCATTTTACATCTGCATCCCTGTACCTTTACGTCATGATTGAAATCATAGCAGACACTATTTCAAAAAATTTCGGCACCAACTCGGTTTTGAGCGGTTTATCCTTCCGTTTCCCGGCATGCGTGCTGGGTGTGGCCGGTTCGAACGGGGCCGGAAAATCAACGCTTCTCCGCATTCTGGCGGGACTGATGAAGCCCTCTTCCGGATCCGTATCCTGGCAGATAGACAGCCAAAAACTGGGTGCAAAAGAGATCAAGCCCCATCTGGGTTATGCTGCGCCTTATGTTCAGCTCTATGAGGAGTTAACCGTCCATGAAAATTTATCGTTTCTGATCGAACTCCAGAAAAATCCGCCAGCCGCCGGCATTGATGACCTTTTAAACCGGTTTGAGGCGTCCATGTTTCGGGATTCGCTCTATGGAAACCTATCGACCGGACAGCAGCAGAGGGTAAAACTGGCCTCCGCTCTCATCAAGGAGCCCCGGATTCTGATGCTTGACGAGCCCGGCTCGAACCTGGATGAAAAAGGACGCACCCTGATCCGGCGCCTGTCTGACGACTACCGCCAATCCGGCAAGATGCTGATCATCGCCTCGAATCAGCCTGAAGAGCTCGCCTTGTGCGACGAGACCCTCGACCTCAATACACATTAATTGATAAGGAATCACACCATGAATTATTCACAGGAAGACAAGCAACTCGCCAAAAAACTTTTAACCCACAGTGCTGAGCTGCAATCCGGCGAGAATATCATGCTTCAGCTCATCGGACTCAACGGCATCGGGTTGATTCGGGCGCTGGCCGATGAAGCCCGAAAACGGCATGCTCACCCGTTTATCCGCATTGAGGATGCAGAGACCAACCGGATTCTGCTCGAACACGGAGATGAACACTTTTGGCAGAACCAGGCTGAGGCCGATCAGCTTCCGCTGATGAAAAAGATGGATGCATTTATCGGAGTCCGTGCAGCCGAGAATATTTATGAAAATTCAGGGGTCTCCAAAGAGCAGAACCGCGCCTATTCTCAGAAATTCCTGACCCCGGTCCATTTTGAAGAGCGGGTTAACCACACCAAATGGACGGTGCTGCGCTACCCCTCGGCCGCATTTGCCATGAATGCCAGGATGCCGACCGAGAAGTTCCGCGAGTTCTACTACAACGCCTGCCTTTTTGACTACAACAAGCTCGAGCAGGCAATGAAACCGCTGGAAGAGATGCTTCGGAAAACCGATCAAATTCACCTGAAGGGTGAGGGAACCGATATCCGGTTCTCCGTCAAGGGACAAAACTGGATCCCCTGTTTCGGCAAGCGCAACATACCTGACGGAGAGCTCTTCAGCTCACCCATCCTCGATTCGGTGAACGGGCATATCACCTACGCCCCTTCGGTCTACCAGGGCAAGCCGTTTGAATATGTACGCCTGGAAGTCAACGATGGCGTGGTGACCGGCTTCGACTCCTCCAACAACACCGCCCTCGAAGAGATCCTCGATACCGACGAGGGAGCGCGCCGATTCGGTGAGTTCAGCTTCGGGCTCAACCCGGTGATCAAAGAGCCGATGTACGACATCCTGTTTGATGAGAAGATCTACGGATCGAACCACCTCACCCTGGGAAAAGATTACGAAATTGCCCCCAACGGTAACGACAGCAATATTCACTGGGACCTGGTCTGCATCGGCGCCGATGTCTACTTTGACGGAGAGCTGGTCAGAAAAGGAAGGGAGTTTGTCAAGGATGAGCTGAAGGGGTTGAACCCGGAATCACTGCTTGGATAAAGGGCTTTGGGAAAAATAAAAAACCCTCCAGGGCTTCGCACCACCGGAGGGTTTAAGTTATTGAAGGGTTAAAAATTAATCCGCCCAGGCCTCAGCGTCACTGTAGACTTCGGCAAACTCAAGCCTGCTGCCATCCTTGCTGACGGTCGCTTCGTACTCTACGCCCTCAGAGTCATCCTCGCGCCTGATCAGTTGCTTGGCCAGCTGATTGACGATCTGGGTCTGAATGACCCGCTTGAGCGGACGCGCTCCATACACAGGATCATATCCCCGCACCGCCAGCCAATCTTTCACGCTGTCTGAGACCGAAATCTTTACCTTGTTCTTCTGCAGCAGCTTATCCACACGCTTGAGCTGGATATCCACAATCTGCCGGATATGCCGCTGATCGAGAGGATGGAAGACCACCACGTCGTCAATTCGGTTCAGGAACTCCGGACGAATCGTTTTCTTCAGCTGATCGAAAAGTTTATCCTGCAGATCGCTGTAGGTGGCATCGTCCATCTC
>JBJHCX010000036.1:0-16429 GCA_050486245.1 Rhodohalobacter sp.
TCCCATTCCGAACACGGCCGTTAAGCTCCGCAGCGCCGATGGTACTCCATACGGGGTAGAGTAGGTCGTTGCCTCATCACTTATCTTGAAAAGCCCTCTGTCGCTCCGCGACAAAGGGCTTTTTTTTTAACCACACCCCCCGCTCATGCACCTTTCACCCTCAATGAATACCCAATACCCCGACATATCAACCTGTCCGCTTCACTAATCAAACACTCCCCCTGTCTGATCAGAATCCTGTAAGAATGTGCACATTCCATACGTTAAATCCATAACGATCCGAATCGGCCGAATAAATTTAAGCAGATCCTCCAGGAACATTCTTTTAACATGGAAGAAATGCTTTTCACGGCGTGAATTCGTATATTATATTTCCTATAATCCCATTCTGCCAGAAAAAAGTCTCAAACCCTTGAATTTAGATATAACCAAAACTGATCAGTTGAAGAAGGATTTAGTAACGTTTTTAAACGACTATAAGGAGAAGCTTCATCAGCTCTTTCACCAAAGAAATGATGAAGATGAGATGCTCACCACACGCGGGCTTCCTCCCTATGTGCTCCGGGAAGTTCTCGAATGTAACCCGCTATCGACATTTATTCCAAAAGATTATAACGGGCGGGGAGCCATTACAGGTGAAGCACTCTCCATGCTGGAAACCACCTCCTACCAGTCTCTCCCGTTATCGCTGATGATGGGGATCAATGGTGCACTTTTCCTGCAGCCCCTGGCAAATTATGGTCAGGATGAAGCCAAATCGGAAGTGTTCAAGCGTTTTCTGGAGAAGAAAAATATGGGCGGACTCATGATCACCGAACCTGACTTTGGTTCCGATGCTCTCAAAATGCAGACCGGTTTTACCTATAATGACAATAAGGACCACTATGAAATCAATGGCCTGAAGCACTGGGCCGGGCTCACCGGCTGGGCCGATTACTGGCTGATTACCGCACGCGGACTCGACGACAAAGGAGAACTGGGCAGAGATATCGGGTTCTTCGTACACGACAGCTCCAGGGGTGGAATTGAAGTTCTTGAATATTACAAAAATCTTGGCCTCTATATGCTTCCCTATGGAAGAAACAAGATCGATATCGAAGTGCCCTCAGCCTACAGGCTGGAGCCAAAAACTACCGGGGTCACCATGATGCTGGATATTCTGCACCGCAGCCGCCTGCAGTTTCCCGGTATGAGTACGGGACATCTGAAGCGTATGCTGGATGAGGCCCTGGATCACTGCAAGGAGCGTATTGTAGGAGGCGCAAGCCTCTTCAAGTATGACCAGGTTAAAGAACGCCTGGCCAGGCTGCAGTCCTATTTTACGGTAAGTTCTGCCATGAGCTACTTTACCAGCTCTAATGTGGCACTGGGTGATAATACCGCCCGAATGGATGTAGAGGCAAACTCCATCAAATCGGTTGTCACCGACTATATGCATGAAGCGTCTCAATCCCTGTTGCAGCTTGTCGGAGCCAAAGGGTACCGCCTGGATCATGTAGCTGGCCGCTCAATGGTAGACAGCCGTCCGTTTCAGATTTTTGAGGGATCAAACGATATTCTCTATCAGCAGATCTCTGAATCGGTCTTGAAACTGATGAGAAAATCAAAAGAGAATAATCTCTACCAGTTCCTGAAAGGGTATAAACTGACTCAAAACTCAGTGGATCATTTTAAGGATATCCTGAACTTTGAAGTGGATTACAAACTTCCGCAGCGCAAACTGGTTCAGCTGGGTAAAGCACTCGGGCGAATGGTCTCTATGGAGATGACCATTAAACTGGGGGAAACCGGTTTCAACTCGGATATGATTGCCAACAGCCTGAAAGTGCTTCGGGAAGAGGTTCATGTTTTGATTTCATCCTACTCATCGAATGAGAGTCCAATGGTGCTGGAAGATTACCAGGACAGTAGCGCCTGGCTTCAATTTGTGAAAGCGTAACACCAACCAATTAACCTGGGATGTCAGAACCCCTTAAACATATCGTGGTCCTGACAGGGGCCGGTGTAAGTGCCGAAAGCGGGCTGTCAACGTTCAGGGATTCGGGCGGACTCTGGGAAGGGTATGACATTAACGATGTCGCCTCGGTTGACGGATGGTACCGTGACCGGGAGAAGGTGCTTCAGTTTTACAACCTTCGCCGTGAACAGGCAGCCACCGCCCAGCCCAACAGCGCTCACCGGGGCATTGCCGAACTGGAAAAGAGTTATGATGTAACGGTTGTCACACAGAATGTGGATGACCTGCATGAACGGGCAGGGTCGAGCCGTGTGATTCACCTTCACGGTATGCTACGGCAGGCCCGAAGTGAAAAAGACCCCGGGGTCATTGTGGATATCGGCAGCAACCCGATTAAGACCGGTGACAAAGCGCCCGACGGAACACAGCTCCGGCCTAACGTTGTCTGGTTCGGTGAGCCCGTGCCGATGATATCCAAAGCAGCCGAAGTTGTGTCAGATGCCGACCTCTTTATGGTTATCGGAACCTCGCTGGCAGTCTATCCGGCTGCCGGACTGGTCGACTATACACAACACGGTATCGAAAAATACCTGATCGATCCGGGCACTCCGGAACTGATCTCTTACAATGGGTGGACCCATATCCGCAAGAGCGCAACGAAAGGTGTAGAAGAATTAATAAATAAATTATTGTAAAAGATTTCTGAATGAGCCAATCAAAGAAAGCGACAGAAAAAGAGAAGGAAGCACTTGAAAAGTATCTGCTTCAGTTTTTAAATATCGAGAAACAGTTTCCGCTGCTTCCGGGCATCGGCAACAGGGAAACCATTGCATCCCTGATGGGGCTTGAAACGGATGAACTGGATAAACTGAGGAGGCATTTTGCTGAAAGTGCAAAAGATGCTGCCCTCGAACTGCTCAAGGAGGATGATGTGACCGACTGGGTGGATCAGCTGCCGTTTAATAACAGTGATACGATCGTCGCGTTTGGCGACTCTGCAACCGACGACCTGCAGGGCTGGTTTGAGATCTTTAAAAACATCCTCAATATTACGGTTCAGGGAGCTGACTTTACCTTTATCAATGCCGGCATTTCGAACAATACCACCAGTGAAGCGCTGCGCAGAATGCACCGCGATGTCCTTTCACATGAACCAGACTGGGTCATTATCAACCTGGGAATGTTTGACGCCATCCGTCCGTCATTTATGCCAAACCGAACCCTGATGCCTCTCTCTGAAACCTGGGAGAATCTTGCTACGATTGCAGATGCGGTCAAGACCGTAACCGACAATCCGCCGATATGGATCTCGCCACAGCCGGTCATTCCGGGCCTTCTGGACGAAATGGAACTGTTCGATTTTGACCTTCAGGATCAGGACCTTTCAGCGATCCGACAGATTTTGCTGGGAAAATCGGGTTATATCGTGGATCCGCTCGGAAACAGGATGGGGAACCCGCCCGAAGCGTGGTACTACCTCAGCGACGGCATCAATCCGTCTCTTTCCGGGCATGTCAACACCGTGCGGGAACTGATTAAAACGGTAGCCACTGCCGAAGTGCGTGATAACCCTGATACATCGGCTGGCGATACCGGATTGGAGTAACCCATAAGGCTTTTTATTTAAAACCGGGCGTTCAGCGAGAACATTTTGACGGCCGGCTGAACCTCAACGGTTAACGCTTCATTTGTAAATGAAGTTTGTGCCACCAGGTCGGGGCTGATCATGCCCAGGGTGACCCGGTCGTGCTGCACTTCAATGAGGGAGTTTCGGTCGAACAGGTTGGCGGAGATGAAATCGCGGTTTCGCTCGGCAAATACGAAGGAGTCGAGCAGGCCGAGCCCAAATCCGGCCCACGCTCCGATAGAAGACCCGTATTGCAGCCCGTCGACAATCGGCTTGTTGCCGATCAGCATCACGGCAGATCCCAATACAGCACCGCCGGCTGCTCCGTAAAGCGTATCCAGAAGGATGATAATGGATGAGTTATTGCCATCATTAAAAATTCCCGAGATGAAGAACTCCTGTCCGGAAGGCAGGGTTACCACATCGTAAACAGCTAAACCGGCACCGGCCAGTATTCCGGAACCCAGTCCAATCCTGAGAGGTGCAAAGTCATTGCTGTTCTGCAGGCCCATTGTGGCAGCCCCCAGGGCGGTACCGGTTAATGCTCCATTCAGAACGTTGCCGCCCAAAAGGGTTCCGGTCTGTGCTAACGACTTCTGAGGTGTTATGGAGATCATGAACAGCAGGGCGAAAAATAGCAGGGTCAGTCGCTTCATCAAACGTCTTGATTTTTTCATGTTTTTTGGATGCAGGAATTTAGTAAAAGATTGAGACCTTTACACATAACAATCTTCGGCAGGTTATCCGGGATCGCCAAGGGTCACCGGCAGAATCTGTCCGTTATAAAAACGGTGCCCGTTCAATACAAAATCACTGAGATAGTGGCCCATCTCACCGGCTGAAACGGGAGCCTCGAAACCCGGAAATGCCTGTTCGAGCATCTCAGTCTGAACCGCTCCCAGACAGAGCGAATTGCAGGATATCTGATGATCTGCAAGCTCTATAGAAAGGCACTCCGTAAGGATGGAGAGTCCGCCTTTGGTCGCGCTGTACGCGGATAAACCGGGGAACTTGCTGCTGCCCTGATATCCTCCCATGCTGCTGATCGTGACAATATGAGCCTTGGGGTTGAAATAGGAGATGAGCTGGCGGGTAAGCAGAGCAGGGGCCATCAGGTTTACTTCAAACTGCTTGTGCCAGTCGTCACGGGACTGTTCCAGGAAAGGCTTATTGATCAATACCCCGGCATTGTGGATGAATCCGTCGATCCTGAGGCTGTGGTTGTCAAGGTGTTCGGCAATTCGGGCAGATGCCGATTCGTCTGTAATGTCGAGGGGTAAGCTATGAATGTGGCCGGGGTGTTCACGCTTTAACTCTTTCAGATTCGATTCCGACCGGGCAATTGCTGTAACGTTGATCTGTCTGCGGGCCAGATTGACGGCCGTTTCATAGCCTATTCCTCGGCTGGCACCGGTTATGATGATATGTTGATTCATAGAGGTATCAGGTTCTTTCTGCAGGGTTAAAAATTGTCGATTTAACCGGGAATTTTTTTCTTTGCAAGCGCTTTTTTCGTTTCTTTACGGTGCATTAACAAAAATGCAATCCATTGAATTCGGATGTATTTGTTCAATAAGGTACTCTCAGATGTCGCAACTTGAGACGCAATAACAGAGCACATGCGGCAGAAGAATAACAAATCCTCAGGTGGATAACCATGAATGTTGAAAAACTGATACCGGATTACATCAAGAAACTGAAACCGTACGTTGCCGGCAAAACAATTGCTGAAGTGAAAGAGCAGTACGGATTGGACCGTATCTCCAAGCTCGCTTCAAACGAAAACCGAATCGGATGCAGCCCCAGGGTAAAGCCGGCAGTAGCCGAAGCCCTGGATCAGATTCAGGACTACCCCGATCCGGTGGCCGGAAAACTCCGCAGGGCCATTGCAGAGCGCAACGGCATTGACGAACAGGAGGTGATCCTTGCTGCAGGCTCCGAAAGCATTATCTCCATTCTCTGCAGAACCTTTTTTGACAGCGGAGAAAACGCCGTGACAGCCGATGCCACCTTTGTAGGATTCTATGTTCAGGCCGGCGTCAAAGGGGCGGAACTGAAAAAGGTCCCCGTTACCGGTGAGTATACTTTTGATGTTGACGGTATTCTGAATGCGATCGATGAGCGGACCAAGATGGTCTACATCGCCAACCCGAACAATCCGACCGGCACCTACCTAAACCGCAAGCAATACAAGCGCCTGGTGGAGGGTGTGCCCGATAATGTGCTGCTGATTGCCGATGAGGCCTATTATGAGTACACAACGGAGGTTAAAGACTATCCGCCGGCCCTTGATTACAGGCGCAATAACGTGATTGTATTGCGAACATTTTCAAAAGCATACGGACTTGCAGGGCTTCGCATTGGCTACGGAATTGCCCATCCTGACCTGGTGCGTGAGATGATGAAAGCCAAACTTACATTTGAACCGACCGCTACCGCCCAGGCCGCAGCACTGGCTGCATATCACGATACGGAGTTTCTTCAGCGCAGCCTCGGAGTTGTAAAAAAGGGAAGGGAGAGGCTCTGCCGGTTTTTTGATGAGCAGGGGGTGGAATACGCTCCGTCTATATCCAACTCGGTCATGATGATCCTGGAGAGTGAAGAAGAAGCGATCGATTTTACCCAAAAAATGTTGGAGAAGGGTGTTATTTTAAGGAGAATAAACGCTTTTGGACTTCCCCATTGTGTCAGAATTACCATTGGCAGGGATGAGGAGATGGCCCATTTTGAAGAGGCTTTTAAACAGATTCGATAACGGACAGACGATATTTTATTATGGCTAAAAAGAAGAAGAAGGACGATTTTGACTGGATGAGTGTGGCCGATACCCTGCTGCTCTCCCGTGCTATTGATGAGCTCGAAGAGAGTGAACTGGTGCCGGGCAAAAAGATACTCTATCAATTTTCGGCCAGGGGACACGAACTGGCGCAAATTCTACTGGGCAAGCACCTGACCGAAACGCACGATGCCGCCAGCGCGTACTATCGGTCGCGTCCGCTGATGCTCTCCCTGGGACTCACCCCCGAAGATGCACTGGCATCGGGAATGGCCAAGTCTGGCGGTTATAGCGATGGCCGCGATATCGGAGTGGTCTGCAACATGCCGGGTGAAAACGGCCCGACTGTTCTTCCCATGGCCGGCGATGTCGGCTCTCAATACACACCGGCTGCCGGGTGGGCACAGGCCATTGAGTATCGAAAAAATGTGCTCAAACAGGATGAATATTCCAAAGCGATCTCCGTTATTTTAGGCGGAGACGGATCGGTAGCCACCAACGGGTTCTGGTCGGCCATCACCATGGCAACCACACTCAGCCTGCCGGTACTCTTCTTTATTGAAGATAACGGGTATGGCATATCGGTTACCGGTGATATGCAGACGCCCGGTGCCAATATTGCAAATAACCTCTACTCTTTTAAAAACCTGAGAATTTTCAGTGGCGACGGCACCGATCCGGAAGAGGCGCTGAAGCTTATCAGGGAGGCGATTCAGTATATCCGTGACCGGAAAGGCCCGGCTCTGCTGCGGCTGACCGTGCCCCGCCTGAACGGACACTCCTACCAGGATAATCAAGCCTACAAGGATGAAAAGCTGCTCAAAGAGGAGCAGAAGCGGGATCCGATCAAGACACTCAAAGCGTTCATGGTGCCCGGTATCGTGAGTGAGAAGAAGTGGAAGGAGATGGAGAAGAAAAACCGTGAGAAAGCGAAAAAAGCGGCAGAGGATGCCTGGAACCGTCCAGATCCCGATAAAGGTGAAATTGAAACCTACGCCTTCTACCGTGACGGCGATGAACTGCAGCAGGTTGGCGGATTGCTGGCTGAGGGAGTGCAGCTGCCCGAAGGCAGTGAAACACCGGCTCCCGAGAAGCAGCGGATCAATATTGTGGAAGGGGTTCGCCGTACCCTTGAGCATGAGCTGGAGGTGAACGACCGTGTTGTGGTATTTGGTGAAGATGTTGGAGCGAAAGGCGGTGTTCATGCCGCGACCATGGGGCTCCAGGCCAAGTTCGGCGAAGAGCGCGTATTCGATACCAGCCTGTCGGAAGAGGGAATCATAGGCCGGGCTGTCGGATTTGCGTATGCCGGGCTGATGCCGGTTGCCGAGATTCAGTTTCGGAAATATGCAGACCCGGCAACCGAGCAGCTCAAAAATACCGGAACCATCCGATGGAGAACAGCCAACCGGTTTGCCGCACCTATGGTGGTACGGATGCCGGGCGGATTTGCCAAGTGTGGCGATCCCTGGCACAGTGAATCGAATGAAGTCTTTTTTGCCCATATCATAGGCTGGCAGGTTGCCTACCCCAGCAATGCTGAAGATGCCGTGGGCCTGCTGCGATCGGCCATGAGAAGCAACAATCCGACCATCTTCTTTGAGCACCGAAACCTGCTCGACTCCAAATATGCACGCAAGCCCTATCCCGGCGATGATTTTATCGTACCGTTCGGAAAGGCAAAAACACTGCGTGAAGGCGATGACATTACGATTGTGACATGGGGAGCGATGTGTGAGAGGTGTGAAGCCGCTGCAGAGCGGTCTGATCGATCGGTCGAAATCATCGACCTCAGAACCGTATCGCCGTGGGACAAACAGGCCGTTTTCGAATCGGTCAAGAAAACCAGCCGATGCCTGATTGTGCATGAGGATACCTCGACAGCCGGTTTTGGGGCGGAGATCAGTGCAGCCATCTCTGACGAGCTGTTCCGATACCTGGATGCACCGGTACAGAGGCTTACCATGCCCGACATCCCCATGCCGTACAACGTAGAGCTGATGAACCACGTGCTCCCGTCAGAAGAGAAAATTCTGAACAAGATCGAAGAGATCACGGACTACTGAGCTACAAGATTCAGGGTTCAAGGCGCAAGGTTCAGGCCACCCTTCGGGAACAGAGAAACGGAAAAACCGATTATCTGACATAGTGGCTTAAGGATTATGGTATATGGTTTACGTTTTTCACGTACACCATACACCGTACACCATACACCATACACCATACACCGTATACCGTACACCGTACACCGTATACCGTACACCGTACACCGTATACCTTTTCCCTCCATTAAACCAATTGGGATCCAATGATTTATCATTCCTTAACAGAATTCTGCCCGTTTTTACTGAACATTCTCTTTGAAAATGGCTACATTCATCGAAGTGACTAGCTTGACCAACCAAGATGAGATATTAAAATTACTGCGAATCGATGCGTCTTGGGAATAAATTATTGGCCGGTTTCTTTTCTGTTGCTCTGCTGGTACTGCTTACCGGGTTGTTCTCCTACTATTTTAGCAACCAGGTGAAAAATGACCTGCTGGAGACCAGCGAGGATACCGTAGAGCAGCTACAAATCCTCACGGATATGACCGTGGAGCTGCAGAACTCCCTTCTCTATACCCGGAACCTGATTTCTGAATCTGAAAAACAGAGGGGAGGCGACCGTTCGCTTGCCGTTGCTGCGCAGATCCGTGAATCCCGGCAGATTGTAAACAGCAGCCTCGACCGGTTTGAGCACGATTTGCAGGGATTTTTGACGCATAATGGAACCGATGGAGAGGCCATTCCCATCGATGATGTGAAAGAGGCCCGCGATGTGGTGATCGGGCTGGCAGACTCATTGATGACCTCCTTCCAATACTACAACTCACTGGTACGGCAGCTCGCAGAGCTGGAAGAGCCCGGGTTTGAAAATGAGATGTTCAATATTACGGTTGAACCCTACTTTCGCAATACACTTCTGCCCACACTGAATGAAATGCGTCAGCACTACAACCGTCAGGTCGATGTTCAGCTCTCCCTGATAGAAGAGAGAGCTGAAACAACCGTCAGAATGCTCATCCTCATTACTCTTGCCGCATTTATCCTGTCGCTCCTGTTGGCGTGGGTCATCTACCGGTCCATTTCGCGTCCGCTGCAGAAGCTCCAGGCCGCGACAGAGCGCATCGGGGAGGGCGATTTGACACAAGAGATTGAACTCCACTCAAAAGATGAGCTGTCCGACCTGGCCGATTCATTCAATTACATGATGAAAAACCTGAGCCGGAGTATGGTTTCCAGGGAATACATCAACAACATCATCCACTCCATGGGTGAGATGCTGGTTGTAACTGACCGGGAATATACGGTAGAGCTGGCAAACCGGGAGGCACATAAATTGCTTCACAAAACAGACGGTGACCTTGAAGGGGAGAACTTTTTAAACTGCTTCGATTCCTTAAATCGTGAGATCATTTTAAAAAGCGTGAATGGGGCATCGGATGTAGAAGAAGCGATACTCAAAGCCCGTGACAAGAGGGTTCCCGTTTGGATCACCCACTCGCGGGTTGAAAATCAGGACGGAGAGAGTAAACATATTTTCGTGGCACGCGATGTGACCCTTCAAAAGGAGGCTGAGCAGAAAATAAATGAATCACTGAACGAGAAAAACATTCTGCTCTCCGAGATCCATCACCGCGTAAAAAATAACCTGGCCGTCATATCGGGTTTACTGGAGATGCAGATGTGGAATGCTGAAGAGAAGAGGGTGGTCAACAATCTGCGTGACACCCAGCTCAAGATCCGGTCGATTGCACTGGTCCATGAAAAACTCTATCAGACCGAAAATTTTATCAACCTGCAGATTGGAGAGTACCTGGACGACCTGGTCGGAGAGATCCAGGCATCGTATGAGAGTGTTGGGCGTAATATTGACATCTCGATCTCGTGCGATGAAATTCATATGACGATGAACCAGGCGATTCCTTTCTCACTTCTGTTAAACGAGAGTATTCTCTATCTTTGTCGGAATGAATCCGAGAAATCGGATGCAAACCGTATCGAAGTGAATGTTTCAAAAGAGCAAGAGCGAGTGGCCCTGACTATCACCGATCAGCTGCAAGCTGCAGGCGATGGTCTGGTTCGGGAACCGGAGCCTTCAGAGTCACTCTTGCTGGATACACTGGCCAACCAGCTTGGGGGAACCTTTGCCATTGAAACGGATGGCAAACGACGACGCAGCGTGACAGTGAAGTTTGCTTTGGTTGATGGAAAAGAGGGTCACCTGAACCGTGATGAAGTCAACTCCGAAGATTGAGCAGTATAGATAGTGGCCCTTCGTATACCGCTTTTAGTCTATAGAATATAATCGGAGGCGATCTCCTTGTAAGCCTCGACCTGTTTTGATTCCCATGAGGGTTTTTTGCCCATCCGGCCGGCCATCAGCCGTGCCACAACGGGAGCCATCTCCAAACTTGCCCGGGCATCCAGAAGCAGGGCACGGGTTCGGCGGGAGAGGACATCCTCAACCGTCATGGCCATCTCCTGTTCAACGGCCCAGATCACTTCAGCCTTGAGATACGGCAGGCGGTCGTGAAGCGGTTCACCCAGTTCCGGATTCTCTTTGATCAGTTTCTGAATCTCCACCCGGTCCGATCCGTATTGGTGAAGGGGATCACTCTTGTCTACGTTCTTGAGCCACCCGTGAATACGCAGGTTTTCGGTGATACACTCCTTGATATTCAAGCCGGCTACGGTAGCTGCCTGGTCGATGGTATCCTGGGCCATTTTTCGGTAGGTCGTCCATTTTCCGCCGGTAATGGTGACCAGCCCGGAGTCAGATACCAACAATGTATGATCGCGTGAAAGCGAAGAGGTGTTCTTTCCGTCGCCGCCGGCTTTCACCAGCGGACGAAGCCCGGCAAACACGCTGCGTACATCTTTTCGCGTCGGATTCCCGGTAAGGTACTGCGAGGCGTGTTTGAGGATAAACTCGATCTCCTCTTCCATCGCCTTCGGTTCGAGTTGGGGTTTGTCGACCGGCGTATCGGTTGTTCCGAGAACAATTTTACCGTGCCAGGGAACGGCAAACAGCACGCGGCCGTCATCGGTATGCGGGACCATGATTGCCGAATCGCCCGGTGAAAACTCCTTGTCGATTACCAGGTGAACTCCCTGACTGGGCGCAATGATGGGGGTGGCAGTGCTGTCATCCATCTTCAGGATGTCATCGGTAAAAACCCCCGTTGCATTGATGACAACCCGTCCGTTAATCTCGAACTCCTCACCGCTGAGCTGGTCGCAAATCTGTACACCGTCAGCCATGCCGTTCGATTTCATCAGCCCGGTAACCCTGGCATAGTTGACCATTGTTGCACCGTGATCGGCTGCAGTTTGCACGAGGTTGATGGCCAGGCGGGAATCGTCAAACTGTCCGTCGTAATAGATCACCCCTCCGCGGAGGCCTTCCTGTTCGAGTGTGGGGAGCCGTTCGATCGTTTTTTCGAGCGAGAGGTGCTTTGATGGGCCGAGTCCCAGTTTGCCGGCCAGCATGTCGTACACCTTCATCCCGATACCGTAAAACGGCCCTTCCCACCAGTCGTAATTGGGCACGATGAACGACTGGTTGCGGACCAGGTGGGGGGCGTTTTGGATGAGCAGTCCCCGTTCACGCAGAGCTTCAAGAACCAGGCCGACGTTACCCTGCTGCAGATATCTGACGCCGCCATGCACCAGCTTGGTGGAGCGGCTGGACGTTCCTTTTGAAAAGTCATGCTGTTCGAGAAGCAGGGTAGAGTAGCCGCGGCTGGCCGAGTCGACTGCCGCGCCAAGCCCTGTTGCGCCTCCCCCGATAATGATCACGTCAAAATAGCCGCTTTTGCTCTTTGCGGCATCAAGCATCTGTTCTCTTTTCATAGGATACGGGTCTGCGTTCGTGGTTGACTAAATGGATGTTGACGTTCAACAGGGTACATTCAGCGGGTTGTAAAGAATTCCCAAAAGACTGCAGTCAGATACCCTGAATCAAAAAAAGTCACCTCTTTAAAAAAATAATTGTGAGTGTTTCATTCACCGTAACATAAACGGGCAGGCCCATCATTCATCGGATTTGACGGGCTCGCAACCTTTGTCAGGAAGTTCTACCGCTGCTTCTCACGCTGAAGTATTCAGCTTAACGTTCCGACCACGATTTGGCCGCTTTAAGAGCCCGGTTCCATCCGTCGACGAGCTGATCGGCATCGCTTCGTTCCATCTGAGACTCAAACTTACGGTCGACCTGCCACTGTTTGTTGATCTCTTTATCGTCTTTCCAGTAGCCTACAGCGAGTCCGGCCAGGTAGGCTGCACCCAATGCGGTAGTCTCCAGCACTTTGGGCCGCACGACCGGGGCTCTCAGGATATCGGCCTGAAACTGCATCAGAAGGTCATTGGCCGTGGCACCGCCGTCAACGCGGAGTTCCAGGATATCGATTCCGGAATCGGCTTCCATCGCTTTCAGCACATCCATCACCTGGTAGGCGATTCCCTCGAGGGCTGCCCGTGCAATGTGCCCGGAGTTGGTGCCGCGGGTCAGGCCCACCATCGTGCCCCGTGCATGCTGGTCCCAGTGCGGTGCACCCAGGCCGGCAAAAGCGGGAACGAGGTAGACCCCGTCGTTATCATCCACCGATGCAGCGAGCTTCTCCACATCCGAAGAGTTTCGGATCAGCCCCAGTTCATCACGCAGCCACTGAACCACGGCTCCTGCGATAAAGATACTACCCTCCAGGGCATACTCGGTCTTGCCGTCCACCTGCCAGGCGATGGTGGTAAGCAGGTTATTCTTCGATTCAATCGCCTTTTCGCCCGTATTCATCATCATGAAGCATCCGGTGCCATAGGTATTTTTAACCATCCCCGATTCAATACAGCGCTGGCCGAACAGGGCTGCCTGCTGATCGCCGGCAATACCGGCAATCGGCACTTTTGAGGCAAAAATGGTGGTTTTGGTTTCACCGTACACTTCGCTTGAGGGTTTGACCTCGGGCAGCAGGCTTTCGGGAATCTCAAACAGTTCGAGCAGCTCCTTGTCCCACTCCAGATCGTGGATGTTATAGATCATGGTTCGCGAGGCGTTGGAGACATCGGTTATATGGGTTTCGCCCCGGGTAAAATTCCAGATCAGCCAGCTGTCCATCGTCCCGAACGCCAGTTCACCCTTCTGGGCCCGTTCACGGACTCCCTCCACATTGTTGAGGATCCATCTGATCTTGGTGGCTGAGAAGTAGGAGTCGATAATCAGGCCGGTTTTATCCCGTATTTTATCAACTAGCCCGTCCTGCTGTTTCAGTTCATCACAATAGTCGGAAGTGCGCCGATCCTGCCAGACAATGGCATTATAGACCGGTTTTCCGGTTTTCCGGTCCCAGATCAGGGTTGTTTCACGCTGGTTGGTGATCCCGATGGCGGCGATGTTGGTTCCGTTCAGTCCGGCACCGGTAATTGCCTCCGCGGCCACGCCGGCCTGGGTGCTCCAGATCTCATTGCCGTCATGCTCCACCCAGCCCGCTTTCGGGTAGTGTTGCTGAAACTCCTTTTGTGCGGTATTGATGATGGTGCCTTTTTGGTCGAAAACGATTGCCCGTGAGCTGGTGGTTCCCTGGTCGAGAGCGAGGATGAATTGATCCGGCATAGCATTTATTTTGTTGAGGTTAATGCTATAAGTATAATCGGAAATTTGGAACCCTCCAAGGGTTTCGGACCCTGAAGGGTTTAAAAGCGGATATCTTTAAAGTCTTTTTCTGTGAGGCGAATATTGATTCGCTTCTTTTTGAGCATGCTGTTTTTGGCTGCTTGTCTGACCTTCTCTTTGATTTCATTGCCGGAAGAGACCCATTCCTCATTTTCGTAGGACTCGATCAACTCTTTCTCTTCTTTATCTAAATAATCCATTATGGGTTCTCCTTGTTTAGATATGTTTGAGTTGCTTTTCGGCTGGGATAAATGGTTTTAAGAATATATGCTTCTTCAGTTTCTAAAAATGGAACAACAAATGCGTAATTTTGAATTTCAACAATGATCAGATGCTGGTTGTGGGATATTTGCTTTTATCGTGATGCTCAACAACATCCAAAAGCTGACCGTTATCTATTGCTAAAACGACCTCTTCAATAGAAATATTTCGGTTCTTCTTTAGAAGTTTATTTTTCTCTTCACTCCAATCAAAGTACTTCATTCACCTCATGTGTGTGCCTTATCGACTCATATGATAACTCTATTAGTATAGCAATCAAACATTAAAAAAACGCCGGACGGCTTTCACTGCCCGGCGTTTTACTTTAATAACATCTTAACCCCCGGTTTTTGAAAACCCCGGGGGTATTTGGTTAGACATTAAATGGCAATTAATGCCCGTGTCCGTGACTGTTTCCTCCTGTAATGGCGTGCCAGTCGAACTGTTCGCTGTACCCTTCGCGCTCCCACCAGAACGGCAGGCGCTCACGGTCGTAATTGCCGATTTCGTTCATCGTTGAGGCATCATAGAGGCGTCCGTTGATCATGGTATACTCCACAAACTCGGTATCGAAAATATCCTCCAGCGGATTGCCGTCGATCACGATCAGGTCGGCCAGCTTGCCCGGCTCAAGTGAACCGATATGCTCGCCCATGCCGATGTAATTGGCAGGATTGATCGTGGCCGTACGCAGTGCATCATGATTGCTCATGCCGCCCTGTGTGAACATCCAGGCCTCCCAGTGAGCGGCAAGCCCCTGAAGCTGTCCGTGTCCGCCGATATTTACGTTAATACCGCGATCATGCAGCTCTTTCGCAGCCGCAGCACTCTGAAAGTGCCCCATTTCATACTCTTCATACGGAACCATGGTGCGGTGCCGTGAACGTGAATCCACAATGCCCCTTGGTGTGAAGGTGAGCAGACGCTCTTTTTCCCAGATATTGGTATGCTGATACCAGTAGTACTCGCCGCTCATGCTGCCGTAATTCACAGAAAGGGTGGGTGTGTAGCCAACACCCGACTCGCCCCAGATCGTAAGTACGTCATTATAGAGTGGATAGATCGGTACATTATGTTCAATGCCGGTGTGTCCGTCAAGAATCATGCTCATGTTGTGCGTAAAGGTCGATCCCCCTTCAGGCACCACGTTAACGCCCAGCTCGCGAGCTGCCTGCAGTACCTGCTGACGCTGCTCCCGGCGCGGCTGATTGTAACTCTTCACCGATGTGGCTCCAAACGCCTGGGTACGGCGGATGGCCGAACGGGCATCCTCCAGGTTGTTAATCACCGTCTTCTGCACGTTCTCAGCACCGTAGAGAATACGGCCGGTGGAGAAGATTCTCGGGCCGATCATATGTCCGGCTCTTATCATTTCAGACTGAGAAAAGATCATCTCAGTGTTGGATGAGGGGTCGTGCACGGTTGTTACGCCATACGCCAGGTTGGCAAAATACTCCCACTGCTGATTCGGACTCAGGCCACTTCTGAAATTTCCGATGTGGGCATGCGCATCTACCATGCCGGGCATAAGGGTTTTGCCCTCTGCATCGACCACATAAGCACCGCTCGGGATCGAAACCTCACCGGCAGCTCCAACCGCCTCAATGCGGTTATCCCGTACCACAAGGGTGCCGTTTTCAATCACTTCATCGCCGTTCATCGTGATGATGCGGGCATTGGTAAAGGCAACCACGCCCGACGGCTTGTCTGTGTTGATCTCAAGGCCGATTCGGAGTCCGTCACTGTCGCCCAGCGGAAGCTCAAGCTCTTCAGTGGTTTCGCCATTCAGGAAATCGAACGCCTCTTTGAGTCCTACGGTGAAGTACTGCTCGCCCAGTGTCCACCGCAGCTCTTCACCGTTGGCCGACCAGTGCAGGTTATACCCTGCATCGCGGGCCACATGGGTTACCGGAATGGCACGTGTGTTGGCATTCAGTGAGATATTTGAGCCAACCTGCGGCATCGGTGCGATATAGACCTTATAGAGTTCAGTGAATGCGATCCACTTGTTATCCGGGCTTGGCGTGAAGTCGAGTGCATACTGTGAGCTGAAATGCTGACGGTCGTCCTGGCCGTTCAGGTCCATGCTTCGGAA
>JBJHCX010000037.1:0-16353 GCA_050486245.1 Rhodohalobacter sp.
TCTACCAATCCTACAACCTCCTTTCGTAAGGTAGGTGAAAATGTGCGGCGTTGCCGAAGATATTTTTTTGACATAATATTCAGGATATAAGTGAAATTTTATGTCAACCTATTCCAGGCACCTACACCATCTACCATCTACCATCTACCATCTACCATCTACCATCTACCGTAAACCGTAAACCATAAACCATAAACCATAAACCCAAAATAATAACTCACTGACTCCGCTAAAGTCTGATCAATTTTGTATTATTCAAACCGACTATGATGATACCTGATAATAAAAAAGAGGAAATACGCGAGACGGCCGATATTGTAGAGGTGGTTGGCGACTATGTGAAGCTGAAAAAGTCTGGCAGCGGGTTTGTCGGACTCTGTCCGTTTCACAGTGAAAAGACGCCCTCGTTTCATGTGACTCCCTCTATGGGGATCTATAAATGTTTTGGATGCGGCGAGAGCGGCGATGTGTTCAGTTTTGTCATGGAGATGGAGGGAGTCGGTTTTCCCGAAGCACTGAAGTCCCTGGCCGACCGTTACGGCATCAACCTGCCCGACGAACATGTGGAGGGCGACGATGAGCGCACCCGAAAGCGGGAAGGGGTCTACCACGCTCTCAAGTTTGCCGGACTCTTCTTCTTCCGCCACTTGTTTGAGTCGGATGAGGCCAACAAGGCACGTGCTTATCTCAAAGACCGGGGATACGACCGGTCGGTTATCAAAAAATTTGGCCTGGGATATGCCCCTTCCAACTCCGAACTGCTGAAAGCGGCCGAAAAGGAGGGGATTCCCGAAGAGTACCTGGCCGAAGCCGACCTGATCAAGCCCAGTACCCGGAATGACGGATTTTACGACACGTTTCGCGACCGGCTCATGTTCCCGATTTTCAACCCCTCAGGGAAGGTGATCGCATTTGCCGGACGAATTCTCGATCCGAAGAAAAAGGCGGCCAAATATGTCAACTCCTCCCAGACCCTGGTCTATAACAAAAGTGAAGTGGTGTACGGGGTCAACTTTTCGAAAAACGAGATCCGAAAGGAGGGGGAGGTAATCCTGGTCGAGGGGTATACCGATGTCATTACACTACACCAGCACGGAATTAAAAATGTGGTGGCATCGAGCGGCACCTCCCTGACCAGCGGACAGATCAAGATCCTGCAGCGCTACGGCAACCGGATCATCATGATTTATGATGCCGATTCGGCCGGGCAGAAGGCGATGGAGCGTGGCATGAATATCGCCCTGGAGCAGGGGATGGAGGTCTTCCTGATGGAGCTTCCCGACGGTGAAGACCCCGATTCGTTTGTCAAGCAGTTTGGCAGTGAATCGTTCCTGGAGTACAAAAAGAAGAACGCTGAAGATTTTATCATTTTCACCATTCACAAAGCGGAAAAAGAGGGGAGAATGGAGAGCCCGGGCGATCGTTCGGCAACCATCCGAACCATTCTGGAGAGTATTGCCCTGATCCCCGAAGAGCTTGACCGGCAGGTCTACGTTCAGCACCTGCACCAGCAGACACAGAAATACCGCAAGGGGAGTGACCGGGAGCTGTTTCAGCAGCTCGACAAGATACTGGCCGAAAAACGGAAACAGCGCTCTTTCAGCCGTCGCAGGGAGGAGGCCGCTGCTTCATCGTCACCCTCACCAACGTCGCAGGCGGGTCCGCCACCCATCCCGCATTCGATCGGTGATGACCCCGGTTTCGAGCCGGTGTTTCCCGGGGAAAAGCCGGAATCGGCACCCGTGCCGCAACGGAAGATACCGCACTATGAGAAAGAGGTGATCCGCCTGATGCTCCAGTATGGTGAGAAGATGATCAAATTCATCGGACACAATGTATCGGACGACCATTTTGAAGATGAACAGCTGCGTGAGTTCTACCTCGATATCATTCAGCGTCACCTTGATCAACAGGAGATATCTGTACAGCACTATACCCACCGTGAAAAACCCTATCCATCGCTGGTTGGGGATATCATGCTTGACCGCTATTCGGTCAGTGAAAAATATGTTCAGAAGACCGGCAATGATGTCAAAAAGGACCGCGATCCGTTTAAAACAGCCAAGTATTCGATGAAGCCGCTTCGACTCTACTACCTGGAGCGAAAGCGCCGTGAACTGTCTGAGCGAATTAAAGGAACCGAGGGGGAGCAGAAGTCGAAACAGATGCAGATGATGACCAAACTGCAGAAAGAGATTACACGGATACAGAAAATATCGGCCGATGAGCTTTTTGAAAACCCTGAGTTCCTGCGAAAAGAGAGCGGCGGCGGACCGGGACATTTTGAGTACAAGATGAAAGGAGAGAAGTGACAGGCTTGTAAATAAAGCTACCTGACTGACATTCGGGCGGAACATGCAAACTGAATTTTATACAAACCAGACGAGCGAACAATGAACAGCGATTTAAACATTGCCCTCAAGGCGGCACGCAAAGGTGTTGAAACCATACAATCCTACCGGTCAAAATCACTGAATACCCGTGAAAAGGGGTATCATGACCTGGTGACAGATGCCGATCTTGAAACCGAGAAGAACATTCTGAGTGTGATCAGCGAACATTTTCCGGATGACGATATTCTGGCCGAAGAGACCGAAGCCCATCGCAATCTCACCGATCAACGTACCTGGATCATCGACCCGATTGACGGGACTACCAACTTTGCACACGACTTTCCGGTCTACTGTGTCTCTGTAGCGATGTGGGAGAAGAAAGAGCCGCGGGTGGGCGTCGTGATCGAGGTGAACCGCAATGAGGAGTTTACAGCCGTGGCGGGCGAGGGAGCCTGGCTCAACGGTGAGAAGATCTCGGTATCGGATGTAACCAACACAAGAAATGCGTTTGTGGGGACCGGGTTTCCCTATAATGACCTCTCACTGGTTGAGGCCTACCTGGAGCTGCTCAAGCACCTGATGGAGGAGCTTCAGGGTATACGCAGGCCCGGTGCAGCCACATTCGACCTCTGTTGTGTGGCGTGCGGACGCTTTGATGCCTTTTTTGAGTATTCCCTGCAGGCCTGGGATGTGGCCGCTGCATCGCTGATCGTGAAAGAGGCCGGCGGAACCGTAACCGACTGGAACGGCGGAGAGGAGTGGCTCTTTGGCCAGCGCATTGTTGCAGGCAATCCCCATATACACCGAAAACTGCTGGACCGCATCAACTCGTTTATCCCGAAAGAGGAGCGTAAAGTGATTTTGTAGAATGCCTCATCTTTCGGTGGTTCATGACTGATCAGTGCAGGTAAACAAGAGGGCGATTACAAACTAGTTTTCATACGCTGTATTGGTGCACTCACTGAATAAAGGGCATAAAAAAAAGCCCCCTGAAAAGGGAGCTTTTTTAAAATGAATTCAGTCATTTTTTTACTGTTCGCTAGCTCGCTGATCGACTTTTTCACGATACTTCTCATAGAAGTAGCGGTGTGCGTCGAGCATATCGCTTTTGCGTCCCTGAACGTACACCTGCTCAATCTGGGTGCTATACTCCAGCGGATTGCCGGTGGTGATCAGGAGCGTGGCGTCTTTGCCGGCCTCCAGGGTACCCACACGGTCGTCAATTCCTAGAATCTGAGCCGGGTATGCCGTCACAGAGAGCAGTGCGGCGTCGAGTCCCAGTCCGAATGCAGCAGCCGTGCCCGCTTCGTAGGGCAGCCGGTTGGCATAGGGGGCACTCGATGTACCTGCAATGGCAAAGGTGACGCCTGCATTGTAGAGTTTGGCCGGGATGGAGTACCGGGCATCATAACCCTCCCATGCACGATTGGACGATGACTGTACGGAGGTGACCAAAACAGGGATGTTCTTGGTTACCAGGTGATCGGCCACCAGGTGTGCATCGCGTCCGCCAAGGATGATCAGCTCAACGCCTTCCTCTTCCGACCAGGTGATGGCATCCTGGATCTGGCGCACTTCATTGGCATTGACCACAACGGGCCGTTCGCCTTTCAGGGCCGGGATCATCGCTTCCCACCGGCTGTCGAAGTCGTGGTGGGGTGCCTGGCCGCGCTGCATCGCTTCACGTGCCGTCATATAGGCACGGGCATCGGCAAAGGTATCGCGCAGCATCTGAATGTTGCGCTCGTAGTTGTTACCTGGACCAGGCCAGTTCACGATCAGTCCGGTTCCCGATTTGAGGGTCATCTCATCCCAGGCCCAGCCGTCCATCATCATGGCTGACGAGTGGCCGGAGATTAGTCCGCCGCCGGGTGTGGTCACTGCCGTCAGCACACCGGCCGAGCGTCCAACGCCGATCCAGCGGCTCTCCGGATTAAAACCGCGCTCCGGGAAGATGTTCGGGTTTACCGGTCCCTGCTCGTTCACATCAACGGTCAGGTTTACGGCTCCGATCTCATAGATTCCCATCTGGCTGTAAGCGTCGATCAGTCCGGGATAGATCTGCTTGCCGCTGACATCTTTGGTCACGGTGCCTGCAGGCAGGTCCACGTTCGTGCCGATCGCGGTAATTACGCCATCCTCAAAGAGGATAGTGCCGTTCTCAATCACATCACCGGCCAGGGTGTGGATGGTTCCGCCGGTGAGCGCAATCGGTTCGCTCTGTTTGGGCGCAGGCGTCTGATTCTGCGCCTGCAGCAGCGGAGCAAACATCACGCATAGGGCGATGATGCCAAGTGTAAAGGTTGATTTCTTCATGATATTGAATGCTTTAAAGTTCATTCGCTCGTACATGGAGGTAAATGGTTCTCTGTTCAGATCAGTCATTGTTTACCTCCATAATGAGTTTGATCAGTTCCTGACGCTCGCGCTCTACGGTTTCCCGAAGCTGCGCATCCTCTTCGAGATCAAAGTATTTGCGTCCGTCGATCCAGGTCTGCTCCGCCTTGGTTTCGGTCGAGAGAGGATCTCCGCTCCAGATCACAAAGTCAGCGTCCTTGCCCGACTCCAGTGAACCGACCCGATCGTCAATTCCCAGAAGTTTGGCGGTGCTGCTGGTCACCATGGAGAGTGCGGTTTCGGGATCAACACCGGCCCGTACCATCTTGGCAGCTTCCCAGTTCATGCGGGTAGCAATCTGGCTGTTGTCAGAGTGGAGCGAGGTGACCACACCGGCTTCGTGCAGTACACGTGCGTTGTAGTTGGTATTGTCATACGCTTCAATCTTGAAACCGCCCCAATCAGACCATACAACGGCACCAGCGCCATGTTCGGCCAGTTCAGGAGCCACCTTGTAGGCCTCAACGCCGTGGTGGAACGCTTTGATGGTAAAGTCAAACCGCTCGGCCAGGCGCATCAGCATCAGGATCTCATCCTGACGGTAGCTGTGCGATTGCACCAGAATATCTTCGTTCAGGATATCGACCAGGGCTTCCAGCCTGAGGTCCTTGCGCGGAGGAATACCGGATGGATTCTCTTCCCACGCTTTCCACCGTGCTTCATAGTCCCGGGCCATTCGGAAGCGGTCTTCGATAATCTGCTCGGTTCCCATACGGGTTTCCGGATATCGGTCGCTGCCTACACGCTTTGGATTTTCACCGAGGGCAAATTTCACCGTTCGCGGTGCGCCATCGATCTTCAGATCATCCGAAAGTGCACCCCAACGCATCTTGATATGCACATTCTGACCGCCAATCGGGTTGGCCGATCCGTGCATCACATGGGCCGTGGTCAGTCCGCCGGCCAGCTGACGGTACATCCAGATGTTGTTGATATTGAGTACATCGCCCAATCGGACTTCCGGGACGATCGCATTTCCAATCTCGTTGACTCCATCCACACCGGAGTGGAGGTGAGCATCGATCATGCCGGGGGTGACGTGTCGGCCGGCAGCATCAATCTCGACGGTTCGGCGCGGTGCGCGCAGGTTGTGGCCCACTTCGGCAACTTTGCCTTCGGTAACCAGCATATCTGCATTTTCAAGCACGCCTTCCGGACCCATCGTCCAGATAGTCGCATTACGGATCATCACATTGCGCGGCTGCTCCGGAAGCGATTCGCGGCCATACTCCATGAACGGACGGATATCGGCCAGTTCAAGATCGCGGCGTACGGATCGGTCACGAGCCTCGCGCTCTTCACGCTCTGGGGCAGAGATGCGCTCGGCACTCAGCTGAACCCGGTCAGAACCGTGGATTTCTGCCCATCCGTAGAGGTTTTCGCCCGAGATGGATGCGGTGAGGCGAACCGGGCCGTCAAAGCCGGCTTCACTGCCTGAAAACTGGGCACGGATTCTGCGGGGTGCATCCTTAAAGCTGACCGATGTCAGGTCGATCTCATTGCCCCGAATGGTCACGGTTCCGCCGAACCGGCCGGGCCGGGATTCGGTAATGTTCAGGATACCGTCGATATTGCCATTGGAGGCGATTCTCCACTCACCTCTCGGGTCGAGCTCACGCTCGCGGTTCACACGGTAGTGCTCGCCTTCAACCCAGACATCCAGAATACGGCTGCCGTTTTCAAAGAGGTCGCCATCGGCAATCACGATGTTGGCAGCTTTGCCCTGCTCCAGGCTACCGTGTGTGCCTGAAATGCCGAGGAGTCCGGCAGGAGTTGTTGTCAATGCGGCCAGAGCGGCGTCTCGGTCCAGCCCGAGGTCGACTGCCTTTCTCAGGTTTGTCAAAAAGTGCGACGGGTTGTCCAGTCCATTTGTTGTCAGTGCAAAGGTGATGCCTGCATCGGAGAGGCGGGCCGGATTTTCAGGGGCCGTGTACCAGTGACGCAGGGTAGAGAGATTCTGGTTCAGGGCATCTTCGGGGGTTCCGACATCGGGTGCATCCGGAAATGCGATCGGCAGAATCACCGGCACATTTCTCTCACTGAGTACATCCGACACCTTGTATTCGTGTCCGTTGCCCAGAATCCAGCTATTCAGGCCAAATTCGTCGGTAATGCGCAGTGCACGCAGAATATCTTCATCACTGTAGGCCTGGAAAACGACCGGCTGACGGCCATTAACCGCATCGGCCAGTGAAGCGAGGGCGGCATTTGATTCGGGACGCTGAAGGCCCTGCGGGTTGCTTTGATAGGCCGCCTGGGCACGCTCGTACCAGTCGGCATCATAAAAGGTTTGGCGAACCAGGGCAATCATCCCGATCTGTGAGGTTGGGTAGGTGAAACCGAAATGACGGTTATTGGTCAGCGATACGCCTTGTGCAATCCCTGAATTGACAATGCGATCGGACACCTCACCATCATTCAGGCTCACGACCGCGCCTTCACCGCGGAAAATACCGAGCGGTGGCATGGAGAGCGCTGTGGTGAATCCGATGTTCCGGAGCTTGTCACTTCCGTCATCCTCGGCATTGTACTCCAGTTCAGCTTTCAGGTGAGACCGCAGATTGGGGTTCCACGACATGTTGCCGCGATCCAGTTCTGTACGGGGATCCTGCATTCCCAGATCTGTATGCGGATCGATAAATCCGGGGTAGAGCGTCTTGCCCTCCATATCCCAAACGCGTGCATCGGCAGGCGGATTCACATTGCGCCCCACGGCTTCAATCACGCCGTTGCGGATCACCAGTGTAGCATTGTTCAGCACCTGTCCGGGCGACGTCACAATGGTTGCATTGGTAAAGGCGTGAACCTGTGGGGTGTTCTCTTTCATGCCATCGGTGGGGGCTGTCTGGGCTGCAAGCGAAAGCGGAAGCGTGACGCAAAGCAACAAGGCAGCCATCCACGTCAGCACAGAAGTCTTAATCTGTTTCAGTAGATGGTAAGGTTGATTCATAGAGTATGAATGTTGATTGTGGTTTAGGTTTAAAATCGGTGTACACCGGTACAAAATGGCAGACCTGTCGGGATCGGATGGGTGTACGGTATGTATGATCTGTCAATAAGCCCCAAAATTGAGCACAATCGCCAATTTATAAATCAACGGGGCATTTCAAAATAAAAAAGCCGTGCCGCGTTCAAATGATAGGATAAAAGTTGTAAATAGCCGGGCGTAAGGGGCTGGCGGACTCCGTATTCCAGCTTATCGCTTCGGGCGGGTGTTCATAAAAAGGTCGAATGCGTTCATCGGAATCGGCTTGCCGTGGTAGAGAAAGGCTTCACCATACTCAAACCCGCCCAGGTGTCCGAAGTGTTTTGCCCGTGCACGCAAGGCTTTGAAAAATTCGGGATCCGATATGTAGGTCTCTGGCTCATCGCCGGGATCGGCTACATCAAACTGCGTGGCAAATGCCTTGATCGCTTGCTCCTTGAGGTGGATGGTATCGGATATGTCAAAAACGAAGTCGGGTTCAAAAGGCCGGTCCTGCATATAGTGAAGGATGTGAGCCGGACGGTGCGGTTCAAGTGCGGTTCCGGACCGGTCCTTGGTTTCAATTTTTGGGAGTCCGCTGAAAAAGATCGCATCGATCAGGAGGCGTGAGGCATCCCCATGGTCCGGATGCCTGTCGTCAGGGGCATTGATCAGGCAGATATGCGGCCGGTATCTGCGCACGGCTTCGATGATGGGCAGATGGTTTTCCCGGATATTGCGAAGTTCGGTATCAGGCAGCCCCAGGTTCTCCCGGGCTGACAGGCCCAGGATATTGGCAGCGTTTTGGGCCTCTTTCATGCGGATCTCAGGGGTACCCCGTGAGCCCATTTCACCGCGGGTAAGGTCTGCGACGGCTACGTTTTTTCCCTGTTTGACCAGGGCAGCCAGGGTTCCTGAACAGCTCAGTTCAGTATCGTCGGGGTGTGCGCCAAAAGCCAGAACATCAACAGTCATAGAAAACCTACTTTAGAGAATTTGAAATTTTTGTAAATATAGTGAAACGTTTTGGGAAGTTTTACGTAACGCCGAACAGTTGTACTCTTTTTAAAATTCCACAATCGATTGATTGACAGCAGATAAACCTGAAATCCGGATTATATGGGCCGAATATTTATTAGCATTACCGAAGGGTTCCGAATTGCCATGTCGGCACTCTGGGCCAACAAGATGCGCGCAACCCTGACGACAACCTGTATCGTGATTGGTATCGTTTCGGTAACGGCTATGAATACGATCACTGACGGGGTCGACCGCGCCTTTGACGAGAGCATGGAGATGCTGGGGCGCAATGTGGTCTTTGTTGAGAAGTGGCCCTGGGGATTTGGCGGAGAGTATAAGTGGTGGGAGTACCGCAACCGCAGAGAGCTGGAGACAAGCTATGCCGAGAGGTTGCGGGACCTGGTTCCAAGCGCGTCTGAGGTATCGGCCAACGTCTATCGCGGAGCATCTGTCAGATATGAAGACCGCACGGCAGAGGGAGTTGGACTGGCCGGGGCTACCGCATCCTATTTCCGGACTGCCGGAATGAATATTGCCGATGGACGCCCGTTTAATGATGCCGATGAGCATCGCGGGGCCAAAGTGGTTGTGCTGGGCGATGGGGTTGCCGAGGCACTCTTCCCCGATTCAGACCCCATAGGCAAACAGGTCAGGATCAGGGGGCAGCGATTCATGGTCATCGGGGTGCTTGAACGCCAGGGCAGTTTTCTGGGGCTCGAAGACCTCGACAACCAGATGGTTATCCCCATCACGGCAATGGCCACAATCTTTGATATCCGGTTCGGGGTAAGGCTCTCGGTTCAATTTCCGTCTGAAGAGGTGATGGCCGATGGTGAGTATGAAGTGATCGGTGCGATGCGCCAGATTCGCGGACTCGATCCGCTTGACGATGATGATTTTGCGATCAACAAAGCGGCCCTGTTTGAACAGGAGTTCCAGGGGATGAAAGTTGTCATCTATGGAATTGGAATCTTCCTGACCGGACTGGCCCTCTTTGTGGGAGGGATCGGGGTGATGAATATCATGTTTGTATCGGTGAAAGAGCGAACCCGTGAGATCGGCATCCGAAAAGCGGTTGGGGCCAAGTCGTGGGAGATCCTGCTTCAGTTTTTGATGGAATCGGTTGTGATCTGTCTGTTTGGCGGACTGATCGGGGTGATCTTGTCGGTTGGCATCACCGAGCTGATCAATCAATTTTTTGTGGCGTACATGGATTGGACAACCGTGCTGAATGCAATCCTGATCTGTACATTTGTGGGGGTGCTATTCGGCTATCTGCCCTCAAGCCGCGCAGCCAAATCCGACCCGATCGAATCCTTAAGATACGAGTGATATGAATATCCTTGAAGTTTTCAGACAAGCCATAGACTCCCTGCGGGCCAACAAGCTGCGCTCCTCTCTAACCCTGCTGGCCATTGCCGTCGGGGTGTTTGCCATTATCAGTGCCAATACGGCCGTGCTGGTGCTCGATACCTATTTTAAGGATACCCTCAGCCTGATGGGCGGGGATGTGATTACGGTGACCAAAACGCCGACCATTTCGATGGGGCCGGCCGATTGGGAGACCTATCGAAACCGGGCCGACATTACGATCGATCAGATGGAGCGATTGCAAGACCAGAGCCGAACCGCTACCGAGGTGGGTCCCAGCCGCACCTATCGTACCACACGGGTCACCTTTGCAGACCGGGAGACCGAACCCAATATCGGGATTCGGGGCGGGAATGAGTATTTCCTTAACAATAATGCCTATACCCTGGAAGAGGGGAGGAATTTTTTGCCCGAGGATATCGACTACTCCCGGGCCGTTGCCATTATCGGAGCCGATGTAGAGTCGGCACTGTTCGAACGCGAGAGTGCACTTGGTAAAGTGATCCGGATTGAGGGACGCCCTTACACGGTGATTGGTGTGACCGAAGCCAAAGGGAATGTGTTTGGAAGCACGCTCGACCGTTTTGTGGTGATTCCCTACTCAACACTGGCTGGAATTTATGGCCGGAACCAGAATATCGGCATACAGATTCGTGCGGGCTCGGTTGACCGGATCGAATCTGCCATCGATGAGATTACCGGTGTGCTGAGAGCGATTCGCAAGGTTGATCCGGCAAATCCCAACGATTTTGAGATCTCGACCAATGAGACACTGGGCAGCGTATTCGACAATTTTACGGGCACATTATATCTGATCGGATTTGTGATCGGGGGAATCGTATTGCTGGGTGCGGGAATCGGTGTGATGAACATTATGCTGGTTTCGGTTACCGAGCGGACCCGGGAAATCGGAGTGCGAAAAGCTGTGGGAGCCACCCGTAAGGCGATCGTCTCACAATTTTTGATGGAATCAATCGCTATCTGTCAGATCGGCGGTGTGGTAGGGATTCTGCTGGGGGCCGCACTGGGCAATGCAGCGGCCGTCTGGCTTGAAACCGGTATTGTGATCCCCTGGAGTTCGGCCGTGGGAGGTGTCATTGGCATGACCGTGGTAGGCGTGCTCTTTGGCGTATATCCCGCCTACAAAGCTTCCCGCCTCGATCCGATCGAGAGCCTGAGGTATGAGTAGGCAAAAGGCAAAAGGGAAAAGGGAAAAGGGAAAAAAACGCGCAGCAGTTCTCACGACTCAAGACTCACGTCTATATACCATAGACCATAGACCATCTACTCCTTCCCCCCGTGAACTCATTTTCTGTATTTAACGTTTTATCCTTACAAGACAAGATGTTATTTTAGTTTCAAGCGGGATCTGTAAACCGCGAACCATTTAAACATAGACTCTATTGGGTGAAGGACATGAATGATGATATTATCAACGACCTGAATGAAGAACTGGAAGGTGTGCTTGAAGAGGGACACTCTTACCTGGAAGAGCTGGAGTTGCAAGAGAAGCTGGACGAGCTGAAGACGGAAGCAGAGCTTTTGATTCGCAAGCATCCGATTCGCAGCGTATTGATTGGAGCTGCAGCGGGATATCTGCTGGGCAAAATTTTTCGGTAAGAACCAGCTGAAATGAACTCATCTGATGAACATACCGATAACCGGCCGCATCTGGGCCGGGAGATCCGTCAATACATTGAGAAGCGGATACAGCTGTTAAGCCTGACCCTGTCTGAGCAGATCTCACTGGTCATTGCGCAGTCATTTCAGAAATTGGCGGGAATGTTGCTGATCAGCTCGGCCATCCTGTTTCTATGGCTTGCCGTTGCTTTCTTCCTGGCCGATCTGTTTGGCAATACAGGGTTGGGATTCCTGGTTGCGTCTGTTCCGCTCTTTATTGCCGGTTTTGTGTTCATCAATACCCGGTCACAATCGCTGACCGAACGGATTCAGGCAGATCTGGTTGCCAAGGTGATGGAAGGGATCGAGCAGGCTGCAAAACCGGTGATCAAGGCAGAAGAAGAGGAGGGGGAGAAGAGTGGAAAAGAGTAAACGATCCAGGGAATCGATGAGTGAGATACGGCAGCGAAAAGAGAAGCTTCGCGAAGAGATCAAGGAGCTGGAAGCCGGATTTGAAAAACGCATAACCACGACCAAGGGGATTGTATCCAATACGATACAGCCGGCAAATTATATCCGAAAGAACCCGCTAAAGTCGGTCGGAACTGCCGTTGCAGCCGGTTTTGTTTTCGGGCTGTTAAAAAGAAAACGAAGGGGCGGAAGGGAGAAAACCGGGAAACGATCAAACGTCAGCTCAGGTTTCACGTCTATATTGATGAATGAGTTAAAGCACATCGCCGCACAAAAGGCAATGGTCTATCTGTCTGAATTGATTGACCAGCAACTCTCATCCAGAAAAAAACCGACATCTGAAGACCGGTAAATCGCTTTTAATGCATTACCGGCCACGATTTTGTAAAAAAAAGTATTTATTCTGGAAACCGGAATAAAAATAGTGTAACTCTGTTTACACTTTTTCGTGTAACACCAATAAATAACCTCAAAGAACGCATCATGCAGAAACTTTTACTAACCTCAATTTTCCTCTTCATACCGCTTCTGGGTTTTTCCCAGACGCAGACACTGACTATTGAACAGGCCATTCAGGTTGCCCTGGAGAATAACTATCAGCTGAAGCAGGCTGAAAACAATATGAACCTGGCCGATACCCGGGTCAGAAGTGCACAGGCCAACTTTTTACCCTCCCTGAGTGCCGGATTTAGCGGATCCAGAAATGTGGGACGCCAGTTTGTACAGGAAGATCTCTCTTTTGAAGACCGGACCACCTATGGTATGGGCGGAAGCCTCAACGCAAACGTCACCATTTTTGACGGATTTAATAACATCGCAACCCTTCGGCAGTCGCAGGCCGAAAAGGCTTCACAAGAGCTGAATGTGGAACGGATGAGAGAGAGCATCATCTTTGACACGGCCAGCCGCTACCTGCAGGTGGTCCTGAATCAGGAATTGCTGAAAATTGCTGAGAGCTCGCTTGAAGCATCGCAAAGCCAGCTGGAACAGATTGCGGCCGAAGTAGAAGTAGGACGCCGCCCAACCGTCGATCAGTATAACCAGGAGGCGATCGTTGCCAGTGACGAGTTGACCGTCATTCAGCGGGAAAATGCACTCGAAGCGAGTAAAGCCCGCCTGGTTCGGATTATGCAAGACGACTCGATCACAGATGTTCAGACCAGCATGCCGGCACCTGAAGATCTGGCACTGATGCCGGTCGACCTGAACCTGCAGGATCTGATCCAGGATGCCCTTCAGACTCGAAGTGACCTCAGGGCACAGGAGTACTCGATTGAGAGCAACTCACAGAGCTACCGCATTGCACGTGGCCAGCATCTGCCCACTATTACAGCAAGTGCCGGAATTAACGGAAGTTACAGTGATCAGCTGAGGGACCAGATCACCGGCGAAAAGGTATCGTTTGGCGATCAGTTTTTCGACCAGAACGTGAGGAGGTCACTCGGATTCTCGGTATCCATTCCGATTTTCAATCGCTGGAATACCCGCACCAATGTTGAAAGCGCACGTGTACAGCTTCGCAACAGCGAACTTGAAATGGACAACGTCCGCTTCCAGGTCACCGAAGAGGTTCGGCAGGCTTATAACGACTATATGTCAATTGTGAAGGAGCTGGAGTCGTCTGAAAAGGCACTGATTGCAGCCGAGCGTGCATACGAAACCGAACAGCAGCGATACGAAGTGGGATCATCCACTCTGATTGAGCTGAACCAGGCCAACGCAAACTATGTGCAGGCACAGAGTAATCGCATGCAGGCTGTATACAACTTTATTTTCCAGGAGCGCCTGCTCGATTTCTACATAGGCAAACTGGATTATGAATTTCAATTCTAATAACCGTTAAACCAAACTAAATCGTGATGGGAAAAGACAAATCAGCAACTAAAAAGCTACTTAAACTGTTTGGACTCCTGCTTCTGGCACTGGTTGTGTTGGGGGTTGTGGCCAGAAGCGCCGGATGGCTGGACGGCAGTCCGTCTGAAAAAACGGTCGAAGCAGAACTGGCTGAACGTCGAACCATCACCCAAATGGTTTCCGCTTCGGGACGGATTCAGCCCGAAGTGGAAGTGATCATTCGTCCGGATGTCTCGGGCGAAATCATTGAACTCAATGTCCGGGAAGGTGACTTTGTGCGCGAAGGCGATCTGCTTCTGCGAATCAAGCCAGACATCTATGAGGCTCGTATCGATGAACTGAATGCCACACTGCTCACCCAGCAGGCGCGCATGGAGCAAGCCCGGGCTAACAAGTTGCAGGCCGAATCGGAGTACAGTCGTCAGAAGAAACTCTATGACCGTGAACTGATATCCGAAATGGAGTATCAGCAGTCGCTGAACAATCTGGAAGCCCAGCGGGCAAATTTCAGGGCCGCCGAGTTCCAGATTGAGAGTGCCAGGGCACAGCTCAGGCGTGCAGAAGAAGAGCTGCAGCAGACCGTAATCCGCTCTCCCAAAAACGGAACGATCAGCCGCCTGGCGGTTGAACGCGGTGAAAGGGTTCTGGGACAGGCACAGACCGCCGGTACGGAGATGATGCGCATTGCCCGGATGGAACAGATGGAGGTCATTGTGGATGTCAATGAGAACGACATTGTGAATGTATCGGTCAACGACACCACGATCATCGAAGTGGATGCCTATCCAAATCGTACCTTTGAGGGTATTGTGACGGAGATTGCGAACTCTGCAGAGGTAACCGGCACGGGGTCGGCCGACCAGGTGACCAACTACAAAGTGAAAATACGGATCACCACGCCCCATAACCTGCACCTCTCATCGGCAGAGATGGTCGAGCAGGAGATGGCCTTTGCTGAAGTTCCGGAGTTTGTAGCCAATTTCAAGCCGGGAATGTCGGGAACCGTCGATATTAAAACCAATACGGTGTACGATGTCGTGGCTGTTCCGATCCAGGCGGTTACAGTGAGAAATTTTGCCGGTGAAAAGAGTGAAGAGGAGGATGAAACATCCGCCACGCAAAGACGTACGCGAAGCCAGGAAGAGGATTTCCGGCGGGTTGTATTTGTTAATGATAACGGGAAAGCCAAGCGCGTGGAGGTAGAGACCGGTATCAGTGATAACACCCACATTCAGATCATGAGCGGACTCAGCGGCGGAGAAGAGGTGATTACCGGAAGCTACCGCATATTGTCCCGTGAACTGAATGACGGAGACCTGATCAACGTACGAAACCGAAATCAACTTGCAGCCGCCGGAGGAAACTGATCATGGCAAAAAAGATCATTGAAATTAAAGACCTGACCCGATTCTATAAAATGGGTGAGACCATTGTCAAAGCCCTCAACGGGGTAACCCTCGATGTATCGGAGAATGAATATATCGCTATTATGGGTCCGTCAGGATCGGGCAAATCGACCCTGATGAATATGATTGGCTGTCTGGATACCCCCACATCGGGTGAGTATATCCTGAACGGTAACCGCGTCAGCGAACTGGATGATTCGGAACTTGCACAGGTAAGAAACCGGGAGATCGGATTTGTATTTCAGACCTTTAACCTGTTGCCGCGAACCGACTGTTTAAGCAATGTTGAACTGCCGCTGATCTACTCAGGCGTGAAAAATGCCGAGCGGAAACGCAGGGCTGTCGAAACCCTGGAGAGGGTGGGGCTGGGCGACCGTGTTGACCACAAGCCGAACGAGCTTTCCGGCGGACAGCGGCAGCGTGTGGCCATTGCACGGGCACTGGTCAACAATCCGTCGATCCTGTTGGCGGATGAACCGACCGGTAACCTCGACTCCAAAACCGGAGAAGAGATCATGCAGCTTTTTGAGGAACTCTACCGGGCCGGAAATACCATTATTTTGGTGACACACGAAAACGAAATTGCTGAACACGCACGGCGGATTGTACGGCTGCGTGACGGACTGATCGAATCGGACGAGAAGGTTGAAAACCCAGCCATGGCCCGATTTGCCGGCAGCGTAGTTTCTTGAGAAGGCAGAAGGCAGAAAGCAGAAGTGGAGAAGTGGAGAAGTGGAGAAGTGGAGAAGTGGAGAAGCCCCGGCGGTTTGGGGCTGGGTCACATCTGACATGACTCATTAACGTTCTCACGTGTCCATCCCTGATTTAGCTTGACCGTTATTATTGGTTATTAGTTTAGATTAAGAGCACAATATGGATATTGACACGCAGTGTCAATGACCGAGCTTTGGAGGCT
>JBJHCX010000038.1:0-15742 GCA_050486245.1 Rhodohalobacter sp.
GTCGGCCAGTCCGGATCGAAGCAGTGCACTGGAAAGCTGCTGGCCTCCCTCGACCAGAAGGGAGTGAATGCCCATTTCATAAAGCTGATTCATTGCCTGTTGAAGATCAGTATGGCCGTTATTTTGACCCACGATAACTGTCTCGCCCCGAAAATAGTTTGATTGGAGCATTTTCAGCATTGGGTCTGACTGGCTTTCAGCTTTCTCCCTGTTGTGGGTAATTACAATTGTTTTCTCTTCATACTGATCACTAAAGAGATTGAGGTGTTTGGGCAGGCTCAGCGGCCCGTCAATGACCACCCTTCGGGGCTGACGCCCCTCCACAAGCCTGACGGTGAGCGATGGGTTATCAAAAGATGCCGTTGACCGCCCGACCATCACCGCATCATCCTGCGACCGCCAGCGGTGAGCAAGTGTTCGCGACTCTTTACATGAAATCCATTTTGAATCCCCGTTTGGCGCGGCAATATATCCGTCGGCCGTCTGGGCAATCTTCAATGTCACAAACGGCCTTGAAAATTCCAGCGCGTGCAGCCACTTTTCATTTAACTGTTCGGCTTTCTTCTGAAGGATTCCCACATCGGTTACGATCCCCTTCTTGCGCAGGATCTCCAGGCCTTTCCCATTGACCTCGGGGTTCGGGTCTTTCATGGCTGCCACGACACGTTTCAGGGGCAAGCCGGCCAGCATATCGGCACACGGCGGAGTTTTTCCGTGATGGGAGCAAGGCTCCAGTGTCACGTAGACCGTTGCTCCATCTAAAAGGCTTCGATCCTTTACCGATTGGACAGCATTAACCTCTGCGTGCGCCTTGCCAAACCGCTCATGATATCCTTCACCAATCACATTGCCGTCTCGGCCAACGATCACACACCCGACCATCGGGTTCGGCGAAACATACCCAAGGCCCTTTTGTGCAAGGCTGAGTGCTCGCTGCATCCAAATGTTATCCTGTCTGGCAGACATCGTGAATAGGGTTTGTTCAAAAACTAACGGGTATAAAAAAAGGATAAGAGACGAATCCCTTATCCTTTTCAATATAGTTCAATTCAATCTTTTTTATCGGAGAATCTGGCGCCTGTTATCCCGGATACTTGCACCGTCTTTCAGGCGGTCGATAAATACCTGGTTAAAGGCCATGAATTTCTCCTGCTCCAGACGGTTACGAATCTCGTTGCGGTCTGCGGAGGTCATCGTTGACGCATCTGCCATATCCAGGTCATTTACACGGATTACAAAAACGGCATTGTCACCGGCAATTGCAGAAGAGGTTTCTCCCTGTTCCATTTCAAAAATGGAACCGATCACCCGCAGTTCACGTCCGGCACCCGGAATGGTCGATCCGTTCATGCGAATGCCTTCGGCCGTCAGAATCTCCTTACCTGCAGCCTGAGCCAGTGCATCCAGTTCACTATTATCTGCCAGAAGGGATGCCACACGGTCTCTCATAATCTCCTTCCGCTTCTGTGTGCGCACAGCGGTTTCAACCTGTGATCGCACTTCATCAAAAGGTCGTACACCCTCAGGAGTTCGCTCCAGAAGCTGCATGACGATGAAGTAGTCATCCAGTTCAATCGGTTCGGATATCCGGTTCACCCTCAGGTTTTCAAGGGCCTGAACCGTTCGCTGGCTGGCTCCAAGACCCGGAATAAATGGGTTGTCTTTTGTAGCCGTGGCCGTGCGGATCTCCAGGTCGCGCCGTTCGGCTTCCCGTTCAAAACCGTCTGATGAGGCATAAAACTCAAACTCTTCAGCTCTTTCGGCCAGTCGATCGATCGTAGCGATCGGATCGGCCTGTACCCTGTAGGAGAGAACTCCGAATTTGATCTCACTGTTTCTCTGATCGATCTTCTTAAAGGCATGCGGGTGGCCGTCAATCATAATCACTTCGGATACTTCACCTACCTCCAGGTCAATGACCGGTCGAAATTCATCCCGAATGTCATCCACATGGACAAACGACCCCCTATAGGGTGTGGCAGACTGGTAACGCTGCAGAAAGAGAGAATCATTTTCTGCGTTCTGAAATGCCATTCGCAGATCCTCAATCTCCTGAACGGTATTGGCGGTATCGGCCGGTGTGGGGGTTTTGTCCCAGCTCACATAGCGAAAGCGGTAGGATTCACTTCGCTTGAACCGGTCTGAATTTTCATTATAATAGGCTCTGAGGTCACTGTCTGTAATTTGAATCTCATCATCAGACACCTCACTGTAGGGAAATCTCAGAAACTCTATATCCGCAAAAGAGTTTGAGCGGACGTATTCATTTTTAATATCGAGAGAGCTGACCTGCAAACCGGTAGAGATGAAGTTATTCATCTTCTGCTGGCGGCGGTCGTCTCGCAGCTGCTGCTCGATCATGATCCAGATCTCACTGTTTTCGGGAGCTTCAATCGCTGCCCGGAGTGCAATGCGGTCTATCGTGCCATCTTCCCGCTGGAACTGCTGACGAATAAACGGAGCCGGATTGTCGCCGGTTACCATATCCATCAGTTCACTGTCAGTAACCCTGATTCCCAGTTCATCCATTTTCTGCTCGATGAGCCGTGCTGCTACAAGATCTTCCCATGCCTGGTTTTCATACATCGCTCTCATTTCAGCCGACATCGGCTGGCCTGTCTGGCGGCTGTATTGATCTGTATAAAAGCTGACTCGCTGATTATATTCATCCAGCGTTATTTCGGCACCGTTGACGGTTCCTAAATTACGGGGACCAACAGCCACAGCGTCAAAGACCTGTGTATCTGCCAATACCCATAAAACACCAAACGAGAAAATCAGTATCCACAAAATAGACGCGGTACTGTTCCTCATTTTTTCCATTACACCCATGAGAAAAACCTCTGAATCTTCAATTAATAATTAAATGTGATTAATTTTTTGAGCCTGAAAATATACGATAACGAATTGCGAAGAGCAATTTAACGGCAGAGATCATAATTTAATTCTTCAACCCGTGCTAAAAGATCTCAATGATGCTCATGTGACGCAAATAACGGCCGGGGTTTTCATTAATTCCCCTGACCAGTTCACTGAGTTCCTTACTGAGCTCTTCAAGGTTGTTGTAGACGGCATCATCGTTCACCAGTTTGCCGATGGTGCCTTCTCCGCGGTTAATTTTATCCAGTATTTCATTCAGGTTTACCGATGCTGCTTCCAGCTCTTCTCTGACACGGGACAGTTCAGCGACATTCTCTTCGAGAGATTGCAGCAAACTGTCTACTTTGGGCCGGCTGTCTGCAGCCAGTGTATCCAGTTGTGATAACGTACGGCTGGCCGCTCCAATTGCCTGATCAATGTCATCCTGCTTCTGATCGATTATATCTGCAATATTTTTCATGGCCCTGTCTGCATTCTGAAGGGTCTGCCCCACTGAAGCCCGTGCGTCATCATCAAGCGTTGCATTAAGTTGCACCAGAAACCTGTTAAGCTCATCGAGCGATTTGCCAACGTCATCGGCGAGATCTTCGCCCCGGGTTCCCAATACTTCGGTCACCCCTTCGATGTATTCACCCTGAATCTCATCCCCGTACTCCAGATAGGTTTCTGAATCCCCCAGATGTATGACGATCGACTTCCCCTCGACAATACCCAGCGAGGTGAGGTGGGCTATCGAGTTGTCGGGGATTTGAATATCCTTGTTATTCAGCTGCATTGTAACCCTGACGCGGTTTTCCGGGGTAAGTACAACACTGCTCACAGAGCCTACCTTCACACCGCGGATATTGACCAGGCTGCCGCGGCTGATACCATCGCCACGGTCAAAAACTGCCGATATCTGCGTAGTTTGCCGCAGGATAGGCACATCCCTCATAAAACGGAATCCGATTACTGCAACCAAAAAGGCCAGCAGCACCGTAATTCCTATTTTCACTTCATTTCTCATTTCTATATCCGCCTAAATCGTTTATTTAAATACTTTGCCGTTAAATTTTATACTCACTCGCTTTTACAAAACTGAGCAGCTCCTGATGACCGCTATTCATAATTTCGTTCACATAACCATGCCAACTTAACTTTTGTTCGTCCAGAAATGCAACTTTTTCAGCCACTTCTAAAACACTGTGCATATCATGGGTTACCACAATTGAGGTGATATCGAGCGTATCGGCCAGTGTGACAATCAACTCATTAATCTCATCTGCGGTTTTCGGGTCCAGGCCCGATGTGGGTTCGTCATACATGATATATTCGGGCTTGAGCACCGTGGCCCTCGCCAGCCCGACCCGTTTTCTCATGCCGCCCGACAGCTCAGAGGTCTCCTTTTCAGCAGCCTCTTCCAGGTTTACATGCTGCAGTGCCTGCATCACATTCTCACGGATCTCCTCTTCGCTTTGCACGGTAAAGTATCGCAGTGGAAACGCCACATTTTCAAACGTATTGATCGAATCGAAAAGTGCGGAGCCCTGAAACAGCACCCCGAACTTTTGCCTCATCTTGCGCTGATCCACATAATCCAGGGAGTGGATATCCTTGCCGTCAATCAGGACCTGCCCCTCATCGGGCGAAAGCAGTGCATTGATATGCTTGAGCAGTACAGACTTGCCGCACCCAGACCGCCCGATAATGGCCACCGTTTCACCATCCTCTATTTTGAATGATACGTTCTCCCAGACCAGGAGATTACCAAAACTCTTTTTCAGGTTTTTAATTTCGATCATAACAAAAGTGCGGCTAAGATGAAGTCGGCCAGCAGTACGTATATACAGCTTAATACGGTTGCATTGGTAGTACTCTTCCCTACCCCTTCTGCTCCGCCGCTGGCAAAATATCCTTTATAACAGGAGACAGAAGTTATGATAAATCCAAAAACAAACATTTTCACAAAACCGAACACCACATTCCAGGGATAGAAATACATCCGTGCCCCCTGAAGAAAGTCGGCCGGCGGAACCTGGCCAGAAAAATAGCCTGCGGCAATGCCCCCTCCAATTCCGAAAATGCTGGCCACTATATAGAGAACGGGAAACATCAGCACCCCGGCCAATACCCTCGGTACGACCAAAAATGACACCGAATTGAAGCCCATCGACTCCAGTGCATCAATCTGTTCACTGACCCGCATGGTGCCCAGTTCGGTTGCAATTCTGGCTCCGATTTTACCGGCCAGTACCAGACTGGAGATGACGGCCGCCAGTTCAATCAAAATCGATTCTGACACAATTGCACCAATGGTAGAGAGTGGTATAAAGGCAGATTGCAACTGATATGCTGACTGAAGGGTCATCACGGATCCGGTAAAAATGCCCGTCAGCATAATGATCGGAACCGAATCGTACCCAACCTTGACCAGCTCCTGAAACAGATTCTTCCGGTACGTTCCAAACTCCGTTGATGACCTCAGTGCCTGATATAGCAGTGAACTGTATTTTCCTAACTCGTTGAGATAGCGCATGTCTCTTTTCGACGTTAAAAGCCTCTTTGCTGTGGATGAAGCAAAGTTTGTAATATTACAAAACTTTTCACGGAAATGTACTGTTAATTCTCCGATGACGCGCTCCGCATGGTATTGACAATTAACGGATGCCACTGCCATATTGACAAGCGGAATCCTTTTAAATCCCTTATCTTACTTAAAAATATCTCCGCAGAACATTTCAACTGATTTATGTTTCGATACTTTACATCCGGCGAATCACACGGCCCAGAGCTTACAGGCATTGTAGAAGGTGCCCCTGCCGGGCTCACCCTTACAGAAGATGATATTGAACAGCACCTGGTACGCCGTCAGCAGGGGTATGGGCGCGGCGGGCGCATGGCTTTTGAAAAAGACCGGGCCATCATAAAATCGGGGGTCCGGTTTAGTTTGACGACCGGGGCGCCGATCGCGCTCTCGATGGTCAACCGTGCCTACGAAAAAGACAAAAGCAACTGGCCGAAGGTAATGGCCAAAGATGGTGAGCGCGGAGACGTTGAACGCATTACGCTGCCCCGGCCCGGGCATGCCGACCTGGTAGGCGTCCAGAAGTACGGCTTTGATGATATCAGGCCGGTTATTGAGCGGTCCAGTGCCCGGGAAACTGCGATGAGAGTTGCCTGCTGCAGTGTTGCCCGTGCCTTCCTGAAAGAGCTTGGCATTGAGATTGGCGGACACGTTGTCCGGATCGGCGCCGTTGGCTACAATGGGTGGGATGCCGTTCGGGAGATAACCGACCCGCTCGCTGAAAATGGTGCTGAAACCATCTACAAACAGTCTGACCTGTCGGATGTTCGCTGCCTGGATGAATCGCTGAGCGATCGGATGCGAGAAGAGATTAAGCTGCGCCGCAAAGAGGGAACCTCACTGGGGGGCATCTATGAAATTATTGTAACCGGGCTGCCCGCGGGGCTTGGCAGCTATGTGCACTGGGACCGGAAAATTGATGGGCGCCTAGCCCAGGCAATCATGAGCACCCAGGCGATGAAGGGGGTTGAAATCGGTATCGGGTTTGAAGCCGGCAGCCGGCAGGGACATGATGTTCATGATGAGATTGTCTACGACTCCGGTTTCAAGAGAAGAACCAACCGGGCCGGGGGCATTGAGGGCGGCATGACCACTGGCATGCCTGTGATTCTGCGAGGCGTCATGAAGCCGATCCCAACAATGATTAAACCCCTTAAAACGGCTGATCTTGTGACCAAAGAGGAGCAGGATACCCGTTATGAGCGATCCGATGTCTGTGCCCTGCCCCGTGCCGTGGTTGTGGCAGAAAGCGTCATCGCCCCGGTTTTTGCCAATGCCATCCTGGAGCGCTTCGGAGGGGATACAATGAAAGATATTAAAAAACGTATCAACAGTACCGAATCATGAGCCAGGGCAATGATAAAATAAAACGCCTGGCCCTGAACCTGAAAAAGAATCCCGGCGACTCGTTTTCAAAGTTTGCACTGGCCCTGGAACTCCTCAAACGCAATGAGGTTAGCAAGGCAAAAGTGCTGTTCGAATCGGTTCTTGAACAAGATCCCGGTTATTTGGGCGTTTATTACCATCTGGGCAAGCTGTACCAGCAACTGGATCAGTATGAACGCGCTGAAGAGCTCTTTCATGACGGGATCCTGCTTGCCGGGCAACAGAATGACAGCCGCACAAAATCCGAATTGACTGAAGCTTTAGAAACTCTCAAGAACGACACTGACTATGATGGTTAAAGCCAAGATCCTTCCATACCTTCTGCTTATTCTGCTAACGGGCCTGTCTGCCATCGCAACCCCCGACACGGCCCGGGCACAGCAAACAGACAGCACCCATGTTGTTCAAAGCGGCGAAACTCTCTTCAGTATTGCCAGAATGTACGATTTATCGGTTGGCGACCTGAGGCGATGGAATGATCTTGACAGTGACAACCTGCGAACGGGACAGATCCTCAATATTGCCCCGCCACAAACCGACGATCAAATTGTTCACACGGTACAAAGCGGTGAAACACTCTTCTCCATCTCCCGCACCTACGGCGTAACGATTGCCGAGATTCAGCAGTGGAACAACCTGCAAGACACAAATCTCTCAACCGGCATGGATTTGCTGATTCATCCACCTGATGACACCGCTCAGGCAGAATTGCCCGAAGTTCCTGACAGGGCCGATCTGGAGCAGGAAGAGCAGAGACAGTCAATTGTACGCCGGGGAGGCGATACTGCGCTCAACACCTTCTATGTTGTACGAAGCGGGGATTCCCTCTATCGAATCGCCAGCATGCACGGTTTAAGCGTGGATGAACTGATGGCGCTGAACGACCTTCAATCAGACATGCTGCGAGTCGGGCAGCAGCTCGTGGTTCCGTCTGATCGCTCAGCCGCTCCATCGGTTGCTGAAGGGGACGAGTCATCCACCCCGCAGGGGCGATTTGTCCAATACCGCGTCCAATCGGGCGAAACGGGAGAATCGATCCTTGACAAATTCAGAATGAGCCGGCAGGAACTGGCTGCCCTCAATCCGGGCCTTGCGATGGACCGCATCTCGTCCGGACAGCGCATCACCGTTCTGCTTCCGCCTACCCGATCGTTTGAGAATCCCTATCGCAGCGGTTCAGACATGGAAAATCTGGGTGAAGTCTCTGTTTTCAAATATTCTTCGAACGATATCGCCCGCCCTACCACAAGCGGTGAACTCTACAATCCCGATCAGCTGACCGCTGCCCACCCCAATATCTCACTGGGACGTGTCATCTACATTGAAAATCCATCCAACAACCGCGGAATCTATGTGAAGGTGAATGACCGGCACTCCGGCGAAGGGCTCAAGCTTTCAGAAGCAGCGTTTCAAATGCTGGATTTCAGCTCGATCGAACGTGCCCGGGTCACTATATTTACAGATAACTAAGTCACTGCCGGAACCGGGGCTCTCAATTCATGCAACAATACTTTAACCGTACAAGCGGATTACTCTACAGCTACCTCATCTGCCTGCCATTATTGCTGCTGTACGAATTGCTGATCCTCATTTCACAGCCACAGGCCGAAATGCCGGTTCGGATATCGGTCGATGTCTGGTTTAAAAGCCTTTTTCATTACGTCGGGCTGGACCCGGTTTCCACCACCCTCTTTGCGGCTGCAATTGCAGGCGGTGTCATCGTTTACAAAAAAAAGCGGGAACTCAGTTCGGTCAATCGCAGTTACTTTTTTTATATGATTGCCGAAGCAACGGTATATGCCGTTGTGGTAGCAGTCATGATATCCGCGTTTCTCGACAATATCCTGCTTCAGGCAGCAGATGGTCACCTTGCCGGCCTGTCACGGCTGCAGCTCATTGCCCTGTCATTGGGAGCAGGCTTGTATGAGGAGCTTTTCTTCAGAGTCATCCTCGTGGGATTGCTGGTATATCTCTTTAACAATATTTTCTCAAAAAAACAGTTTGCATATGGAGCCGCAGTAGTTCTTGCAGCACTGATCTTTAGTGCTGTTCACTATGTTGGGCCGTACGGAGATGTGTTCACACTCAACTCCTTCTTATTTCGGTTTTTGTTTGGCTTAGCGCTAAATCTTATTTATGTTATTAGAGGGTTTGGGATGGCAGCATGGACACATGCGATATATGACATCATAGTAGTCATGCATTTATAACCTTACGAAGGGTGTTAAATATATTCTACAAGATCAATCAATTCTTTCAATTGGATTCCTAAATTGAGGGGATATAAATTAGTTCTCTTGAAACTCATTAAATATTCAGGGTTTGGATACCCTGAATAGAGGATCATATTAAATTTATAATTCAGACTGGATCTGAAGAGGAAGGGATGGCGGAACTGACCAAAAAAGAACAGAAGAAGCAGAAAGACTTTAATGAAGAGATCATACCCCATTTGGATGCACTCTACAATTTCGGCCTGCGTCTCACTTCCGAACCCAATGACGCAGAAGACCTCGTACAAGACACCATCGTAAAGGCTTATCGTTTTTTTGACAGCTATGAAAAAGGCACCAATGCCAAGGCGTGGCTCTTCCGTATCCTGAAAAACTCCTACATCAACAATTACCGCAAAAAGTCAAAAAAACCGCAGGAAGTTGACTACGATGAAGTTGCCACGTTCTATGAAACCATCCGTGCAGAGCGTACGGAGACTTCCGACCTGGAAGACAAGATGTTCCGAGAACTGATTGACGATGACATCTCCAATGCGCTTGATGAGATCCCGGAAGATTTCAGGACCGTTGTCCTGCTATGTGACGTGGAAGATTTCACCTATGAGGAGATTGCCAATATGCTGGATGTTCCGATCGGTACCATACGGTCACGTCTGCACCGCGGACGCAACCTGCTGAAAGCTCAGCTCATGGACTATGCCACCAAAAAGGGGTATACGGAGTCGTAAACAGGATTGGCTATCCGGCAGGAATTCATTCGGAAAGCCCCGAAAATAACTGCGTTCTACTCTTGCTCAGCGATGGGAAGCACAATTCGAATGATCGTCCCTTTGCCCGGTTCAGACTTTAGCACAAATACCTTTCCGTTGTGATAATCTTCGATGATTCGCTTTGTCAGGCTGAGGCCCAGCCCCCACCCTCTTTTTTTGGTACTGTAACCCGGCTTAAAGATATCCGTCAGGTTCTTTTTATCAATTCCAGACCCTGAGTCTTCAATATCGATGTAAAGCTGGGGCTCATCGTGCGTCACCGATATCGATACAAATGCATGATTCGAACTCTCCCTGATGGCGTCCATCGCATTCTTTATCAGGTTCTCAATAGCCCACTGAAAGAGTTCTGCATTAAGGTTGGCTTTCGCTTTGGTTTCAATCGCCTTTTTCACTTCTATCTGCTTGCCGAGCTGCGGCAGCCTTCGCTGCATATAGGCAATCACATCATCAATAATCGGTTCCAGGGTGAGGCGTTTCAGTTCGGGCTGCGAACCGATTTTGTTAAAGCGCTCTGCAATACCCTTCAGACGGCTCACGTCATTCTCTACTTCATATGCGATAGACAGTGTCTTTTCATCATTCTGGTGCCTGTCTTTGAGAAGCTGAAGCCAGCCATACATACTTGACAGGGGCGTTCCGAGCTGGTGCGCAGCCTCCTTGGCCATCCCCACCCAAAGGTTTGACTGTTCAGACCGGGTAATGCTTCGATACGTGGTAAACACCATCCCCATCAACAGCGCCAGAATTCCGAACTGGATATAGGGAAAGTATCGCAGGTACTGAATGGTCGGACTCTCCCCGTAATAGGCATAGTGGCGCCGGATGCGGGGCTCCTCACCAAACTGTAACGGAATGGGCGGGGTGTTAACCGAATATTTATCGATAAACTCGGCCACCGTAATATCGGGATCATCCAGGTTTCGGTAGAAGACAATAAAATTGGGCTCATCCACAACAATGACGGGTATATTGAACAGGTCAGGCTGGATGATTTTACTGAATATAAAGTCGGCCGTTGATTCATTTGCCTCAGCTTCCAGGATCATTCGTGCGAGGCTGTCGGGCACATCGCGGTACATTTGCAGCTCATTGGCAACAGAGATCAGGTCCTGGCTGGCCCGGTCGTGCGATGGAAGGTTATAGAACTCAAACGCCTTGACCCACAACTCAATACTGGCCCTCTCCTGTTCCATGATTTTATTCAGGAGAAACTGGTTGTAGAAGAAGGAGACCCCGGCCAAAAGAATCAGCAGTACAACCAGTATTATTTTAAGCCTGTTAAGCGGAAGAAGTTCTAGCATAGAAACGAAATGGATGTTTCGTATTGTGAAAAGCTAAATATCCAAAAAAGCACGCTTCTATACTAATCAGAGCCTTCTGGTGTCGTTCAGGCAGAAGCTTTCTGCTTCTCGTATACCGGCGGTGCTTTCTTTTCAATGGTTTCACGGGTAATAATGCACCTCGTCACATTCTTCATCGATGGCAGCGTGAACATGATATCCAGCATGGCATCTTCAAGGATTGAACGAAGCCCGCGGGCACCGGTCTTGCGGTCTCTGGCCCTTTCGACAACGGCTTGCAGTGCATCATCTTCAAAGACCAGCTCAACTCCCTCCATCTCAAAGAGCTTCTTATACTGTTTGGTAATAGCGTTTTTGGGCTTTAGCAGAATTTCGATCATTGCGTCATCCGAAAGTTCTTCCAGGCCGCTGATAACCGGAAGCCGGCCAATCAGCTCGGGAATTAAACCAAATTTCTGGAGGTCTTCCGGTTCCACCTTGGTAAAGATTTTTGGATCGTCTTTGTCAAACTTCACCTGGTCTTCTGACTGAAAGCCCATGGAGGTAACAGAAAGCCTGCGGGAAATGATCTCTTCCAGGCCGCTGAACGCACCTCCGCAAACAAAGAGTATATCGGATGTATCGAGCTGGATAAAGCTCTGTTCGGGGTGCTTCCGGCCGCCTTTGGGTGGGATATTTGCGGTGGTTCCCTCCAGGATTTTCAGCAGTGCCTGCTGAACGCCCTCTCCAGATACATCGCGGGTAATCGAAGGGTTGTCGCTTTTGCGGGATACTTTATCAATTTCGTCGATATAGACGATGCCGCGCCGGGCACGGTTTACATCATAGTCTGCGGCCTGCAACAGGTTGCTGAGAATACTCTCCACGTCTTCACCGACATATCCGGCCTCTGTCAGAACAGTGGCGTCGGCAATGGTGAACGGCACGTCGATTACGCTGGCCAGGGTTCTGGCAAGCAGGGTTTTGCCCGACCCGGTCGGGCCCAGCAGGCAGATATTGCTCTTCTCTATTTTGGTATCTTCAAACGAGTTGGCATTTTCTGCTGAGATCCGCTTATAGTGGTTATAGACCGCTACAGCCAGTGTTTTTTTGGCATCATCCTGGCCGATGACATATTCGTCAAGTTTCGCTTTGATCTCAAGCGGCTTGAGCATCGGCTTATACTGCTTTTCACGGCGCTTGTTCAGCGCTGATAGATCGCTCTCGATAATGCTGGATGCGTCTTCGACACAATGGTTGCAGATATACACTTCGGGACCGGCAACCATAGAGCTGACCTCCTGGTTTGTGCGGCCACAGAACGAGCATCTTACCTGTTCTTTTGATTTGTTACTCATGGCAACAGAGGTTCTGCCTCTTTAGGTATTGAATTTTTACTTTTTATCTCGCCTCATCACCCGATCAACGAGTCCGTAATCTTTGGCCTCATCGGCAGAGAGCCATTTGTTACGGTCTGAATCTTCTATAATCTGCTCAATCGATTTGCCGGTATGATGTGCCAGAATGCCGCTCAGTTCCTGCTTGATGCGCAGAATTTCCTGGGCTTCAATCTCGATATCACTGGCCTGTCCCTGAACCCCGCCCAAAGGCTGGTGAATCATCACCCGGGCATGCGGGAGCAGGTTTCGTTTGCCCTTGGTGCCGGCTGTAAGCAGAACGGCCCCCATGGAAGCAGCCATGCCCACACAGGTTGTCGCCACATCGCACTTTACATATTGCATCGTATCATAAATGGCCATGCCTGCTGAAACAACCCCGCCGGGACTATTAATATAGAGGTTGATATCCTTTTCAGGATCCTGTGATTCCAGAAATAACAGCTGTGCAACGATTGCACTGGCAACCTGGTCGTTGACAGGGGTACCCAGGATGACAATACGATCCTTTAACAGGCGTGAATAGATATCGTATGCACGCTCACCCCGGCTGGTTGTCTCAACAACCATTGGAATCAGATTGTTCTGAATTCGTTCAATGCTGTTCATATCCGGAAGTTCGTATAAAGGCTGCTTCGTATTCATGGATTTACCTCTGCTGTCTTAAACGTTTATTTCTGGTCCTCTTTTTCCTGCTTCTCCTCTCTCTTCTTACGAAAATCATCTTTAGAGAGTTCATTTATAGTAACCACATCATTCAATTTATCAAAAACTTTGTTTTCTCGAATGCTGGTTCGCAGGCTTTCTAACTGGTTAGGGTTCTGTGCATAGTACCCTTTCAGCTGATCGGGGGCCATGCCATATTTGGCGGCTTCTACTCCGATAAAATCATCGATATCTTCTGGCTTGATCTCGATGTCATCAAATTTGGACTGCAGTTTTTCACTGATAAAAGCCCATTTTCCTTCACGAACCGCCTGCTCCTTCATATTGTCACGGTACTCATCGAAGTTAAAGTCGGGGGGAAGCTGTCCGCCAGACTGCTGCTTGGCGTACTCAACATATGAATCGAGGATCTGTTCCTGCATCACTTCGGGGATCTCAAACTCATGAGCCCCTGTCAGTGCATCGATCACATCCTGACGGAACATATCCTTGGCAGACTGATCGTAATAGTCTTGCATTTTGCTTTTGATAAAGCTCTTGAACTCATCGATGTTTTTAGCCTCGCCGTTCGATTGCTCTTTGGCAAACTCATCGGTCAATTCAGCTTTTTCCATCACCTCAACACTTTTCACATTCATTTGAAAGCGATCGGCCTCATCTCCTTCACCCAGCTCCATCTTTACGACATCGCCGCTCTTTTTACCGATTAGTTTGTCACGAAACTCCCTGGCACCCTCCTGGCGCAGGTCGATCTTCTGGTCTTCATCAACCTCTCCTTCAATCGGATTTCCATCCTCATCGAGAGAAACGGCATCTACCGTAACACGACACTCCTCGGTGATTTCGCCATCAGTCTCCTTCCAGTTGCCCTGACGGTCGAGAGTGCGTTCAATCTCCTCTTCCACCTCTTCATCGGTCACATCGTGAACCATTTTATCTACGCTGACCTTCTCAAGGTCGGTCAGTTCAAATTCCGGCTTAAAGCCCACCTGGAACTTTACCTCCAGCTCATCGTCTTCCCAGCTCATATCGAGCATTTTGGTCTCACCAACCGGCTCATACTCAGGCACGATCTCCTTTTCGTACACTTCCTGTACGTATGAATTGATCTCCTCCAGCTCGATCTCTTTGCCAAAACGCTTTTTGACCAGCCCTAAGGGCACATGGCCCGGCCTGAATCCCGGCATCTGGATCTGTTTTTGATATTTCTTGTATGCTTTGTCAAACTTTGAAGAGAGATCTTCTCTCGTTGCCTTGATAATGATCTCCTTATCGACTGATGTGAGATCCTGAACAGAAATGTCCACGTTATTCTATTTTAATTTTGGGTATTATGTAAGATTGGAAGTACGAGAGGGGGGACTTGAACCCCCACACCGGTTAAGGTACTAGATCCTAAATCTAGCGCGTCTACCAATTCCGCCACTCTCGCAACTACCCGATTCTCACCCGAGAATCAGAGCCTAATAAGTTAAGGTTTTTTTGTTGGGTTTTCAACCACATTCTGACATCTAAATTCCCTTCAATGCCCAATGATTTTTATCCTTTTTTTGTAGTTTTCAGCAAACTTAATTTTAGGAACTGCCATGTTTAGAAATCTTCGCCTTGTATACATCACCACTTCCGGAAAAGAGGAGGCCCGAAAGATCGGTGAAGCCCTGGTCAAAGAGGAGCTGGCCGCCTGTGTCAACATCATCGACGGAATGGAGTCGGTGTATCGCTGGAAAGGCGACATCGTATCCGACAGTGAAACTATTCTGATTGCCAAGACCACCTACAGCAATGTGGCGCGTATCACCCGCAAGGTCAAAGAGCTCCACTCTTATGAGGTTCCCTGCGTGATCAGTTTCAACATGGCCGAACAGGAGGGCAATGAAGAGTATCTCAACTGGCTGATGAGTTCCGTTAAACCGCCCCTTTCCGGCGACGAAGAACTGAGCTCCTGATGGCTGTACGCATTGAGAAGAGTGAGCATGTATTGAAGATCGCCATCGATCGCCCCCGGGCCATGAATGCCATCAATTTTGAGGTCATGGAGAAACTGGAGGCTGCCCTGCAGGATGCTGAAAACGACCCCGAACTACGCCTTTTCATATTAACCGGAACGGAAAACCGCTTTATCTCGGGCGGCGACCTGCGCGAATTTCATCAAATTGAAAGCGCTGAAGGCGCGCGCGATATGTCAAAAAGAATGCTCTCCATCCTCAATCGTATCGAAAACCTGAAATGCTGGACCCTGGCTGCGGTTAACGGCCACGCCTACGGCGGCGGCTGGGAAACCATGCTCAGCTTTGATTTTCGCATCGCATGCAGGTCGGCCCGGTTCGGATTTACCCAGGGCAAATTCTATCTGCCACCCGGCTGGGGCGGACTCACCCGCCTCAGCAAAGCCGTTGGCCGTGAACAGGCCGACTACTGGCTGGCCTCTCAAAAAGTGATCGATGCGCAGACTGCCCGCCAAAGCGGACTGATCCAGGACCTGTTTGCAGACGATTCCTACAATGAGGAGCTGGAAAAGCTGATCCGCAAGCTAACCCTGAACGACCGAACCTATATAGAGTAT
>JBJHCX010000039.1:0-15642 GCA_050486245.1 Rhodohalobacter sp.
CGACGATGATGGTTACCAGAATGACGAGAAGAAGTTGTTGTTGTCCCATTGCAGATCACCTTGATGGTTGGTTACAGTAAAAGCGTACATCTTTTACCTGAATCTACATAGGGGGATAATGCGATGCTGTTTTGTTAGAAGGGTTTATAATAGGTTAGGGAGGGTTAATGAAATAATTATTCTAATGGAAATAATCCTTGCCCCCAAAAACGCGGAAATGACTGAGCATCCGGATATTTTTCGACATATGATTGATATAATTCTTGAAGTGAAAATAGATCATTCCACACAAGAGCAAGTACTATGACCAATGCCGATATATAAATGTATGCAGGAATGTGATGTTTACTCCTGTTATTCGGTAAACTTCTCATTTTAAAACCTGTAAACCAGGCTAAAATCAAAATAAGCCACATTTGACTCATGGGTGTATGCATGACACCGCTGAAAAATGAGTGAACCAATGCAGCCAGTAATGACCAACTGAATGCTACATAAACCGTCTGATTGGTAGACTGATCCTTTACATGCTGAAAATGGTTCTTAATAAACAGCAGACCCATTGTAATAAGTAAAACGAAAGCAATAAATGCTACAATGCCCCATTCACTCAAGAATTGAACATAAAAATTGTGAGGATGTGCAAAATATGGAGAATTGCTCAATTCAGCATAATGCATTGGACCGGTTCCAAGAACCGGACTCTCCAGCCATTGATTCATGGCTCTCTCCCACATTGAAAAACGGCCGCTATCGGTTGTTCTCATAATTGGATCACTGCCCGGTTCAGCAGGAATTACTTTATAAAGTAATAAATAAAGAATTCCGCCACTGAGAAGTGTAGCAAAGCTCATCTTTACAAATTGAACAACCGGAGATCTCCAAATGATTAAAATTATACCTAATGAAGCAATTAAAGCTACGGTAGAACCACGTCCGCCAGAAGCTATGATCAACATCCACCAGAATGAAAGCAGAAGGAATGTGACAATTGAAATAGCTTGAGTATCAGTATTTCGTTTTTGTATACATAAAAACCCAATTAAAATGGGCAAGGTCCAGGTTTGAGTATGGTTGAAAAATCGCCTGTGGACAAAATAGAGTATCTCTTTTGCTTGAAACTCCACTCCGTTATATACGACATTAAAATCATATTTATCTGGCCATAAAAGCATCATAGGATCGTAAAAAGATGAGATATAGTTTCCTATAAAAATTATGACATAGAGCCAGGAATAAGCTATGGCAGTAAAAAAAATTATTCTGCCCAAAAAATGATGTTCACGCAGAAAAGATGGACTGATAATAATAACTGTACATATAATCAGTAACAGAAAAGTAAGCTCCAGAAAGGCATAAGCTGGATAGTTGCTATAAAAGCTTGAAAAAATCCCAAAAAACAGTAATGTCAGACCTGCTGCTAATACTCTCTTGTCAGACCAAATCTTTTTGAGACCTCTCAATGGTTGATCATTTGACCGTAATCTATACAGTAATAGAGTTAAACCAATAGATGTAAAAATTCCCATCTGAATAATACGCTTGCTATCATACAAGTTATGATCCGGCAAACTGATGTATGCCGCCAATATCAAATAAATGGAGATAAGAGCAAGAGAAAGGTTTTTCATAGACAAAAAAAAACCTCCCAGTAAAAACTGAGAGGTTTTTTTAATAATCATTACAATTATGAACTAAATGTCACTGGATCTGCATCATTTGGTCTAACACGTGCAGTTCCTACATTTTCAGAAGCATCTCCTGGCATTGAACCATCTTCACATACACCAGTAGTAGCACTAGATGGGTGTGCAGTAATTAAGAAGTCATTTTCATCAGCTTCTGAAATTACATATTTACCATTTTCATTACATGCAACAGCACCATCAACATTACTAGCGGCAAATGCTATATCTTCAAAAGTAATACCTGCAAAACTTCTTCCACCACCACCAAGCATGGTTGGCTTCATAAAGTAACCCTGTGCCGCAGCTGCAATTTGAGCGACGTCCTGACGAACGGCATCCAGGTTTGCAGAGTCGGCAGCAGCGCCGAAGGTGTTAATAGCCACAACCGTCGCGATACCCACGATGATTGTTACGAGAATGACGAGTAAGAGTTGTTGTTGACCCATAGTAAGTTACCTTGTTGGTTTTTGGTTAAGTAAAACGTCTGTTAATACTAAAGTTGTTTAATTTTTAATGACCCGATCTGTACTGTCGGATGGTTCTGTAGATAAAGAGTACAAACTTTCCGGTTTGTTACAAAAAAACAAAAATTAGTTTCATTTCTCATCAGGCTGTCAATCGTCACTGTCCGTAATATGAACAGTTCCAAACAGTTTCACAGTTAATCTTTTTTAAAGTTACTTCTGTCAAATGTGATTTTTATAATATTACAGAACAAAACTAATCTTCCGATACTGCAGTTATAACTACATCATCCGAAGTAATATCTGCGTTAAATGTAGCTGGACCATTATTTCTATCATAACCTTCCTCACTAGCTGCATATGCAGTAATTCTTAAATTTTCACCTTCTGCATTTGTAATTTCGTAAGTTCCATTATCATTTACACCAAGATTATCTTCAATAATTATTCCAGAAAATGCTAAATGATGCATTGTAATACCATTGAATGCTCTACTTCCACCGCCCAACATTCTGGGTCTGTTATAATATGCTTGAGATGCAGCTCCCATAGCAACAATGTCCTGCCTAACCGCATCCAGGTTCGCACTGTCTGCGGCAGCTCCAAATGTATTAATCGCCACGACTGTAGCGATACCCACAACGATCGTCACCAGTATAACCAGTAGTAGTTGTTGTTGTCCCATTGATTGTTGACCTCATCCGGTTTGTTTGCGGCCCGCGAACACATACAGGATAGCGAAGGCCGGACTGTTATTAAAAATTCTTTAGTAGAAAGAGTCTCTGTCTGTCGGTTTGTTACAAATTAATCTCTGCAATGACTGCAGCCTACCCTGCTGGACGCCTTTTAAGGCTCATATTGTTCAACACACAACAAGGCTACGCCTCTTTAATGAATAAAGCAAGAGATTGTTAGATACTTCTAATGTTTGTAAAGTTTTACGGTGTAGGGTTTACGGTGTAGGGTTTTCAGTGAACAGTGCCAACAGTTATTCCAGTGAACAGTGATCAGTGGCAACAGTGGAAGAAGGCAACCGGCAAAAGGCAAAAAGGGTGCTCAGGGCAATTCCCCACTAACAAGGGGCTCATCTTTTGTACGCGAAAGCGAGATTAAGGGGGGTGTCTAAAACATGTTGTTAAGCACAATTTTGCCCTTCGGTAACCGAGAATCAGAGAAACCGAAGAACCGAGAAAGTGGGTACAGGGCTTTACAGAGAACAGTGAACAGTGCCCGCAGTGCCAACAGTTTTTTTCAGGCCGGTTTGGAATTTGTTGCTTCTCCCTCTCAACATTTCTCCCTCTGTTTATCCTTGAAGACGCGTAAACCTTAAGCCGTATACCGTACACCTTATCCACTTTTGCCTTTTGCTGCGCGTTTTTTGCGCAGTCCCACCTACACATAAGCTACGGTCGGCAGGCCCACCTATTAAATACTACGGTCGGCAGGCCCATCTGTGAGATATCTTCGGTCGGCAGGCCCGAGAATTCGGGGCCTTCTGCCTTTTGCCTTTTTTCACTGTTCACTGAAAATCCCTACGACTTTACACCTAAAGTTTTCTAAGGTTTTCCCCCATGTTTTTACAAATTATTCGCCCTATTATGATTAAAATTATCTAATAATTATCCGTTGCATATATTCATAATCCTTTTTAAAGACTCTGCTGTCTTATTATTAAATTTCTTTAGACGCTCACGTCTAAACGTTAGTTATGCACAGATCCATGTTTTATAACCTGCCACAGCCTGCACTCCTGATTCAAAATTCGGAGAAGGGTCCCGTAATTACAGATATGAATCGTGCTTTCCGTTCGGCTTTTAACCATAAGGATTCCGATACCCCTAAACCCGGATCTCCATTATCATACCACACATTCCTCCTCCAAAGCCTGCCAACGTATATCCAGGAGATTCATAATAATGTCGCCGACGCCCTGTCAAACCGGAAACAGGGTGAATCTGCCGGAAAAATTTATCCCTGCCTGTTCCTCTCCGGCGACAATCAATCCAATGAACGGACTCAATATTTTAATGTATTAAACTCCCGTTACACTGACGAGAGCGGTCAAACGGCCATCCTGCAAACCTTTGAGGATGTGACCGATTATATCCTCAGAGAGAAGGATTCCGACCGGCATATTGAGTACCAGAACCGGCTTCTTCAGGTTTCAAATGATATCGTAACCAAACTTTTTGCAGCCTCCGACTGGCACGATGAACTCTACGATATTTTTAAATTTGCCGGACAAACCGTGAACGCCGACCGTGTCTACTATTTTTCCACCCACCATCATCCCGAATCGGGCAGGCTCCTCTGCAGCCAGCAGCTGGAGTGGTCGGCCGACGAGATCGAACCGCAGCAGGAGAATTCCGACCTTCAGAATATTCCGGTCGACCATTTTCATGAGCTGTTCGCACCATTGAAAGAGAATACACATCTCTCTCAGGATGTGCGGGAACTCAACGATGGCCTGATGAAGGAGATTCTGTCCACTCAAAATATACGCTCCCTGCTCCTGGTACCGCTCTTCGTTCAATCCAAATTTTACGGTTTTGTGGGATTTGACGACTGCACCACCTACCGTGAATGGAGCGCACAGGAGATCCGGTTTCTCCGAACCATCGCCGTGAACCTCTCACACGCCATCGAACGGCGTAACGAGCACCTGGAGCTTCAGGAGAGCCGGACACGCCTGGAATCAGTGATCCGAAATATGCCCGGCATCCCCTTCCGGTGCCTGCCAGACAAGCAGTGGACCATGACCTTTATCAGCCCGGGCATTGAGGAGCTGTGCGGCTACCCGGCCGGTGATTTTATCAACAACCGGAAACGGTCGATCGTCGATGTTATTCATCCGGACGACCGGGAAAAACCGTATGAACTACTGCCCACCGTCAAGCAAAAGAAACCCTACAGCCTTCAATACAGAATGATTGACCGCGATGGCCGCATCATTCACGTTGAGGAGTATGGCCGGGGAATCTACAACAGCCGGGATGAGCTGATCTATATTGACGGTGTCATCCTGGATGTCACCGACCGCACACTCGCCGAAATTCAGAAAAACCTGATGTCCAATATCCGAAAGGAGTTTGGCAAGGCTGAACAGTTTACCGACGGACTGCAAGGCATTCTGAGGGTGATTTCAGTGTGGGCGGAGATCGATCACGCAGAGGCCTGGATCACCTCGATCGATGAGACTCACCTGAAAAAACTGGCTTCTTATACAAATGGCTCCCATGGTGAAGAGTTTGCCCGGCTCTGCAGCCAGGTCACCCATTTTGACAAGGATGAAGGCCTCCCCGGCAAGGTGCTGGCTCAAAACCGGCTGCTCATCTGGGACAACCTTCCTGAGCTGCCCGATTTCATCCGGCATGAAGCCGCCGGGAGTACCGGTCTCACCACCGGTTTCGGAATTCCGATCTTCAATGATGGCAAGATGATCACGGCCCTCATCTTCCTGACCCGAAAAGAACGAAAGGATCTGTCGCACCTGGAGACGGTCCTTGAAACGGTTAGCGAGCAGCTGGGTGCTGAAATTGCCCGACGAAAGCTCGATTTTGAACTGAATCAGTTTTTCAACATCTCTCCGGTCCTGCTCTGTGTCACCGGCAACGACGGCTACTTCAAAAAGATCAATCCGGCCTTCAGCAGACTACTCGGATACACGGAAGAGGAGCTCTTGTCCAAACCGCTTTTTACTTTTATTCATCCCGATGACCTGGAGCGTACAAATGCCGCATTTTCCAATATTATGGAGGGTAAGACGGTCCAGGATTTTCAGAACCGCTATATCCACAAAGAGGGCCATGAGGTTTGGCTCTCCTGGACCACCACCCAGCGCACCCAGGAGGACCTCTTCTACTCCGTTGCCATCGATATCACGGAGCGCAAGCGGGCTGAAATGGATCTTCAAAAAGCCTATTCCAGGCTGCAGACCACCCAGAAGATCGCAAATATCGGCCATTGGTCACTTGACCTGAAGGCAGGCCTGAAGGCGGGCAGGAGCACCTGGTCGGATGAGGTCTACGAGATCTACAATGTGGATCCGGAGACGTTTGAAACCGTGCACCAGAATATCGTTGAACTCTACCATCCGGACGACCGACACCTGATTGAAGGAAATTTTATTGAAAAATTTGCCCCGAATGATTTTCGCTCGTTCGAACACCGCATTATCACGCCCGATGGAGAGGTGAAATGGATCCTCGAACGATCCAACCTGAAGCGAAACGAGCAGGGTGAACCGATCTTGCTGGAAGGAGCCATTCAGGACATCACCGACCTCAAAGAGAAAGAGGAGGAGGTCAGAATCAGTAATGAGCGGTTCCAGATCGCTATGAAAGCGACCAACGAGATGATCTGGGACTGGGATGTCTCGTCTGATGTTGTGGTCCGGAGCCAGGGGTATTTCACTCTTTTTGGGTATAACACCGATGAGATGACATCGGTTCAGGATTTCTGGCTCGAACATATTCATGCGGATGATCGCGAACGGGTCATCACCTCTCTGAGGGAAACCCTCAATGATCCCGAGGAGGATTTCTGGAGGGAGGAGTACCGTTTTATCAAAGCCAATGACGAGATCGCCCATGTCACCGACCGGGGGTATGTGATCCGCGACCGGGAAGGCAAGGCCCAGCGGGTGGTCGGGTCCGTTCTGGATATCACGCAGAACCGGCAATTGATGAACAACATCCGCAAACAGAATAAGCAGCTGCGCAATATCGCCTGGGCGCAATCGCACGAAGTGCGCGCACCCCTGGCCCGGCTGATGTCGCTGGTCCATATCCTTGAAACCATTGAAGCGGGAAGCGCCGTCGAGATCGACCTCACCCGTGAAGAGATTCTCGACAACATCCGATCCTCAGCCAATGAGCTGGATCAAATTATCCGCGATATCACACAAAAGACCGACCAGATGAATATGTAGTTGCACGGTACATCGAACTTTAGGTATGTTCCGCAGTCGACTTCCTGGCAAAATATTAAGGTACGGGGAATTTCAGCTGGCGAACATGGCCACTCAATAAAACACTTTTAACAGCATCCACGCTACTATGTCACAATTGGACATCCTTATTGTCGATGATGATTATCTGATCGTTACCCTCCACACCATGCACCTGAAACGGGCCGGTGTGCTGAACAACCTGGTTTCCAAACACAACGGCAGGGAAGCCCTGGACTATATTGATGAGCATGTGAATGGCTCTGATAGCAGGTTCCTGGTTCTGCTCGATATCAATATGCCGGTCATGAACGGATGGGAGTTTCTGGATCAGCTTCAGGAACGCGACTACGCCGACGGGGTCTATGTGGTGATGGTCTCCTCTTCGGTGGATGCATCGGATATCCAGAAATCCAAAGAGTACACGCAGGTAATTGACTACATCGAAAAACCGCTGACCAACGTGCAAATTGATCAGCTGAAGCAGCTGGGACCGCTGAAGGAGCTGATGAAGATGAAAACGGATTAGGGGCACCGGTTACACGGCACGGCTGAACGGCGGCGATCAGCGGGTTCCGTCTCCATCCCGCACGCACACCACTCCGCCACGCTGTAATCACCGATGAAACGAAATTGCCCGCAATGGGTTTAAACCAATACGGATGGACGGAAAAAAGGAGATTTCTTCATGTTCAATTCACGTTAGAACAGAAAATTAATTTGCATTTCTCCTCAGGAAACGCTTTATAGAATTCGAAATAGGTAACAAGTAAACAGATAAACTTTTTTAGGAAACCAACAGACTATGATTTGGACAGTTGAATTAGCTGCAGCTTTAGATGACGCCCCCTTTCCTGCTACAAGAGAAGAGCTGATCGAATGGGCTGAGCGTAACGGCCTGCCGCAACAGGCGATCGACAATTTGTACGAACTCGATGAGATCGAAGAGGGAGAAGAGACCATTTACGAAGGCATTGAAGATATCTGGCCCGATTACATCCGCAAAGAGGACTTTTTCCACGGCGAAGAGGATGAAGGCTTTGATTATGATGACGTTTAGGAGTGGGCAAAAGGCAGAAGGCAAAAGGCAAAAGTGATTCGTAGCGAAGCGGAGAACCGCGAAGCGAAAAAGCCTCCCCTCCTTTCCAAGGAGGGGACTGAGGGCTTGCCGACCGTAGTATTTTATAGGTTGGGTGGTTCAAAAAATGTTGAACCTGCTGTAAATGTAGTAAAATAACCCCCTTCCCGGCATCTGCATCGCCTCTGCTTTCCAAACCAAATTCCAAACCTCCAGGGTTTTCGAAATTCTGGAGGTTTTTTGATTTACGGAATCGTGTAACTGAACTTCGACATTCGCTAATCGATATTCGATATTCTGCGACCTGTAACCACTTTCTGGTTGTTCGGTTCTGCGTGACTCTGCGGCATCTTTGCGTACCTCTGCGAGAACCAACAATCCTTTCTTCTCGCAGCGTTTCGCAGAGGGTTACGCAGAGTTTCGCTGAGTAGCTTAGCAACACCGCCAAACACAATTTGTCAGTTTATCGGTTGTTCGGTTTCTCTGTTTCTCTGTTCCCGTAGGGCAAAATTGTGCTTAACAACATGTTTTAGACACCCCCCTCAGTCCCCCCTTTTTAGGGGGGAATTGTCCTGAAATTTGTACCCTGCGAACTTTTTGCCTTTTGCTGCGTGCTTTTCGCAGTCCCGAGCATTCGGGGCCTTTTGCTCTATACGTTTTCCGTGAAAATCTCGTATTTTATATAGATTGTTGTAATCTCAGACCTAAACCACCCCGACAGCCGCGTGCGACATCTCTATTTGCCGTCTTTATTTTTGTTTTTACTGACTCTCTTTTTCGCCGATGTCTCTGCTCAAACCGATCAGCAGGGGATCAACGCGCAGGCTGCAGAGCAGATGACCGACCAGGAGGAGCTGGATCACGACAAGGTTGTGCGGATGGTCCGGTTTACCGGCAACCACGCGGTCAGCAACCGCGCCCTCTCACGGCTGGTCCGAACCCGAAATAACCGCGAATTCCTCGGTATCCCCCGCTTCACCCCCTGGTACTATATCCACCAGCTGGTCGGGGTCGGCGAATCGCCCGCGCTTCTCAACCGCGAAACCGTGGCCAACGATATCGACCGAATCAAGATCTACTACGAAAACCTGGGCTTTTTTGACGTGGATGTCGACACCACCGTCATCGAGTTCCGCCCAAACCGCTTTGAAGTCTCGTTTATCATCTCCGAGGGCAACCCCTCCTCTATCCGGTCGGTTGCCTACACCGGACTCCCTGACTTTGAGGATGAGGAACTTTTTGAAGATTTTTATGACGAAAGCCTCTTTGCCGGCGATGCTGAAAATGACTCAACGTTTCAGGTGAGCGAGCGCTACAACGCGCAGAAACTGCGCCAGGAGCAGTCGCGAATCATCGACTTCCTGAAGAACCACGGGTATGCCGCGGCGCAGCGCGACTCGGTCCGCGCCCTGGTCAAGCCCGATGAGGAGGATCCCTATACCCTTGATGTGCTCTATACGATCCGTCCCGGACGCTTCTACACCTTTGGGGATGTCCACATCAAACTGTCGGGTCCGCAGACATCCGGTGAGTTTGACGAGTCTGAGACGATCGACAACGACCGCTTTACCGAGCCGGGGTTTCAGATCCACATCGACAAGCACTCCACCTCGCAAACGCGCTTCAGCCTGATGCCCGAACAGCTCCAGTTTCGTCCGGGCGACACCTTCAACCAATCGGCCTACCTGCGTACCATCAACTCGTTCCAGAACCTGGGGATGGTGACGATGGGACGATTTGGCCTGAGCGAAGACAGCTCCCTGCCCGACTACTCGCTCGACCATATCCCGGTCTTTTTTGAGATGCAGACCCTGCCCAAGCACTCGATCCGTGCCGAGCTGTTTGGCATGCGGCGCTACGGGTTCGGTACCGGTTTCGGGGTGAACTACAACAACAATAACCTGCGCGGTCGAGCCGAAAACCTGACTCTCGGACTCAACACCAACCTCGAATTTGTCACTTCCAATACGCTCAACGAAATCGCTCCGCGTGATGAGGATGGCGAGCGGATCACCTCGGGCTCAACGATCTTTCAGAGTTACGAGGTCCGCGCCGAGTATTCGGTTCCGCGCCTCAACTTCCCGTTTACGTTCCTGTCGGATGTCGACTGGATCGAAACGGCCCGTACCCGTTACTCGCTCAGCTACAGCCAGAGCAACCAGCTCTTTTTTGATATCAACTCGGATGTGCGGTTCAACCTGCGTTACGAACTGCGCCATTCGCAGCGGTTTGTGAGCCTGGTCGACATCATCGAACTGGATGTGGTCGACACCGATCCCTCTGCCCAGTTCCGCCAGAACCTGATCAACGAGTTTGGCGAGGGATCGCTCGAGCTGCTTCGGATCGAGGAGGATTTTCGTCCGCAGTTCTCATCCGTTCTCCGTTACACCCTTCGCGCGCAGAACACCAACCTGATCAAGCGCAATTTTGGCTATTTCAGCGAGTATTCGGTTGCGGTTGCGGGCAATGTGCCCTATCTGTTGGACCGCTACCTGATCACGCCGGGCGAGATCGAGGGCACCCTGCCCTCTCCCCTCGGGATCTCCTCGAACGCTTTGGCCTACAGCCGGTTCGTGAAGCTCTCGGCCGACTACAGGCGATATTTCAGCTTGTCGCCCGACGCGGTAGCCGCCTTCCGGCTATTCGGCGGGTATGCGCATACGATTGGAGAGAGCGAGTCGATTCCGCTGAACCGTCGTTTCTTTGCCGGCGGAAGTAATGACATTCGCGGATGGGCGCCGTTCAGGCTGGGCCCGGGCGGCATCGCACCCGATGAGGTGACCATTCCCGGCGGCGAGGTGAAGCTGGCCGCCTTTACCGAACTGCGGCAGACGTTCATGAAAGGGTTTTTGAATGCCGACTGGTACATCGCCTGGCATACCGATGCGGGCAATGTCTGGTACGGTCCCGGAAACCGGTTTATCGACGAAGAGGATACCGACCTGCTGAGCGAAGGACGATTCCGTTTTGACGAGTTTTACAATCAGATCGCCGTGGGCACGGGAATCGGGTTACGGCTCGACTGGGATTTTGTTGTCGCGCGGTTTGACTTTACCTTTCGGGCACATGATCTTGAACTGGGCTGGTTCAACAACCGCCAGGCCTATTTCAGTTTTGGCATCGGCCACTCATTTTAACCAACGGAACGAACATGTTTGGGAAGAAAACGACCAAATTACAGCAGCTGAAGAAGCAGAGCAATATCGCCCTGAAGTCGGAGCTGCTTAAAAATCTATCCTTCAACGAGCGGTATGAGCTGCTGCAGCTCTGCCACAAGCGCACCTACAAGAGCGGTGAGTATATCTACTACCAGAATGACCCGGGCACGGGGATGTACTTTATCGAGGAGGGGACGATCGAGCTGCAGGTCTCCGAAAACACGTCCAACCCGACGTCCGACCCCGATCCCTACTATGCGATCGTGGAAGCGCCCAAAGAGATTGGCGTGATCACCTTCGGGATCGAGAGCCGGCGGATCGCCTCGGCCAAGTGCGTGACCGACTGCACCGTACTGGGGTTCTTTGAATCCGATTTTGAGACCCTCAAGAAACGGAATCCCCAGACCGCGGTAAAATTCCTGGAGGCCTCCAGCACGCGCGTGATCCATCAGCTGGACCGTGCCCTTTCCAGGCTCCGCGACGTCACCGACGCCAAAACCGCCTTCATCACCCAGGTTGAACCGTATTACACCCTCAAGCCAGATCCGGAAGATGCCCCTGGTGGCTAATGTGAGGGTGTAAACCGAGAAACCGATAAACAGAACAACCGATAAACCGAGAAAGTGGTTGCAGGGCTCAGGGCAATTCCCCCCCCCTAACAAGGGGGGACTGAGGGGGGGTGTCTAAAACATGTTGTTAAGCGCAATTTCGCCTTGCACAAACAGAAAAACCGAGAAAGTGGTTGCAGACCGCAAGATCTCCCCTCCTTTTGAAGGAGAGCATTGAAACCTCGATCTCCTGCTCCAGAGGAGCAGTATATTTGTAGAAAAGAAATGTCACAAACCTCAATTTCATTGCTGCTCAAACCCCTATCCGCGCCGTAGGTGCGGAACCTTGTGGTAACCGCAGAATATCGATTAGCGAATAACGAAGTTCAGTTACACCAAACAGTGAACAGTGAACAGTGATCAGTGTCAACAGTGCCAACAGATTTTTCATACCAGTTAGAAAATTGAAATTTGCCACTTTATCATCCTGACACCATAAACCGTACACCGTAAACCGTACCCCCTAAACCGTACACCGTACACCGTAAACCGTACACCGCAATCACATGTCATTAAAGAAAGGATCTGAAATAGAATTGATCATTGAATCGACCGCGTTTAAAGGAAAAGGGGTTGGCAAGCATGACGGCATCGCCGTTTTTGTGCCGGCTACCGCTCCGGGGGACAGGGTGAGGGCCCGCATTGTCAAGAAGAAGAAACGGTATCGCGAGGCGAAACTGCTGGAGATCCTGGAGCCCTCGCCCGATCGCATTGATCCCAAGTGCCGACACGCCAATGTCTGCGGCGGATGTACCTGGCAGCACCTTCCCTACCCCGAGCAGCTTAAAAACAAGGAGCAGCATGTGCGCGACCATATGGAGCGGATCGCCGGACTCGATCCCGATATCGTCCGGCCCATCCTGGGGTGCGACGACGCCTTTTACTACCGCAACAAGATGGAGTACAGCTTCGCCACCCGACGGTGGCTGACCGAAGCGGAGATTCGAAGTGATGAGTATGTAGACGACAGCGGATTTGCCGCCGGACTCCACGCTCCGGGACGGTTCGACAAGATTCTGGATCTGAAAGAGTGTCACCTGCAACACCCGGTCTCCTTCCGGCTGCTCGACTTTGTGCGCGGCTACTGCATCGAACACGGCATTCCTGCTTTCGACACCTTTAAAAAAGAGGGCTTTATCCGTCACCTGGTGATCCGCAACAGCCACTTTACGGACGACCTGATGGTGAACCTGGTCACCTTCCGGGACGATCCGGAGATCGTCGGCCGGCTGAAGGATGCGCTGCTCGGTGAGTTCCCCGAAATCACCACGATTGTCAACAATGTGAACGACCAGCCCAATCCAACGGCTGTGGGACGGTTCGAAAAGGTGCTTCACGGTCCCGGTTTCATTACCGATCACATCGGCAGCCACTCCTTCAAGATCCACGCCAATGCCTTCTTTCAGACCAATACGCGTCAGGCCGAAAAGCTCTACTCGGTGGCTCGCGACTATGCCGAACTGGAGAGTGGCGGACACCTGTTTGACCTCTACTGCGGGGTGGGCACGTTGTCGCTCTACATGGCCGACAAGGCCGAACGGGTGACCGGTGTCGAGATTGTTGACGTGGCGATCGAAAATGCAAAGTTCAATGCCGAAGAGAACGGCGTGGAGAATGTCGACTTCGTGCTGGGCGATATGAAAGATACCTTCAACGATGCGTTCATGAACAACGTGGGGCGCCCGGACTGCATCATCACCGATCCCCCGCGATCGGGCATGCATCCCGATGTGGTGGAGCAGCTCTGCACGGTCGATACCGACCGCATCGTCTACGTGAGCTGCAACCCCTCAACCATGGCCCGCGACCTGGAAAAGCTGAAGGAGTTCTATACGGTTGAATCGGTCAAGCCGGTCGATATGTTTCCGCAGACCTATCATATTGAAGCCGTAGCCAAACTGACGCGGAAGTGAGGGAGCAAAAGGCAAAAGGCAGAAGGCAGAAGGCAGAAGGCAGAAGGCAAAAGGCAAAAGGCAAAAGGCAGAAGGCAAAAGGCAAAAGGCAAAAGGCAGAAGGCAAAAGGCAGAAGGCAGAAGGCAGAAGGCAGAAGGCAGAAGGCAAATTTCAAGCACCAAATTCCAAATTCCAAACCGGGCAGAAAAACTGTTGGCACCATTCAGGCATCAACACCATCTACCATTTTCCATCTACCAGCAGCCAACTTTCCGGGTTGCCACGGAGACACGGAGATGCATGTAATAGAGAACATTAACTTCGACATTCTGCGGTTCAATTTTTATTGCGGTTTGCAAGGAAAAATTGTGCTTAACAACATGTTTTAGACACCCCCCTTAATCTCGCTTTCGCGTACAAAAGATGAGCCCCTTTTTAGGGGGGAATTGTCTTGCGACTTGTTACCGGCTTCTCCGTTCCCGAACGGTAAATTTATGGAGAAAACATCTCTTGCAGCACACTGAGTACTTTCTCTTCGGCTGAACTGCTGATGGAGCCAAGCTTTTTGACCAATCGGCTTTTATCTACTGTACGAATTTGATCGATAACGATTTGGCCCTTTTTTCCTTGAAATGTCGTCGTGACCCGCGTTGGATAGGGTTTGATTGTGGAGGTCATCGGTGCGATAATAACGGTTCTGATGTGCTTATTCATTTCATTGGGGGAAATGATGACACAGGGCCGTGTTTTTTTGATTTCAGATCCTTTCGTCGGATCCAGAGAAATCAGATGAACGTCAAACCTTCGAACCGGTTTTCGTTCTACCATGTCCACTCAGATTCGTCCCAGTCGGATGGACTTTCGATCTCTTGCTGATCCAATAAGGCATCATCCCCCTCTTCAGCCATCTTCCCGAAAGAGGCTTCCCAATCTTTTCGAACGGTTTCAGCAGAGCGAAGAACAATTTCATTATCCCGGAGAATCATCTCGATCTCATCGGTTAATCCACTCTCTTCAATCAGAGGTTTTGGAATCCGAACCCCCTGGGAATTCCCAATACGAATTAATTTTGTTTTCATAACCTCAATGTTGTGTGAATTGATATGCCAATATAATTACATTGTACTTACATTACAACGAAGTATTTTGAGCTTTATTGAGCCGCATGAACTTCGATGTTCGATATTCGACATTCTGCTGTTCTGCGGTTTCTCTGCGTGACTCTGCGGCATCTTTGCGTACCTCTGCGAGAACCCACAATCCTTTTTTCTCGCTGAGTTTCGCAGAGGGTTACGCTGAGTTTCGCTGAGTAGCTTAGCACCACCGCCAAACCCACTTCAACAATCTGTGGTTCTATCAAAGGTGTACGGTATAGGGTTTATGGTATACGAAATTGGTGATAACGAAATTCCAAGCACCAAATTCCAAATCCCAATCTGGCATGCCAATACTGTTGACGCTGATAACTGTACACTGTAAAGTCTTTCGACTTTTTTTCACTGATCACTGTAAACTGTAAAACTGTTGGCACTGAGACAAAAGTGAAAAGTAGAGAAGTGAAGAAGTGATTCGTAGCTAAGCGGAGAACCGCGGAGCGAAAATGCAAAAATTTTTTAATACGACACTTACAGTTAAAAATATCAATCTCCATTCCGGCATCCAGATTCTGTTGATTATTCTCTTTTGCCTTCTGCCTTTTGCCTTTTCACTTTTGCTGCGCGCTTTTCGCAGCCAAAAACCAGTTTTCGGACATTGAACGCGCTTTGTATGACCAGGGGGATGCCGCCGCCGGGATGGGTGCTGCC
>JBJHCX010000040.1:0-15640 GCA_050486245.1 Rhodohalobacter sp.
CCGGAAAAAGCAGCCATAATCGCATCCTCAGGATTGGAATAGTGAAGAATGGTTTGAAACCGGTCGGTCTCTATCGCTGTAAATCCGGCATTTTGCATCGTCAGATTCAATGAATTGCCGGTTCCCTGCTGGAAGAACATCGGACACACATCGCTGGCCACGCGTTTGTCGACAATCGGAAAAATATCGGCCCATCCGCACCGCTTCCGTTCGCCCCAGACAGCCAATACCGCACGGCTGCCGGGTTTCATCACCTGGTACATCTCCTGAAGTGCATGCAGGGGTGTGGGAAAATACATCAATCCCAGGCAACAGATTGCAACATCAAACTGATGATCCTCAAACTCCAGGTTTTCAGCATCCATTCTCTGAAACGTCACATGGTTATGACGGCTCTGATGAAAACGCTGCCGGGCAATGGTCAGCATGGACTCTGACAGGTCGGTAGCCATTACAGACCCGCCGGGTGCTATTTTTTCAGCAATCCGAAGGGTGACCAGTCCCGTTCCGCAGGATGTTTCGAGTACCGATTGGCCGGGCTGAAGGCCGGCCATTTCGAGGAGCCGGTCTTGAGCCGGTTTCAACTGATCTTTCCAGGACCGTTCATAGTAGCCGGCTGCTTTATCCCAGCCGTATCTCTGCACACGTAATTGAAGTCTGGGTTCCATAAGTTATAAAAATTCATTCAGGTTTACTGTTTTGGTTGGGCGTATCAGTCTGAGCTCAACCTGGATCGGATTCATTTTCGTTGATTCGAATTTTTCGTGTTACGGGAATCGCCCTGGTGAAATCGTCGAGTACCGGGCTGTGGCGGTCGGCCGTTTCGATTACGTTTCTGATCATTCCTTCTTCTGCAGGAGATGAGATATGAACGGTATACCGGATTTGTCCGAAACCTGGCGGACGATCATCAATGCCAAACATTCCGCGTGCATCGAAATCTGACTCCACTTCAATTTCAAGATCATCGATAGGTACACCAAGAACGGCTGCCTGTTGTTTATAGGCAATGGCCAGGCAACTGCCCAGTGCCCCGCGCTCCAGGATTCCGGGTCCGGGCCCCGCATCATTGCCTCCCTCACTTTTCCCTATATCAACCTTGAAGCTCCAGTGTTTGTGGGTGACCTCACAGGTTGTGCCATTGGTTACCCGTATCCTGGTTACTGCTGTGCCAATTCCGGCCGATGGCCGCAATTGTACGGCTTTTCTGTTCCGTAACCAGGCTTTTTTAATTGTTTTGATATCAGCCATGTCGATCTGAATGATGGTTGAATCCCCGGAGGTATTCATCTCATTGGAAGCGGATGATTTCAGTTTTAAAACCTCCGGGGAAATTCTTCTGTTGACATCTCAAGTGAGATTAATACCGGGCAAGTGCGTCTTCAACTCCCCTGACTGCATTGAGCCGATTGGGGGTTCTTTCGAGTGATTTTTCATACGCAACCCGCGCTTCTTCTGATTGCCCATTGAGCAAGAGCATTTCAGCTTGGAGCTCTCGTACCGGATAGATTTCGCCCGGTGTAATGGGATGTTTATCCATAGCCTCTTCCTGGCGGGCTGCCTGGTCAATCAATTCAAGGGCAGCCCGGCTGTCACCCTGTTCATAAAGGATCCAGGCATCGATAGCCATGGCAAGCGGTTCGGTCATGTTTAACCAGTAGATGTCGCCGCTTTCACGCAAACGTTCAACAGCCCTCTTGATCTGCTCACTCTCTGCACGGGCCTGTTCCGCATCGCCGGTACGGGCGGCTCCGATCCCCCTGGCATAATGAAAGAGGGCGGATGCAGCCGGAAAATTTTCCCAGTTAACGGCTTCCGGCTGGTTCGCTTCAAGGTTGGCGGCGTCTTCCCATAATCCCTGTTCCATCAGGTATCGGGCCTGGGGGGCTGCGATTCCATAGGCACTGCCAAAATGGGGCTGTGCAGCCTCGATCTCCAGGATTCTTTCCAGTGTATTGGAAGCTTGTCCATACTCCCCCATTTGTAAATAGGCATACATCACGTAGTCGAGTGCATGCGGGTAGTGCAGTGATGTGAGTCCGTTATAGGGATGCTGCAAGGCTGCTTCTGCAGAGCGCTCATTCCAGTCGGCAGTATCCTCCCAAAGCCCGAGCCTCACAAAAATATGACTCGGCATATGGAGGGCATGAGGCGTATCCGGGGCCAGCTGGTCATATTTCCGGGCAGCTTCTTCTGCAAGATGAGCCAGACTGGGACTGTCGTAGGCATGTATCAGGTAATGAAACAGCCCGGGGTGTTCCGGGTATTGATCAAGCATTTGGTCCATCAGGCCTCCGGCTTTTCTCTCCCGTGTGAAATCTCTCTCTGTGTGAGGTGAAAATTGTGTCATGGCATAGGCTATTTCGGAAAGTGCATAAAAGGCCGCAGCTTCAACATCATCAGGATTCTCGTCATAGATCTCTCTTTGTGCATCCAGCCAGTTTCTGACCCTTTTCTCGTGGTCGCCGGGCCGATCGGCTGCAGGCGGATCGGGATCGGCAAAGAAGGCATTGACTGCCCGGATAAAGTTATTTTCACGTGCATCATCTGACCCTATGGACAGGGCTTTTGCGGCCGACTCCTTTCCAAGCTTCAGGTCCTCATCGCTGGAGGGAGCCCAAAGGGGCTGAAAGGCAGTCATTGCGACGCCCCAGTGTGCCATGGCGCACGTCTCATCGGCCTCTGCCGCTTCCCGGAAATGGGAGCGGGCATGGCTGTACATCATATGATGAAGGTGAGCCAGGCCTTTTTCAAACCTCACCTGTGCTTCGTCTGAACAGGTAGTCGTGAAATTGACAACCCCATACTCGGATGTGGCATGGGTTGTTTGTCCATGTGTGTCGCATGAAAGCGTAAACAGCAATACTGCCGTGAATATCATCAGTATCGGGTGCGGCAGCTGATACATCGTGAAAAGGGGGATGATGTCAGTTTGTTGGTAATGCATAACTCTTTCCTGTCTGTTATTATTCATTAAAGATTTGTGAAACCTTTTGTAAGGTAATTTGGACGATCTGTCCAATCCATTAAATAGTTTTGGTCATACCGTCTAAAGGTGTTAAGTTTTTTGATGGTTTCGAGGCGCAACGCCTCGAACACCCTCTGCTATATAGAGCAGAAAAAATAACCTAAACCTATCATCGGCATCCTGGCAGTAGGGCAGCCTTGCCGGAATGTTGAAAATCATGGACAGAAGGAGGTATTATGGAGAGAGAAACCATTACTTCTTTGCTTCAGGCACACTCGTCTGGCGACCGAACCGCACTTGATGAAGTGATGCCCTTTGTCTATCATGAGATGCATAAAATGGCAGAGAGGAGGCTGTCGGGAGAGCGGCCGGATCACACCTACAGCGCCACGGCACTGGTACATGAAGCGTATCTTAAACTGGCTGATTTCAATAAGATTGACTGGCAAAACCGGAATCACTTTTTTGGAATGGCTTCACAGGTGATGAGAAATATACTGGTGAATTATGCCATCAAGAGAACTGCTGAGAAAAGGGGAGGGAAGCAGCAGCGAATCACCCTCTCTTCCCATCATGGCTGGAATGAGGTCAATCTGGATGAAATTATTTCTTTGGATGATGCCCTGAAGAAACTTGAAGCGATCAGCGAGAGGCAGGCGAAAGTGGTCGAGTGCCGGTTTTTTGGAGGCCTCACAATAGAGGAGACGGCCGGCGCACTGGGCATTTCGGAGCCCACGGTAAGCCGCGACTGGCAGGTGGCCAGGGCCTGGTTGAACCGGGAACTGGAAAGCTGAGATTATCGGATTTTTGTAATGAACGGATCATGTGATGGATAACCGGTGGAAGAAGGCCGAGCAAATATTCATTCAGGCAATAGAGCTTGAGGAAGAGAAACGCCTCGATTTTATCCGTTCACAGTGTGAGGGCGATGAGGCATTGGCCCGCGAGGTTCTGTCACTGGTGAAAGCGCATGCCTCAGAGAGTATCCTTGACCGAACCCTCGACTCTTACAGAAAGAGTGTCGTTTATGAAGCCAGCAGCGAAAGCCTGAAGGGGGAAAAGGTAGGGAAATACCGGGTCATCGGAGAGGTCGGGCATGGAGGAATGGGCAGTGTCTACCTGGCTGAACGTGATGACGGAGAGTTTGAGAGAAAAGTAGCCTTAAAATTTTTAAAGAACAGGTTTGCGGCACCCGATCAAATCGCACGGTTCAAACGGGAACGTACGATTTTAGCCGCTCTCAGTCATGAACACATTGCACAGCTGCTGGATGCAGGGGTTACCCGGTTTGGCCAGCCGTGGTTTGTCATGGAGCTGATTAACGGAATGCCGATAACGGAATACTGTGATGAAAAAAGGTTAACCCTTCAAGAACGAATTGAGCTCTTTTTGGATGTCTGTCATGCCGTTCAATACGCACATCAAAAACTGGTGATCCATCGCGATTTAAAACCGGCAAATATTTTGGTCTCATCCGAAGGTTCGGTAAAACTGCTCGACTTTGGGATTGCCAAGATTACAGACGAATCTGAAATTCCGGATAATAACATTCACACCCGTGAAGGTTTGCTGCCACTCACCCCCGTTTATGCAAGCCCGGAACAAGCCGGGGGAGAGATGATCACAACCTCTTCCGATCTCTATCAGTTGGGAGTGATTTTATATGAACTGCTTTCAGGGTTCAGGCCATATGAGTTAACGGGAAGCTCCCCGTCCGAAATTGAACGGACCATTTGTGAACGCGCTCCGGCCGATCCGGCGTCACATTTTACAGGAGCGATTCTCGGTCAGGATTCACGGAAGGAGGCAGTTGAGCAGGTTTGCAGAAACCGGGGCACAGAGCTGACAAAGCTCAGGCGTGACCTGAAAGGTGACTTGAATGCGATTCTTTTAAAAGCCATACGAAAAGAGCCTGCCCGAAGATATGGATCAGCCGGACAGATGGCTGAAGATTTGCAGCGATACCTTCATGGGAAACCGGTTCAGGCACATGCCGATTCCGGACTTTACCGGTTTAAAAAGTTTTTAAAAAGACATCCTGCAGAAAGTGCCTCGGCGGCAATCACCCTTCTTGTACTGATCGTTTACCTTTTTTCGCTTACCTGGCATTCAGCTCAAACCAGGGCTGCATTGGAACGTGCAGAGACCGAGGCCGCCAAGTCGGAACAGGTTGTCGAGTTCTTGATGGGCATGTTCGAAGCCGGAGATCCGTTTGAGGGAGACGGAGGTGCGGTTACCGCTGCTGCAATTCTGGAACGAGGATTGTTGCAGGCTGAAAGCCTGGATGATCAACCGGAAGTGCAGGCCCAGATGTATGACGTGATTGGGAGGGTTTGGTACTCGCTCGGAGAGTACCAGCACGCATACCCGGCTCTCGAAAAGGCACGACTGTTACGGGAAGGCAGTGCAAATTCTGAATTACACACCCTTGCAGATACCTATTATAACCTGGCTTCGGCCATGCACCATTTGGGGAAGTTCAGGGAGTCAAATGAGTTCTATCAAAAGGCACTTAGGATTTACAAAAACCTGCCCGACTATCAATCTGCAGAGTATGCGGGCAGCCTTTTTGCCATAGCAGATATGAGTGCTGTGCAGGGGCATCATGAACGATCTGCCTCCATGCACCAACAGGCATTGCAAATGAGGATTGATTTGTGGGGGGAGGTTCATTCAGAGGTCATTGCGAGCTATTTAGGGCTGGGACGGGCTTATTACCTTTCCGGAAACCATACGGCTGCTTTTGAAAAGATTGAGCTGGCTGACAGTGTGATGGGACAGATGTATAGCAACGACCATCCGGCGTATGCAGACCTCTATGAATTGAGTGGACGGATCTATCAGGCTCTTGGGGAAGCAGAACCGGCCCTGGATCATTATTTAAAAGCACTTCAGATCAGAGAGTCTGTTTTGGGTGATGATCACATCGATACGGGAATCAGCCGGAAAAATCTTGCCGATTTCTATTTTTCCGAAGGAAACGTTGATTCGGCTGAAGAGCTTTACAGCAATCTTCTGTCAACTTTGGATGAAGAAAGCCCTTTGTACAGGCCGGTAACGCAAGCCCTGGCAAACCTCTACGTGAAAACAGGGTCTCTAGAAAGGGCAGAGCCGCTCTATCGCAAGACAGTCTTGCTGCTTCAGGACCATCTGAACGACCACCATCCGCGTCTTCTCCATGCCCGGATTGAATACGGATCTGTACTGGTCCAACTTTCACAATTTGAACAGGCAGAATCCATCTTCACTGAAACCCTGAAAAGGTTAGCTGATCAGGGGCCTGGTGCACCACTTGATTTGAAGAACAGAGTGCTGTCTGAATTGGTAGATCTCTATGAAAAGCGTGGTTTATATCAACAGGCTGATGAATATGCTGAACTGCTGGAGCCGTATTAAGTTGTGTAACGTTACGGAACCCTGTTAACATTCTCAATCTTCAGCCGATACAGGCTCCAGGATCCACTCCACACGGGTTATTTTATTCGCAGGAAACCCACTGCGTTCAGCATGCTCCTTAATGAGCTCTTCATTGTCGGCCACATAGACACAGTGAGTTTTGTTATTGCTGATATATGAATGAATCCACTGAATTTCAGGCCCAATATCCCGCAGTGCTCGAATTGATTTCATGGCAGCAGCCTTGCGGTCCCGGCCTTGTAGAGTTTCGACACCGGGGACGTTTCTTTCGATAATATATTTTGGCATAAGTCGATGGGTTTTAACTGAATGTTTAACAGGCTTAGGAAGCCCTCTCTGAATGAGTAAAGCAAATTTATGGGTAAACTTGCATCACTGGAATCATCATTTCAATGAAAATACTGGCAGGAATGGAACCGGTACTGAAATAGGTTTCATACTGCACCGGATATTTTTGGTAAACAGAGGAGATTACTTCAGGGAGAAGGAGAGTGTAAAGAGGGTGCCCGGCTGATCGGGGTGAGGCCGGTAAGAGAAGTTTCCGTTGAGCTGCTTTGTAAGTGTTTGAATCAGTTCAACTCCCAGTGAGGAGGTGTCCAATTGCTCAATTTCATCATGGATCCCGATTCCGTTGTCTGAAATTTTCAGAATCACCTTCGGGCCGGATTCCCGAAGTTCGAGCGATATTTTACCGGATTCATACCCTTGGAATGCGTGTTTCATACAGTTTGTGATGACCTCATTCACAATGAGTGAACATGGAACGGCCTGGTTGATAGTCAACTGAATGGAATCGAGCTGGTAAGAGACATCTATATTCGTGCCGTTATCAATGGTTTTTAAAATGGTATCCGTCAGATTCTTGATACTCTTTCCAAAATCCAGTTGCGAAAAACTGTTCGTCTGATAGAGAAGTTCATGGATATTGGCCATCGACTTGATTCGAAGCGTGCTGTCGAGCAGCTTTTTGGAAAGTTCAGGATCTTCCTCTTTCATCGCCTGAATCTGCATCATGCCGGAGACGACGGCCAGGTTGTTCTTGACCCGGTGGTGAATCTCAGCTAGCAGGGTCTCTTTTTCATGAAGCGACTCTTTGGCAATGATCTCATTTTTCTTGATTCGGGTGATATCCTCGAGCCCGCCTATAAAACGCACCGGCTTCCCTTCCCGATCCCGAATTAAATAACCGCGGTCATACACATAGGCATAATTACCATCATGTTTCAAAAAACGGTATTCTTCTTGCCAAATGTTTTTGCTGGATGATTCCACTGTATTATAGAAAGTTTTTTTCACCCTGTTACGGTCGTCGGGATGAATCTGATCCAGCCAGCTATCTACGGATGGAGCAAGGCCTTTGATGGTATGGCCGATTTCTGAATTGTGGGAACCTAACCACCAGTTGTGTGTGCCTTCCTGGATATCCCACTCCCAAATCAGTTCATGAGTAATTTTAGCTAAGGCATTATATCTCTCGTTGGCCAGATGCAGTTCGTGGTTGGCCTGCATTTCACTTTGCAGGGTGCTTTCCAGTTCATTCTGTTTGACAATGAGTTGTTTTTCCAGGTCGATATGGGTTTCAATTGTTTTTTGGAGTCCGTGAAAGAGCATCGGCATAAAGATAACCGCCACAATACTCAACATGATCGGGTTGGCCGCAATTGCAAACCAGGAGATCACTTCAAACTGGTCTCTGAGTGGATAGTCTGCCACTCCCGTATGGATGAAATATCCGTGTATGAGAACGATCAGTGTATTCAGGATAACCGTCCAGATCCCGGCTTTTTGCGGCAGAATCAGCAGGGCAAAGAAGGTAGTGCCGAACAGGTAAGTGAGTCCGGCACCCAAGGCACCCATATAAAAAATCAGGGTGGATGCGACCAGGTAAATCAACCCGAGGAGCAGGATTTTCCTCGTTTTCACCGACAGGCCGGGCTGCAGGGTAATCAACGAGATGCTCAAGGCGAAAAAGAGGTAGGCCAGGGCAAGCGCATAGAGCTCCAAAACAAAGACCACCACGATGGAGGGGATCAGCACCGACAGACCGAGGGGCATCAGGTAGGTGATAATGGTCGAGAAGAGTTTGTTTCTCCAATAGGGGATACCGTCAGCCTGTTGCAAACCTTCAAGGCAGCCGGATTCCACTCTTTCTTTATACCCCTTCCAAAGTTCTTTCATCCTGTATTAATTTTACAGTGATTGAGGTTTGCACAGTTCGACCTACTCAAGCTGTTCAGCATTTCAGTATCTGCTGTATCAAAGTAATTACCGGCAGGTGTAATGGCAATGTGATTTAAACAGCTGGGTAATTGGTTACAACTTGTGCCAACAATCCTTGCCCGCTAATCGTTGCATTCACGCTGGGCGGCCGGGCCGAATTTATGGTGACGGGTTTGGATATCCGGGGCCTTTGATAAATCGCCCGGGCATCTCTCCCGTATGTTCACCGTCTGCAAGCACTCTGACACCATTGACCAGAACATGGTGCACACCTGTGGCGTACTGGTGAGGGTTTTCAAAGGTGGCGTGATCTTCAATAGTCTCGGGGTCAAAAATAACGATGTCTGCATAATACCCCTCTTTCAGCAGTCCCCGGTTGGTCAGCTTCAGGTTTTCTGCAGGCAGGCCGGTCAGCCTGTAAATGGCCTCTTCGAGTGGGATCAAATTTTTATCGCGAACATATTTGCCGAGAAGCCGTGCAAAGTTTCCCCAGGCTCTTGGGTGCATTCTGCGGTTGAGCACACTCCCTTCAGCGGCAAACGTCCCCCCATCCGATCCAAAGCTCATCCAGGGGATCTGGATTTGGCGTTGCACATTCTCTTCACTCATCAGGAAGTAGATGGCACCGATCCGGTTATTGTCTTCAAGGGTCAGATCGACAGCTACCTCCACTTCATCGGTTTCACCCCTGGCTTCGGTAATTTCAGCCAGTGTCATGCCTACATACTTTTGCAGTTCCGGTGATCGGAAGCCGACCAGGATGATCCCGTCGCCTCCGCCTGACATCAGGTAGAAGTTCTCCCAGCTGTCACCGGGTGTATGGATCTCGTTCACGATCTGCTTGCGGGTCTCCGGGTCCTGCAGGCGTTGGATCCAGCTTGCGTGTCCGCCATCCTGGGTCCATGGCGGGAAAATGGCTGCGAGGCTGGTTGCGGCCGCATCGTAGGTGTACATGTTGGCGGTTACCGCCTGCCCGCCTGCCCGGGCCTCTTCAACGAGGCCGATAACCTCATCCAGTTTGTGCCAGTTCTGTTGTCCGGCTGCTTTCAGGTGATGGATTTCTGCATGGACACCGGCTTCACGGCCAATTGTAAGCAACTCTTCAACCGACTCCACAAACCGGTTCCCCTCACTGCGAATATGTGAAATGTACATGCCGTTGTACTCTCCGACTACTTTTGAGAGTTCGATCAGCTCCTCGGTCGAGGCATAGAAGGCGGGGGCATAGATCAGCGATGTGCCGAGGCCCATAGCGCCCTCTTGCATCGCTTGGCGGGTCAGTTCTTTCATCCGCGACATCTCTGCGGGGGACGGCTCCCGGTCGGATCGTCCCACCTGGTGAATCCGAAGTGTGGTGGCTCCGACAAAGGATCCCACATTGACAGAAACCCCTTGATTTTCCATGTAGTCAAGTGCCTCTCCAAAACTCTCCCAGAGGTGCTCGTCAGGGTTGTCGCCCCAGCGCTCGATCCGCATCTGCTCATTCAGAGGGCCCAGCGAACTGCCCTCGCCAAATAGCTCGAGTGTTACCCCCTGCTTCACCCCGCTCATGGAGCGTCCGTCATTCAGCAGCGGATTGGCTCCCCAGCTCAGCATGTTGATAAATCCCGGGGCGACGGCTTTTCCGCCGGCATCGATCACGGTTGCCGTGTGTGGGCCTGAAATGGATCCGATTTTTACAATTCTGTCATCTTTAATGGCGATATCGGCCTGAACGGGTGGAGTGCCGGTTCCGTCAAAGACCTGTCCGTTGGTAATGACGATATCGTAGTCTGCGGGTTCGCCGGGGGTGCACGATAATGCCAGTGAGAGAGTCATGAGGATGGATAAGAGTCGAAAAATGTGTGCCATGTCTGAAGGGGTTTTATGAGCAGGTTTCAGGATGCCGGGTATGGTGCAATGTAGGAATGGTTTGGCAAGAATGGTGTAATATTTTTTTTGAGAGACTGCTGCCGGTTTTTACGCTTTAAGGGGTGAGGACTCAATTTGATTGGTGAACACAGCATTGAGTTTGCTTAAGTCAGAAATGCTCGGGTGGTTAGAAGCTGCCCGGGCATCTTTTATTTTCGCTTATCCTTGACATAGACGGCTTTCGATTGTCCTTCACCAACGGGCCTCTCTTCCAATTCAAAAAGTTTCATCGCTTTGATGAGCTCCCCAAGCTTTCTGTAGCCGTAATTGCGGGGGTCAAAATCGGGGCTCTGCTTGGCGATGTAGCTGCCAACCGGGGCAAGGTGTGCCCAACCGCTGTCATCAGACGAGGTGTTGATTGCGCTTCGAACGAGACTCACCAGTTTGGTATCCTGTTTGAGTTCAAGTGTGGATTTCTGTTTCGACTCACTCTCCTCCTCTTCATCTTCACGAAGAACTTCGGTATAGATGAACTTGTCGCATGCAGCCACAAACGGTTCAGGTGTTTTGCGCTCTCCAAACCCATAAACAGACAGTCCCGATTCTCGAATGCGGGCAGCCAGTTTTGTGAAATCACTGTCGCTCGTTACCAGGCAGAATCCGTCAAACTCCTGGGTGTACAACAGATCCATGGCATCAATGATGAGTGCGCTGTCTGTTGCATTCTTTCCCTTGGTATAACCAAATTGCTGAATTGGCTGAATGGAATAGTTGAGCAGGACATCTTTCCATCCCTTTAGTTGCGGGGAAGTCCAGTCTCCATAAATCCGTTTCACATTGGCTGTTCCGTACTTGGCCACTTCTGCCAGCAGGTTTTCAATGACAGATGGCTGAGCATTGTCGGCGTCAATGAGTACGGCAAGTTTCTGAGTTTGGCTGCTATTCATAAATTACTTTAAGTTCGGTTTGGTTATCTCAATGTAAGGCTGATCGCTTCAGGAACAAAGTACCACCCGTGAAGCGTATTTGGAAAGACGGGCTGATGGTAATAATTTACAAGATGTTGCGTTATACCTAGGATAATAACAATATTAAAACAGTTTAGCATGCCAAAGTGTGAAATTTACGAAGATGTAAAAGGGGAATGGAGATGGAGACGAACCAACAAAAAAGGTGACATCCTGGAGTTCTCCAAGCAGGGTTTTGAGTCCCGGGAAGAGTGTGAAAAAAATGGAAAAGAGGAGGGAAGCTGCACCTCTTTTAAATTGGCTCTTTAAAACTCTTTGAAGTATGACTTACTGTTTTGGCTCAAGATAAGCCCTGCAGATAGCCGTAAATTGTTTGGGTTTGTCTAAAAAAGCGTAGTGACCGGCCCCTGCCATTTTGATTAAAACCCCATTTTTCAGCCCCTTTTCCATTCGAATCCCCTGGTCCAGAGGGGTTGCTGCATCATTTTCACCCCAGACCAGTAGCACCTCCCGGTCGATTTGAGGCAGCAACCCGTCCAGGTGTTCCGATACCGATTTGACAAACGTTTGACGCATTACCCCTGACAATTGACGGTAGTCTGACGACCCGAGCATCTTCCAGAGCGTGCTGTTTCGAAGATGCGACAAGCCTCTCTCCCTGAGGCTGCCCGGCAATACCTGAAATGGGAGCTTGAGCAGCCTGGCGCTAACCTTCTTCAGGTAGTATTTGGGTTTGCGACGGGGCTTCAAGCCGGCACCGCCGGTAATGATGACTTTGCCAAGCTTCTGGTTAATTGACGGACGAGTAAGCAGTTTTAAAACGACTCTGCCGCCATACGAGTGGACCAGCAGGTCTGGAGCCTCATCGTATCCCTCTGTCTGATTCAGGATAAAAGCCTCGACCAGGTCGGTATACCTGTCAACATCCCACGCTTTTGGGGGTTCGTCCGAATTTCCGAAACCGGGAAAGTCGATCAGATAGCAGGTTCGGATATCTTTCAGCTGTTTGGCTATGGGCATCATCACATTGGAACTGCTGCCCCACCCGTGAAGCAGGATCATGGGCTTTCCTTCTCCAAGGCGGTACCACGCCGTATTGATCCCTTCAAACTCAAAAAAATTCGTTTCCATCAAAAATTTTGTAAGGAGTTGGCATTTTTCGTGCCATAAAGGTAAGGGAATTCCACTAAAAGCTCGTCAATAAAAAGTTTTCCGGTACAGTGATATGAAACGCAGAATATTTTACATGATTGAAAGGCTGCAGATAACCCGCAGTGAAAGAGTAGCCGTTTCCATTCTGATGTTGGTGACCGTCATCCTCTCCTTGCTGGCCTTAAAGCCCGATCTGATTCTTCAGGGACGATCATACGATTACAGTGAAGCCGATTCGGTATTTGCAGCCCGAAGTGCACAGGTCAAGCAGGCCGAATCGGATATAATGGCCAGGTATACCGTTCCCCCGGAGGCCAGCACAGCATCCCTGTTTAGTGCAGAGCCGGATACCACCGGCCCCGACTCGGTTCATGAAGAGCGTCAAAAGCCATTGGCTTCCGGGTTGATCAATATCAATACGGCAACCATTGAAAAGCTTCAGGAGTTGCCGGGAATCGGACCCGCATACGCTTCCCGTATCGTAGAGTGGCGCAGCATCAACGGGAAGTTCACGTCTAAGGAGCAGCTGATGGAGATCAGGGGCATCGGAGAGAAAAGGCTGGAGCAGATACGTCAGCTTATTGTGCTGGATGAATAACATGTTTGGGGCGAAAACGTTAAACTCTGAAAAAGTGGCTGGGGTGAAGAACCTATTCTCCATACAGGCTGTTAAATAGTCTGTAGCATTCACTATTTTACGGGATCAATCAAAAAAACAAGTATGGCGAATCGAATATTATGGGCTGATGATGAAATTGATCAGCTAAAGGCGCATATCATTTTTCTGGAGAATAAAGGGTTTGATATTACCCCGGTTACCAATGGGGAGGATGCCATATCATTGATCAAGGCACAGCCATTTGATATCGTATTCCTGGATGAACAGATGCCCGGAATGGACGGGCTTGCCACACTGGATAAGATCCAGAGTTTCCAGCCCTCGCTTCCTGTGGTGATGATTACCAAAAGTGAGGAGGAGTCGATCATGGAGGATGCCATCGGCAGCAAGATTTCAGACTACCTCATCAAGCCGGTCAATCCGAATCAGATCCTGCTCACTGTAAAGCGTTTGCTGGATAAGCAGCGTATTCAGAATGAGAAGGCTGCCCAGTCATATCTTAAAAGTTTTAATGAGCTCTCGTCACGTTTCAGTGAAGATACCGACTGGAACGGCTGGATTGATATCTACAAGATGCTGACTCACTGGGAGATGAACCTGGAGTCGAGCGATGAGGGGTTGCAACAGGTTCTGCAGGATCAGTTTCAGCAGGCCAACCAGGCGTTTGGCCGCTTTATAAAAATGGAGTACAAAGGGTGGCTGAAGGGAAATGATGCCGCACCGATGCTGAGCCCTTTTCTGCTCAAGGAGAAGGTATTTCCACGTTTAATGGATGGGGAAAAGGTTGTCTTTATCCTGATCGACTGTATGCGATACGACCAGTGGCTGCTATTTCAGCAGATTTTATCTGACTACTATACGATCGATACCGATTTCTACTACTCCATTCTGCCAACGGCAACTCCCTACTCCCGGAATGCGATCTTTTCAGGAATGTATCCGCAGGAGATCAAACGCCGGTACCCGCAGCTGTGGGAGATGGGACAGGATGAAAGCTCCCTGAACCGGCATGAGGAGGAACTGCTGCGAAAATACCTGCAGAGAAACCATCTGCAGGATCAGGTGAAGTATGAAAAAATTATTGACCCGGATGCGGGAAATACGGTTGCCGATAAAATTTCAAACTATACCCAGACACCGTTCAGTGCCATCGTATACAACTTTGTGGATACCCTGGTTCATAGCCGGTCTGACTCTGAGGTGCTCAAACAGATAGCCCCTGATGTCCCGGCGTTCAGATCGCTGACCGAGACCTGGTTTCAGCACTCATCCCTGCTCAGAATTTTTAAAGAGCTGGCTGATCGGGATGTAACGGTCGTGGTAACCAGCGATCACGGATCGGTAAGGGCACTGCGGGATACAAAAGTGTTTGGCGACCGCGATGCCGCCACCAACCTGCGATATAAATATGGGCGCAATCTGAAGGCTGAGGATAGTGCAGCAATCTATATCGATAAGCCAGAGGAGTATATGCTGCCGGTTGAGCCGCCTGCAAACACCTATATCATTGCCAAAGAGGATTACTATTTCGTCTATCCGAATAACTACAACAAATTCCAAAACCGCTATCGCGATACCTTCCAGCACGGGGGCGCATCAATGGAGGAGATGATCCTGCCCGTTTCGATTCTGCAATCAAAACGGTAATTTCTCCGGATGGAAAAACAAACCAGCAACAGTGTTGAAGAGACCCTGCAAATTGCAGAGAAGTATGCCGAAACGGTCGGGAAGGGAGATGTTGTCTGCCTCAAGGGAGATCTTGGAGCGGGAAAAACGCACTTTGTCAAAGGCTTTGTGAAGCATTTTGGAATTGACCAGGCCGACGTTTCCTCACCCACCTTCACGCTAATCAATGAGTATCAGGGAGATCTGACCGTCTACCATTTTGATTGTTACAGGCTCGAAAATATTGAAGAAGCGCTTGAGATTGGCGCAGAAGAATATTTATATGATAACGGCGTTTGTATCGTCGAATGGCCGGAGCGGATCGAGGAGTTGTTGCCCCCGGGTTGCAAAGTCGTAACAATGATTCACACAGGCCCTGAAAAGCGTGAAATTATCTTTGAACAGAAAAAATGAGTACCAAAAACAGACGACTCTCTTACCGCCTGGATTTGCTGCCGGTCATCTATCCGTACCACCGCAGGGCAACAAACTCCATCCAGTTGGGTGACCTGGTTTACTACGGTCCGTCACCGGAGTATTACGGGATCGGGGAAGTTGTAAAAGCCGAAGAGTCCTACTGTGTGGTCGACTTCAGGGGAACCGGCCTGCTGGGTATACAAAAGGATGTCTTTTCCACGAAATATCTGATTCCAATCCACAAACTCAATCTGGGACACATTCTGAAATCAACCTGACGAGTTCTCCCTTCCAATTGCCCAGAGCAGAATAGCGGTCAATAACCCCGGATAGAACGGCTCAATGCCAAGATAGGCATACCCT
>JBJHCX010000041.1:0-15475 GCA_050486245.1 Rhodohalobacter sp.
ATTTTGCTTCTAATTTAAGCTCTTAACTAAAACATAACGCGGAGTAATAGTATGACTTCATCTTTAGCTCTCATTTTTCTTCAAGCTGGAGCTGATGCTGGCTTTTTTAACGTAATCGTAGAAAAATTTAACGAAGGTGGCGAGTTCATGTGGCCTGTATTGATAGCCCTGATTCTTGGGTTGGCTATCTTTCTGGAGCGCATTATCACGCTGAATCTTGCTGATATTAACACCCGAAAATTTATCCTTGAAGTACAACAGGCACTGCAGGAGGGAGGAATTCCCGCTGCGCAGGAACTTTGTGCAAAGACACGCGGACCTGTTGCGTCTGTATTCCAGGCGGGCCTGATGCGTGCTGATGAAGGAATTGAGGCTGCAGAGAAGGCTATTACAACCTACGGATCTATCGAGATGAGTTTTCTCGAGCGAGGCCTGGTATGGCTTTCACTCTTTATCTCTATTGCTCCGCTGCTCGGATTCCTCGGTACCGTTGTCGGTATGATCGAAGCGTTCGATGCGATTGAAGCTGCGGCCGATATCTCTCCAAGTCTTGTAGCGCGCGGTATTAAGATCGCCCTTCTGACAACAGCTGCCGGCCTTCTTGCTGGTATTATTCTGCAGATTGGTTACAACTACTGTGTGTCCAAGATTGACCGCCTGATTTCTGACATGGAAGAGGGGTCGATTACACTTATTGATTCCATTGATCTGCTGAAAGAAGGCAAGCAAATCGTTCCTGAAGAAGATTCAAGCGACGAAGCCTAAGAGCAACGAAACCCACACATTAACAACTAAAGATCGATTATTATGGTTGAAAATTTAGCAGTAGGGTTAGCCTTTGGCCTCATCGGAATCGGATTGGTAGCAATACTGATCTCCGGAATACGTAATGTAATTAACGGAAAGTCTGAGATCCGGCGTGTAGCCGCTCTCGGCGTTCCGGTTGCAGTATTTGCAATTTCCTATGCATCCTTTGGCACCTTTAACCAGGCAGGCATTGCCACCATGATGTTCATGATGGGCGCAATGGTACTGGGTATTTTGGTAACAGGAACTCGCGGAACATTTAAATTTTAAATGTATGCTTAATAAAAAGCGAAACAGAGAAAGCGGAGAAATTGACGGTTCGTCACTGGCTGACATTGCGTTCCTCCTTCTGATTTTCTTTCTCGTAGTAACTACAATTGATGTTGATACGGGTATCGGCCTGGTTCTGCCACCGATTCCTGACGACATCGAACCGCCTCCGGTGCGTGAACGTAACCTGATGAATATTCTGGTTAACGCACAGGGAATGGTGCTGATTGATGAAGAACCGGCATCTATTAATACAGTGCGGGAACGAGTGAAACGCTTCGTAGATAATCAAGGTGTGGATCCGGACCTCTCCGAATCACCCGATGATGCTATTGTTTCTATCAAAACTGACAGAAGAACTCCATACAACGTTTACATTGACATGCTTGATGAGGTTATGGGCGCATATGCCGAACTTCGCCATCAGGCTTCGATGGATCGGTTTGGAGTTCCATACAGCTCACTGGAACAGAACAGCGTAGAGCAGACAGAGATACGTGATATGTATCCCAAGAAAATCTCAATCGCAGAACCGGATGAGGGGTAAACTAGATGTCAAAGTTTAAGAAAAAACAAGCCAGCACGAAGCAGGGTGTACCTACATCTGCGATGCCTGATGTTGTATTTATGCTTCTGATCTTCTTTATGGTAACGACCGTATTGAGGGAAGTGGAACTTCAGGTGCAGATTAACTACACGACAGCTGAAAACATTGAGAAAATTGAACAGAAACGACTGGTAAGCTACATCTATATCGGCCCTGAACGTCTGGGCGGCGGCCGATTGGGTGAGACCCGGGTTCAGATTGACGATGCATTGATCGACGATATGGGCTCTATCAGAAATATCATGTATGATAAACTGATGGAAGAGCCACGTCTGATTGTATCACTGCGTGTCGATGAAGACTCTGAATTTGGTATTATTACCGATGTTCAACAGGAATTACGCCATGCGGGTACACTGCGTATTAACTACTCTACCCGAAGGGATATTTAGTAATTCAGAATAAACAAAATCAGAAAGGCATCTATCCCGGCACGTACGGGATACATGCCTTTTTCTATTTATAGAAGATGTCCAATCAAGAATTCAAACCCATTCAGGAGATCGGTTTTAAATCTCTAATCGATTCTCTGAAACAGTATAACGGAAAAGAACGCAACGAAATCGTCAAGGGAATCGGAGATGATACCTCTGTACAGAAACAGAGCGACGGTATGGTAACCTGCAGCTCATCCGAACTGTTTTTGGAGGGGGTTCACTTTGATCTGACCTACACGCCTTTTCAGCATCTTGGCTATAAAGTCATCACCGCCGCGGTAAGTGACATCTACGCGATGAACGCTCATCCCGTGGAAGTTCTGGTCAATATCGCCGTTCCCAATAAGTACTCTGTACAGATGATCGAACAGCTTTACAAAGGGATCGATGCGGCAGGTAAAAACTATAACCTTCAGATTTCAGGCGGAGACACCACCGCATCACACCAAATGCTGGTCATCTCGGTGACGGCTATCGGACGTTGCAGCGAGAATGATCTGATCTACAGAAATGGTGCACAAAAAGGAGATATTATCTGTGTTACCGGAGAACTGGGAAGTGCTATTGCCGGACTCAGGGTGCTCATGCGGGAGAAGAAGGCGTGGCAGGAGAAGGGAGGCAGTCAACAGTTCCAGCCCGACCTTCACGGCTATGAACACGTGGTTCAAAGGCAGCTTTTTCCGCAGGCGCGCAAAGACCTTGTCGAAGCTCTTGCATCATCAGAGTGCAGGCCTACGGCAATGATGGATCTCACACAAGGACTTATTGCAGATGTTTCAGATTTGCTGAAACAGTCTGGTGCCGGAGCAGAAATCTATTCACCGGCAGTTCCCATCGCCCTGGAAGCGCGAAAGGTGGCCGACGAAATGAACGAAGATGTGGATAAATATGCTTTCTACGGTGGTGAGGACTTTGAAATGCTCTTTACACTTCCCGAACCCCTGGTCGAAAAGTTTAAAGCTGATTTTGACGACTTTGTGGTCATTGGCCGTATCATCAACGCCGAAGAGAAACTCAAGATCAATACCGGCGAAGAGCACAGTTATAAAATAGATTTAGACTAAATGTATGAAAACCGGGCTCCATTCGTTATCCCGGTTAGAAAATTTCTCTCAACCGGCAACAGCCCGTTAAGAAGATTTCATTAAAAAGAGTTATATTTAAGGCTCTTTGATTTTAGTAAAACTGATTAAATGGCAAATAAGAAAGATTTTAAAAAAGGTACACCAGACCCTGAGAAAAAAGGTGAAAAAAAGGCTCCAAAGTTTCCAATTTGGATCTATGTGGTTCTCTTTCTGGTTCTCATTGCATTCAACTTCTATTTTGTGCCCGGAGAGAGCTCTGAGCGCATTAAATACAGCGAATTCCTGAATTACGTTCAACAAGGGTATGTAGAGGAGGTCCTGATTATCAATGGTACGGATATCCAGGGCAAATACTCGGAAAAAGCATTTGAAGAGGGAATCGCCACACGTCCGCCAGAATCGGAGAACCGATGGGACCGGACAGAAGCCACCGGTGAGAAGTTTACCACCACCATGCTTGAAGGTGACGAGGTGCGCGCAATTTTCGATGAATATGGTATTGTTTATGATGTCCGAATCGAAGAGAACTGGTTTAGCGGTATACTGATCTGGCTGATTCCGATTGCATTGATCATCGCATTCTGGATCTTCATCTTCAGACGAATGAACCCCGGCCAGCAGGTACTCAATATCGGGAAAAACAAAGCTTCTCTCTACGATAAACAGACTGAAAGCCAGGTCTCTTTTAAAGATGTAGCCGGCCTGCAGGAAGCTAAAGCTGAAGTAGAAGAGGTGGTCGAATTTCTTAAAAATCCAAAGAAGTTTACAAACCTGGGAGGCACCCTGCCTAAAGGCGTGCTGCTGGTGGGTCCTCCGGGCACCGGTAAAACTTTGCTGGCTAAGGCGACCGCCGGTGAAGCCGATGTCCCGTTTTTCTCTCTGAGCGGTTCTGACTTTGTGGAGATGTTTGTGGGCGTGGGTGCCGCGCGTGTGCGCGACCTTTTTAAACAGGCGAAGGAGAAAGCTCCCTGTATCGTATTTATCGATGAGATCGACTCGATTGGTCGTACCCGCGGGCGCGGTATGCAGATGAGCTCTAATGATGAGCGCGAGAATACCCTGAACCAGCTTCTGAGTGAAATGGATGGTTTCAACTCCGACAAAGGGGTGATCATTATGGCGGCAACCAACCGTCCCGATATCCTGGATTCAGCTCTGCTTCGTCCCGGACGTTTTGACCGCCAGATCATGATTGATAAACCCGACCTGAACGGGCGTATTCAGATACTGGACGTGCATTCGAAAAAACTGAAACTGTCTGAAAATATCGACCTGAAAGTGCTGGCCTCGCAAACCCCCGGATTTGCAGGTGCCGAGCTGGCCAATCTCTGTAATGAAGCTGCACTGATGGCCGCGCGAAGAAATAAAAAGAAAGTGGAGATGATCGACTTTCAGGATGCAATTGAACGGGTGGTTGCCGGACTTGAAAAGAAAAATAAACTGATTAGCCCAAATGAGCGCAAGATCGTGGCATTCCACGAAGCCGGCCACGCAATTGTCGGGTGGTTCCTGGAGTATACCGATCCTGTTCTGAAAGTAAGTATTGTGCCTCGAGGCTTTGCAGCACTCGGTTATACGCTTCAGACACCCCTTGAAGACCGCTTTCTGATGACCACGGAAGAGCTGGACGACAAGATTTGTGCCCTGCTTGGCGGACGCGTGGCTGAAGAGATCATCTTTGGAAAAATCTCCACAGGAGCTCAAAATGACCTTGAGCGGATCTATAACCTGGCATTTGCCATGGTGGCGGAGTACGGAATGAGCGAGGAGCTCGGGTATGTCTCACTGAAAGATTCAAACAGTCCCGATAACAGCTTTGGTTTCAATAAAAAATACTCTGAACATACCGCTCAGCTTATTGACGATGCCGTTCAAAAGATAATTCAGAAAAACTACCAGCGTACCCTTGACCTTCTCAAGAAGCATGAGGATAAGCTCAATGAGATGGCTGAAACCCTGCTTGATAAAGAGGTGCTGAATCACCACGATTTGCGGGATATGCTGGGTGACCGCCCAAGCGGTAACTATCCTGAGGGTATCTTTGACAACGAGACGACAGAGGTTTCTTCAAATAATGGTTCAACGGTCAAGACAGACCTCAGGGAGGCTGATAAAGACAGTGATCGTGCCGAGGCAGATGCCGGGGCTGAAACGGCAGAACCTGAAGGCCTGACGGATGGCGAAGGGGAAAAGAGTACCTCACCGTCGGATGCTGCCAAAGATTCGTCAAAGCCCGGATAAACCATTTATTTTAACACCGGTTTTAAAAAGCCGTATCCGGACACTGTTCCGGGTACGGCTTTTTCTGTTTTGAAAGCAGGGTGTGCCACAGAGTAAAAAGGGTTTAAGTTGCTCAGGAAATCACTATCTTTTATGAAAATTTAAAGAACACAATTAAACCAATTTTCATTATGGCTACTGCAATTATTAAGACAGATAAAGGGGATATGAGCGTTGAATTTTTTGAAGAGGATGCCCCGAATACGGTTCAAAATTTTGTCAAACTATCAAAAGAGGGATTCTATGACGGCCTGTCGTTTCATCGTGTTATACCCGACTTTGTGATTCAGGGCGGATGCCCCAAGGGAGATGGCACCGGCGGGCCCGGCTATCAGATTGACTGCGAACTGGATGGGGAAAACCAGTACCATGACAAGGGGGTATTGTCGATGGCACATGCCGGACGAAATACAGGCGGGTCTCAATTCTTTATCTGCCATAACCGAAAGAATACAGCCCACCTGGATAGAAATCATACGGTGTTCGGAAAGGTTGTAGAGGGCACCGATGTGATTGATCAAATTCGTGCAGGCGATGCAATCCTTGAAGTGGAAATTATAGAGTCTGAATAAGGTTTGTCGCTTTGCCCCGTGTCAGCAACCTGAACTGTAAACCGAATCGATCTTATGAGTGTACTTGAAACAATAGACCCCTCTGTCAGACAACGGGTAGAGTCCTGGCTGAATGGTAATTATGATCACGAAACCAAACGTGAACTAGAGCGTTTAATCGAGCAGGGAGATCCCGGCTTGCTGACCGATGCTTTTTATAAAAATCTTGAATTTGGTACCGGCGGACTCCGGGGAATCATGGGGGTTGGCACCAACCGGATCAATAAATATACACTGGGAATTGCCACGCAGGGGCTTAGCAACTACCTTAAAATGGTGTATGGCGATGATGAACAGATTAAAGTGGTGATTGCCCATGACAGCCGCAATAATGCAGAGCGATTCGCCTCTATTGTGGCAGATGTCTTTTCGGCCAATGGGTTTAAAGTCTATTTTTTTGAATCACTGCGTCCCACCCCGGAACTCTCATTTGCCATCAGGGAATTGGGGTGCAAAAGCGGTGTCATGCTGACCGCTTCCCACAACCCGAAAGAGTATAGCGGCTATAAAGCGTACTGGGATGACGGATGCCAGGTGTTGCCGCCGCATGACAAGAGGATTATCGAGGAGGTCAACAAAATCGATAGTATTGACCAGGTCCGGTTTGAAGGGAATCAGGCACTCATCGAGACGATTGGTGAAGAGATGGATCAAAAGTATATCGAACGGGTAGCCGCAGAGTCACTCTATCCGGAGATCATTGAGAACCAGAAGGTGATGGGCATCGTCTTTTCTCCCATTCACGGCACTGCCGTAGATATTGTTCCGCGGGCATTGAATAAGATCGGTTTTGAAAATGTCATCCTGGTAGAGGAGCAGTGCACCCCCGACGGGGATTTCCCAACGGTTGTCTATCCGAACCCTGAAGAGAGGGAAGCCCTTACCCTGGCTCTAAAGAAAGCGGAAGAGACGGGTGCAGAACTGGTCATGGCAACCGATCCGGATGCAGACCGGGTGGGTATTGCCGTAAAAAATGAACAGGGTGAGCTTGAACTGCTAAACGGAAACCAGACTGCTGTCCTGATTTTTGAATTCCTGTTACACGCTTGGGAAGAGAAGGGGATTCTGCAAGGGAATGAATATATCGTTAAAACGATCGTAACATCTTACCTGATCGATAAAATTGCCAAATCAAAAGCGGTACAGTGTTATAACACCCTTACCGGGTTTAAGTATATCGGTGCATTGATGACCGAACTGGAGGGACGTGAAAAGTTTATTGCCGGCGGCGAAGAGAGTTACGGTTACCTGATTGGTGATCATGTACGGGATAAGGATGCGGTTGTATCGAGCACTGTGATAGCCGAGATGGCAGCCTATTACAAGGAGAAGGGGCTTACACTTTTTGATGCCCTGCTGGAAATCTATACCAAGTATGGATTTTACAAAGAGGAGCTGATATCGTTGAAAAAAGAGGGCAAAAGCGGTGCCGAAGAGATCCAGAAGATCATGGCTGAGTTGCGGAAGAATCCGCCCGCTTCATTTGCCGGGCAGCAGGTTGTCAAGGTCAAAGATTATCAGTCTCTTACAGAGAAGGATTTGAAGTCAGGGTCTGAAACTGAACTCGACTTCCCGAAATCAAATGTATTACAATTTGTAACGGATGGAGGCTACCTGGTATCTGCGCGTCCGTCTGGAACCGAACCGAAAATTAAATTCTATATCAGTGTCAATACCCGCCTGAACTCTCCGGATGAATTCAGATCGGTTGAAAGCCGGCTGGATGAGGTGATTCAGCAGATTAAAGGGGAGCTGGACTTCTAAGGCCGGAGCTTATGGGGAATTGTCCTGTTTGCCTTTCCCTTTAGACACTCTGTAGTGAACCAGTCCGATGCCCGATAGTAACAGCATCAGAAATCCGAACCACTCGCCGTAGCGGGCATAGAGGGTCTGCTCTTCATAACTGTAGATTGTAAAGGTGAACGAGTCTTCCGTCCAATATTCGGTCTCTACTTTTACACGTCCGTCAGGAGAGATAATGCCTGAAATTCCGTTATTGGCAGAACGGGCAATCCATCGCCTGTGCTCTATGGCTCGCAACCGGGCATATGCAAAGTGCTGAATATGGCCGCTTGAGTCTCCCCACCACCCATCATTGGTGATAATCGTAATAAACCCGGCACCGTCCCGTACAAAACGGTTTACCCATCCCGGAAAGACGGAGTCGTAGCAGATCAGAGCGGGTGTCTTTTCACCGTTGACAAAAAAGTTGTTGCTTTCCATCCCCAGCCCGTATCCCACCAGGTTGCCCCACTCAACCCAGTTGAACAGGTCGATTCGCTGAAAGAATTCGACAAACGGGAACCGCTCTACAATGGGAACCAGTTTTCCCTTTTTATAGATATGGTGGCTCTGGTTTGGGTCGAAATGGATGGCTGCGTTGTAGACGTTATACGTGCGTCCGAATGTAGATTCACGCACGACGGCAGGGGGTTCACTCTGGCTGTAGTAATCGACCAGCCCGGTACCGGTGATCAGGGTTGTATTCCAGGTGTCAAGGGAGTCCTGGATCTGTTCAAAATAGCGGTTTGAGATCGGCACTGCAGATGCAATGGCATTTTCTGGCCAGATCACGACATCGGTGTGTTCAGTGACGATATCACCGGTCATGCTTAATAGCTTGTTGACAAGCTCATCCAATGATGAGAGTCCGCCAAACTCCTGATATGAGTCGGAGTTGGGCTGAACGATAGCCACCTCTATCGGTTCGCCTTCGCCCTGGGGATTGTAGGTCATTGCAATCACGGAAAAGATCGGGAAGAGGAAAAAGATGAATGTGGCTGAATAGAGCAGGTTTTGGGTGCCTTTTTCCAGATAGAGAAAGAGCAGGGCTGCGGTTGCCGTGATCCAGAAAGAGATTGCATAGACTCCTGTGATAGAGATGTACTGGATGGCTCCGGTCAGGTTTGACCACCCGTTGCCCAGTGTAAGCCACGGCCAGGCCAGATCCCAGTTGTGGTGTAAAAATTCATAACTGACCCAGAGTGAGGCGGCAAAAAATGAGGCCAGCAAGGGATTGATTGATGACTGAAACAGCTTCCTGGCAAATATCAGCGGGATCATCATGATCAGGGCATTGGCGAGGATTGCAGCGATGCCTCCTGCAACGGTTGCCATCATCAGCCAATAGGTGACAAACAGGTTCCAGAGAACCAGTGACGGATAGGCATAGAGAATATATTCACGCACGGTGTCGCTCAAAAAGCCGATCCGGAATAGCAGGATAAAAGCGGGAATCTGCAGGATGGCCAAATCGAATGGGGGATATGACAAGCTTAGCAGTATTGCCGAAGTGAGCGACAAGGCCCAGGGGGAGTTCCAGAATTGAGTGTATTTCATTATTCGCTGTAGGTTTTACCGGAGACGATCACTACTATTTCACCTTTAACAGTGTTGCGTTCTTTCCAGCGCTCAAGCAGAGTGCCCAGTTGGCCCCGGTCAATTTCTTCAAATTTTTTTGTCAGTTCGCGAGCCACGCATACCCAACGGTCATCCCCTGCAAATTCGTGTAAGGTTTCTAAAAACCGGATCAATTTGTGCGGGCTTACATAGAGCACGGAGGTAAAGTCACGCTCTGCAATCTCCCGGATACGGGTTTGACGCCCTTTTTTTGGAGGCAGAAACCCTTCGAAGAGGAACCGGTCGGATGGGAGTCCGCTGGCAGCAACAGCTGTTGTAACGGCATCAGGTCCGGGTATGGCGCAGACCTGATGTCCGGCCCGGTGTGCAGCCCTGGCCGCTAAAAAACCGGGGTCGGAAATTGCCGGCATCCCTGCATCGCTGATCAGGGCGATATTGAGTCCGCTGTCAAGCAAATTGACCAGATGCTTTACCTTTTGGTGCTCATTGTGCTGATGAAATGAGAAGGTGGGTTTGTCGATCTTGAAATGCTGCAGCAGCACACCCGATGTGCGGGTATCTTCACAGGCAATCTGATCAACCGATTTCAGGGTTTCGACAGCCCTGGCTGAAAAATCGTCCAGATTGCCGATAGGGGTCGCTACAAGGTAAAGAATAGCCAAAGGATTTAAATTAGATTAAAAAAGGTTCTAAGAGTCGATGAAAACTGTTAGTTTTAACAGATTGTCTTAAACTAAGAAAAGAAAGTAAAAAACCATGGATTTTAAACCCACTGGAATTAATCATATTACCATCAGAGTGAACAAAATAGATCTGGCCGAGGAGTTTTACGGTGAGATTTTGGGTTTTGAGCTGGTACGCAAGATGGGACAGAGCATGGCCGTTTATAAAATCGGGGAGGAAGATACCCTGGTGATTGTTGAAGCAGAAACCAGTTATGACCCCAACTCCAGGGATTTTCGGGTGGATCATTTTGGATTTTACCTGGACTCTCCTGAAAAAGTTGACGAAATGGCACACTACCTGCGCGACCGTGAGGTTACCATATTGAGTGGCCCGGCCAACAGAAAGAAAGGCCGGTTTGTGTTTGCTGCCGATCCGGATGGCAATATGATCGAATTTTTCCATGAAGGTGAGTAGAGAATCTATACCGGATAGATGAAACCGGGTACAGGCCCTGACCCGGACCTGCAGATATGTCTGAATGTTCATATCGGCAGGCGCGCTTTGACAGTGTTTTGCGGTGCAGGGTGACGAACTTAACGAAGCGTGGTTTATGGCATGCTATTTGTTGCCGGAAGTGTGAAAACAGATAAACCCGTGTGATATTAACAGAAAGTTTAAAACGTAGTAATGAGTAGTAACGAAGAAAAAATCAGTACTGCTGAAGAGCAGAGATCAAACAACGAGGAATCGGAGCTGAACGAACAGACGGAAGCTACCGATCAACAGGCGGATCGTGATCTGGATGAACTGCTGCAGGAGCAGCAGCAAAGAATCCAGGAGCTGGAAGAGGAGCTTCAGAATGTGAAAGAGAATCATCTTCGCAAAGCTGCAGAGATGGAAAATTTTAAAAAGCGGCTTCAGCGTGAACGGGATCAGATTGTGGTGCGTGCCAGGGAAGACGCGGTGGATGCGTTTTTACCCGTTAATGACGATTTACTGAGAACACTGGATGCCCTGGAAAAAGCAGACGCAGACTCCTCCTACCTGGATGGGATCAGGATGGTGGCCGGAAAGTTTGAAGACGTTCTGGAACGCTATGGGGTTGAAAGAATTGACCAAACAGGTGTGCCGTTCGACGTGAATCTGCATGATGCCATGCTGCGCCAAAAGCCCGAAGATGATTCAATTGAGAGCGGCACCGTGCTTCAGGTACTTGAAAACGGGTACAGGATCGGTGATAAAACCGTGCGGCACGCAAAAGTAATTGTAAGCGAGTAACCCAACCATTTACATGTCAAAACGAGATTACTACGACGTATTAGGAGTTGACAAAAACGCCGGTGAAGCGGAGCTGAAAAAAGCGTATCGCAAACTGGCCATGAAGTATCATCCCGACCGAAACAAAGGCGATGCAGATGCTGAAAAGAAGTTTAAAGAAGCCTCTGAAGCCTATGAAGTGCTGCGTGACCCGCAAAAACGGCAGCGGTATGACCAGTTTGGCCACGCCGGAATGAACGGCGGCGGATTTGGCGGCGGATCTGATTTCTCCAATGCCGATTTTGAGGATATCTTTAGCCGCTTCAGCGATATCTTCGGCGCCGACATCTTCGGTGGTGATGCTTTTGGCGGCGGACGCAGCCGCAGCCGCAGAAGAAGGGGCACCGGAAGGCCGGGATCTGATATGAAACTGCGTGTTTCTCTGACGCTCGAGGAGATTGCAGAGGGTGTAGAGAAGACACTCAAGGTTAAAAAACATGTGAAATGTGACTCCTGTAACGGAACAGGTGCAGAAACCGATTCGGATTTTGAGACCTGCGGTACCTGTAACGGGGTCGGGGAAGTGCGACAGGTTTCCCGAACCATGTTTGGCCAGTTTGTCAATGTGCAGCCTTGCCCGACCTGCAGTGGCGAGGGGCGCATTATCAGAAACAAATGTACCTCCTGCAGCGGTGAAGGCCGTGTAAAGAGCAATGAAAAGATCAAGGTGAATATTCCGTCGGGGGTCTCAAACGGAAACTACATCACTTTGAGAAGACAGGGTAATGCAGGTATTCGGGGTGGAGAACCCGGAGATCTGATTGTCCTTATCGATGAGGAGGAGCATAAGCATTTTGAACGCGACGGCAACGATATCTACTACGACCTGAACCTGAGCATACCTGATGCCATTCTGGGCACTGAGGTAGAGGTTCCGACACTCAAGGGCAAAGCCAAAGTGAAAGTGGAGCCGGGAACCCAGCCGGGTAAACTGCTTCGGATGCGTGAGCGGGGCATCAGGGGGCTGAATAACTCCGGAACAGGCGATCAGTTTATCAAGGTGAACATTTATGTACCCAAAGATCTGACCGCCGAGGAGCGAAAACATGTTGAAGCTCTTCGCGATCAAAAACACTTTGACCCTTCTGATGCAGAAGAGCGGGAGAAAGGATTTTTCTCCAAGATCAAAGATGTATTCGGATAAACTATTTGGTTTATAAAAACATGATGAAAAAGCACTTCATATAATGGAGTGCTTTTTTCATTTTAAGGGGTGACAACAGTTGTCACTCTCGATCTCTATATTCAGGTAAAATTAAAAAACAGATATGGGTATCATCGAAATTGCTGCAATGTTCATTGCGGGTGCCGTGGGATTTGCACTCGCCTATTTTATCTCCAGGTCAACGCAGTCTCGCCTGGAAGAGCGGATCGAATTTTTGGACCGGGCAAAAACGGAAGCTGAAGAGAAGGCGGCAGACTCTGGCGAGCGTGCACGGTCGGCAGAAAGTGAACTGATTTCAATGAAGGCTGACTTTCGAAACCTGCAGGAGCGCCTCAAAGAGCAGCGCGAAGAGTTTGACAAGCTGGAAGAGCGGTTTCGAAATGAGTTTAAAAACCTGGCAAATGAAATTCTCGAAGAGAAAACCAAAAAGTTTACACAGCAGAACCGGGAGAATCTGGATACGCTGTTAAAACCGCTGGGAGAGAAGATTTCGGAATTTCAAAAAAGAGTGGAAGAGACCCATAAAGAGGATTTGAAAGGCCGCAGTGCGCTGGGCCAGCATCTGCTGACCTTGCAGGAATTGAACCAGAAGATGAGTGAGGAAGCCAGGAATCTGACCAAAGCGCTGAAAGGGGATACCAAGCAGCAGGGGAATTGGGGTGAAGTTATCTTGCAGCGAATTTTGGAAAAGTCAGGGCTGGTTAAGGGGCGTGAATATGAAGTTCAGGCTACCTCAACGACAGACGAAGGCCGACGCCTGCAGCCCGACGTTGTTGTCCAGCTTCCGGATGAGAAGAAGCTTGTTATCGATTCCAAGGTGTCACTCACAGCCTATGAAGCGTATGCCTCATCTGAAGATCCCGCAGACCGGGAGAAAGCCCTCAAGCAGCATATTCAGTCGCTGCGGGCTCATGTTAAAGGGTTGAGCAGTAAGAGCTATGAACAGATTCACGGTTTTAGCAGCCCCGACTTTGTATTGATGTTTATCCCGGTTGAACCGGCGTTTGGGCTGGCCATGCAGGGTTCACCGGAGTTATACAATGAAGCTTTTGACAAGAATATTATCATTGTGAGCCCGACCACCCTTCTGGCAACCCTGGCAACCATTGAGAATGTATGGAAACAGGAGTATCAGAACCGGCATGCAATGGAGATTGCGGAGAGAGGAGGGGCCCTCTATGACAAGTTTGTACTGTTTGTTGAGAGTATGAAAGATATCGGCAACCGCATTGACCAGACCCAGAGAAGCTACAGCCAGGCGATGGGACGCCTGAGTGAAGGCCCCGGGAACCTGTTGCGGCAGACGGAGATGCTTCGCGAGCTGGGGGCGAAGGCATCCAAGAAGCTGCCGGATGAGTTTGCAGGCAGTTTAACCGACGGCATTGCTGAAAAATCGTCCGGGGATACAGCGAAAGAAGAAGATGATGTGAGCCCCAGTTAATCGGCCTGCAGAGGCAAGACCAGGGATGCCAGGTCGTATCCGTTATGGTTTGAAACGGCTGAGTACCAGTTTCCATCCCACAGCCAGGAGACAACATGAACCCCGTCTATCTCATTGACAAAGTAATCGGTCCTGGTAGAGCAGCTTTCGGCTGCATTTTTCTCACGTTTCAGGGTATAGACGTCTGCCAGTGAGTCGATATTAAATGCAAAGATATAGATCGTCTCATTCAGCTCGGGCTGGATATATTCGAGCAGGGGAACCTCAACTCCGTTATAGAAATCCGTGAAGACGATACCGGCAAAGGTTGTCCCCTCAATTTCCGGAACCGTTAAGGTGATACCGTGCTGCTCTTCCAGAAATCGCTCAGCTTCAGAGACCGAGATAAATTCGAAATCGGGTGTTATAAAGACACCGTCAGACTGTAAAAAGTGTTGGGCGGTGATCATCTCGATTATTGCGACATTATCGGCTATCGTGACCGTAGACCTGTCGAGTAGCTGAACCAGTGTCAGTGAAATAAACAGGATAATCGCAGCGGCGGCCAGGTATCGTATCCCTTTTTTGACGGGTGACGAAAAGGGGAGTGTATTGGTTGGCTGAGCGGCTACACGGACGGGTGAATCCATGTAGTGAAATACAGCTTTTTCATCTTCGATATAGTTGAAAATCCTGTTTTTCAAATGTTCAGGTGCCCGGTACCGGGGCAGCTTCTCTGCAAGCAGCTTCTTAATTTGAATAGCGCTGAGATACTCTTGCTTCAGGGAGTCGTCGCCTGCCAGGTATTCAAAGAAAGCGCTCTCCTCTTTGTCGGATGCTTCTCCGTCGACTACGGCATGCAGCAACTCCTTTGCTTCCTGTTTTGATAACCTGCTCATTGTAAAACCTCAAACTGCATGTTTCGAAAAGTAATTGAAGAACGTGATCTCTTCTAATGGGTAAAACAGTGCCAGATATCGAATCATTCAAAAACCGGCTTTTATATCCTTGTTAATCATAGGTTGTCTAATAGTTTTGATCGCAGACATTTATCTGAAGAGCTTCGGGTTAAATTTGTCCCAGGGTTCAGATTTTGGCGGATTCGCTGTAAAAACAGACTCATTTTTGAGAGTGGGATGAGTTACGGTCAGTTTCCAGGCATGAAGCGCCGGTGAAGGTTTGCCGGATATCCCATACTTTTGATCACCCCAGATCGGGAAACCCTCTTCTGATAGCTGAACACGGATCTGGTGGGGTCGCCCGGTAATGAGGTCTATTTCAAGCAGTGCCAAATTTTGCCGCTGTTCCAGTTTTTGAAAAATAAGCTGAGCCTCTTTGGCTCCGGGTTTGCCTGGCTGAACGGCCATTACGCGGTTCTGGGCGGTATCCTTTTTCAGATGGTGACGCAAATACCCGTTTGGCGGCGGAGTGCCCTCAACAACGGCAAGGT
>JBJHCX010000042.1:0-15061 GCA_050486245.1 Rhodohalobacter sp.
GCTCACACCCAGCCGGCTCTGTGTCTGTTCATACTGAAACTGCCGTGCCAGTCCGCTGCCCCACCGGATGCCTCCATAGGCACTGGTCATATTACTGACCGGTGCTCCCGCCACAGCAGCCGCAAAGATGTCGGTCTGGGTCACCACATGCGCGGTCAGATACCCGCTCCAGGAGTGTCCATGCAATCCAACCGCATCCGGATCAACAACACCCATTTCTACCAGTTTCTGAACACCCGAAACCAGGTTTTTGGTGGCAGAATAGCCCGGTATCGGCACATCAAACCAGATATCCGGCAAAAACACTGCGTACCCGTCGCTTGCATATTGCGCCAGATTGGGCCGGTGGTTGGTCACAGGCACATTAAAATCATACAAACGCTGTGAAAATCGCTCATAGTAGTAGATAAACAGAGGGTATCGCTCTCCGGGCACATAATTTCCGGGATAGATCAATACTCCCTGCACCGTACGACCGTCCATATTGATCCACTCTACCAGCTCGGCTTCACCCCAGGCGAACCGATCGGTTAGATCCAGATGCAGCTCCGAGACCCTCTGCGGATTTCGGAACCGCCTGTCAGATGCTACCCACAGGTTCGGATACTCTGTATAAGATTGCTGAGTAAAAAGAATTGCTTCGCTTTCTTCCGCCAGGGCCTGTATATCAAACCGTTTATCATCTTCAAGCACACGGCTGACACCTCTGCGGCCGACGCGTGCTTCATAAAATCCATAATTTTTGTCCCAATCATGAATCATCCTGAGCAACAGCCGCTCATTCCGTGAAAATGTTGCTTCATCCGGGTTCAGATTTATGATCCGGAACATGCGCATTTCATCACGCCCGGACCCGCCGGTGATGTTCAAAACGCTACCGTCGGAGGTGCCAAACTGCCAGATATCATATTTGTCATAGATCAGCACGGCATCATCGTTATCGGTCCATCCTGCGATACCATAAGATCCGGACGGCATTGGCCGGTCGTTATCCTCATCCGCGAACGGGACATCGATCTGCTCCGTCAGATTCCGGACAACACCGTTTTCAGTGGATTTCAGCATCCAGTCGGCTCCGTCAAACCAGGCGGCGTATTTGCCATTGGGCGATATCGCAGCTCCAAAACGCTGCTTCTCCAAAAAAAGCTCCGCTTCGCCGGTCTGTTGATCCACAAGATAATAATCGGAATACCGGCCATCCCATGTCACCAGTTTCAGATAGGGGTTGGATGATGATCCCAGCAATTTGCCGGTATGGTGATCCACACTGATATCCGGCATATCCACATTTGACAACTGAACCAGCCGCTCCTCATCCAGGTGATAGACAGCTCTGTAGAGATGGTTTTTCCGGCTGTCCCATGTCTGTTTTTCATGGGTTTTAATCATCGGATCATTCCAGTGCCAAACCTTACCCTCTACACCGTCCAGAATGCGACCGAGATCATAAAGGTTCTCGGTAGTCACAGAATCACTCACTGCCTCCGCTTCATCCAGCTCCACCATAGCCGCTTCCTGAACTGCAAAAAAGAGGCGTGTGCCGTCGTGGCTCCAGCTAAGGCGATTCTCGGTCCGCAGACGATAACCTTCATCAATATCATCCGGCAGGATACGTATTTCAGGCTCGCCATCAAATGCTGACCAGGTAACGATCGATGTGTCGTAAGGCCTGTATTTTTGGGTTGTATCGAGCAGGGTAGCGGTGAACGCGATCCGGGACCGCTTGTGATCCCATGTGAGATTTTCATAGTAGGCGTTCTTCATCCCCAGAATTTTTTCTGGTTTGATGGTATCCTCATTGAGATCGATTGCAAAAAAACCGTTTTCCGCTGCGGTAGTATCTACTGTTGTATATGCAAACCAGGATGAAGTACTGTCGATCGCAGAGGCATTCACAAAAGGGAGGAAGGCATCTTCGGCCAAATCCAGGTGGATCAGGCGAACCGGTGTGCCGATATGCGGATTATCAAACTTTCCATCTTCAACATCTTTGGTTTGATAGTGATGAATAATTGCCCACTCTCCGTTATTGGAAAAAGAAAAGTTTCGAACGTTTTCAAAATCAACAGTCTCGCCAGACTCTGTATTCAGGAGTGTCAGGCTGTTCTTGGGGGCATCCCTGCCGGCATTTTCTGCTTCAATAAATGGTGGTTTGACAATGGCACCGGCCCAACGTCCGTTGCGGGTCAATTGCGGACGCTCACCCCGTTCGATTGTATAAGAAGTGCGTCCGTTTACAGACGTAATGTGTACTTCTCCATCACCCAGCTCCGGCCAGACACCATAGGCCACCCACTCCCCATTGGCTGATATAACGGGCGTTTTGATATCTTCAAATTGCATCACATCTTCGAATGTAAAGACTTCCTGAGCTATCAGTTGTAGCGGGCTATACAGAAAAAGAAAGAGAAAAAGTGTTGTGAAAATCGGCAGTTTATGCATGTTTTGGCTCATGAATAATAAATCTTTGTTCTATTGATTGTTACAATAAAGCTAAGCATCCGGGATGAAAAATGATGAAGAAAATTTTGTTGTGCGATTTAAAGATGGGCTTTCATTTTGAGTGCGGGTAGTTGAAGCCGGTGTTCTTGAGAAAGATAAATGAGCACCCAGGCCCCGAAGGGGTTCAATGTGAATAGCCCCCAATCTATGGATAACGGGTTACAGAAGATAAACCATAATGAACCCGTTTGGAAAATGTTCCAAATCATGACGTTCTGTAAAGACAATATGAACATCTGATTTTTTGATAATTAAAGAGTTATTTCATCAGACAAAAAGAGAAGAATAGTTATATATTAATAATATATAGATTATTATTAGTTATAGATTAGTCATACACTCAAAAGTACTTTTGTATTGAAGGGTCAATTGCTTGTATATTACTTGGAGTTACATCAATCAAAACGCCTTCCGGAGATGTGGCTCACCGATCAACTTTTCTTTTGATCGTTCATACTTTTCCAAAATCCAGCCATTACTCTATCTGCCAGACAGAACTTTTTTGGGGTTCAACGTGTCAGGTATTTACAATGATCTCACCAGGTATAGTCCCGGTCTCAACGATAAGCCAGATTTTTTACAGAGGATAAAGCATTGCATAACAATGCCCCTTATTAAATCTCAACAATCTCAACACGGCGGTTTCGTGCGCGTCCTTCTTCTGTATCATTACTGAATACAGGTGATGCCGGACCTACACCAAATGGTGTTGGGTGTTGGCACGGATCAGATCCGGGGTTTGGCCAGGTTCACCTTCCTTATTTTTTACTGATGACTCCGCAAGATCAAAAGTGCATTTGATACTGCCCTTTCTCCCTCGTGATCGAATTCAAAGTTGTCACTTGGATAGCTGACGATGCCGCCGTTTTCGATCCGCTCGTCAATCCACAATGCGGCAGATCCACCTCCGTCAAGATTGAGCGCATCGGTCACCCCCAGTTCAGAAAAGAATTGGGCCAGTTCAGGAATTGCAAGGCCATATGACTGAAACGACCGCCCATCTATCGTAACCAGCAACAACTTCTGATCGTCTGTAATCGCTACCCCCGATCTGGGATGCCGGTTTTGATGAAAGGGATCGTTATTAAACTCTCTGATTTGGCCGTTCAAAATCAAAAGAGGCCCCGATGCCAATAAATTTTCATAGTCTGTGCTGGCCCATCCGTTATCGGGCCTTGCTATGATAACCGGCATCTGATCCGGATCCCAGCCAATCCCTCCATTTTCGGTATAGACATTACGTCCGGGGGCACCTCTCGCGATCGTCTCCCCATCAGCCTTGATATAGACGACAGACAATCCCCTCTCCATATCATAAAATGAACCATTGATTGCAGCAATCGCATCAGCTTCTTTGGCAAAATCACTTGTTTTGATCAAACCACTATCCGAATAGGAAATCTTCAGTAAATAGCCTTTCGTTTGCAGGTCGATCTCAATCAAATTGATGCTTAATCTTGCATCGAACAAATCATCTCCCTGATATTTTTTCCAAAGGACACCCTCTTCTATCTGTACAGTTTGCCATTCCAGTTCTGCAGCCGTGACCGGTCCGGAGGAAACAGTCTCTTGTGCAGCGACCGGTTCTAATAGGACAGGAAGGATGAAAAACCAAATCGATAAAATCCGCCTGAGTGAACGGCGTTTCTCTATATTCTTAACCCTATTTAATGACATTACAGGCATACTCTCACCGGTTTACATTTCTCAACTCACTTAAAGATGCATGAACCGATCAGACGTTACAAAAAAATTTTATCCTTGATCGGATCAAATCATCGTTTTGTGAGAATTGAATCTGTTATTTTGTCCTGTTAACAAGAGTAGTCGAGAACTCCTTATTTGAAATCGTTTAAAATCTCAAAGAACCTGGCGGAGGTTTTGATGCCGCGGTGGAAGTCTTTGAGGGAGAAGCTTTCATTGGGGGAGTGGAGTGCATCTTTGGTGAGGCCAAAGCCCATCAGGATGGAATTCACACCCAGTACTTTTTTGAAATCGGCCACAATAGGGATAGATCCCCCTTCTCGTGTAAACAGCACCTCTTTTTCAAAAATATCTCCAAACGCTTTGGCAGCAGCTTTCAGGCCATAAAATTCCAGATCGATCACAACCGGGTAACCTCCATGATGGGCAACCACTTCCACATCTACCGTTTCTGGTGCAATCGATTTGACATATTCCTCAAACTGTCTGGCAATTTTGTTCGGGTCCTGATTCGGCACCAGCCTCATGCTGATTTTGGCACCCGCTTTAGCCGGCAAAACCGTTTTAGCACCTTCCCCCTGATAACCGCTCCAGAGGCCATTCACATCCAGTGTGGGACGTGCAGACGCGCGTTCAAGGGTTCCATATCCTTTTTCGCCATGCAGTGCTTTCAGGCCGATACTTTTCTTGAATTCCTCATCATCATGCGGAAGTGCTTTGTAAGCCTCTCTCATTTCAGGTGTGAGTGCTTCCACATCATCGTAAAAACCATCAACCTGGATTACACCCTTCTCATTTTTCATTTTGGTGATCATCTCACACAATACATTGGCAGGATTATCAACCGCACCTCCGTACAGTCCGGAGTGCAAATCCCGGTTTGGGCCTGTGACATGTACCTCCATATACGCCAATCCGCGTAACCCGTAAGTGATGGATGGCTGATCTTCACCAAACATGGCTGTATCGGATATCAGAACCATATCGCATGACAACAGCTCTTTGTTTTCCTTAATAAAAGGCACCAGGTTGGGTGAACCGATCTCTTCTTCACCCTCCAGGATGAATTTTATATTGACCGGCAAATCCGTGCCTGTTTTCAAATACGATTCAATCGCTTTGACATGAATGTACGATTGGCCCTTATCGTCACTGGCTCCACGCGCATAGACACGGCCGTCTTTGACAGTCGGATCAAAAGGCGGTGTTTTCCAGAGATCATCCGGGTCAGAAGGTTGTACATCATAATGGCCATAAATCAGCACAGTCGGACGGTCGGAATGGGTCATCTTTTCCGCCGTGATGATCGGGTGTCCGGGTGTTTTGTGCAAAGTTACATTGTCGAGCCCTATCTCCTCAAGCTGATTGATAAGAAATTGAGCCGCTTTTTTAACGTCCTCTTTATGACGCGAATCCGTACTGATGCTGGGAATTCTCAACAAGTCAAACAGTTCATTTTCAAAATTCCGGATATTCTGATCAATATACTCTTGTACCTTACTCATGCTGATATTTTATGAATTTTAATTTTTATTCCTCCAAGATAGATGTTTGGAGATTTAATTTCATATGGCTTGTTCCGTTTGAAGACGGGAGGGGTGTATGGCCATACGCCCCTTGTAGAATATCGATTGATGATTAGATGTCCATTCAGGGTTGGACAGTTGGTTGAAGTAGTAATGATTGGGATTTTGTGTTAGTTAATGATTTGTAAGGGGCGTATAGCTATACGCCCCCACCGGCAAACAATGACACACTTCGTTGAACACTTCCGTTTATTCATTTTTGCCCCTTAACCCACTTCTCCGATCGACATTCGATATTCTGCGATCTGCGATCAGTTGCGTATGCAACTATCAAAGTCCTTGCCACTCCACCGGCCTTTTCTCTCCGGCAGTGATTGTCAGGTCCAGCCTGTTTTGCGGAGGCGGAAGCTGGCAGGTTGTAAACGTGTTGAACGCGCAAGGTGGATTATACGCCTTGTTGAAGTCGATAATGGTGTGTCCATCTTCATCCGGAAACGGAATAATCATATACCTGCCGGCATGATACGTCTCCGCGCGGTTGGTATGATCTGTAAACATGATGAATAATCCTGAATTAGCCTCAAATGCAATGACTGAAAGTTCTTCGCCATCAACCGTAAAATGGATATTTCCGGGAGAATACCTCTCCACTTCCTCGCCAATCACATTATCCAGCATGATGGTCGTGCTGTCCGAATTTGGGACAAACCGGGCGTGCAGGTGCCAGTCAGGGTTTACCGGATAGGCTGGAAATCCCTCAAATGCATCAGCCTTGGGATTGTCTCTGTTGTAGAGCCGCAGGCCATATTGATCGCCCCGGTTATCGATGAACCAAACCAGATCACGATGCTCCACACGATAACGTTCACCTCCGTCGTACATCATCATTTCGGTGACCTGTTCACCCTCATGCGTGATGATTACACCATCTGCTACATGCATGGTCACGACCCCGTCTTCTAAATGCATAACCCCGGCATATTCCGGAATGGTGCCCTCAGGGAGTTGCAGATCCCGGCCTTCCCCGCTGCCAAAAGTATTCTCACCCTCAGTCATCCAGTAGATTCCGTCGAGCCGCAGCCAGTTCACCGGCCCTTTCAATACATCAATCCGGTTCTCTTTCCACTCCTGCAACGATTCATGATAATCCTCCGGAAGCGGAGCAATACCCATTTCCCGGGAAGTACAAGCAATAAAAACGATCGCCAAAAAGATCGTAACCGTCAAAATTCTCATATACACTCCATTTCTAACCATTGCCCTGTTTTAAATTCCGGTCATTCACTATTGCCCCTTAACCCAACCCACTTCTCCAATCACATTCAAATTCTGCGATCTGCGATCACCCCCCCCCCGACAGCTGTCGGGGTCCACCGTCCCCGGTCTTTCACTAAGACAACCCACTTCTGAAGTCGACATTCGATACTCTGCGATCTGCGATCAAATTTGTGCATACAAATTTACAGTCCTTGCCATTCCACCGGACGCTTTTCACCCGCAGTAATGGCAACATCCAGCCGGTTCTGTATTGGCGGAAGCTGACAGGTTGTATAGAGATTATAGGCACATGGTGGGTTGTACGCTTTATTAAAATCGATTTCGGTATAATGACTCCCTTCCTCGGGATAATCGATATACATATAACGACCGGCCTGATAGGTCTCATCGCGATTCGTTAAATCCCCCAGGATGATAAACATCCGTTCGTTACCTTCAAGGGCATCAAGTGTATAGAGCATTCCGTTCACAGAAAATTCAACTCTTCCGGGAGATGCTGCGTTTTCCTGCTGGCCCAATACGTTGATGATCGGAATCGTGGTACCTTCCGGGTTGGGAATATATCGTGCTTTCCGGTTCCATTGCGGATCCACCTCATACGACGGAAACCCTGTGAACGCATCTGCCTGAGCATTCTCTTTGTTATAGAGCCGTATTGCTGTGATATCATCACGCACAATGACCAGCCACTCCAATGTTCCATGTTCAGCATGTAAGAAACTGTCACCATCATATAGAATGATCTCCGATACCGGTTCACCCTCATGAGTCACTTCCACACCGTCATTTACTTTCATATGAACCGTTCCATCTTCATTCAGAGTAAATGAGCCTGCGATTCCGGGAATGGTTCCCTCAGGAAACCGTATGTCAGCCTCTTCAGAGCTTCCGAACAGATTTTCACCTTCATCTAACCGGTACATCCCTGCAAGCCGCAGCCAGCCGGTCGGGGCAGTCAGACTTTCAATCCGGCTCTCTTTCCACTCCTCAACCTGATCAAAATAATCGTCTGGAATATCCGCCTGACCCGGAATACTGCTTGTACATGAAACCAGTGCCAGCAGTGAAGCCAGCATTATTGACGCAATATGATTTTTCATAAATATAACGTAACTGTCCCGGAATTTTTTCTGATCATCCATCGTTGAAATGGCCGCCCGGCCTTTCTCTGGCCAGCTATAACATCATTCACCTATGCACTACTAAACGGCCGGCTTGATCATTTATTGACCCTCACCTTATACACATTTCCACGGGAAGTGATAAAGAGATCATTTCCATCCTCACCGCCCCATGCCAAATTGGTTATCTGCTGGTCAAAACGGATCTGCTCAAGCTGATTTCCATCTGCATCAAACACGATAAATCCATTCGGGCCGGTTGTATAGAGCCTGCCATCAGAGTCAACCACCATTCCGTCTGCACCACCCATATTGGTCATTGCTCCAATATTGGCAAAGCTTTCCGGATTGATCAAGTCACCCGAATCGGTCACATCAAATCGCAAAATATCGCCGGTTTCAGAGTTATTCACATAGAGCTGTGATTCATCCGGTGAAAAAACGATCCCATTGGGCAGATCAAAACCATCAAACAATAATGTTACGCTATGGTCCTGGTTGATCCGGTACACACCTGAAAAATCGAGTTCCCGGTCTTCTGCAGATACACCAAAATAGGGGTCCGTAAAATAGATCAGGCCGTCAGATCTGACAGCGACATCATTTGGACTGTTGAACCGTTTGCCCTCATACTGTTCTGCAATCGGAACCAGCTCGAGGTCATCGGTCAGTCTGGAAACTCGTCCGGCGTGTTGAGCCACTATGATCGATCCATCCGGGCCGGCTGTAATCCCGTTTGAGTTGCCGGATGGTTCAACATAGAACGTTCCCTCAAAATTGCCCGGAGTCCATTGATAAATCCGGTTTGCAGGAATATCACTGAAAATCAGATATCCATCGGGATGCCAGTATGGCCCTTCAGTAAAGACGTATCCACTCGAAACAACTTCCGGTTCATCTATTGAAAACACGGTTTCATTTATCTCATCACTGCACCCATAAATTGCAATTGCCAGGATGAAAAGGCCTGTCATCATAAATTTAAACACTTTCATAATGCTTGTAGTAAATTTGTTAATTGTGAAACATCAAGATAGTAAAACGAATACAGATTCAAAGCAGTGAATTAAAGTGCCGATGCTACTCCTCTGATAAAAGGATTGAGCGGGTTTCCAGTACAAGTATCCCGAACTGAAGCAAAATTCTCTCTGCCGGAGATAACATGGCAATCTCTCCGATGATGGACTGAGTCATTTCAGGGTAATCGGTAATGATACCATCTACCCCTTTTTCTAAAACAGCGATGGCATGATCGCGATCATTTACTGTCCACGCATATACTTTTTGCCCCCTGTTCCTTGCACTTCTCATCAGTTCAGGAGTGATGTTTTGATGAAAGACAGATAGAAAATCGATCGGCAGCCGGGTAATGTCCCCGACCGCTGCTGCAGATACATAACCCACCGGAATAGCTGAATCAGTAATCAGTTCATTCAGCTGCTGAACCGCGCTGTAATTTAGTGATTTATACACCACCTCATCTTCCATCCCATATAATCGGACCAGCTCTGCTGTTTTTTCTGCAAGTAACGGGTTCGGCCGGTAATATTTAAGTTCGATCATCAGCTGAATACGGCCCCGTGCAGCTTCCAGATACTGCTCCAGAGTGGCAATCCGATCGGTCTGATGGTATCTGTCATCTGTGCTCAGCAGATATAAATCCTCAATCTCGGAATACCGTACATCTGCAATACGGCGGGGATCATTTGTCATACGCATTAAATCTTCATCGTGCAAGACGACTACCACACTGTCGGCAGTCAGTTGTACATCAATTTCAGCCATATCAACACCCATCCGGATGGAGTTTTCCAATGCGCTCAGGCTATTTTCCGGCGCACCACCTGCATTTGCACGGTGTGAAATGGTGATAACGTGTTCCCCATCGGCACGTTCCGGTTCAAGGCTTACCATCAGATATGATGTAGCCAGACTTCCGCAAAATAAAATCAGGATGAGTGTGCCTGCTCGCAGAGGTGTGAGCCACCAGGTGATATAGCGCAGGGTTTTCAAGGTAAGAAACCGAAACCCGGGAGCCTGTGGTATCACTTCGGGGCTCATTGCATTGTAATAAAATTTGGTTACAATAACTGAGACATGAGAAAAACCAAAGAACGAAATGATGATACCGACGGCAACTGATGTGAATATATATCCGCCGGTCAGTATTGCCAGCGGACGAAGCGACTCGAATGATGTATATGCCTTGTTTGTTACATATAGAAATATAGCCAGCAAAACAGCATCTGTCAGAACCCGCACTGATATCCACCCTGCAACTGTAACACCAATCACCTTCAAGAACCTGAGCGTTTCAGATACCGGTGCATGCCATATTCTGATAATTGCTTCTTTCATTGTATGTTTTCCATCCAGATAAGCCGGAAGTGCGGGGAGCAAACAGGCGACCAGAAAGAGTGAAGAGATCAGCCAGAGCCCGGCCCAAATACCCCCATATGTGAGTGCCCTGTACCACTCGGGGGGTGTCATATACCAATAATAGTTCAGATCAAATTCTGTTAAATAAATCTGATGAACAATCCAAAGCCCGGCAGCCAGCGGAACCAATAACAGAATGAATACTGTAATGGTAATGATACACATTTTAAGCAGAACCGGTATTCGGGGGGCAATATGCAGTGCCGTCTCACGCACGGATACCTTTTGGCCATTCAGATCATCAGATACCATCTGAAAAATGCCACCAAAACGGATCACCCAGCCTGTCAGAAGGATCAAAACAAATATAAAAAGATAGCTGAAACCGGCCGGTGAGAAGAACCAGGTATAGAGATCGTCATTGCCAACAAAAAGGCGGTCACCCCGGAAAATAGTCCAGTCGAGCAGGGAAAAAAGCAGCGGTGCAGAGAGGGCCGTAAAGACCAGATAGACCATAAATGTCCAGCCGGCGATCGGTTTCCAGAGCAACAGTACAGATCTCCAGGATGATTTCAGCAGATCATCAAAAAAAAGGCGATAGAGAACAGGTTTTTTCTTCTCGCTACTCATGAGCCGGTTTGGTTTTTAACTAAACATTTCAGGCATAAAATGTCTTTATTTATCAGGATAACCAAAAGAGCAGGCGTCAAAAAATCAACTTTTTCACGAAGAATTTTTAAAAACGTTTCTCATTTGACCGGCAACCTGACCGTAAAAACTGCACCCCCTTTGGCAGAGTTATTCACAGATATGGTGCCGCCGTGATGTTCTACGATGTCCCTGGATATTGAAAGGCCTAAACCCAAACCAAATTTCACTTCCGACTTTTTTGTTGAAAAATTGGAATCAAAGATATTTTCCAGGATCTCCTCATCAATACCGGGGCCGGAATCCTGAATAGAAACCCAGATATGTTCTTTATCGTAATTACACCAGATTTTGAGCGACCCTTTTTTCCCCATTGCGTCGGATGCATTGAGAATGATATTGGTCCATACCTGGTTCAAAGCAGCCGGGTTGACCCTGATTTTGGGCAATTCCGGCAGATCGAGGTCGATGTCGTAATATTTGATCCGGTTGCTTGTGAGCTGCAATGTATCATGGATTCCCTCTCGGATGTCTATCTCTTCCCACATGGTATCGGTATCGGTTCGGCTATAGCTTTTCAACCCCTTTACCAGTCCGGCAATGCGTGTGCCTGCCGAATCGATGTTGTGAAACATCTTGCCCATCTCAAAATAATGGAGATAAAAATCAATCTTATCCGCATCTGTTATTTTTTTATTCTGAAATAATTTCACCTTCTCTTCCGGTAGTTGTGCCAACATGCGGAGTTGTGCCGCTGTTGCTTCCGGAAAAAGAACCTTTAGTTCCTTTGATCTCTGTCGAATTTTGCTGGTATCCGGATACTCTGCTTTTTTGCCTGATTCATAAAGATCCCTCAGAAACTTTTGATCCCCTTCACTATTTTCCACTCGCAACAATAACTCCGATATACGTTCTTCCAAAGTTTCTGTTGAACGCAAAAGAGATGCAGTGGGATTGTTTACCTCATGGGCGAAACCGGCTACAAGCTGGCCCAGCGTAGCCATTTTTTCCTGATAAATAAGCCGGTCCTGGGCTTCTTTGAGCTCCCGGTAAGCGCGTTGTGATTCATTTCTCTCCTCCCGGAGCTTACTATTGACAGAGTCCAGTTTCATTTGGAGAATGATCGTATTCCGGAAACGGTCGAGCAGGTTTGCCAGGATCAGTTCATCCATATACGTCTGGAACCGTTCATTTTTTTCGAGCAGTTCCCTCACATCGCTATCCGGTATTTTCAAGACTGTAGCCGGTTCAACGACGATAGACGTGGTCAGAGATGGTTCACCCGTAGTAAATGCGATAATACCGATAAAAGAACCCGCCTGCAGCCGGATAATCGGATAGTTGGTTTTCGTATCCGGTTTTCTTTTATAAAGTTCCACCACTCCGTCGAGAAGGATATAGATATCGCTTAGCTGTTCTCCCTCTTTCAGCAGAATTTCATCCTTTTCATATTGCACCAGGTACTTGTGTGACTGATCCGTATCTCCAAACAGCCTTTGAATCAGTTCTGTGACATGTTTGCGATCGGAAATCCACTGTTTTCCCAGTTTAAAATTCATATCGGCCTGTTAATTATCTGAAATTACACCGCCTTTCCGAATGTGTTCAGCAATCCGTTCACCATCCAGTATTTGCATAAAAGGGAGTGGATTTTTGACCTGTGCCAGTACATAGTCCGTCAGAAGTTCTTTGACAATATCCAGCAGATCTTCTTTTTGCCAGGGTTTTGCGATATAGTGTTTCAGGTCTGCTTCATTCACGGCGCGGACCGTCTCCTGAAGGCCTGCCTGACCGGTGATAAGTACTTTTCTTGTTTTAAGGGTTTCTTCCCGTTTCTGCATTTCAACCAGCAGTTCAACCCCATTATCGCCGGGCAATACGTGATCACACAAAATAAGTCCGATCTCATCACCATTCTCCACGATACGGTTAATTTGTTCCCGTGCCTCCTCGGCAGTATCGGCCATCTCGATCGGAAAAAACGATTCAAAACCGGAGATGTCCCGCACAATAGAGTCCAGCACTTCAGGTTCATCCTCTACAACCAGGATATATATTTTCTTATCCATAACTCAGCTATTTTTTAAACAATGAATGGCCAATAGATGACCGATAACAGTAAAATTAAAACCAATCCGATCACACCGATGATTAAACCCGATGTAATCATATTTTTTGTTTGAACCATCCCTGTACTGACGGCAATCGCATTTGGTGGTGTGGATATTGGCAACACCATTGCAAAACTGGCTGAGAGTGCAATCACAAGCCCGATCATGATCATACCAAATACCCCTTCCAATATCCCTGATGTTGCAAGGGATATGGCCAGCGGAATCAAGAGTGATGCGGTTACTGTGTTTGAGAGGAAGTTAGACATCAACAATGCAACAACTCCAAATACAGCCAGTAATATCAGATAACCCATCTGATCCCATGCAATTGCCCCTACCATCCACTCTGCAAGGCCGGTCTCTTTCATGGAGATACCCAATGCGATACCCCCTGCGATCAGCCAGAGAACTTCCCATGGCAATTTACGGATATCCTGCTTGTCGAATGCTGATGATAGCGTTAATACTGCAACAGGCATCAGTGCAACGATACTGCTTCGGATGCCGTGCAGCCCTTCTGTCACCCACAATAATACTGTTAATCCAAAAGTCACATAAAGGATGATCGCATTTCTCGATTTTTTCAGTTTCCCTTCCAGGTTGAGGGTCAGTTTACCGGCTGCCGGCGGGTAGAGCCGCAACAGTACCTGCCATGCGATAAACAGCATGACGATCGCAAGGGGTGTTGCGTACAGCATCCAGCTGCTGAAAGCCAGCTCCACACCCTGCTGGTTCAGGGCGGCAATCACAACTGCATTTGGCGGTGTGCCGATCGGTGTTGCAATACCACCGATATTGGCAGCAAACGGAATACTCAGTGCAATGGCGATACGTGCAGGATCACCGGGTTCCATTCTTGCGATAATAGGCAATATCACTGTGATCATCATCGCAGTCGTAGCCGTATTGCTCATAAAAGCGGAGAGAACCGCAGTAACCAGCATCAGGCCCAGAATGATAAATTTGGTCTGTGAACCGAATGGCCGCAACAATAACCGGGTCATATTTTTATCAAAATCGTACTTCACAGATGCATCTGCCAGAACAAATCCACCCAGAAACAAAATGATAATCGGATCAGCCAGTGTAGCGATGAATTGTGTATAGGGCAGCGGACTATAAGCTGCTCCGGAATAATCAATAAAGCCCTCTGAACTCAGCAGTATCACCTGAAAAAAGATAACCAAAATGGAAGTTGAATAGATCGGAATGGTTTCAAACATCCAGAAGACAGCAGCCAATAAGAAGATACTCATGGCCAGGTGTCCGGCAAGTGACAATCCCGGAAAAGAGATGAACAGTGGCAGGAGAAATCCTGCAAGCCCTAAAACAAGGCCGGTTAGTTTAATTTTTGACATATCTCAAGATCATATTGATTTTCAAGCAATGCAAGGATCCGGGTTGAATGAAACCAAACGATCTTAATGGGCCTGGGATCACCACCTTATTAAATAACAGAACAACAGGAACACTCTTCTCTCATTTTCTCTCTACAGGAAGACAAAAGTTTATCCTATACCTGCAATCATCCTTGATACAAAGTCATTTTATAATGCTAAATGACTATCCTTAAATTTAATCAAAAGCAGAATCAGAATGCAGTTTTTATTATAAAATATTGGATCTTTCAGGGATAAAATTTTCAATCATTTAATGAAGCCGAATCAGTAGTGTCCAATTGTTAGTCAAAGAGTACCAATTGGTTACGGTTATGGGTCTCTAATTGTGTGAGTGTATTGTCAGAAAATAACTGTTTAAGCGTCATACGCTCTAATATAGCTACACTTAA
>JBJHCX010000043.1:0-14837 GCA_050486245.1 Rhodohalobacter sp.
GATCTGCAACTCCGGATCGGCCAGCACGACCCACCCCTCTGGCTCCTCTACGACACTTTTCTGAATTAGGCACTATTTAAGACAGCGCACCTGGGCAGAGCGACTTATTACCCGACAACAACATGGAGGGCAAAAGGCAAAGGGCAGAACGCAAAAGGGGGTTCATTGTGCAGGGTACAGGAATAGATACCTTGAAACCTGAAACCACTTCTCCGATCATCATTCATTATTCGATATTCTGCGATCAAATCCCCCCCCGACAGCTGTCGGGGTCCTCTGTCCCCGGTCAAAAAAACTCAAAACTCAACACTCAACACTAAAAACTCAAAACCCTGAACCTGAATCCAAAAGCAATGACAAACAAAATCATCCGCTTTTTTCTCGAAAACAAACTGATCGCATTGCTCCTCTTCCTGGCACTGGCCGGGTGGGGCATATCCACAGCTCCGTTCGATTGGGATATTGACTTCCTGCCGCGCAACCCGGTACCGGTGGATGCGATTCCGGATATTGGCGATAATCAACAAATTGTCTTTACCGAGTGGCCCGGCCGTTCGCCTCAGGATATCGAAGATCAGATCACCTATCCGCTTACCACCCAGCTTCTTGGATTACCCGGCGTTCGTACCGTACGAAGTAGCTCCATGTTTGGCTTTTCAACAATCAATGTCATTTTTGAAGACAATGTGGAGTTTTACTGGAGCCGTACCCGTATCCTTGAAAAACTGAATTCCCTTCCCGGCGGCACCCTGCCGGATGGAGTTCAGCCAACACTTGGGCCGGATGCCACCGGCCTCGGCCAGATTTTTTTGTACACCCTCGAAGGGTACGATTCAGACGGTAACCCGGCAGGTGGATGGGATCTGAATGAACTCCGCACCATTCAGGATTACCAGGTTCGGCTTGCGCTTTCAGGAGTGAGCGGAGTGGCGGAAGTGGGCAGTATTGGCGGACATATTAAGGAGTACCAGATCGATATAGACCCCGTTTTGATGCGTGAATCGGGTGTAAATGTGATGCAGATCGCTGATGCGGTTCGAAAAAGCAATCTTGATGTAGGTGCACGCACCATTGAGATGAACCGTGCAGAATATATCGTGCGCGGACTGGGTTACGTGGAGTCGATCGAAGACCTGGAAGAGAGTGTAATCAGGGTTGTGGACAATACACCTGTAAGAATTAAAGATGTTGCACATGTCGGGTTTGGGCCCGCCCAGCGCCGCGGTGTACTCGACAAAGCCGGGGCTGAAGCGGTTGGTGGAGTGGTCGTATCGCGATATGGAGAGAATCCGCTTGCAGTGATCAACAATGTGAAAGCGGAAATCGAACGGATCTCGGCCGGACTCCCTTCCAAAGAGCTGGCTGACGGCACGGTATCACAAGTAAAAATAGTCCCTTTTTATGACCGCAGTGGCCTGATTTACGAAACACTCGGCACACTCGAAGAAGCACTGTCACTGCAAATTCTGATTACCATACTGGTCATCATCGTCATGGTGATGCACCTGCGATCATCATTCATCATCGCCGCCCTGCTGCCGCTTGCCGTTCTGATGAGTTTTATCCTGATGAAGTATGTAGGGGTAGATGCCAATGTGGTAGCACTGGCCGGGATCGCCATATCGATCGGCACTGTTGTGGATATGGGCATTGTGCTCACCGAAAATATGCTTCAGCATATGAAAGAGCGGGATGGGGAGAATCTCCTGGATGTGATCTATGAAGCAACAGCAGAAGTGAGTCCGGCCGTGGTGACCGCACTCACTACAACGATCGTCAGTTTCTTACCGGTCTTTATGCTCGAAGCACAGGAAGGCAAACTGTTCGGCCCGCTCGCATTCACCAAAACGTTTATTCTGATTGCAGCACTGATCATCGTACTCACATTGATCCCCGCTTTTGCTCACTGGCTTTTCTCCCGTAAAATCGGGAGCAACCAATCCAGGCTGATTTGGAACGGAACACTGATCTTATTCGGCTTCTACGTGGCGATCTCCTGGATGGCATGGGCAGGATTTATCCTGATTGCCCTCGGCATCAATAATCTGGTTTCACTTTATCGGGAAGAATACCGTGAGTGGTCACCATGGGTGAATAATACAATTATCATCATTGCCGTAGCTTGGCTCCTGGCCGGTAACTGGCTGCCGCTTGGCCCACAGAACCCGGTTACTCTCAGTTTTCTGTTTATACTTCTGCTTGCGGGAACTCTCTTTGGATTGTTCTGGCTATATATCCATTACTATCAACAGATTTTGGGATGGGCACTTGATAACAAGAGGCTTTTTCTGGCTCTGCCGGTACTCATATTATTGATCGGGCTTTTAAGCTGGCGCGGTTTTGGCACGACATTCAGTTTTGTCTCCTCAGGATTTCAATCCATCGGTTGGGACATCGAAGAGACCCGGATCTGGAGCGCGATAGATGATCGTTTTCCGGGACTCGGACAGGAGTTTATGCCCACATTGGATGAGGGGTCATTTCTGTTGATGCCCACCACCATGCCACACGCCGGTGTGGAAGAAACGATCCGGATGATGCAGGAGATGGATATGCGGATCACATCCATTCCTGAAGTGAGTGAAGTGGTCGGTAAAATAGGCCGGGTGGAGTCGCCCCTGGATCCTGCCCCACTTTCTATGTTTGAAACCGTGATCAATTATCACAGCGAGTTCAAAACGGATGAACGCGGACGGCGAGTCCGTTTTAAAGTTGAAAACGGAGAGTTTGTCCGGAATGAGCACAGTGAACTGATACCTGACCGGCGCGGACGATACTACCGCCAGTGGCGCGATCATATTCAGAGTACGGATGACATATGGACTGAGGTGCTTCACGCATCCGATCTGCCGGGTGTCACATCCGCTCCAAAGCTCCACCCGATTGAAACACGGCTGGTCATGCTGCAAACCGGCATGCGTGCTACGATGGGTATTCGGATCAGCGGGCCGGACCTCAATACCATCGACAGTTTTGCCACCGACCTTGAACGTGAGATTCGTGAGGTGGATGGTGTGAGGCCCGCATCTGTCTTTGCTGATCGCGTGGTGGGCAAACCCTATATCGAAATCGACATCGACCGGCGTGAAATTGGACGGCACGGGCTTACTATTGAAGACGTTCAAATGGTGATTCAAACCGCTATTGGCGGGGCCATCACAAGCACCTCGGTAGAAGGCCGCGAACGATATCCGATGCGGGTCCGATACGCCCGTGAATACCGTGACAATCCTGAATCGATGGCACGTGTATTGGTTCCGGCTCCGGACGGATCACAGATACCGCTCGGACAGCTGGCCGATATACGTTTTGAAACCGGGCCTATGAACATCCGCAGCGAAAACACATTCCTGAGCGCCTATGTGACGTTTGACCGTCAGCCGGCTTATGACCTGATTCAGGTGGTAAACAACGTACGGGATCATCTCGACAATCGTATCAGTGAAGGGTCACTGACACTGCCCGGCGGAGTGAGTTACACATTTGAAGGGGAATTTCAGAACCAACAGCGCGCGGCCGAACGGCTGGCGCTGGTGCTGCCGATCACTTTGCTGATTATCTTTCTTTTGATCTATTTCCAGTTCCGTTCAGTAACCATTACATCGATCATCTTCAGCAGTATTGCGCTGGTTTGGGCAGGGGGTTTTATGATGCTATGGCTCTATGGTGAAAGCTGGTTCATGAATTTTAGCCTGTTCGGGATGGAGTTCCGGGAGTTTCTGCAAATGGATGTGATGAACCTCAGTGTGGCGGTCTGGGTCGGTTTTCTTGCTGTATTCGGTATCGCTGTAGACGATGGCGTGATCATGAGTACGTACCTCGATCAGCTATTCAAAAAGAGAAATCCGCAGGATCACGAGTCGATATATGCCACCGTGCTTGAAGCGGCACAACGACGGGTTCGCCCATGTCTGATGACCACTGGCACCACAATGCTCGCCCTGCTGCCGATCCTGACATCAACCGGAAGAGGTTCTGAAATTATGATACCCATGGCGATCCCCGCATTTGGCGGAATGTTTGCACTGCTTATCAGCCTGATACTGGTACCGGTGCTTTATGCAGTTTGGAAAGAGATGGAATTGAAGGTTGAAAATAAAATGGAGGAAATGTGATGAGGCAGAAGGCAAAAGGCAAAGGGCAAAAGGCAGAGGGCAAAAGGCAAAGGGCAATGGGCAAAGGGCAAAAAGCAGAGGGCAAAAGGCAGACGGTAGAGGGCAGAGGGCAGAATATAGATTCCCCCCTAATAAAGCCTGTCCCGACCCATCGGGAGGGGGACAAAGGGGGGTGTCCACCACAGGTCTCGAAAGAAATAAAAGAACTACGATATCACACCCACCCACTTATATTGAGCATTTTACGTAAACCCGATCAATCAGAGAAAAGGATTTATCGATCCTTAATTGTATGTACAATCTTTGTGTTGGGGTTATTGACCTCTCCGGTGCAAGCACAGAGTGAGGAAACCTTATATAACACCTCTGCCCCCGAAATACATGCACTTTTGGATGGTTCATCTCCCGGAGAGGAAGATCCACAAGTGCAGAGCTCAAAACTTCAACCAGACACCCCTCAAAATTTTTACGGGAAGCCTTCGGGGGGAAATTATACACAGCTCGAAGAGTATATCCGAATCGCAATAGAGCAAAACCCTGAGTTACAGTCGTTGCGGGCGGGGGTGGATGCAGATCGGGAACGTATCCGGGAAGCGGGGGTGCTTATGGATCCTGAGATATCCATTGCATACGATTTCAACCCGATGATGTCTGACTCTTACCTTGGGCGTTTCTCCATATCGGCGATGCAGATGTTCCCATGGTTTGGCACACTGGAAGCGCGGCGCGATCTGAGTCGTTCTGCGGCCAATGTATCACGTGCACAGATCAGCAGCCGGCAGCTTGAAATTCTCCGGGACTTGCAAATCACCTGGCTCGATATAGCTGAAATCCGGGAACAGATTCAAATAACAGAACAAACACTGGAGCTGGTACGCGATCTTGAAAAGCTGGTTGAGGCCCGCTATGAAACCGGACGCGCCGGACTGGCCGACATCCTCCGTATTCAAATGGAAGAACAGCGGCTTTTAAATCGGATTACAGATCTGAATGACCGGATCCATCCACTGTCAGCCCGCTTTAATGAACTGTTGAACCGGGATATCAATACAGAGGTAAAAACTGCAGATGAACTTCATCATGCAGAACTGGCCATGTCAGATGAAGAAACCAGGGAGCGGATCCGCCGGCTGAACCCCGTTTTTGACATGATCGAAGCTGAGCGGTCGGCTGCAGAAAATGAGTACCGCCTTGCAGAACTGGATGGACGACCGGGGTTTGGAATCGGTGTAGAAGTGATGGGCAGGGATTTTGGCCCTATGTCGATGTTACCCGATGCAAAGGAGAGCATCGTTGGAATGGCAACCATACGTGTGCCCTTGTTCCGGTCACGGTACCATTCACAAAAACAGCAAGCCAATCACCGCATCCGATCGCTTGACTTGCGAGAGCATCAAACTGAAAACCGCCTGATGGCCGAGCTGGAAGAGTACCTGGAAGAGATTCGCCGCAGTGAACGAAAGTCCATTTTGCTGACTGATGAGCTGGTGCCGCGTGCGCAGCAGGCACTTGCGATCCTCAGCGAAGAATATTCTGTAGGCAACGCCCGGTTTGACGAACTGCTGCAGATTCAACGTGAATTGCTTGACCTTGAATTTGAACGCATTGAAGCAATCACAAATCAAAACCGTGCAATCGCTAACATTCAAAGCTTAATGGGAGTAAATAATGATTAATCTTCTAATGAAAAACTTCCATTCTTATAACAAGGAAATTAACTATAACTACTCACCCTTAATGAGGCTGTGAGAAAATTTTCAATCAAGTGTATAGTAAACCTATTTCACTGGGCCACGAAGGCACAAAGACTCGAAGATTCACGAAGGTTAATATCATGATAATATATCACTTCGTACAACTTTGTGTCCTCGTGACTTCGTGGTAAAAAAATAACATGGCAATGTCTTCGATTATCTTTTTTACAGTCTATAATAAGGGGGTGTCATACCGGCCACAGTACTGATCCAACATTCCCTGTGTAAATACTGAACACATTTATTCATGCTCCCTTAATTAATCGGGAGTTTTAAAATCCAAACCAACAGAAAAATGAACTTCACAAAATCTCAAATACTCACTTACGCCACCATCCTGATTTTCGGGATCATTCTCGGCTGGATGTTTTTTGGCGGAACGCACAATCACAACGATACTAACGGGCACAACCACGCCACCGTTGAGAGCAGCAATGAGGTATGGACTTGCTCCATGCACCCTTCCGTTCGGGAAGACGGTCCCGGGTCCTGCCCCATTTGCGGTATGGATCTGATACCGGCCTCATCCGAAGCGCGAGAGGATGACTATAGTATGGTCATGACAGAAGCAGCTATCCGGCTTGCTAACATTCAAACAACTCCTGTTATTCGTGACCTGCCAAAAAAAGTGATCACCCTGCCCGGACGCATAACAGTCGATGAACGGCGTATCAGCTATATCACAACTCATTTCCAGGGACGCATCCATGATGTTAAAATTGATTTCACCGGAGCCCCGATACGGCAGGGAGAGGTGATGGCTACAATCTATTCGCAGGAGGTGGTCAGCGCTCAACGTGAACTGCTGGAAGCCTATCGCAATCGGGAACGCAGCCCAGGCTTGTATGATTCGGCAGTCAGAAAATTCAAGCTCTGGGAATTTACGGATCATCAAATTCAACAGATACTTGATCGCGGAGAAGTTCAAACACACATGGAAATCCTCTCTCCGGTGGATGGCTACGTGATGGTACGCAATGTAGTGGACGACCAGCATGTTGTAGAAGGAACCGTGATTTATGAAGTGGCTAATCTTGACCATCTTTGGATCATACTTGAAGCGTATGAAGAGGATATCGATTGGATATCAACCGGAGATACAATTGAGTTCCGCACCCGATCCAATCCGGGGCAAACATATGAAGCGGTTGTGAATTATATCGACCCCGCGTTCAACCCTGAAAAACGAACCATCCGTGTCCGTGCCGATATCGAAAACAATGAGCACCGCCTGCGTCCTGATATGCTGGTGACGGGAGTCCTGATGGCTGAACAGCATGAGGAGAAACTGATGGTTCCTGCATCCTCTGTACTCTGGACCGGCCCCCGATCGCTTGTTTATGTGAAAGATCCGGATGCAGATACTCCCAGGTTTATGGTCCGGGAAGTGGAACTTGGCCCTAAAACAGGTGACTACTATGTAATCGAAGGCGGCCTTGATGAGGGTGAAGAAGTTGTATTCAATGGTACTTTCAGGGTAGACAGTGAGTTTCAGCTTGCCGATCGGTTCAGTATGATGAATCGTCAGCCGGGAGCGGGTGCAATCCCTGTCGGCCATCAACATGGGGATATGAGTCAAAATGATCATCCAGATGGAAATGATCATGAACTGTTTGATGACGTCCCGGATGATTTCCGTGTAAAACTGACGGAAGCAATAGAAGCATACATCACCGGTAAAAACGCTCTTGTTGAGTCTGATTTTGACGTTACGCAAAGCGAGTTCAGTGTTTTTACCGATAAACTCAATGACATTGGTGAACACGGCCTCTCCGGCGACGGGCACATGGCCTGGATGAGAAGCTGGGCTATATTGATGGAGCAGGCCGATGGGATCACGCAGGCGGATGACATTGAAGAAGCTCGCAGCCATTTCAGAAATCTGTCAGATGAGCTGATCAAAACGGTTCAGTTGTTTGGAATCGAAGGAGTCGTTTACCATCAGTACTGCCCGATGGCGTTTGGTGATGAAGGCGCCAACTGGCTCAGCACCGAAGAGCAGATACAGAATCCATATTTACCGGAGACGATGTTGATGTGCGGGGAGGTGATAGAAAGAATTGAAAGGTGAAATATGAGACAGTAGATGAAAGGCAAAACCGACGGATGGGACAAATTGCAACCGGAGTAAGAAATGTCCGGAATACTCAAACGAGGAATCTTTCACGTGTTATAATATTCCCAAATTGAAATTAATGCTCTTAATACGTATAATGTTTTAAACACGTATGATTCTATGAAAAAGAAACTCACCCTTACCGTACAAGAGGATATTATAAAAGATGCCAAACGTCAGGCCAAAAGACGTGGATTATCCGTATCACAGATGTTTGAAGAAGTATTTGGGAGTGGAAAAATCAATGATATTGAAACGGAATCACAACGGGCTGCAAAACGGCTGCTTAAGAGTCTGGAAAAGGCTGAAAGTATAGAAACGAAGGATGATAAAAAGCTAATCAGAGAGCATGTTAAAAGGAAGTTTGCCTGAGCTATTTCTGGATACGGATGTAGCGTTTGATATTCTATCTAAAAGAATGCCTCATTTTGAACATTCTGTCCGTATTCTTGAACTTGCGGCTTCTGACCGGGCAGTGCTACTCCTTACAGAAAGCAGCCTTGCAAATTTAATCTATCTTTCATTCGATATCTATAAATTGGAAGATGCCGAAAAAAGATTACTTCATCTTATTTCGGCCTGTAGTATTATTAGTGGTGGAAAATCTGTAATAAATGAAGCGATCTCATCTCCGTTTAAAGACAAAGAAGATGCTCTGCAATATTACACGGCACTTCATCACGGCGCTGACTATTTCATTACCCGAAATATTTCCGACTACAAACACATATCAAAGAGACTCCCGGTAATGACTCCTAAAGAATTTATTAGCCAATGTTAGTTATTCTACTTTCAATATTTTTTTAATACCGAAACCACCCATACACCTTCTTCAGTAAAGGGCGCACTGGGCAATTTTATTATTGAACCCTACTCTAATACCCGTTCAGCCGTTGCATTGAACATTCCCATCAAAGAACCGGTCATTCGATTTTCATCCTCTTTTTTCAAGTCCAGGTTCACATAATGTCCCTCCGCAGTCCAATACACTGTAATCGAATCCTCTCTTTCATCAATTTGCTCAACCGGTGTTACTGAATCATCATAACTGTTGGTAATAACTCCTTTGAGCCCACCCTCTTCACGGGTCAGATGAAATGTGAGCGTAACATCCCCATAAGGCGTTCCCACTAAAAGAACATCCCATTTAGATGCAAAATAATCGTCACTGCTTGTAAGTTCATTCATTGCAAATGCCTGGGTGCTAAAAACGATGGCAAACAGTAGAATAGCTACTCCATTGATAAATTCTTTTCTTTTCATAACGGTACTTTTTTGATTTTCAGTGATTTTTGACCTATTGTATCAATATGATACAATAGGTAAATTGAATCAAATAAACAATATCTTTATAATGATTTTATCAAACACTGCAGGTGACGTTCCGGTTGTGTTGAAAGGTTCAAAAAATTAACCCATGAAGAAGCCTGACACCTATTTATTTCCTATTCCCGTCGGTGTGAATGAAGAAATGATGAGTAAGCATTTTCTATCGGATGTCTCTATCAACACGGTTCTGTTCAGCTATCATGAGGAGAGCCTGAATGTCCTGTTGCTGCGTCTTGCAACATCTGACCATTTCATGCTGCCGGGTGGTTTTGTAAAAAAAGAAGAAGATGTTGACCATGCTGCCCTGCGCAATCTGAAAGAGATGACCGGGCTGGATCAAATTTATCTGGAGCAGTTTTATGTAGCCGGACAAACCGGACGTACGTATGATCCAAAGGCCCGGGCTGCCCTGAATGATTTTGGATTGCAGAAGATTGAAAAATGGCTCTCTGACAGGAAGGTGTCAATCTGCTATTATGCCCTGGTAAGTAACCATGAACTGAATCTGAAAGTGAACGAAGCCCTGATCAGTGAAGCAAAATGGACATCGGTCGAAGAACTGCCGCCCCTTCTGTTTGATCACAAGATGATCATTGATAAAGCCATTACCCGATTACAGATGGATATTGACCGGAAAGTGCTATCCACCCACTTGCTCGAAGAAACGTTTACCATGCCTGAACTTCAAAAGCTGTATGAAGCGGTCTATCAACAGAAACTGACACGCAGCAATTTTCAAAGAAGAATGCTCAATTTGGACATTCTGGAAAGAATTGGAAAAAGTTTTCAGGGAGGATCCCATAAAGCGCCCTATCTCTACAGGTTCAAACCATCCAAAATGATTGGATTTTGACATTTCAATGAATTGAAACACTACATTTATGGACCCACTTGCACATACCCTCTTTGGCGCGACTATGGCCGAAGCCGGCCTCAAACGGAAAACGGCACTGGCAACAGCTACCTTAATTATTGGGGCAAACATTCCTGATATCGATGCCCTTGCCATGCTGGTCAGCTCAGACCATGCCCTGTGGTTTCGCAGAGGCTGGACCCACGGCATTCTGGCTCTTTTTATCTGGCCCTTTCTGTTAACCGGCCTGATGCTTGGAATCGATCATTTGATTCAAATGCGAAAGCATCGCCTGAAACGCTCACAGCAGGGCCCGCCGATGCGGCCAGTGATGCTTCTCGGAATCGCCTTTCTGGGAGTCTGGAGTCACCCGTTTCTTGACTTGCTGAACACCTATGGAATCCGCCTGCTTATGCCGTTCAACGATACCTGGTTTTACGGCGATACGCTGTTTATTGTTGACCCGTGGTTCTGGCTACTGGCAGGATCAGGAGTGGTGCTGGCACGGTCAAAAACATGGATCGGGATCAGCGGGTGGATTGTGCTTGGAACGGCTGTTACTGCCCTGGTAACCACCGCCGAAGTGGTTCCTTTGACTCTAAAAATGATCTGGCTGGCCGGCCTCATTGCGATTGTCATCGTTCGCGGGTCGGGACGATATCGTGAAGCCACTCAGCCCATTGCATTCACACTCCTGGTCCTTCTTATACTCTATATAGCGTTCATGATCACCGGATCAAAACAGACAGCCACATATGCACGTGCTCATCTAAACGAAGAGGGTATTGAAATTGTGGAGGTGATGGCAAATCCGCTTCCGGCACGAGTCTTTTTACGAACAGGTATTGCGGCTTCAGAGGCTCATTATTACCGCTTTAGTATAAACTGGCTGCAATCCGGCAGCTTTGAACTCATTGGAGGGCCCATTCCTATCGAAGAGCCGGATCATATTGTAGAGGCAGCCCTGGATTCTCCCGAGATCCGGGGGTTTCGTAATTGGATGCGATTTCCGGTTTACGATGTACGCAGTTTGGACGACGGCTGGATCGTGTTCATCCGGGATCTGCGGTATGTTCAAACTGAACAGGAATCGGCCGCGGGTATCGGAATGGCGGTGGTAGAGTTGGATCATGATTTGCAGGTGCGCAGTGTACGTTAAAGAAGATATTCTATATGACACATCAGTGAATCAAAAATGAGAGGCTGTTTTAAACAGAAAATCTGAATGTCCATTTTCTTAGAATTCAATAAACTGGATTTTATTTTTTTCTGATTCAACAAAGATAGTTTTCATCGGTAGGTTCTTATTTAGATATGCGGAGCAAACATTGTTTAGTGTTGAACCGCCCACAGGCCCCAAAGGTATCAGGCATGATTAACCACGAATGAAAATACAGGGGCCGAAAAGAAGGAGCCCAATCCGAATCCGAATGGGTTTTAATAAAACGGGCAACGATAGAAAACGGATTTCAAATCCTAAATATCTGTTCAAATTATTCGTATTTTAATCGTTCTTGTGTTTGACCACGACCGAATTTGTAACAGATGTTAAAACGCTACTTTTCAACGACCGGCTTACTGATTGGCACTCTGTTCTTTGCCATGTCCATGTCGCCAACATTGATTCCGCGCCCCGATACCATTCAGGGAATTATTTCCGGCCTTGCACTTGCAGCCGGATACGGCGTTGGGGTATTCGGTATTTGGCTTTGGAAATACTTTGAAATGCCACAGCCGTCAGAAAAATCACAATCCAGGCTCCAGATTATTGCCGGTTCTTTCTTTCTGCTGATCACGGTTATTTCGTTATGGAGAGCCAGTGTATGGCAAAATTCACTCCGTGAACTGATGGGGATGGAAACCGATGCTTTTGTGCAACCGGTGATGGTTGGGTTGATTGCCATCATTGTGTTTTTGGCCGTACTCTTTGTAGGTCGCCTGTTTCTGATCACAAAACAATATTTTGCCCGAAAGATGGAGAAATTTGTGCCCCCCAAGGTCTCATTTGTCCTTGGTTTGATTGCCACATTTATCCTGTTTTGGCTTATTTTTAACGGTGTTCTTTTTTCACAGTTACTCCGCATGGCTGATTCAACATATCAGCAGGTAGATGCACTTATTGAATCCGATATCGAGCAGCCTTCAGACCCGATGAGAACCGGAAGTGTGGAATCTTTACTTTCCTGGGAGGAGCTGGGCAGACAGGGCAGACGTTTTTTGACAGATACTCCCGCTCTTGCAGATATTGAACGGTTCACCGGTAACAGCGCCAAAGAACCGATCCGGGTGTACGTGGGCATGCACGCATCCGAAGATTTTGATGAACGTGCTGATCTTGCCCTGCGTGAAATGATACGGGTGGGCGCATTTGAACGCTCTGTTTTGATTCTGATCACACCTACCGGAACCGGATGGATTGACCCGGGAGCTATAGAGCCGGTTGAATATCTGCACAGGGGAGATATTGCCAGCGTGGCCGCCCAGTATTCCTACCTGCCGAGTCCGCTTTCACTGATTTCAGAAGAAGATTATGGTTCGGGAATGGCGCGTGCGCTTTTTGAAAAAGTATATGGATACTGGACCCGTTTGCCTCATGACTCCAGGCCAAAATTGTACCTGCACGGACTGAGCCTGGGTGCCCTTAATTCAGACCACTCTTTTGATCTTTACGATATCATCGAAGATCCCTTCCATGGGGTTCTGTGGGTTGGTCCACCTTTCAGAAAATCAACATGGATCAATATCACACAAAACCGCAATCCGGGTTCGCCTCAGTGGCTGCCGGAATTTCGTGACGGTTCAGTTGTCCGGTTCGCCAATCAAAACGGCGGGCTTGAAAAAGGTTCATCCGAATGGGGTTCATTTCGAATCGCCTATCTACAATATGGCAGTGACCCCATTACATTCTTTAATCCGGGTGTATTTACCCGTGAGCCGGACTGGATGCAGGAGCCCCGTGCACATGATGTATCCCCCTATCTGAGATGGTATCCTATTGTGACAGGCCTTCAAATTGCAGCCGATCTGTTAACCGGGATCGGCAATACGCCCCCCGGTTTCGGGCATGAATATGCAACAGACCACTATTTTGACTCCTGGCTGGCCTTAACGGAACCTGAAGGATGGAGTGAAGAAGAACTGAAAAATCTTCGTGATTATCTAAGGGAAAAAAGAACTCGGTAAATAACCGTCCTTTTCGGATGCGGGATGGTCCGTTTTCAACAGTTCAAAAGCTCTTCAACATACTCAATCATCGCGCCGGGTTGATGTAAGTCACAACATACGCAAATCCCACAGAACAGCCCTCAATTCCGGGTCGCGGTACAGGTTGTACTGTTTTTTTCATCACCGGAAGCGAACCTCCAAAGATGACTGAACAGCCCGTTTTTGTAAATGTATGGGCGGGCGGTTTTGTCAGATAAAAGCAGGATTACACAGGGTCCCCTGCCATTATCGCTTCAAGCCTTCAAAAGTTGATATGAATTAGAATTAATGAACCGGCTTTAGATTCCTGCTTAGATCATGAATAATAATATGTCAATCGGTCAATCCAGAGGACTTTTAACTCCGCGGCCGCCTCTATTAAGTACATGTGTGTAAATCATCGTGGTTTTCACGCTTTTGTGGCCAAGGAGTTCTTGCACTGTTCGAATATCATAACCATTTTTCAGCAAATGCGTTGCGAATGAATGGCGGAATGTGTGTGCTGATACTTTTTTTTGAATGCCGATTTTATAAACAGCTCTTTTTATCTCCCTGTTTACTGCCTGTGGAGACTGATGATACCTGTGTCTGAAGCCAGTACGGGGGTCTTTACCGATCTTTCGTGAAGGGAATAAATATTGCCATTTTAATTCGGCAGAGGCTCCCGGATATTTAATTGCGAGTGCATTCGGCAATAATACGTTGCCAGAACCTCGAGAAATATCTTTTTGATGGAGCACTGCTACTCTATTTACCTGGTATTTTAATTCACCTGCTAAGGATTCGGGTAGAATGGAAACTCTGTCTTTATTCCCCTTGGAATTTCTGACCTGGATTTGATGGTAATCAAAATCAAGGTCCAGAATCCGGAGCCGTAAACATTCCGAAATTCGAAGGCCGCTGCCATAAAGTATGGATACGATTAATTTTTTAACACCGGTTAGTTGATGTAAAATATTTTGAACTTCTTTTTCTGACAGAACAACCGGCAGATTGGCTTTCTTGGAAGCATAACTCATGTTTGATAACGTACCAACGTTCATGTTCAGGATGTGCTCATAAAAAAAGACCAGTGAACACAAGGCCTGGTTTTGAGTAGAGGCAGCTACATTTCGATTTTCTGTTAAATGGTTTAGGAAAGCGACTATTTTTTCTTCGTAGTTATCGGGAATATTACGTTTCTTCAGGAACACAAGATACCGTTTTACCCAACCAAGATAGGCTTGTTCTGTACGATAGCTGTATCGTTTCAGACGGATTTCCTTTTTCAGTTTTTCGAGATAGGTTTTCAACTGTTTTTAATAGTAAGAACCCGGAAAATGAAATTCCTTACAGAAAAAGTTCATTAAATTTTTTATTGAACAACATTATTGAACATTTGAAGCAAAAATCCTGCATCTACCATGATATAGGCTAACATTGTGGTTTTTATTGAAAAGGAGTAAGTTCATCAAGAATATGTTAGC
>JBJHCX010000044.1:0-14472 GCA_050486245.1 Rhodohalobacter sp.
AAATCATATAAATATTATCAGAACCAGGGATTGCATTTGAACTCGGGAAAAAAATCTATCAAACAATTTACCCGCCGGCGAGAAAAGCTGGTAGAGACCATTCAGAACAAGGGAATCAAAAACCCTGAGGTGCTACAGGCCATACGGTCTATTCCGCGTCATCTGTTTGTCGATACTGCATTTGAGAACCGGGCATATGAAGATACCGCGCTTCCGATTGGCAGCGGGCAGACCATCTCCCAGCCCTATACCGTGGCTGCCCAGACGGAGCTCTTAGATGTCAAAAAGGGTGACAAGATTTTGGAGATTGGAACCGGATCGGGATACCAGGCCGCTGTGCTTTGCCAGATGGGTGCAGATGTCTACAGTGTAGAGCGTCATGAGAAGCTCTACAGGAGTGCCAGGAAGATCCTGCAGGAGCTCGGTTTTCGTCCCCATCTGAAACTGGGTGACGGGACGTTGGGGTGGGGAGCCTATGCCCCTTACGACGGTATTGTGGTAACAGCCGGGGCACCGGTGGTTCCTGAAGACCTGGTGCAGCAGCTGAAGATAGGGGGGCGCCTGGTTGTACCGGTCGGGGATCAAAAAAGCCAGGTGATGGTGCGGATTACACGAACCGGAGAAGATGAGTTCAGGGAAGAGAGACTCAGTCATTTTAAGTTTGTGCCCCTGATTGGTGAGAAAGGGTGGGATTGAGCTTGGGGCGCTTAGGGCTATAGACCCATTCAGACCTGAATACTCAATTGGTTTAAATTATTCTTGCTTTTTTTGAAATTAAACTCTACAATTGTAGAAACAACTCTAAATTTGTAGAACTATGAAGCTGTCAAAATCTGAAGAACAATTAATGCAGTACATCTGGAAGCGTAAAAAAGCGTTCATGAATGAGCTGCTGGAGATGTATCCGGAGCCCAAGCCTGCAACGACCACGGTTGCAACGCTGCTGAAAAGAATGAAGGAGAAGGGGTTTATAGATTATCAACAGATGGGGCGTTCCCGGCAATATTATCCGCTGGTTAATAAATCGGATTACTTTTCCCGTCACATCAACAGTCTGATCAAGAAATATTTTGATAACTCTCCTGCAACGTTTGCCTCGTTTTTTACCAAGCAGACGGGTTTGACGGAAAATCAGCTGAAAGAGCTGCAGGAGATCGTTGAGAAAGAATTGAACCGGAGGTCAAAATGATCTCCTATTTGATCTACTCTTTCATAAGCCTTGGAGTGCTTTATGTGATCTACCGGTTATTTCTGGAGAGAGAGAAGCGCTTCACCTTCAACCGCATCTATCTGATCTTTTGTCTCATCTTCTCATTTTCAATACCTTTGATTCCGGTAGGGGTGCCACAAACCACCTTGCCCTGGGCTGAAGGAGAGCCTGCCGTCGGGGCTGAATCAACAGCCTATTTCTATCTGCCTGACGGGTCATGGCTCAATGGAACCGCAGGTCAAGCCGCAGCAGGCCAGCAGAATCATGAGAGAAGTCCTGTCCCGGTTATGGGGATACTGATGCTCTATTTGGGCATTTCATCTCTGCTCTTTATCAGGCTGATTCGAATTCTTCACATTATTCAGATGAAGATCCGGCGCAACCCAAAGCGACTGGTTGACGGATGCGAACTGGTCTTGCTTAATGAAAATATTATACCACACACTTTCATAAATTCAGTTTTTCTGAACAGGAAACGGTATGAAGAGGGGGCAATTCCCAATGAGGTTATGGTTCATGAGTTCACTCATGTCAAACAAAAGCACACCCTGGATATTCTCTTTGTTGAATTTCTAAAGGTGATTTTCTGGTTCAACCCTTTGCTCTATCTCTACAAACGATCGATGTCATTAAATCACGAGTATCTTGCCGATGAGGCGGTGCTGGCAAGGGGAACACCCGTGCGTGATTATCAAAAGCTGCTACTTAATACGATCCAGGGAAGAACACTGCACGGCCTGGTGAGCACCTTCAGCTTCACATTAACAAAACGGAGATTACAAATGATGACTAAATCAAAATCAGCTTTTCAGTTTATCTTAAAATGTGCCATGTTGCTGCCGCTGTTTGCGGGCTTATCTCTGCTGCTGGGTTGTGAGTCGATATCTAATGAACATTTAGATGAAAATGATACTGCCGCTGTTATAGATCTTGAAATTACAGCTTCAGACAATCTTGTTGTGGATGGGACGATGATGACCCTGGAGGAGTTTGAGACAATATTGGCAGAGCGAGACCAAAAGCCTGAACTTGTCAATTTTAAAGTGGATGGTAATGCGACGTTTGGCTTTATAACGGATGTGCAGATGGTGCTGCGCAGGCAGGAAGCGTTCAGGATCCATTACACAGTGAATAGAGACCAGAAGAGTGATAGCCTTGAAGAGGTGACAGCACGATATCTGAAAGCAGCTGAAGGGTACATGAAGTTGAATCCGGATGAAGCGGGCAAAGAGGGCCTGCAGCAGGAGTATGAACTCGTACTGGAATTTTATGAGGCGATAAAGCGTGTAGAGAATATTGGCCCGGAAGCCCCCCCTCCACCGCCACTGGTTCCGTCACCTATGCAACGTCTGGGCAACGAATATGGCGAGGTTAAAAACGCAGATGTCGTCCCGTCACCACCCGTGCCGCCATCGCCTGTCAAAGAGAATAATCATCTTCAGATTTTGATGAATCGGCAGGGAATGATGCTGATGAATGAGAAGCCGGTTACAATGGATGAAATAGAAGCCAGGGTTACTCAATTTGTAGGGAATAAGGGAGAAGATCCAAAGCTTTCTGATAGTCCGCAGCAGGCAATGATTTCAATCAGGACAGCACCAGATACGCCTTATAATCTCTACACAGAGCTTATAGGTAATGTAAAGGGAGCCTATGATATATTGCGGAATGAAGCTTCACTTAACCGTTTTGGGGTGCAATTTTCTGAGCTCGCTGAGGGAGAATCAAATCAAATTGAAATAGAGGGTTACTACCCGATCCGAATTGTTGTTGAACCGCCGAAAGGTGCGCAGTGAACGGTTTGAATTAAAAAAGCCCGAGCCGGCAATTGCCAGCTCGGGCTTTTAAGGTGTATAAATATCTGCCCCGGATTAGTTCGGGTTCAGGATATTATCAATTCTGCGCTCTGCATCCAAAAGGTGGATTCTGGTAGAACGGTCGTTAACCCGGCTTGCCGTGTCTGAGATATCCTGCTTCAGGATTTCAAGTTGTTCACGGGCAATCGGACGGATATCTGACTGGCTTACATTTACAGAGGTAATAAACTGACGGAAAGCAGCCGGAATGTTGAGCTCTTCAGTCATTAAAAACTCCAGGCGTTCAATGTATGCACGCTGAAGATTTCTGCGATAGACAGATATTTCCGAGTTACTGTCCAGTTCGCTCCAGATCGCATTGCGTACATCATCCATCATTTCAAATGCGGTGTAGACTTCGTCGCTGCTACGGTTCTCATACTCGATGAGTCGAGCCAGGCGCTGCGGATCCACTACGCTGTTGAGCACTGAAACCTGCCGGCCGCGGAAGCTGTCAACAAAATCGGACTGATTGATACGGTCGATGATTTCACTGTTTTTCTGCCAGGTTGGATCTGTCCAGGCATGCTCAGTGAGAAATTCCATAGCACGTTTTTGAATCTCACGCGGTACGGGTTCATAAACTACACCGTCCTGATCGTAGGTTTTATGGTTCTCATAGACACCTGCAATATTGGTGTAGACGTGGCCCATATAACGACTCCACTGTCCCAATATGTTTCCATAGAGCTCATCCATCTCTGAGAAATCCTCCCCATCTTCCCGGATCCAGTCGATCAGGTTATGGGTGATGGTTTCAAGGTTATTGAGTCCCATTTCACTGGCGTACATGTTATCGTCACCCAGGCCTTCTCGTTGTGAACGAGGATCTACAGGGCTTCCGGTCTGACTTCCGTAGAAGAATCGTGGATCGTCAGCACGCTCTCTCACCCACTCATTCAGAATTTCTTCCTGCTCTTCGAGCGGCATATCGCCGAACCAGGTGTAGCCCCACTTCACTGACCATTTGTCATACGGGCCGATGCGCGGGAAGAAGTTGGTGACACCGTCTTCAGGCTGTGCGATGTAGTTGAAGCGTGCGTAGTCCATGATGGATGCTGCCGTGCCGTTGTTTGCGGTCCACTCCGGGCTTCGCAGGGAGTCGACAGGTACAGCATGGCTGGATCCCCAGTTGTGGGGCAGGCCGAGTGTATGGCCAACTTCGTGGGCCGATACAAAACGGATCAGTTCACCCATCACATCGTCGTCAAACTGTGTTGCACGTGCTTCCGGGTTGGATGCGGCAGTCTGGACAAAGTACCAGTTGCGTAGCAGGCGCATCACATTGTGGTACCAGCCAATCGCGGATGTCATAATCTGTCCGGATCGCGGATCGTGCACATGCGGGCCAAACGCATTCATGATCGGTGATGCAAAATACCGGATGGTCGGGTACCGGGCATCTACCAGGCTGAAGTCAGGATCTTCTTCCGGGGTCGGAGCCATTTTACCGTAGATGGCATTTTTAAATCCGGCTGCCTCGAAAGCTTCCTGCCAGTCATCTACACCTTTGATGAGCCACTCTCTCCACTCTTCGGGAGTTGCGGGGTCGATATAGAAAACAATGGGTTCTTCCGGCTCAACAAGTTCACCGCGCAGATAGGCTTCTTTGTCTTTGGGAACCAGTTTCCAGCGGGTGATATGCCTGACCGGCTTGGCACGGTGTTCGGAGGTTCCGAAATCGACCTGGTTGGCTGTAAAGTACCCAACGCGGGCATCCGGGCGGCGACGCTCCATCGGCTCTTCAGGAAGCAGGAGCATGCTGTGATTGATCTCCAGGGTGATGGTGTTGGCATCACTGTTGGAGGGCGGGTTTGCCGCCTCGTATGTCAAAATATGCCGGGCTTCCACATTTTCAGGGAACGTGCGGATCGACTCGATAAAGGTACGGTTGCCATCTACTCTTCGAACCTGGAAACGGCTCCGGAAACTCTGTTGAAGGCCCAATGCAGGAACGTCGCTTGTAAAGAGGCTGGTCACATCAATCACTGAGCCGGTGGTATCTTCATTGAACGCCTTGATATCGAATGAAGCCAGGATCGGCTCGAAGTTTGAATTTCTGACCGCTTCAAAAATAGGGAGCGTATCGCTGGCCGTGTTGCTGAAAGATACCCGGCGAAGCAGAATTTTATCATCCCTCTTCTCCCATCTCAAAACCTGGTTATTGTTTCTCATGCCACCATAGTTGATACCGTCGGCCGTCCGTGCAATACGGGATACCATCAGCATCTCGCGTCCCAGTACTTCATCAGGGATCTCATAGTAGTAGGTGTTGCCATCTTTATAGACGTTGAAAAGTCCTTCATCTTTGTCGAAGTCATCTTTAATAACATCCGAAAAAGCCTGAATACCGTTATTTGCCTGTCCCATGGCTGCCCTTGAAGGTGCCGGGCGGTCGTTCGACCGGTCTGGCGCCTGAGTCGTCTCGGATGTGGCACAGCCCATCGCAAGAAGAGCAGACAAGGCAACAAACAGCAGAGTCTGTAATGCTTTTGTCATAGTAGAGTTGGATTTGTTAATGGTTATTGGTTTGCTGAATAGTCAACATGGCAATGTATAGATGCGGTTTGTAAAATGGTGATAATATTCTGGTTTTTAAAAAAAAGTTATGGAATGAATCCTTTACCGGATATGGTTAATGAATTGATTCAATCACAACCCAATGATCATCATGCCCACAGAAAACATTGAGTTTACCGGTGCCCTTGGAGAGAAGCTCGCTGCGATGATATTCCTGAGGGAGATCATCGCAGAATGGGCTTCTGTTTATATATCCTGAAATTTTATACTTTAAAGTTAAAATCTGAATCCAAAAAACAATGATGATGAGATTATCTGTAATCGTGATACTGGCAACACTTTTTTTTGCATCGTGCGCGGAGCACGATGTGGTTGAGATGGAATATGAATCGGCAGCTGTCGACAAGGCCGTTGCTGTGATCCATTCAACCGATGGGAATAGCGCTGAAGGTACCGTCCTGTTCACCCGCGAAGATGACGGTGTTCGCATTCATGCTGAGATCAGCGGGCTGGATATAAATGGAACTCACGGATTTCATATCCATGAATATGGCGACTGCAGGGCTTCGGATGCCACCTCTGCCGGCGGACACTTCAACCCGGCCGACGCGCCTCATGGCGGACCCGATCATGAAGAGCGCCATGTAGGGGATCTTGGGAACCTGCAGGCTGATGAGGATGGAGTGGCTACACTTGAGTTTACCGATCACAAAGTTCAGCTCGGAGGAATACACTCTGTACTGGGGCTGGCCGTGATTGTTCATGAACAGCGCGACGACCTGGAGTCGCAACCGGTAGGTGATGCCGGCGGGCGTATTGGGTGCGGTATCATCGGAATTGCAAATCCGGACTACTGAACCGCTGCAATCAGTAAGTAGTTTAAAAAGCCCTGGAATCAACATTTCAGGGCTTTTTCAGAATTAAAGGGAGTACTGTTGAAATTCTTTTTTTTTTTTTGTAAGGTAAACCTGTTGTATGTATTAATATCAACTAAATCAGGTTACTATGTAAAAGTCATTGTTATTATACTTATCATCTATTTTGTTTTTGTTTATACTAAGCATGAATATAGTAAATTTAAATGCCTCAAGTATTACAAGTGAATATAGAGAAACGATGAAAGATTGTCCGGAAGGCTCCCCGCAATCATCAGTGATTCGATGTCAAACAGGGGGGGAAGGATGTAACCCTTCCAGTCAGTGTTTTTGTGATGAGGAAGAATGTGAAGATTGATGAATAGCTTTCAGTCAATATATATTAAAATAAGCAAGTCTTTAATTAGGCTTGCTTTTTTATTTAAGATCAGAGATGGTGTTGTATTTTCAGCAATAATCATGTTGTTATTAGTTTCATGTTCATCTGATAAACATGAAATCAATAATGGTGATTATGAAGTGTTGAAAATAAATCCAGAAGAAACCCATGAGGTGTATTTTAGAGAACTTTTTTCAAGAGCTGAATTTGTAAAATTGAATACACCATCTGATAATATATTAGGAAAACCGGAAAAAATTAAAATTAAGAGTAATCGTATCTACGTCTTAGACACCTTTCAATCAAGGGGTTTGTATGTATTTGATATTAATGGTAATTACTTATTTAGCATACTGAATCATGGTAGAGGTCCAGGAGAGTTTCAAGAGCCAACAGATTTTTTTATAGACCAAAAAAATGAAAGGATTATAATTTATGATCTTTCATTAACCAGACTATCTTTTTATGATTTAAATACTGGAGTTCACTTGTATGATGAACCTCTTCCATTTTATATTGAAAACTTTTCTCTGTTAGATGGAGGTTATATTCTATACAAAAATAATATGACAGGTGGAAATGATTACCGGTTTGTTGTATTAGATACAAGCGATCTGAGCATCATTAATAATCAACAATATATTAATTATGAACTGCGAAACTTGCATTTTATACTTTCTCAAGTTTTTTTCAGAAATAAAAGTAATGGAGAAGAATTTTTGATTATTACAGTTCCATTTCAAAATATGATTTATAAGATGGATTCTGATGATTATACTCTCCGTAACTATATAATGGTAGATTTTGGAAAATATAATATTGAAGAGGGTTTTTTTGAAAATATCAGGGATAATCAAGAACGAATGAAAACGTTACATGAAAACCATGCTTTTAATATCACAAATTATTATTCAAATGATGAAATGATGTTTTTTACATTCAGGTTTAATGAAGAACATCTTTTTTTCTTTAATTTTAACCATGGTGAAACTCCCCTTCTCACCTCCTCTTCAAAGTTTTTATTGGAAAATACCATGGGGCCGCATTTTAATTGGCCGATGGCTTTTTATGAAAACAAATTTGTTTGGGTACAATATAAAGATGTATTAGAAAATTATCTGGATCTATATGAAAGTGTTATGGATGATGCTGAATGGAAGGAATTTCAGCATCAAAAACGTGATTTGATTGATTTGAGAAAATCATTTACGGATAGTGATAATGTCTATTTAATTTTTGCAGAACTAAAAAGTCAGTAAAATTTATAAGATTTAACCATAGATGTGGTTTATAATTTGGGAAAGCAAGTATAAAAGCCCTGGAATCAACATTTCAGGGCTTTTTTTATTTCAGGGTTGGTGACAAATTTTATACATTTCCGATATGCGACAAATTCATCTATTCATTTCCCTGTTTCTTTCCCTTTTTCTTTTAATTATCCAGCAGACGACTACTGAATATGCCGGAGTGGCCGGCGAATGGCATGGCTCGATTGAGCTGGATCATGGCAATCTGGATGTCCGGTTTATCTTCGGGTACGACGATGGCGAGCTTGACGGTACGATCGACATCCCCCAGCAGATGGCTTACAATCTGCCGGTAGAGTTTACCGCCGTTCGAGGCGACTCTCTTCAATTTGAATTTCAAACCGGGTCGGGCCCGGCCCTGTTCCGGGGTGCATGGAACCGGGATGGTCAGGTGATTCGGGGAACGTTTCACCAGATGAATCTTACGTTTCCGTTCGAAATCAGGAAACAGAATGGAGACAGCAGCAGTCAGGAGAGGAATGGCCGTGAGACAGAGCTAACTATACCGACCCGGGCCGGACAGGTGAGCGGAACCCTGGTTGAGGGGGAGGCCGATGCACCGCTGGTCATCCTTTTAACCGGATCGGGAGCCCAGGACCGTAATGAAACGGTGGCCGGTTTCAGGGTTTTTGGAACCCTGGCAGACCACCTGTACAGTGAAGGGTTTTCAACCTACAGGTATGACGACCGCGGTGTGGGGCGTTCAACCGGAACTCAGGATGCCACCCTGTATGACCTGTCGGATGACCTGGAAGATATTCTGGACTATTTTCGATCGGAGTTCGAGGACTCTTTTACAGAGATCATTTTACTGGGCCACAGCCAGGGGGGAATGGTTGCAGCAATGACTGCCCGCCGCACGGATGTGGACGGGATCATCTTTATGGGAACACCTTTTTTGCCGGGTGATCGAATTATCGACCTGCAAATAGAAACCATTTCTGAAGCACAGGGTATTTCGGAAGAGATTGTTGAACAAAACCTCACATTTCAGCGGCGTATCTATGATGTGGTGCGCTCGGAGGGTGATTGGAGTGAGATAGAGGCGGACCTTTACGAAAGGCTGGAGCAGCAGATCAATGAGCTGCCTGAACAGCAGCGCGAAGCCCTGGGAGATATGAGCACATTTATCCGAAGCCAGATCAACCGGCAACTTGCCGCGGCGAAAACCGATTGGTTCAGGTCATTTATTGAGTATGATCCGGCCGCTGATATCATGGAATTGCAGATTCCGATGCTTGCACTTTTTGGGGAAAAGGATACGCAGGTGATCCTCCACCCAAACCGGGAAGCTGCCGAGAAGCTCCAGGAAGAGGCAAATCTTTCACTTGAAATCGTCACCATCGAGTCGGCCAACCATCTGTTTCAAGTTTCGAACAGCGGCCTGCCGAGTGAGTATGGGATGCTGGAGAGAGCCTTTGCAGAAAGTTTTATCGAATCGCTTACCGACTGGCTCAACAGGCTTCAATAACAGAAGCCCTTCCATCCTCTGAAGGGGCTTCCTGTACTCTTTGTCGTGAAATGCTTCAACGGAAGCAGAAAAACGTTGTGCCGGGTGTTATCCGGCCTTCCAGTTCTTCATTCCTTCACGAATAACGGCATCCAGTTTGTCGACTGAAACACGCTCCTGCTTCATGTCGTCGCGATAGCGGATGGTGACGGTGTTGTCTTCCAGTCCGTCGAAGTCAACGGTAATGCAGAAGGGTGTTCCCGCTTCATCCTGGCGGCGGTAACGCTTGCCGATCGACCCAGACTCATCATAGAGTACGGTATAATCTTCGCGCAGTTCACCTTCAATCTTTTTGGCCAGTTCCTGCAGTTCCGGCTTCTTCACCAGCGGGAAAATTCCCACTTTGGTCGGGGCCAGTTTGGGGTGCAGCTTCAGAACGGTTCGGGTATCACCGTCAACATCCTCCTCACGATAGGCATCACAGAGAACCATTAGCGTACACCTGTCGAGGCCGATCGATGTTTCGATGACATAAGGGGTGTAACGTTTCTGCTCTTTCTGGTCGTAATACTCCATCTTTTTGCCGGAGTACTCCTGGTGACGGGAGAGGTCAAAATCTGTCCGGTTGTGAATACCTTCCACTTCCTGCCATCCGATCGGGAACTTAAACTGGATATCGGCCGCTGCACGTGCGTAGTGTGCCAGCTTGTCGTCTGGATGGGGGGCGGTGCGCAGGTTCTCCTCGCGTATTCCCAGGCTCTTGTGCCACTCCAGGCGGGTGTTGAGCCAGTTTTCATAACTCTCATCATCACTGCCCGGCTCCACAAAGTACTGCATCTCCATCTGCTCAAATTCACGCATTCGGAAGACAAACTGGCGGGCCACCACCTCATTTCGGAACGCTTTTCCAACCTGTGCGATACCGAACGGAATCTGTACCCTGGCTGTATCCAATACATTCTTGTAGTTTACAAAAATACCCTGGGCCGTTTCAGGGCGCAGGTAGATCGCATCGTCATCGCCCGATGAGGTGGCTCCGTAGTGTGTTTTGAACATCAGGTTAAACTGCCGCACCCCGGTCCAGTCGAAGGCACCCGATTCGGGGGCCTTGATCTCTTCCTGCATGATCATATCGTACAGGTCTTCACAGAGCCCTTTACGGGTTCCGGTTGTATCGAGAAGCTGCTGAAGCTCATCGGCTTTATCGGTTTTCCCCTTTTCCCGAAGTTTGAGGATATGCTGCTCGATCAGCATATCGGCCCGGTACCGTTTTTTAGACTGTTTGTCATCGATCATCGGATCGTTGAACCCTTCTACGTGTCCGCTGGCCTCCCAAACCTTGGGGTGCATGAAAATAGCCGCATCAACCCCCACAATATTGTCGTGATCCTGGGTCATCGCTTTCCACCAGTTTGCCTGAATATTCCGCTTTAGCTCAACACCCAGGGGCCCGTAGTCATACACTGCGGCGAGCCCGCCGTAGATGTCTGACGACTGGAATATGAACCCTCTTGCTTTTGACAGGGAAACAATTTTGTCTAATGAATCTAAATTCTTTTCAGGCATATTTTCTGCTGGTTAGTCTTTTCGAAAATCGAGTTTATTTTCTGATTTGTTCCAAAACACCAAAGATATGAAAAATCCAAGGTTTGATGAATCGTTTGTATAAAGGAATTCTTATTTTAACGGCATCAAACCGACAGGCCTTTGGAAGAAGGCTTTTGATGGAATTTTTAAAAAAAGACAGAAGCAAACAGATGTCCAACTTCAATGTGGGAATTCTCGGTGCCACAGGCGCTGTAGGCCAAAAGTTCATTCGTATCCTTGAAAACCATCCCTGGTTTAACGTAAAAGCCCTGGGAGCGTCAAGCCGGTCGGCCGGTAAACCGTATAAAACGGCTGCCAACTGGATTGAGAGCACACCCATGCCGGCATCTGTTCAGGATCAGATTGTGAAGGAGTGTATCCCGAATCAGTTTGACGAGATCGATTTTGTATTTTCAGGCCTCGATTCGTCTGTGGCTACCGAGGTTGAAGCTGCATTTGCCAGAGCAGGCATCCCGGTGATCAGCAATGCCAAAAATTATCGCACCGACCCGACCGTTCCGCTGCTCATACCCGAGGTGAACCCGGACCATATCGAACTGATTCGTCAGCAATCTTTCACGGAAGACGGTTCGGGCTGGATCGTGACCAATCCCAATTGTGTGGTGATTCCGCTGACCACGACCCTGAAACCGCTGCACGATCACTTTGGCATTGAATCCGTAATCGTGACATCGATGCAGGCGATCTCGGGAGCGGGGTATCCCGGCGTTCCCAGCCTGGATATTTTGGGGAACGTGGTTCCCTTTATTGGCGGAGAGGAGTCGAAAATTCATCAGGAACCCCTGAAGCTGCTGGGAGAACTGAAAGAGGGGGCGGTGAAGTTTGCCGACTTTCCGGTACAGGCAACGGCAACCCGTGTTCCGGTGATTAACGGGCATATGCTCTCTGTCACGGTTGGATTCAAAGAGAAGGCTGACGCCAGCAAGGCTGAAGGGGTGATGAGGGATTGGAAGAGCCCGATTGCCGAACTGGGGCTCCCTTCAGCGCCTAAGAGGCCCATTATTGTACATGACGACGAACGCTACCCTCAGCCGCGCCTGCATGCCGACAGCGAGGGGGGCATGCAGACAGCTGTCGGGCGCATCCGCAATGCCAACGTGCTGGATATCACCTACATCGCAATGGCGCACAATACGGTTCGCGGCGCCGCCGGAGGGGCCGTGCTGAATGCCGAGCTTCTGGTGAAAAAGGGGTTTATCAAGTAATGGCATTCTGATTTAGTGGATGTAACTGATAAAAGATACATGGGGCTCAAAATGTAAAACCCTGTCAATTGATTAAAAATCCCATTCATTTCGGAGAGGATTGGTGTCTGATTTTGTAGTAAGGGTACTATGGAAAACAGATACGATACATTTACAGGCATATTTGCATTTTTACTTATCGTTTTATGTCACTCCCTTGCTGTTCCGTTATCCGGACAGGATACGCAATTTGATGAAGCTGTTGTGGAGGGGACTGTCGCGGATCAGAACGGCGACCCGGTACCCGGCGCTACGGTCACCCTGATGTTTGAAAATGAAGAGCTGGTTGACGGAACCAGCACCGGCAGTGACGGGAGCTTCTCCCTGACCGTTGAGCCCGGTTCCTACATCCTGGAGATCACCTTTGTCAGCTACGGGAGTTATCGCGAGCGGATCGAGCTGGCAGATGGTGAAGAGTATAGCATGGATGAGGTTCGTCTGAGTGAAGAGACACAGGAGCTGGATGAGGTGATTGTTGAGACGGAAGCTCCGGCCGTTGAAATGCGGTTTGACCGGCAGATTTACAGGGCCGATGCCGAGGTGGATGCAATCGGCGGGACGGCTCTCGACCTGATTGACAACATCCCATCCGTTGAGACCGATTTTGAGGGGAACGTGAGCCTCAGGGGCAGCGAAAATGTACGGGTGCTGATCAATGGCCGTTCATCAGCGCTTTTGAGCGGGGGAACCGATGCACTGGCGTCGATCCCGGCCGATAATATTGAACGTGTGGAGATCATCACCAACCCTTCCTCTAGGTATGAAGCCCAGGGGGATGCCGGTGTGATCAATATCGTCTTGAAGAGAAACCGGCTGGCCGGCTTTAACGGATCGGTCTCGACGCGTACCAGCATACCGCACGATCACAGGGTATCAACCAATCTCAATTTCATGACCAACAACGTTAATTGGTTTACGAATGTAGGCCTGCGTTACCGTGACCGTCCGTCTGAGCGCAACCGGTTTCAGCGATTTTCATCTCCCGATACTTCCTATATGTATTCCCAGCTTCAGGAGAGGTCGCGCGAAGAGCTCAGGGGTGACGTCAGAGCCGGGGCTGAGTTTTTTCTTTCAGAGCGCCAGACACTGACCCCATCGGTCTTTTTCAGGCTGCGTGACCGTGACAACACATCGGATACCTACTATATGGATATGGAACTTGACGGTACCCCGATTCGTGATATCTTCCGCGAAGATCTTGAGGATGAAGACCGCACCAATATCGAATTTGACCTGGAGTATGATTTTGATATCGGAGGGGATCAGGATCGAAATCTCCGGGCTGATTTTAGAGTCGACTATCAGCCTGAGTCGGAAGCTTCAGATTTGAGAGAGATCAACCGGGAAACCGGAGATGTCATTGAGAGGCAGCGTACCGACAACCGCGAGGAGACAACCAATATGCTTTTCAGGGTGGACTATACCCAGCTTCTGGGCGACCGATCGGAGATCGAAGCGGGACTGAGAACAACCGCGCGCTGGGTCGATAACCGGTACCGGGTTGAAGAGCTTCGCGATGGTGAGTGGGAACCTTTCGACGGATTTAGCGATGATTTTACCTATACTCAAAATATCAACGCCCTGTATGGCATCTATTCTGCCCAGCTGGGCAGCGTTTCATTTCAGGGCGGGCTGCGTTTGGAACAAACCCGCATTGATACGGAACTGACACAGAGTGGAGAGCAGGCCGAGCAGCGATACCTGAACCTGTTTCCCAGTCTCTTTGTGAATTATGAATTTAATGATCAGAACTCCATACAGGCGAGTTACAGCCGGCGCCTTTCGCGGCCAAGATTCAGGAATATCCTCCCATTTTCAAACTTCCGTGACTCCCGCAATATATTTACCGGAAATCCGGAGTTAAATCCGGTTTTTTCCGATTCGTATGAACTGAGTTACCTTCGTCTGTGGAGTTCAGGTTCACTCTCAACGAGTGCCTATCACCGATATCGGACAGGTGTGGTTGAACGAATTACTGAGCTCGATCCGGACGGGGTGACCCGGCGATTTCCGGTCAATCTCT
>JBJHCX010000045.1:0-14438 GCA_050486245.1 Rhodohalobacter sp.
CAAATTCTGCCAGGTCGATATCGTCTTCCTCTTCCACTTCACGGTAGACGTCGATTTCACATCCCACCAGCTTTGATGCCAGCCGGATGTTTACCCCGCCCTTTCCGATCGCCTTTGAGACTTCATCGGCGGGAACCAGCACGTTGGCCTGGGTACCGTCTTCACTGATTTCAACTTTCATTACCTTGGCAGGCTGCAAGGCCCGTTTGATAAATTCAATTTTATCCGGGCTGTAGTTGATCACATCGATATTCTCATTCTGCAGCTCGCGTACAATGGCATGAATCCGAATCCCTTTCATCCCCACGCAGGCGCCAACGGGATCCACCCGTTCGTCATGCGACACCACGGCCACTTTTGAGCGGTCGCCCGGCTCACGGGCAATTCGTTTCAGTTCGATAATACCGTCAAACACTTCCGGAATTTCATTCTCGAAAAGGCGCTCCAGGAACAGTGGTGAGGTTCTGGAGATGATAACGGTCGGGTTGCCGCCGATGCGCTTCACTTCAGAGACGACTGCACGGATGGTGTCGCCCTTGCGGTAACGGTCTTTGTAAATCTGCTCATTTTTCGGGAGCAGCAGCTCCACGCCGTTATGGTTTACAAGAATATCCTTGTTGTTTCGCACCTGGTAGACATCACCCAGCACAATCTCACCGACACGATCGGAGTAGTCTTCAAAAATATTGTCCTTTTCGATTTCGCGGATACGCTGTGCAAGCTGCTGACGAGCCATGGTTACGGCACGCCGGCCGAAATCTGTAATGGAGATCTCCTGGGCAAATTCATCATAGAGCTCCAGGTCAGGATCGTGCTTTTGCGCCTCCTCGAGAGCAATCTCTGTAACCGGATCCGAGAGTTCATCGGCCGGCACAACCTCCCGGATATGCAGAATCTGGATCTCTCCCCTGTCGGCATTTAAAATCACCTCGAATGACTCATCCGATTCGTATTTTTTACGAATCATCGTTCGGAAAACATCTTCAAGTATCGAAAGAAGAAGGTCTTTATCGATCCCTTTATCTTTTGCAATCTCTGCAAATGACTGGATTATCTGCTTTGAAATTTCGTTTTGCATCGGAAATAGGTTTATAGTTTCGTTGCCGACTAAATTTTTGGAATAATTTTGGTCTCTACAATATCATCAAATGAGATGGAAATTGTCCTGGAATCATCAATTTTCACCTCAATTTGCTCACCATTTGCAGAGAGAAGGGTACCCTCTTCTGTCAGGTACTCCCCGTCCTTTTTGTATTTCACCCTGGCAGTCCTGCCCTGGTTCTTGCCATACTGCCTTCTGTCGCTCAGCGGCCTGCTCAGCCCGGGCGAGGAGACATTCAAGCGGTACGCCTTCGCAAAAACCTCCTCTTCTTCAAGAAGCAAGCCAAGCTTTCTGCTTATCTGAGAGCACTTGTCAACGTTTACACCGCCCTCTTCAGTATCCACCAGAACCCATATCTCAGGCACGCCGGCACCTTTCACCTCAACATCAACAAGAAACATACCTTCTTGGCCTGCAATAGGTTCTGCCAGTTTTTTAACCGTATCTACAAGAGTGCTTTGCATGGAACGCTTTGAAATTAGTACAAAAAAAAGTGAGGGCCTGCCGGCGCTCACTTCTAAGACCTGAAAATTAATCTTATTTGCTGAAAAAAACAATTTTAAAACTTGAGAATCCACGTCTTTAGGCTTACTATTCGACAATGGGCAAATCCCACCCTGACAGCCTGGCTCAGGTTAACTGCATCGAACAACCCAACAGAAATAACACTTTCTCCCTCGTATGTATAGAGTGAACAGAACGATTCTTTCAATATTTCTCATTTCAACGTTACTGGCAGCCGCCTGCGGTGAGAACGCAGAGCGCGAACGAACCGAATCTGAAACTGCCACCAGAACACTGGATTATACTGCAACGGTCGATTTTCTGAACTCGCGCGGTGAGGCGGTGGTGTCGGTCGACGTTGCTGTTGCAGACGATAACGACAGCCGAAGTGAAGGGCTGATGGGTGTAAAGGAACTTCCTGAAAATGCGGGTATGCTCTTTATCTTTGAGGATGAGGCTGAACGCAGTTTCTGGATGGCCAACACCCCCCTCTCGCTCGACATTATTTTTGTGGATGAGCAGATGGAGATTATCCGGATTCATCGTAATACCGTGCCCTATTCACATGAGAATGTCGTCTCCGAGGGACCTGCCATGTATGTTGTGGAAGTAAACGGCGGATTCACCCTCCGGCACGATATTACCGAAGGGATGTCGATCGCATATGAACGGTAACTACGACTCTTCTGCCGCTACCTTCTCATATTTTTCCAGGAACGATTTGACCATTTTTACATTATCGGGTGACCCGATATAGATCGGGGTTCTCTGGTGAATCGCTTTTGGCTGGATCTCCATAATTCTGTCGTATCCGTCTAATGCCATGCCGCCTGCCTGTTCAATGATGAAACTCAGCGGATTACACTCATACATCAGCCTCAGCTTGCCTTCCGGGTATCTGCTGCTGGCCGGATAGATAAAAATTCCGCCCTTGACCAGTGTTCTGTGAAGATCGGCAACCATCGAGCCGATATAGCGGGCGGTGTAGGGCCGCTTTGTATCGGGGTCATCCATCTGGCAATATTTGATATACTTTTTGAGTCCCTCACCCCACGAGTTATAGCTCCCTTCATTAATGCTGTAGATATTGCCGTGGTCAGGAATCTTGAAATCGTCGTCAGACAGGATAAACTCCCCGATACTTGGGTCGAGCGTAAAGGCACTGACTCCCATCCCCGTTGTGTAGACCATGATGGTGCTTGATCCATAGAGCACATACCCTGCGGCTACCTGGCGAATACCCGGTTGCAGGGCATCCTCTTCAACAATTTTTTGATTATAGCGCGGCTGACGCATATAGATCGAAAAGATACTGCCGATCGAAACGTTGACATCGATGTTGGACGATCCGTCGAGCGGATCGAGATATACAATATATTTTCCTCCCTGGCTGTTGAGCCTGACAATCCCGTCGTTCTCTTCCGAGATCACCATGCAGGTGATCAGTGAGCGATCAAGAGCCGAGATCAGCTGCTGATCGGCAAACAGGTCGAGTCGTTTCACCGATTCGCCGTGTACATTTTTGGATCCGTCGACCCCAAGAAGGTTGGTGATCCCTGCCTTGTTGACCTCTCTTGAAATAATTTTTGCAGCCAGGCCGATATCCCGAAGAAGCTGCGAAAGCTCGCCGGTAGCCCCGGGAAATTTATTCTGAGCCTGAATGATATACTCGTCTAACGTAACCAGTTTCCTGGATTTCATGGTAGATTCCATTATGTCTAATTCCTTAGCTCCATTTGGTCACTTTCATTTGAACCGTGCGAAAAACTTTTACACATCCCCTTTTTCACGCATCAGCTTAAAAAAAAGCTCTTTTGATTTTTGTTTAAACTCCTCGAGAGTACCGTTGTTTTCAATGATATAATCGGCATAACTTTTAAAAGTTTCAAAGTCGGGCTGCATTTTCATTCGATTTATGATATCACTCTCATCAATCCGGTCTCTGATTCTGACCCGTTGTATCTGCTGCTCTCTGTCAGACAGCACCAGCACAACGGCATCGAGTTCTCTGGGCCGCCCCTCGTTGAGCAGAAGGGCAGCCTCTTTTACGACCATCTTCTCTCCCGCCTTTTCGGCGTCTCTGCAAATTTTATCAAATGTTTTTTTCACCGCAGGATGAACGATCCGGTTCAGTTCGCTGACCCTGCCTTGATCAAACGCTTCATGGATCAGGTGGGGCTTGTTCAGGGAACCGTTCGGGTGAAAGGTCTCTGCACCAAATGTTTCCCGAAGCCTCTTTTGCACCTCCTGATCGGTCACCATCAGCTCTTTGGCCAGGTTATCTGCATAGACCACCCGGGCCCCAAGCTTTTCCCACACCTCACACAGTGTACTCTTTCCTGACCCGATACCCCCGGTAACGCCGGTTACGATCATGCCGTCTCTCCGACGTTGGTTGCCAGCAGGTACGCTTTCATAAACTCATCCAGGGCTCCGTCCATGACCCCCTGCACATCACCGGTTTCGTGATTGGTGCGGTGATCTTTCACCATATTGTAGGGGTGAAAGACATACGACCGGATTTGTGATCCCCACTCATTGCTGCTTTTCGAATCTTCAAGCAACTGTTTTTCCCGCTCGCGAATCTGTTTTTCAAGCTCATACACTTTCGATTTGAGCATGACCATCGCTTTTTCGCGGTTCTGAAGCTGAGAGCGCTCCTGCTGGCATTCAGCCACGACCCTCTCTTCTGTACCGTCGCTGAGTTTGCCGGTCCAGACCAGGCGAACCCCGGTCTCCACCTTGTTCACATTCTGCCCGCCGGCACCTGAAGCGTGAAAGCGCTGCAGTTCGATATCCGAATCGTTCAGGTTGATATCGATCGTATCATCGATGATCGGTGAGACGAATACGGAGCTGAATGAGGTATGACGGCGCGAATTGCTGTCGAACGGGGAGATTCTCACCAGCCGGTGAACACCGCTTTCGGATTTAAGGTAGCCGTAGGCGTTCTCTCCGGCCACTTCAATGGTGGCACTTTTTAGCCCTGCCACATCCCCTTCCTGATATTCGGCAATCGAGACTTTGAAGCCTTTCTTATCGGCCCAGCGGGTGTACATCCGGAAGAGCATCTCTGCCCAGTCCTGGCTTTCGGTTCCGCCGGCTCCCGGATTAAAGGTCACAATCGCATCGCGATGGTCATCTTCTCCGCTGAGCATATTCTGGAGTTCCAGGCCCTTCAGCTTCTCTCTGAAAGCGTCGATCTCAGAGCGAAGTTCCTCCTGAACCTGCTCCCCTTCATCCATAAACTGTTTGTAGACCCGGATACTCTCGCGAAGGTCATTCAGCTCATCCCATTTACCGACCAGGTTTTTTTCCCGGTCGAGGTCCTGCATTATTTTTTGAGCCTGATCGGGGTCGTTCCAGAATTCGGGATCCTGTGTGCGCTCCTGAAGCTCAATGATGGTTACTTTTCTTTTATCGTAGTCAAAGATACCTCCTGAGCGTATCGAGACGCTCAAAGAGGTTTTCTACCTTATCAAATTGGATCTGATCCATTCTGTATATTATCGGTTTAATATTTTTGCGATTACAATGCCGGCCAGTAGTCCGCCTGCAAGTGCGGCTCCCAGAGATAATTCCGGGTTTTTCTTGACATACTTTTTGGCATTTTTATACTCTTTTCGCAGCTCTTTCTGCAGGTGATCCCGCTCTTTATTCAGCTTTTTCACCACATCATCGTACGCATCGTTCAAGGCTTTTTTCTCCTTCTCAATGACCTCTTTGAGTTCGTTCTCAAGTTTTTTTACGTTTTCCATGGGTAGTCCTCCGTGAATGTTATTGTTAATCCAAAAATCAGCTTTTCATCAGACTCTTGCAACACTATTCGCGTACAAGATCCTGATCTCTATATTGTAACTCATAGAGTTTGCGATAGATTCCATCTTTTTTTTGAATCAGTTGATCATGGGGGCCCTCCTCCCGGATTCTTCCTTTGTGCATGACGAGGATTCGGTCGGCTCCGCGTATGGTTGAGAGGCGATGGGCGATGACAATTGACGTTCGGCCCTTCATCATCTTTTCGCATGCCTCTGCCACCAGGTGTTCGGTTTCGGAGTCTACGCTGGAGGTCGCTTCATCGAGTATCAATATTTTCGGATCATAGACCATGGCCCTCACAAAGCAAATTAGCTGGCGCTGACCCATGGATAACGAAGAGCCCCGTTCGTGAAGTACATAATCATAGCCACCCGGCAGTTTTTGAATAAACCGGTGACAGTCTACCTCTTTGGATGCTGCAATCACGCGCTCTCTGGAAATCTGCTGGTTGCCCAGCGTAATGTTATCGAGCACGCTTCCGGAAAAGAGGGCATTGTCTTGCAGCACCAGCCCAAAATGTTCGCGAAGGTTATGAAGTGACAGTTTTTTGATATTGACGCCGTCGAGCAGTATCTCCCCTTCATGAATGTCATAATACCGCATCAGCAGGTTGATAATGGTGGTCTTGCCGGCCCCTGTGGCACCTACAATGGCCAGCAGCTCGCCCGGCTCAGCTTTGAATGAAACATCTTTTAATATGGCCTCACCGTTTTTAGAATAACTGAATGTGACATTTTTAAATTCGATCTCTCCCTTCACCTGCTCAATCTTTTGGGGGTCGGAAGTTTCGGCAACCCTGTTTTCGGTGTCAAGTACATCAAAAATCCGTTCTGATGATGCCAGTGCCGACTGCAGGGTGTTGTACTTCTCTGAGAGTCCGCGTATCGGGTTAAAAAATTGGCGCACATACTGAATAAAGGCCAGCAGCACGCCGAACGAGACCTGGTCCATCAGCGCCCTGGCACCGCCGTACCAGACCACCAGTGCCATCGCCAGGCTGGCCAGGACCTCTACCACCGGCCAAAAGATGGAGAAGTAGAATATGGTCCGGATGTGTGCGTCTTTATGCGAGGTGTTGATCGATTCAAATTTCTGCTTCTGCTTTTTCTGCCGGTTGAATAGCTGCACGACGGCCATTCCGTTGATATGCTCCTGCACAAAAGAGTTGAGCCGTGCGATCTGATCCCGCACATTCAGAAACGCGACACGCACCTTCCCCTTGAACCAGAAGGTAGAGTAGAAGAGGATCGGCAAGACCAGGATGGCAATGAGGGTCAGCTCCCAGCTCATCGCCAGCATAAAATAGAGAATGAAAAAGATCCTGAACAGGTCGCCGATCATATTCACCACGCCGTCTGAAAGCAACTCACTCAGGGCTTCAATATCGTTGGTGGTACGCGTTATGAGCCGGCCAATCGGATTTTTGTCAAAAAACTGAACATGCAGTGACTGAATCTTTTCAAACACCGCATTTCGCAGCCTGTAGAGTGCGCCCTGTCCAAACCAGCGGGTCAGATAGGTGTTGAATACCAGGATGATAAACTCACCGATCAGCGCCATTCCGAGCAGGGCAATAATCCAGAGCAGCCCCTGGTAATCACCCGGTGCGATGTAATCATCAACGGCAACCTGTGTCAGCTTGGGCCGTACGGTTCCCAAAAATGCGGCAGAAAGCGTCAGGGCAATGGCAAGCAGCGCCCACCATTTATAGGGTTCAAAAAAGTAATAAAGCCGTCGAATCAGAACTGAATCGACGGCTTTAGAATCCGTTTGTTTGCTCAAAACTGGTTTATATTAGAATCGGTCAAAATCGTCGAATGGTGTTCTTGGAGTAATGTGTTTTGGGGGCCTTGACGTTCCCCTGTCTCCGCCATTGTCATTATTTTGATCGCGCCGGCCGGGGCGTTCACGTCGTTTGCGCCCTTTGTTATTGTCATAATCACGGCTGCTTCGTCGCTTTCTGTCGGAATCGCCGCGCGAGGTGCTTTTTCTTTTCCGGAACTTCTTTTTGTTTCGGTCATCACCTTTTCCGCCTGGCCTGCCTTTGCTCTTCTTGTCGTCGATCTCCTTGAGATAGACTTTCTGCTTGACAATGCCTTTCTCTTGCGCGGGGTTGGTGAAAATGGGCCGGAGTTCGGTTGCCAGCCATGCCGGAAAGAATTTTTCACGAACTTCACGAAGAAGTACAAACGGATTGGTATATCGGGCCGAAAAGTGGCTGATCACCAGAAGCTTGGTCTGTGCTTCGTTCGCCACACGGGCTGCATCGGCTGAGGTCGAGTGACCGGTCTCCGCCGCTTTGTCGGAAAGGCTTTCACTGAACGTAGCCTCGTGATACAGAATATTCGTATTCATGGCCAGTTTCACCGAATTCGGGCAATACTTGGTGTCGGTGATATAGGCAAAACTGTCGCCCGGACGCGGATGCCCGACAATTTCATATGACTTCACCACGGTTCCGTTTTCGAGTGTAACATCCTCTCCGGCTTTCAGGGCTTTATACTGTTCATCTTCAGTGATGCCGATCGATTCCGCTTTATCGGCGTCTACTTTGCCCGGCTTGTCCTTCTCCTGGAACCGGTAGCCCAGACAGAACTTGGTGTGGTTCAGCGGACGGGCTTCTACATAATACTCTTCATGGTCTATGACCCGCTCAGACTCAATATCTTCATCCACTTCGACGTAGTTGATATCAAAACTGAGTTCCAGTCCGGCAAAATTCTTATTCCACTCTACATAATCCTGAATACCCTTGGGGCCTATAATATTGAGTGTCCTGTCCCTTCTCTGAAGCTGAAGTGTGGAGATGAGTCCGATCAGGCCGGAGAAGTGATCCACATCAAAATGGGAAATGAATATATTTTCAATTTTGGAACGCTTGAGGCCTGCCTGAAGCATTCTCATTTGTGCATTTTCACCGCAATCAAACAGGTGAATATCTCCTTCGCGCCAGAGTGCAACAGATGAAAGGTGCCTTGTTGCTGTTGGTGTTGCCGATGCAACCCCTAATGGTACAATAATCATAGTATCTCCCGCTGTGTTTTAAGGGGCTTTTGCCGTTCAAACAAAAGGTACCCGGTTTATCATTTACGTTATATTTGAGCTAATTCTTGTTCGAGTAGTTGTTTTTGATACATTCTTGCGTACTGGCCTTTGATATTGAGCAGCTGCTCATGAGAACCTGCCTCTTTTATGAAACCGTCCTGAATGTAAAAAATTATATCTGCATTTTTTACAGTAGATATTCTGTGCGAAATCATGATGGTTGTTCGTCCCGATAATTGCCTGTTCAAATGATCCAGTATTGCTTCTTCGGTTTTCGTATCTACAGCACTCAGTGAGTCGTCTAAAATAATAATTTTTGGATCTTTTATCAGAGCGCGAGCAATTGCTGACCTCTGTTTCTGTCCACCCGAAAGTGTGATTCCCCGCTCACCTACCATGGTCTCGAATTTTTTATCAAAATCCAAAATATTATCTAAAACCTGAGCATGTTCTGCTGCTTGTTCCACCATTTGATCGGTGGCATTCTCCACACCAAAAGCGATATTCTCTTTAATGGTAGTTGAAAAGAGGAATGTCTCCTGGGGAACATAGCCAATTATTTGTCTTAATTCAGCTAAATTCCATTTTTTTATATCCACCCCATCGATGCTAACGGTTCCTTCGGTCGGATCGAACAGTCTTGGGATCAACTGTACCAGTGTCGATTTTCCAGCACCGGTTCGTCCAACCAGGGCAACCTTGCTTCCCGGTTCCACCTTCAGGTTGATATTTTTTATGGCAAAATCTTCAGCGGCGGGGTATCGGAAGCTCACATTTTTAAACTCAACGGCTCCTGCAACCTCTTTTGGGCTGTATGAATTCTCACTCTCCCTGCCCCCGATTTCGACCGGCTCGGTTAACAGCGTATCAATTCGCTCCCATGAGGCAAGCGACTTTTGCAGTGTATTCACGGTATATCCCAGGGAGGCTACAGGCCATGTGAGATACGCTACATAGATGACAAACTCGGCGATATTGCCCACTGTCAGGTTTCCGTCGATTACCATCAGTCCGCCCTGCCAGATGACAATCACCACCGATACTCCAATCAGCAGATTGAGTGTGGGATGGAACAGCGATTCAACCATATCCAGTTTCAATTTCTTGCGGCGATAGTCATCACTCTCTTTCTCAAACCGTTTCTGTTCATAGTCCGTACGGTTAAACGCCTTGATCAGCCGGATGCTGCTGAACGTCTCCTGCGCACGGCCGGCCACCCGTGAGTACTGCTCCTGGATAATGAGCTGGTACTTATTGATAAACCCGCTCACCCAGTAGGCAAAAGCGGATAAAAAAGGTAGCGGCAACAGTGCCCAAAATGTGAGCTCCGGGCTCACAATAATCATCATCGTGATGATGAATCCGGCCCGGGTGAACGTGTTGACGGTGTACATCAAGACAGGGCCGAAATATTCACGCACGCGGGCCACGTCTTCGGTCGTGCGAACGTAGATATCACCCGTTTTATGCGATGCAAAGTAGCGCTGCGGAAGTGTAAAGAGTTTGTCGATAATCCGGTTGCGAATATCAAACTCAATTTTGCGGGAACTGACAATCAGGGTCTGCCGGGTAGCAAAAAGCAGGACACCGTACATGATCACCGTGCCAATGAGCAGCAGGGAGTTAAAGGCCAGCACTGCACCCGCTTCACTGCTAAAAAGCACATCTGTGATTGAGGTAAACCTTCCGGAATAGTCATCGACCAGAAGCTCCACCTCATCCATGGTTTTTCGGATTAAAACCGGGATCCAGATTAGAAAGAAATTGGATGCCGTGAGAAACAGGGCTCCAAGCAGTATGATTCCTTTATAATCCCGTAAATAACGATTCAGTTTTTTAATTGAATCCACTCTCGGGCTATTGATTATTGGGATTTTTTAAGAGAACCGTTCGCAGAAGCCGATCATTCCTTTCGGGGTTACTTCCTGTAGGTTTCGATCCAATGCTGCGCCAGTTTATACCCGGAACGATAGGCTGCGTCGACATCGGTTCCCTCAAAATAGTCTCCGACCAGTGCAAGCGGGGTTTCATCCACCTCCAGGTCAAAGTACGGGCGGTTCAATGCACTCATGGCGCGGCTGTATCTCCAGAAATGGAGCTGACTCCAATCAGGGGTTACGGCCCATCCGCCGGCGATTTCACCCAGTTCAGCCAACAGTGCCTTTTCGATGGCATCTTCACCGGAGTGTGCGTGCATTTTGACAAATTCGGGCGTGGAGTGCACAACCAGTGAACACTCCTGCCCATCCCGTTTTGAGGATTCATTGGAGATGAGCCTGATCAGACTGTTTTTGCATGAGATCCCCTCCCATTCAGGAATTTCGGCATCGCCGTAGCCGAGCATCAGGGAGTAGGATGGCTCATAGTAGATCTCGTCGATTTCACGGATCATTCGAAGTGTCTCAATTTCATCAGTCGTGGTATTCAGAAGTCCGTATGCCTGGCGTGCAGGTGTGGCAATTATGACCGCATCCGCTTCGAACGTATCGCGGGATGTGAGGTTGATCATCCAGGAACGCTTTTTACGGCGGTTGCTTCCGATGTGTGTAAGGCCGCCAGCCAGGGCTTCATGTTGAATATCCACCCATCGGCTGAGGTATTTGCCGATCGTATTCATACCATTGACTGCAGTGTAGGCTGTCGTGTCGGGCTGGTTAGGGTTTTTATCCAACAGGGCCGACCCGTCATAGAAGAGGAAATCATTTCCCCAAAGCCTGACCAGCTTTTTGTCCAGAAGCTCTGCGGTGAATTTCTGAAATTCCGGAGAGTGCGCCGTAAAATAAGGCAATCCGTGATCCAACCTGGATTCCCGTGCGGTGCCGGCATAGCGTGTCGCCATCCGTCCGCCCAGGCCCCTGCTCTTTTCAAGGATTGTCACTTCATGGCCCGCCTGCGCCAAAAGACGGCCGGCCGTTAAACCTGCAATTCCTGCTCCGATTATCCCAATTACCATAAGAATTCCTTAATGCCAGTTAGTTAATTTGTTATTCAAACGTAGAAAATTCGTCAGCCTTTAAGTTAATGAACTCTGAACTCTACTTCTCACCAATTTTTAAGAATCTTAAAGATCGTAGACGGTCACCCTGGGCGTGGCTGCTGTTTTATCGAGCAGGGCAGGCCAGTAGGCAACCACCTCACTCGCTTTGGGCCGGCCGCCGGCAAAACCGGTAACCCCGCTAGGGCCGGTCAGGATCAGGGGAGCCACCTCCATCCCAAAGCGGTTCAGCTCTTCGCGGGAGTTGCCGTGTACCGAAATTCTGAGCTGCACTTCGTTCAACTCTGACAGGTCTTGTTGCAGAACACTGCTGTCTTCATTGCACGAGTTCAGCCCTACATATTCGATGTTGGTGTCTCGGAATGTTATTCCCAGCTTATCTGCGCGGCTCAACAGGATTTCACCGGCTCTTTTTGCTTTCTTCAGAGCATCGGGCCAGCTGTAGACCAGGGTGGATGACAGTTTGTAACCATCGATATAACTGGCCGATATTTTATAGGTCGGAGTGTCGGGCTTGCCGGTGATGCCCCACACTTTCACACGGTTCTCCCCTTCCTGTTTGAGCCGGATAGAGGTAAAGTCTGCAATGCAATCGGGGGTGATGTAGGATGCGGGATCGCCGATCTCATACATGAGCTGCTCCTTCACGGTCATCTCCGAGACCAAGCCGCCGGTATTTTCGTGCTTAGTTACATAGAACGATCCGTCAGGATACGCCTCAATGATCGGAAAGCCGATATCGGTAAAGTCATCCACCATTTCCCAATCCGTAAAGTTGCCTCCCGACACCTGTGCCCCGCACTCGATGATGTGCCCGGCGATGGTGCCGGCCGACATCAGGTTGTAGTTGTCAAAGTCCCATCCGAACTCATAAACCATCGGAGCCAGTGTGAGCCCCGTATCGGTTACCCGGCCTGTAATAACGATATCGGCACCTTTCTCGAGTGCTTCGACAATCGGCCGGCAGCCAAAGTAGACATTGGCACTGAGCAGATCGTCTTTGACCCCGGTAATGGGTTCGCCCGTCTCCATATTTTCGAGCAGGTGTCCGTCGTTGATCAGTTCATCCAGGCCAGGGAGGATATCATCGCCATCTACTACCGCGATCTTGATTCCGCTGTACCCGGCTTTTCGGGCCACTTCCAGAATGGCATCCTTGCAGGCAATCGGGTTGACACCGCCTGCATTTGAGATCACTTTTACCCCTTTGTTTTTAATTTCGTCCAGTGTTCGCTCAATGACCCCTACAAAGTCGCGTGCATAACCATGACTTTCATTTCTCATCCGCTGCTTTTGCATGATTGACATGGTAACCTCGGCAAGATAATCCATGACCAGGTAGTCAATATCGCCTCGTTTAACCTGTTCAACGGGCGCATCGGGCAGATCGCCCCAGAACCCCTGCCCTGATGCAATTCGAATATACTCTTTCACAAATAGCTCCTTTTTTATTCTTGTTTTGCATCTGAATATCGTGAATTTATGGGAAGTTCTGAAACGTTTGGGAGAGTTTTTGGAAGCGGTTCCCGAGAAAGGCAAGGAGACGAAAAACCGGAATATCATACAGGCTCAATCTGCCCAAATCCAGGTATAAAAAGTATGGGCAGAGTATTATACCCGAAAAAAAACCTGCAGAATTTCAATCCTGCAGGTTTTATCGTGCTATATCTGTGTGTTCTCATGTAGTACTCAACAGCCATTCAAGTCAAATGGCTGATACCAATCTATCGATCAATCAGATTTTATGCACTACATGGTTCAGTAGTCTTTTTATACCTGGAGCACTCCGGTTTTGAAATCCGGGATGTCCGGGTTGTGATCGGCGCATTCCAGGGCTTCCGATATCCGTTTTCGGGTAGATGCCGGGTGGATGATCTCGTCGACCCAGAGGCGTGCCGCTGCATAGCGTACATCGGTCTGGCGGTCATACCGGCTCTTGATGCGCTGCAGTATCTCTGCCTTGTCGTCGTCCGAGAGCTCTTTGCCCCGTTTCTCAAGAGCCGACACCTGTATCTGGGTCAGCACTTTAGCGGCCTGGGTGCCTCCCATCACGGCTATCTGAGCGGTTGGCCAGGCATAGATGAACCGGGGATCATATGCCTTGCCGCACATCGCATAGTTTCCGGCCCCATAGCTGTTGCCTACGATCACCGTTATCTTCGGTACGACCGAATTGGCCACAGCGTTGACCATCTTTGCACCGTCTTTGATAATGCCGCCGTGTTCACTGCGCTTGCCGATCATAAAACCGGTCACATCCTGCAAAAAGATGAGCGGGATATTTTTTTGATTGCAGTTCATAATAAAGCGGGCGGCCTTATCGGCACTGTCTGAATAGATCACACCCCCGATCTGCATTTCACCCTGCTTGTTTTTCACGATCTTGCGCTGATTGGCTACAATGCCCACACTCCACCCGTCGATCCGGGCATACCCGGTGATGAGCGTTTGCCCGTACCCTTTTTTATACTCGGTAAACGACCCGGCATCGATCATGCTTTTGATGACCATGTTCATATCGTACGGTTTGGTGCGATCGGCCGGAAAAACATCCAGCATCTCCTCGGGTGATATTTCGGGTTTAACTGCATCCGATCGGTTAAACCCGGTTCGCTGCCGGGGACCCAGTTTATCGACCAGGTCGCGGATGGTGTGAATGCATTCGGTATCATCTTTCATTTTGTAGTCAGTGACACCGCTGATTTCCGTATGCGTGGTTGCGCCGCCCAGTGTTTCATTGTCTACGTCTTCACCGATCGCCGCCTTGACCAGGTAGCTGCCGGCCAGAAATACGCTTCCGGTTCCGTCAACAATCAACGCTTCATCACTCATAATGGGAAGATAGGCGCCGCCGGCCACGCAGCTTCCCATGATCGCTGCGATCTGCGGAATGCCTTTTGCGCTGATCACCGCATTGTTTCTGAAAATTCGCCCAAAGTGCTCTTTATCGGGAAAAATCTCATCCTGCATGGG
>JBJHCX010000046.1:0-14358 GCA_050486245.1 Rhodohalobacter sp.
AAAAAGGCGGTCAAACTTGTCCGGAAAAGCGGGAAATCTGTTCGGATCGGAACCCCGGAGCCGGAGGCCCTTATAGAGGCGATTCAGGAAGCAAAGAGGTATCTCTGAGCCGGGTGCACACTTACACCCCTGACAATTTCTGCCGCCTCCACTCATAACAAACCAGGGCGGCGCTTACGGATGCATTCAGTGACTCAACACGGTTCATCATCGGCAGGGAGAGCAGAAAATCACAATGCTCACCCGTCTTTTTACGCATTCCGCGTCCCTCATTTCCAATCACAAAAGCCATTGGAACATCATATTTCTGTTGCCAGATGGTCGTTTTACTCTCCTGATCGAGGCCTGCAATCCAGAATTTGTGCTCTTTCAGAGTCAGAATAGCCTGATTCAGGTTAACAGCCCTGACAATCGGAATACGTCCGGCCGTACCCGCGCTGGTTTTGAAGACGGCTGCATTGACCGGTGCCTGACGGTGCTTTGGAACAATCACGGCCGTGATGCCTGCTGCTGCGGCTGTTCTCAGGATTGCACCGAAATTGTGCGGATCTTCTATTTCATCGAGCAGTAAAACGGCGGTATTGGCATCGGGCTGAATCGACTCGAGCCACTCCTCAAACTCCAGGTATTCGGTCTCACTGATGGCTGCCACAACGCCCTGATCATTCACGCTTCCAACCAGTTCAAAAAGTTTGTTTCCGGGAACTTCTGCAACTGGAATTCGGGTTTTAGAGGCAATAGAGAGGATTTTTGTAACATCCGACCCCTTAAGCCCTCTTTTAATGTAGAGTTTACTGACTCTTTCCGGTTGATAGAGCAGTTGTTCTTCAACCGGTTTACGGCCGTAGATGTAATGATTAGAATTTTCCACGAAAAGAGGGGTTCTGTTTTGTTACTCGGTTTCAGTTTGTATAATGGTAATGTGTTCCCAATAAAATAGACAGAAATATGATCGACAATAGAAAAAAATCATTAGATGTCGAAAGTGCTCAGTTCTGTTCAGAAATAAATCGTACTCATAGCAATCTCGGTGTTTATTCAATCCTGAACAAAAGTGACCTTTTGATTCCGTTAGGTGCAGGCATACTTCAAGTGTTCATTGGTTTAACCATGGTAGGTGTTTCCATCCTCGGTTTGGTAAACCCTCTCTGGTTGTCGGCCGTTTTAAGCCTGGCCGGAAGCGTTTCCGCCATGACCGGAGTTTTCCTGGTCTATCACATATTTTCAGCTAAAGGTTCATTTGAAAGTTTAATCAACCAGGCTATCAGAAGGGTTATTACCTCGCAGAACTGATGCAGTAACCCTGTAAAGATTCCTGCAGATCGTATTTACCGGCATTGAATGACGGCCTGGCAGAAGATCGGAAAAAATTATTGAGGTTCTTTTCGGTTTTTGTTTGAATCGCATGCCGAAGCCCCCTATTTTCTGATTTCCCCTAACCAGTATCCATCATTCATGTCGACAAAATATATCTTTGTTACCGGCGGTGTAACCTCGTCATTAGGTAAAGGCATTATCTGTGCATCACTCGGAAGGCTTCTTGTTGCACGGGGATTGCGCGTAACCATCCAGAAACTGGACCCCTATATCAATGTGGATCCGGGTACCATGAATCCCTACGAGCATGGTGAAGTCTATGTGACTGACGATGGAGCCGAAACAGATCTCGACCTGGGCCACTACGAACGTTTTCTGGATGTCAAAACATCCCAGGAAAATAACGTCACCACCGGACGCATTTACTACGATGTGATCAGCAAGGAACGACGGGGAGCCTATCTGGGTAAAACCGTTCAGGTGATTCCCCATATTACCGATGAGATTAAATCGCACGTTCTCAAACTGGGGCAAAGCGGCGATTATGATGTTGTCATTACAGAAGTTGGCGGAACAGTCGGAGATATTGAGAGTCTTCCCTATATCGAGGCGATGCGTCAGCTTCGCTACGATGTTGGCCGGAAAAATACCCTTTCCATTCACCTCACCCTGGTGCCCTACCTGGCCGCTGCGGGTGAGCTGAAAACCAAACCGACACAGCATTCGGTAAAAACACTTTCTGAAAGCGGACTCAGCCCCGATATCCTGGTATGCCGGTCGGAATATGAGCTGGACAACTCCATCCGTGGAAAGATTGCCCAGTTCTGTAATGTGGAGATCGAGGATGTCATCGCATCACTCGATGCAGACACGATCTATGAAGTTCCCCTGCTCATGCAGAAAGAGGGGCTGGATTCACGGGTGATTGAAAAGCTCGACCTGCCCGCCAAAAACCCTGACCTGAAGCGATGGATTGAGTTTGTGGAGCGTGTAAAACATCCCCGTGACCAGGTTGACATAGCACAGGTCGGGAAGTATGTGGAGCACCACGATGCGTATAAATCGATTGTCGAAGCGCTGATTCACGGCGGAGCCGAAAATCATGCAGGTGTCAACATCAGGTGGGTACAGTCGGATGAGCTGACCGATGACAATGTGGCTGAAGAGCTGGGCGGCGTTTCCGGAATTTTGGTTGCACCCGGATTTGGCGGACGCGGAATTGAGGGTAAGCTGGCGGCTGTCAAGTATGCACGTACCCGATCCATACCCTTTTTCGGGATCTGTCTGGGGATGCAGTGTGCGGTGATTGAGTATGCCCGAAATTGTGCAGGCATGGAGGGAGCCAACAGTACCGAATTTGACGAATCAAACCGTTTTCCGGTGATCGATCTGATGCCCGACCAGCGCGATGTGGAAGACAAGGGGGGCACAATGAGGCTCGGCAAGTACAAGTGCAGCATAGAAGAGGGAACCCATGCAAGCAACGCCTATGGCGAGCTCATGATTGAAGAGCGTCACCGGCACCGCTATGAGGTGAATAACGAACTGCGGGGAAAACTGGCAGAAGCCGGACTGAAAATATCGGGAATAAACCCTGAGCGGAACCTGGTTGAGATCATTGAAATTGAAGATCACCCGTGGTTTGTGGGGGTGCAGTTTCACCCCGAGCTTCGAAGCACGGTGTATGACCCGCATGCCCTCTTTACAGCCTTTGTAAAAGCTTCGGTCGAGAAGAAAGGTGAACTGGAAAAAGAGACGGCCGGCAGTGAAGCGTCGCTGAGCTGAGTATGAGTCCGGTAGACATTTTTGCCGGAAAGATCCGCGTGCGCAGCAGCGGTATTTATATTCAAGAGAATAAAATACTTCTGATCCGCCAAGAGGTCCCGACACGTGACCACCCTGTTTGGATGCCGCCGGGAGGCGGTGTCATGACCGGTGAAACAGCTGAAGAGGCCCTTCTGAGAGAGGTTCATGAAGAGGCCGGCCTGCACATTACGGAGTGTAGCCTGAAATACATTCATGAGTTTATATCCCCTCCATACCACGCTGTAGAGTTCTATTATCGCCTGCATACGGTTCAGGGAGAGGCCCGGCTGGGTGCCGATCCCGAATTGAGTGAAAGTGAACAACTATTACAGAAGATTTCTTATGTTCCGTTGGATCATTTAAAGCGTTATGAGATCAGTCCGGGGTTTTTGCCGGACGAGATTGAAAGCGGTGCCATATTTGATAATAAAATCTCTCATTTCAAACATGAAGAGCCCTGAACAGAGGCTTTTCAGGCTGCATAAAACCGAAACGATAAAACTCAATAGATTATGAAATTTTTACCTCCACTGATTGCAATAATTGCCGCTGCCGCTCTGCTGGTATCCTGCGGGCCCCAAAACGAAGTCGGGTATGTCATGTTTAATGTAAACGGTTATACCCATGCAGGCGATGAACTGGAGCTGCATCAGTTTGAAGCGCTGGCTGTTCGTGACGGACGCATTGTGGAGACCGGCTCATCAGATGACCTGCGCAGCCGTTATACGGGCCTTCGCCATATCGACGGCGAAGGCAAAACCCTGATACCGGGCCTGATTGATGCTCACGCCCATGTCATGGGGCTCGGTTTTCAGCAACTGGACGTAAATGTACAGGGAATCGACTCGCTCGAAGAGACTCTTGAGGTGATTCGTGAATATGCTGAAGCAAATCCCGATCTGGAGTGGATACGCGGACGCGGCTGGAACCAGGTTCTCTGGGAAGAGAATGAATTTCCAACAGCTGAAGACCTGGACAGCGTGGTTCCAGACCGTCCGGTCTACCTGACACGGGTGGATGGCCATGCGGCCTGGGCCAACACACGGGCGATGGAGATCGCCGAAATCACCCGCGATACCCCCGATACCCAGGGCGGTGTGATCATCCGTGATGACAATGGTGATGCAACGGGAATTTTTGTGGATGCTACCATGAGATACATCACCCGACACATCCCCGAACGAAGTGAAGAAGAGACCCGCCGTGCCTTTGAGCTGGCCCTCGATGAAATGGCACGTCACGGAATTACCTCGGTTCACGATGCCCGGACCGATCAGCCAACCTGGGAGCTATACAAGGAGTTTGCCGATAACGGAGACCTGCTTACCCGGATCTATGCGATGATTGCCGGAACCGGCGATACCTTTGACGCCATGGCCGCAGATGGCCCGGTCGAAAGTTATGCGAACGACCTGCTGGCTCTTCGAAGTGTGAAAATTTCATCGGATGGCGCCCTGGGAAGCCGCGGAGCAGCCATGATCGAGCACTATCACGATGATCCGGGAAATTACGGACTCCTCTTTTACAGCCAGGATGAACTTAATGAGATGCTGCTGAAAGGAGCTTCACAAGGCTTTCAAATGAATATTCATGCAATTGGTGATGCTGCAAACCGTCAGGTGCTTGACGGATTTCAGTATGTTGAAGAGCAGCTTGGCAGCCAGGCTCAACTGCGCCATCGTATTGAACATGCACAAATCGTGCATCCGGACGATATTCCCCGCTTTGTTGACCTGAACCTGGTGGCATCAATGCAGCCTACCCATGCCACCAGTGATATGAATATGGCTGAAGACCGTGTGGGAGCAGAACGCATGGAAGGTGCTTATGCGTGGCAAACATTCCTGGACCAGGGAACGGTGATTGCCGGAGGGTCCGACTTCCCGGTAGAAAACCTCAACCCGTTTTATGGACTCTACTCGGCTGTGACCCGTCAGGATCATGGAGGAATGCCTCCCGGAGGATGGTACAGCGAGCACAGGCTCAGCCGTGAAGAGGCCCTGCGTATCTTTACACATGATGCCGCTTATGGAGGTCACCAGGAGCACGTCATCGGAACCCTGGAGCCCGGCAAGTGGGCCGACTTTATCATTATCGACAGAGATATCTTTGAAGTGGATGCCTCCGAAATCTGGCAAACAGAAGTGCTGCAAACCTGGGTAGGCGGACGGAACGTCTTCAGAAAATAGATTATGCGCATACGAATTGAACAGTTAAACCCAATGATCGGCGATTTAAACGGAAACCGGGATCTGATCCTGTCAGCTCTCCGGGATGCCGAAAAATCCGGTATGGATCTCCTGATACTGCCTGAGCTGGTCACAACCGGCTACTCTCCGCAGGACCTTCTGGAAGTGGAGTCGTTTCGAAAGCGATGCTATGAGGTGAACCGGGAGTGTATCGAATCGAGCGGCAACACGGCACTTCTGTTTGGGACAATTACCCCCAACAGCGGACCGTTCGGGAGAAAAATATTCAATTCTGCTCTTTTGGCGCGACATGGAAAGCTGCTTGGTACGGTTCACAAGACGCTCCTGCCAACCTATGATATCTTTGACGAACTGAGGTACTTTGAGCCCAATCGGGAATTTGAATGCCTTTTATTGGATGGAGTCAGGCTGGGGGTTACGATCTGTGAAGATATCTGGCACAATGACAACGACATTCAGTATCACAATTACGCGGTTAATCCCGCTAAAGAGCTCAAGAAGGCCGGGGCAGATGTGATTATCAATTTGTCTGCATCACCCTATACGAACACCAAGCATGAAGGTCGCCTGGCGCTGCTTCAAAAGCATGCCCGTGAGCTGAACCTCCCCATTTTCTACAGCAACCAGGCCGGAGCCAATACCGATGTCATATCGGATGGCGATTCGATGGCGCTCACCTCAGCGGGTGAGGCCGTTGCCCGAACCATCCCCTTTGAGAGGTCGCATGCCGATTTGGATTGGACTCCGGAGTCGGGGTCGTTAGCGGTGCATCATAAATCGCAGCCGATCTATCCGGCAAACCGCCAGGAGCGGCAGTTCAAGGCCATTACATGTGGTATCCGGGAATATGTCAAGAAAACCGGAATCACCGACCGGGTTGTGATCGGGCTGAGCGGAGGGATCGACTCAGCCCTGGTGTGCGCATTGGCCACTGAAGCCCTGGGGGCTGACAAGGTGAATGCAATTACGATGCCTGCCGAATTCTCAAGCAGCGGCAGTGTAACCGATTCGGAAGAGCTGGCAGGAAACCTCGGCATTGAACTCCATAATGTGCCGATAGAAAACCTGTTCGCGCAGTTTCAGTCGGCACTCGGTCCGGTTTTTGGAGACCTGCCGTTTAATGTTGCCGAAGAGAACCTTCAGAGCCGGATTCGGGGCACCCTGCTGATGGCGTATGCCAATAAATTTGGATGTTTGCTGCTCACAACGGGTAACAAATCGGAATATGCCGTCGGGTATGCAACCCTCTATGGAGATATGAACGGAGCACTTGCACCGATTGGCGATCTTTATAAAACAGAGGTTTTCGAACTCTCCAAATGGCTGAATGCATCCTATTACAAAAAAGAGGTGATTCCCGATTCAATCCTCACAAAACCCCCGAGTGCAGAGCTTCGTCCCGGCCAGAAAGACAGCGACAGCCTGCCGGAATATGACCTTTTGGATAAAATTTTACATCAATATCTCGAACAGCAAAAAGGGAAACAGGAGCTGATAGAGGCAGGTTTTGATCCGGACATCGTTCAAAAGGTCATTCATCTGGTTGATAATAATGAATTTAAAAGATTTCAGGCAGCCCCTATACTTAAACTCACTTCCAAATCGTTTGGGGTGGGCAGGCGGCGTCCGATCGTACAGCGGTGGACTGCTCAAAATATTTAATTTTAATATCCACCCGGAACCCTATATTTTCTTTCATTGTCTGCGATAGATTGGGACAATCAGAATCACTTTAGAACTACAAAAACAGCTCTGTCATTATATGAAGCATACGGTATTACTCCTCCTCCTATTTTTTATTTGCCAAACGGTATTCGCACAGAATCAAGCTCAAAATCAAGAGATTGACATTCCGGTAAGATTGTTGCCCTACTCAAATCCGCTGACCGATGGCGGAGAGCAACAGGTGATTCTGGAGATGGATCTGGATATTGAACAGACGGAACTGAACAGAGAGGTGCTGCGGCGCATCTCCGATGCCTACAGGCTGCAGGTATTGGCTCTCGACGCACAGGTACAGGGAGACCTGGTTCAGGCAGAGCACTATATCAACCAATCTTTTGGAGCCATTCAATCGCTGATGGACGACTTTCCGGAGGTTCAGGGCAATCGCCGGTTTGCGGAGCTCTATCGGTCTGTGATGGCAGAGCACAGTGAATTTTATGGAATTGCGGAGACCCGGAGTGAAACCGAGGGGGATATATTTGAGATTCAAAAAGAGCTCTTTTCTGAAGAGGATGACTGGATTGCAGAAGGGTACACCCTTCCTGAAAATCTGACGATTAATCAGACTCAGGTGCCGCTGATTCAAAACCAGCATGTAAACCGTCACCTGATGTACTATACCCTGCGTCGTCCCGACGTGATGGAGCGTTGGCTGGAGCGTTCAGAGTACTACTTCCCCATGATGCGTGAAATTTTTGAGGAGGAGGGAGTCCCCCTGGAGCTGATTCACCTCTCGATGATAGAGAGCGGGTTGGTTCCCACGGCCCGGAGCTGGGCAAGTGCAGTTGGCCTGTGGCAGTTTATCCGTGCAACCGGTGCAGTTTACGGGCTGGAAGTCAACTGGTGGGTCGATGAGCGCCGTGATCCGGTTAAATCCACCCGTGCGGCTGCGCGTCACCTGCGTGACCTGCATGATATCTGGGGCGACTGGCACCTGGCACTGGCCAACTACAATCTGAGTCCGAGAGGCCTCAGGCGGGCGATTCGGGCAGCAGGCGGGGTTGAAGACTACTGGGTTGCCTACCCGTACCTGCCCCGTGAAACACGCGGATATGTGCCGGGTTATATCGCTGCCACCATGATCGCGATGAACCCTGGAGAGTTTGGGTTTGAAACCGAATTTGACGTAACCCCCTACTCATTTGATGTGGTGGAAGTAGACGGATTGATGCCCCTGGAAGATTTGGCCAAAGCCGCGGGAATCACTCTTCAGCAGCTTCGCGACTACAACCCGGAACTGCTCAGATGGGCAACCCCTCCGGGTGGAATGTATCCGTTAAAAATACCAACAGGCATCAAGGATGACTTTTTGGCCGCATACCAGGAGATTCCCAAGGAGAACAGGGCTGCCGAAGTGGCGATGCATACGGTAAGCAGCGGTGAAACCCTGGGATACATTGCCCGAAGGTATGGAACCTCAGTGAGAGCACTTTATGAAACCAATGACGGATTGAGCAACATAATCCATCCCGGCCAGCGAATTGTCGTTCCCGTTGCACCCGGCTCACAAGAGCAGATTGCAGCCAACCGTCCGTCAAATGCACCGTCGGGCACCAGCAGCCAGCAACGCACCCAGCAGCAGGCCCAGGCACCTGCCAACACCACACCTGTAACCTATACCGTAAAGAGCGGAGACACCGTAGGCCATATTGCAGAGTGGTTTGATGTCAGGGCATGGCAAGTTCGATCCTGGAACGGAATCAGCAACACCATCCGGGTAGGACAGCGCCTGACCATTCATGTGCCCAGCCAGCATGCCGACTATTTTAACCAGATTGACGATCTGACATTTGCCCAGAAACAGGAGCTCGAACGCCGACAGCGCGCCGGTGAAAACATCTACGCCATCCGTTTTGACGGCAGCTCCACAACACCCTCAGATGAGATCCGTTATACGGTACGGCGCAATGATACACTTGGAGGCATTGCACGCCGGCATGGAGTATCCGTTCAATCGATTCAAAATGCGAATAACCTGAATGGTACGACGATTTACCCCGGGCAATCCCTGATTATTCGCAGATAAATTTTAAAGAATTAAAGAAGTACAATGAAAGCTGTTCAAAAACGATGGTTTATCCTGCTGCTTGCAGCTTTCTTTGTCACTTTTGCCGGATTCAGGCAGGGCAGTGACCTCTTCTTTCAGATTAAAAAGCAGCTCACCATCTTTAGCGATACCTATAAAGAGCTGGCCGTTCGGTATGTAGAGGAGGTATCACCGGAGCGCCTGATGAATAATGCCATTCGGGGTATGCTCTACGGTTTGGATCCCTACACGGTATTTGTGGATGAGGGTGAACAGCAGCAGATGGAGATCCTCTCATCGGGCACGTACGGAGGCATCGGTATCGAAGCGGGCTACCGGGCAGATGAGATTGTGATTATCGCTCCGCTCGACGGATATCCGGCCGATCGTGCAGGATTGCGTCCGGGCGATGTGATTCTTCAAATAAACGGTGTGGATGTCACCGGAAGCACACCTGAAGAGGTGCAGCGCCTGACCATTGGCGATATCGGAACGACGATCCAGATCGTTGTCAGGCGCCGCGGCAGCGACCAGGAGTTGATGTTTGAGCTCGAAAGGGAGCGAATAGAGGTCAAAAATATTGCCTGGCATGGGTTTGCCGGCGAAGATCGGTCCATTGGATATGTGCAGCTCACCCGGTTTGGCCAGCAGACCGGAGAGGAGCTTCGCAGTGCATTGATAGATCTAAAGGAGCAGGGAGAATTAAAAGGCCTCATCCTGGATATGCGCAACAATCCGGGCGGACTGCTGAATGAAGCTGTAGAGGTTGTAGATAAGTTTATTGAACCGGGCGTGACGGTCGTTGAAACCCGTGGCCGGAGTGAAAGTCAGTCGTCTGCCTATGCATCGCAGGAGCCTGCCATGTTTGAAGATCTTCCCCTGGTAGTGCTGTTAAATAGCGGAAGTGCCAGTGCCTCGGAAGTCGTTGCAGGGGCTCTGCAGGATCTTGACCGCGCCGTGGTCGTTGGTGAACAAAGTTTTGGCAAGGGACTGGTACAGACCATCCGCCCGCTCTCCTACAATACATCCCTGAAGATTACCGTGTCGAAATATCTGACGCCTAGTGGCAGGAGTATTCAATCAGTGGGGTACGGAGCCAGCGGCGACGATGCAGACACCCGGGAGTACCGAACCAAAAACGGCCGTATGGTTACCGGCGGCAACGGAATTGTGCCCGATATAACCCTCAGTGAAGAGATCCCCGTTCAGCTCTCAGCCGCCTTGAGCCGCGATAACCGCTATCTCTTTTTTGTGAATGAGTATCTATCGGATCACGATGGTACAGGCAGGCAGATGCCCGAAGATTTCGGCCAGAAGTTTATCCGGCAGTTAATCGAGGAGGGATTTACATTTCAGACACCGGCAGGTGACCATCTGGAAGCACTACGAAAAGAGATCGATCACTTTTCACGTGAAGAAGACGCAGACTACAATTTAACCGAACTGGAGTCCCTGCACAGGGATTACAAAATCGCACAGTTGTACGATAGCCGTGATTATATTCAAAAAGAACTGGCAAAAGAGTGGTACAGGCAGACTCGTACTGGCGAAGAGATGTATACAGAACTGTTGAAACTGGATGACCAGGTCAGCGCCTCTGTCGAACTGCTGATCGGCGGAAACCGATACTACTCTATTTTAAATCCGTAGCGATTGGGAAAGACAGACCTACATACACATACATACTATTCAGATGGCGCCTATTCACCCGATGAGTTAATCAATCTGGCTGCCGATAAGAAGCTGAAAGCCATTTCGATTACGGATCACGACACGATTTCAGGTTATTTAAAAGCCAAGGCTCCCGCAATGGAGGCCGGCATAGAGCTGATACCCGGGGTTGAAATCTCCTCGGTATGGGAAGGCCGTGAAGTACACATCCTGGCCTACCTGTTTGATGAAGGCGATCCTGCATTCCTGAACCTGCTGAAGAATCAGCGCAGGGCCAGGGTGGAACGGATGAAAGATATTATAGAGCATCTGAAACGTCAGGGGCTGGATGTAGATATCGAGGAGGTTAAGGCAGAAGCCGGAATCGGAAATATTGGACGCCCCCATGCCGCATCGGTATTGATTGGAAAAGGGTATGTGGCATCGGTGGCAGAAGCATTTATCCGATACCTGTCGGCAGAGCATATTTCACATATTAAAACCGGGTACGCAGACGTTGAGCATGTGGTCTCTGTGGTAAAAGGAGCCGGGGGAGTATTGTCACTGGCCCATCCGGGGCCGATGTACACCCAGGATGAGATCGGGCAGCTGGTAGGACTGGGGCTGGATGGCATTGAGTGCATTCACCCGAGCCACAACTTTAACCTGCAGCGAACTTTTACCAAAATGGCCTCATCCCAAAACCTTTTGGTTACGGGGGGAAGTGATTTTCACGGCAAGGGGAAAAAGGATTATGATCCCTACTTTGGTATAGTTACCCTTGGGGATATGCATGTGCAGTCGCTCAAGCGAATGGCCCGCAGAAGAAGGGAATTGCAAGAATCGAACGAACCAAACATTTAAAGATCAGAATTGACGTATGAGTATGAACTGGGAAAAGGTGAAGGTTGCCGTGGTTGCGGCCAAATGGAACTCATTTGTTACCGATGAAATGGTAGAAGGAGCTTTGGCCTCATTAAAAGCAAAAGGACTGCTGGAGGAGAATATCCATACATTGAGATGTCCGGGCTCATTCGAGCTTCCGCTGGCATCCAAATATGCAATCGATCACCTTGGAGCCGACGCAGTGGTTGCGATCGGGGCCGTGATCCGGGGAGGTACCCCCCACTTCGACTATGTGTGTGATGCAGTAACACGCGGAATTGCAGATCTCAATCTGCAGACAGGTATTCCGGTGGCGTTTGGGGTCTTGACAACCGATACCGTCGAACAGGCCGTAGAAAGGGCCAGTATGGATGAGGGCAACAAAGGTGCCGAAGCTGCAATTTCCGCACTCGAAATGCTTGAACTTGAGAATCAGCTCAAAAGCTGAGGAATTAAATTTTTCTTGAATATAGCGCCATTTAACTCTATTTTTTAAGGCTTAAACCCCTCAATAAATTATCGCATTGGAACCACTTACACTGACAGATACAAAGCAGAGCGACGAGGATAAACAACTACAGGATAAAGTTAAATCCTCCGGTTCCATACCCAGACATATTGCAATTATTATGGATGGGAATGGGCGATGGGCACAAGACAAAGGAAATATCCGGCTATTTGGCCATAAAGCCGGGGTTGAATCGGTGCGTGACATTACAGAAAGTTGTGCACAACTGGGTGTGCAGCACCTGACACTTTACGCTTTTTCGACTGAAAACTGGAACCGGCCGCCTGCCGAGATTAACGGGTTGATGAAGCTTCTGGTTAATTCACTGAGAAAAGAGGCCGACCGGCTGGTTGAAAACAATATCAAACTGACGGCAATCGGCCAGATCAACCGCCTCCCGGCAAAGTGCCAGGAGCAGCTGCAGGAGGTGATCGATCTTACCAGGGATAATGACAGGCTGGAGCTTTGCCTGGCCCTGAGCTATTCCGGCCGCTGGGATATTACCGAAGCCGTTAAAAAGATCTCAGCTGAAGTGGCTGCAGGCAAACATTCACCCGAGGATATCAGCGATGAATTGATCAGCTCATATCTGTCAACCGCCAATGTTCCCGATCCCGATCTGATTATACGCACCAGCGGTGAATTCAGGATCAGCAATTTCCTGCTGTGGCAGCTGGCGTACTCCGAACTTTATATAACAAAGACTTATTGGCCCGACTTTCGAAGAAATGAGCTCTATCAGGCAATATTTTCATACCAAAAGCGTGATCGTAGGTACGGGAAAGTGAAACCCACCGGTTACACTCAGAAAGTGAAGGCCAGCGTTATCAATAAAATTATATCATAAAATAGAAGTAACAGATCTCACGTGTACAAATATAAGATACTCTTCATCTGCACTATCGTCTCGGTTTTAGGCTTATCGATTTTAGATCGGGCCGAGGCACAAGACACGACATCGTTTCAAATTGAAGATCCCACGGCAATCACTCCCCTGGAGTTTGAGATTCGGGAAATAACCACCAGCGGACTGGTTACAGCCCGTGAAAGTTATCTGATTAGCAGCAGCGGATTGCGGGTTGGCGACCGGATCAATGTTCCGGGTGATGAGATTTCGGATGCGGTGAGAAGACTGCATCGAACCGGGCTCTTCTCGGATGTGCAAATTACCCACGAGCGTGTTTCAGGCGGCGTCAGGATCAATATTGAAGTGCAGGAACAGCCACGCCTGCAGCGCTATGAAATTACAGGTGTGAAACGATCACACCGCCGAGACCTTCGTGAACGCCTGAATCTGCTTTCCGGTTTCGCGGTCACCAATTCCGTTCGTTCACAAGCTCTCAATACCATCTACCGGTACTACCGTGAAGAGGGGTACTGGAACACCGAAGTCAATGTCATTGAAGAGATCTCTGACACCGATGCCAACCGCGTGGTCCTGACATTTGAAATTGACCCCGGAGAGCGGATCAAGGTTCGTGAGATCAACTTTATCGGGAACGAAGAGTTTAGCGACCGTCGGTTAAGACGGGAATTTTCAACCATCAAACAGGACCGGTGGTGGAGAATTTTCAAGCGCCATGTCTTTACACAGGATGAATATGAGGAAGGCATTCAAAACGTACTGCAGTACTATCGCGACAATGGGTTTCGCGATGTGCGTGTACTCGACGATTCGGTCTACGTAGACAACTGGCGCCGGAGCAAAGACGGGGTCATGTTTGATATCCAGATTGAAGAGGGTCCGCAATACAGGGTTCGAAACATCAACTGGGAAGGCAATACCGTTTATGACGATGACCAGCTCACCCAGGCACTCGGTATGCAGAGAGGGGATGTATTCAACGAGACCAGGTTTGATGCAAACCTGAACATGAACCGTGCAGAGGATGATGTGACCAGCCTCTATCAGAACGTGGGTTATCTCTTCTTCCAGGTCTATCCCGATATTCAGATTGTTGACGGAGACTCGCTCGATATCACACTGGAGATTATTGAAGATGAAATTGCAACCATTCGCGAGGTGTCATTCCGCGGGAATACCAAAACGCACGATGATGTTGTGCGGCGTACCCTTCGTACCGTACCGGGACAGAATTTCAGCCGTTCGGCGATTATCCGGTCTATTCGGGAGCTGGGGCAGCTGGGCTACTTCAATCCGGAAGGGATTCAGCCAGACCTGCAGCCCGACCGTGAAAACCGGACGGTAGATATTATCTATGACCTGGATG
>JBJHCX010000047.1:0-14207 GCA_050486245.1 Rhodohalobacter sp.
CGCTATGCCGGGTTGAGCGACAAGGATATGCGAATTGGGCGCTGGCGTTACCTGAAACAGAAAGAGATTAATGACCTTCGTAAACTGGTAAAACTGGATACACTCGATTTCAATAAAGATCAATAACGATGAACTTCAACAGTCTTTCCAAACACTCGGGATCCGTTCCGTCAGATGAAAACTTGCCGATCTATTACGATCTCTATACCCCGGTAACAGCCGTCAATACCGTACTTCCGGTCATTCTGTTTGTGCACGGGTTTAAGGGGTTTAAGGATTGGGGCGCGTTTCCGGATGCCTGTGAAGAGCTGTCGAGAGCCGGCTTTGCTGTTGTTGCGTTTAACCTCTCCCTGAACGGTGTGGGCAAGAGCATGACTCAATTTGATGAAGGGGAGTTATTTGCCCGCCAGACGTTGTCTCAAGACCTGAATGATGTTGGCCGGGTTATCGAAGCGATCAAGGAGAAAGAGGTCGGCACCGAAAAGGTGATACTTGATACAGACCGGATAGGGATTTTTGGCCATTCCAGAGGCGGACACACCGCTGTAGCCGCCGCCGCTGAATACCCGGAAATTCAATGTCTGGTAACCTGGAATGCGGTGGCTGATTATAACTCCCGGTGGAGTGACGAGATGAAGAGAGATTGGGAAACCAAAGGGTTTACGGAAATCATCAATGCACGAACAGGCCAGGTTTTGAAGATAGATAAGGTTGTCTATGACGATGCCCTGGAAAATGCGAACCGGCTTATGGCGATCAACCGGGTAAAAGAGTACCATCTGCCATCTCTCTTTATCGCCGGGAAAGCGGACGAAGCCGTATCCTTCAGCGACTCTGAAAAACTCTTCAGGAACTGTCCTGCAGACGATAAGGAAATTCGACTAATTGAAAATGCCGGGCATACGTTTAATGTGGCCCATCCGTTTGAGGAAAAAGAGTATCCGCAAGCCTTTTCTGAAGCCCTCGATTTAACCGAGGGTTGGTTTCTGGAGTACCTTAAATAGTTTGAATTTCCATATGAAGAAAATCCGGCCCATCCTGTTATCAATTGTGACTGGACTGCTGTTTGCAGCCGTGAGCCTTCCAGCAGCAACGGGACAGACCATTGTGCTGATCAATGACAGTCACTTCAAGACGGATGCACAGGCTGCGATCGATTCCCTCTATAACAGCAACCCGGAAGGTGCACGAGAGGTGCTGGATCCCTGGGTTGAGTCCTTTCCTGACCACCCACTTTGGACGCTTTGGGATGCCATGGAGTTGTGGTGGACGGTAGTCTACGATCTCTATGATTTTCAATATGACGAGAAGTTTTTTCATGAGATGAGGAGGGCTGATTATGAAGCCTCACAGCTTTTAAGGCAGCAGCGTGACCATCCCGATGCTCTGATCATACGGGCCATAGCGAATGGCTATACCGCTCGTCATCATGCCAACAGGGGGGAGTGGGTAACCGCAGCCAATATCGGACGCAGGGCCTACCAGGCCTATTCACGTCTGATGGAGGTGATGCCTGATCTTCCTGACAACGATTTTGCTGAGGGAATGAAACGGTACTATGCCGCCTATATTCCCGACCGGTATCCTGCCGTGCGGGCACTCTCCTGGTTTTTGCCTGATGGCGACAGGCAGGAAGGCCTGAACCGGCTGCGAATCTCTTCGGATGAGGGAGTTTTTGCGCGTCCGGAGGCGACCTACTTTCTCGGTAACATCCTGCTGAACTATGAGGAGGATTATGAAAATGCATTGGGATATTTCAGGGCGCTGGTCGACCGCTATCCCGAAAACGGTTTCTACCGGCGGCTCTATGCCCGTACGCTCTTTCAGCTTCGGAAAAGTGAAGAACTGATTCAGTTTGCCCGACAAAGCCTTGATTTGTGGGCACAGATACACCCGGAGAGTGAATCGGTTTTGCAGGAAGAGCTCTACTACTGGAAAGGCCGGGCCCTGTTTCAGTCCGGCCGGTATGAAGAGGCCAGGGAGTCTTTTAAAACATCCTACCGTATTGGGCGTACATTGCCTGAACATAAAACCCGACCATTTCAGTCGCTTTCAGCGTATTATGCCGGGAGAGCCAATGAAAGGCTTGCCAATCATGATGAAGCTGAATCGTATTACCGAATAGTAATTGACCAGAGAGAAAATGACGAAGTCAAACGTCTGGCGAATCAGCGCCTTCGTGCTATCCGGTAAGGTTTGAATGAGATCTGTTCAATTAAAAATAGGTGAAAATGAGTAAAAACCGGTGGCGGGGGTTGGCGGGTCAGTGATTCCTTCCGTTCAATTTTGTACATTTTGGGAAAAGGACTGACTCTCATGCAGATGAAACTATACCAGGTAGACGCTTTTACAGACCAAACCTTTTCCGGAAACCCTGCAGCCGTTGTACCCCTTGATAGGTGGATCGATGTCGATACCATGCAGAGTATTGCGGCTGAAAACAATCTTTCGGAAACGGCATTTTTTGTTCCCGAAGACGACGGGGCGTACCGTATTCGATGGTTTACCCCTACAACGGAGGTCGACCTCTGCGGCCATGCAACATTGGCCAGCGCACATGTTCTGGTTCAGCATTTGGATCACTCAGATAAATTGATTCGGTTTCATTCGAATAGCGGTGAATTGACAGTTGAAAAGCGAAATGACCTCTATTGGATGAACTTTCCTTCCCAGCCACCGGAGGCAATACCGGTTCCCAAACTGATACCGGATGCGATCGGTGCCATTCCGATCTACAGCGGCATGAATGTCGACCTTTTAATAGTGGTATCCGATGAGCAGACCGTGCGTTCAATGAAGCCCGATCTGCAACTTCTGGAAAGAATGGAGGCGAGAGGCGTTATCATCACTGCACGGGGAAACGATGTCGATTTTGTCAGCCGGTTTTTTGCCCCGGCCGTCGGCGTGCCGGAAGATCCGGTAACCGGATCGGCTCATACCGTACTGACTCCCTTCTGGTCCAAACGGCTTTCCAAAAATGAGCTGACTGCCCGGCAGGTTTCCAGACGGGGCGGAGACCTTAAATGCCGCATGCTGGATGAAAGGGTGGAAATAGGGGGCAGCGCGGTGACCTATCTTACCGGACAAATCATCATTTAATGTTTATCATACTTCTTCTTATCGGATTGTGTGCAGGGGTTATGGCCGGTTTTTTTGGCGTTGGCGGCGGACTCCTCTTTTCGCCGATCCTCTTTTTTATCTTTACGTCAGCCGGCGTCGCAAATCCTGTAGCCTGGACGGTGGGAAGCTCCCTTTTCTGCACGTTTACCGCTGCGGTGAGCAGCTCCATTCAGCAAAGAAGAGATAAAAACAGCTACTGGAAACAGGGAGTCCTGATCGGGCTGTTCGGGTCGGCCGGGGTCTATCTGGCAAAATTGCTGGTAACCAGCTCCTACTACACGGAAGATGTTTTTGTCTCATTTTTTATCGTTCTGCTGATTTTTGTTGCAGTACTCTTCTACCGGCGCAGCAAACGGACGATGACCCTGCAGGTGAAAGCCAAAAAACTGGGCCTCCTGAAGCAGTTTCAGGCAGGCGGACTTGGAGGGCTGATTGCGGCACTGGCCGGTGTTGGCGGGGGCGTGGTGCTGGTTCCAATCCTCAATTTATGGTACAGGCTGCCAATTGCAAAGGCGGTCAGTATCTCCTCGCTGGCTATCGTCCTGATCTCACTGTCAGGGTGGGTTCAGTACGCACTGCTGACGGGTACACCCAGTGGCATCACGCCTTATACCCTTGGGTTTGTAGATTTTGGCACAAGTCTGCCACTGGTCATCGGGGCATTTGCCGGAGGGCTCTATGGGGTTAAACTGAACCGGAAGGTTGCGGCCGATCGTGTACAGCTCGGATTTTCCATCATGGTGATTTTCATCGCATTGGTGCTTCTCTGGAGTCTGTTTTAAGAACCACCCTTTCTGAACCTGAAAGCCAGCTTCTCCTGAGGGAACTCGATACCGCATGTTCCCGATTTCCCCTAAGCAAAATCACCCGTTTTTTGCCGGCGACTTTTATATTAGAAAAATCTAATTATATTTCTGACTCAATCTGATGCTTCTTCACCGCAACAGGTTAGAATTAGGGGCAGAAACTTGAAACAGTTTGAAAAATACAGTGACTTAAACGAGTTGGCGGGTCATATTCGCAACTGTATATTATTCGTAAAGTGTTTCAGAGACAGAAGTTACAGGGCTGTACCTGAAATGGGGGTTCCATTACTTCGATTCGGGTCTGTACTCCGGATGACAATTTTCCAAAAAGGCTTGGCAAAAGGTGGTTTTTTATAACGGGCTGTAATGTATACGATCAATTATGAAAGAAGAAACATTGAATGAACCGAAATTGAACTGGAACCCCCTGGGGCTGGACAGGGTAATCGACAACTATTCTCAAAAACCGGGTACATCTGTATTGTTTATTTTGGCATGGGTTGCGCTGATTGCACTCTCCATCTACTCAGTACTTATGCTGATCCCTGAAAGCTGGGTCTACAACGGTGTGGAAGAGCTAAACGTGATCTCTTTTTTTCTGCTCTATCCGCCTTTGATTATTGGGGCACTGCTGCTCTTCTGGTTCGGTTTTGAGTGGGGATTCATTCCCGTTTTTCTCTCCTCTTTTGTGATTGCATTTTCAGCACAGATGCCTGTTCAGTGGGCTCTTCTTTATGCATTTTCCTTTGTTTTAGGCCTGGGCATTTATGCCTTGGCATACTACTGCGTGCCTGCAGGCATTCATTTGAGGGATATCAAAAGCATCGCCTTTTTTACGGTGGTGTCACTGGTTGCGGCGATGGCGAGTTCACTGGGATCCTTTGTATGGAGCCTGGAGCAGGGTCTTACGGCCGCAATGACGGTCAAGATCTGGAACGGGTGGTGGACCGGCGGGTTCTTCCAGGCGATTCTGATTGTGGGTCCGTTACTCGCACTGTTTTCCCCTGCAGTTGTGCGATTTCGTGAAAAAATGATACAGACACCCGCTCAGCGAGAAGTGACACTCGGGTGGATTTATGGTTCCATCTCCTCAGTAGTCGTGGTCGTCTCCCTTTTTATCATAGGGGGCAGAATATTGGGAAACCGCAGTATTGCAGAAGCCGTTCTGATGTCGGATGTCAATGTTGCAGAACGTGTTATCCAGGCCACTGAATCGTATCAGCTGATATTCTGGATCTCTATCGGTATTATCCTGACGGTGGGACTAACCGGAATCTACCTGGTATCCTCCTGGAACCGGAGTCTTCTGGAGGAGGTGAACCGGCAGACAGCGGAACTGCAGGAGAAGAAAGAGGAGCTTGAAATTTCTGTAAAAGAGCGTGACCTGCTGCTGCACGAAATACATGGCCGTGTGAAAAACAACCTTGGGATTATCCTGGCACTTTTTGAGCTTCAGCTCAAGAGAACAGGAGATGAAAACCTGGCCGATACCCTTCGCGGTTCCAAATCACGAATTCGGGCTATCTCATTGATTCACGAGTTGATGTCGCAATCGGGAAATTTTCAGATGGTCAACATAAAATCATACATGATCAAGCTGTCAAACCGGCTGAATCAGGATTACAGGCTAAAATCGGACGGATCTGAAATCAACCTGCATGCCAATAACCTTCAGCTAAACCTGGAAAAAGCAGTGCCTGTCAGTATGATAGCCAATGAGATTATGAACAGGGTCTATGAAAAAGTTCACGATTCACCCTACCAGGGCGCTGTCAGTGTCGACCTCTATACCGACCGGGAACAGCTCTTTTTGGTTGTGCGGGAAAACGGCCAGTTTGCACCGGGACTGTTTGAGTGGAGCAACAAAAGTGATTTGAGCATGAAACTGGTTCGTTCACTCACCAAACAGATTGAAGGCGAAATCATCATAGACAATCAGAAGAACTCTATTGCTGTCATCTTTAACCTGGATGAAATTCCGGTTGAAGATGAAGTGATGAGCCATGAGTTGTGATGAAGGGGAGAAGTGGAGAAGTGGAGAAGTGAAAAGGCAAAAGTGAAAAGTTGTTGATGCCTGAATAAGGTTGACAGCTCTTTTTTGCCTTCTGCCTTCTGCCTTCTGCCACTGTTGACACTGATCACTGTACACTGTTATAACTGTGTCCTAAAATCCCATGACGGTTCCGTATGCGCGGGTGTCGGCGGCACCGCTCATGCGTCCGGGTTCGGGGAAGTGGATGAAGTGGGTTAGGGCGATGCTGCCTATCGATTCAATGTCGTGTCCCATACCGATGAGCTTCTGCCTGGTCTCATCCTGGAACCATAACCCTTCGATGTAGAGCTTGTCGGGCAGCCACTGGTGGTGAATTCGGGGGGCAGTGATCGCCTGCTTCGCATTCATATCAAAGAGCGCCAGGTTCAGGAAGTTTTGAAGTGTTGCCGTGATGATTCTTGGTCCGCCCGCACCGCCTCCTGCAAAAAACGGCTCCCCATTTTTCAGGATAATTGTCGGGCTCATGCTGCTCAGCATACGTTTGCCCGGCTCAATGGCATTGGCTTCAGCTCCGATCAGGCCGAACATATTGGGCTCACCCGGTTTTGCAGAAAAATCGTCCATCTCGTTATTCAGCAGAAAGCCGCCTCCGCTCACCGTCACAAAGCTGCCGAATGATCCGTTCAGGGTTGTATTGACAGAGACGACGTTGCCATATCTGTCGGCTACATTAAAATGGGTGGTCTCATCACTTTCAGGCGAAAGGGAAATCTCTCCGTGACTCACCTCATCACTGGGTGTGGCTTGGTCTGGGCGAAATGAATTCAGCCGTTCGGCCAGATAATCGCCTGATGTCAGTTTTGTTTGAGGGATATCCGTAAAGTCGGGGTCGCCCAGCCAGTAGTTCCGGTCGGCAAACGATCTTCTGAGTGCTTCCGTCAGACGGTGTATATAGCCTGCCGAATTGAAACCGTAATTCCCGATACCCATCTCTTCAAGCATTTGGAGAACCTGCTTGAAGACAATGCCTCCGCTGCTGGGGGGTGGCATCATATAGAGCTCGTATTCATGAAATTGTGCTTTAACGGGATCTCGCCAAACACTTCTGTAATCCCGGAGGTCGCGCAGGGTGATGATGCCGCCCTGACGCTGTACTTCCTCAATGATAAGGCGTGCCGTTACCCCGGAATAGAAACCGCGCCGGCCCATCCGGGCAATGCGCTTCAAGGTTTCGGCCAGGTCGGGCTGAACAAAAAGATCGCCCGATTGCCAGGGTTCTTCGCCGGGTTTTATGAAAATTTCTTTAGACCCTTCAAACTGTGAGAGTCGGTTGGCCGCCCGGTTCATCGACCGCGCCTGAGAGTGATCCAGGTGATACCCCTCTTCAGCCAGCCGGATTGCCGGCTCCATCACCAGTTCGAGAGCCAGGGTTCCGTAGCGCTCCAGGGCATTGATCATTCCGTCTACCGTACCGGGTACACCAACCGCCAGTCCGCCAACGGTGCTCTTTTGTGGAATAATCTCTCCATCTTCATCAAGATACATATCCCGGGTTGCCCTGGCGGGTGCGGTTTCCCGGAAATCAAGGGTGTTGACCGTGCCATCGGCTGTGTGAAGCACCATGAACCCCCCGCCGCCAATATTTCCGGCACGGGGCAGGGTGACGGCAAGTGCAAATTGCACGGCAACGGCGGCATCAATGGCATTGCCGCCTTTCTCTAAAATCTCCAGGCCGGCTTTAGTAGCGTGCTCTTCGGCCGATACCACGACGCCGTTTTGAAAGGTTTCCGGCTGACTAACCTGGGCTTTTAAATGGCCCGGTTGAATGAGCAGATGGATGGGAAGAAAAATGATTATCGCAAGGAGTGCCGAAGTACGCAGCATGGTTAAGCAGTTTTGTATTTATGTGAGCAGTTGTTAAGCACGCGGATGAAACTCTTTGTGGATCTGATGAAGCAGTGAACGGTCTACATGTGTATATATTTCGGTGGTGATGATAGATGTATGACCCAGCATCTCCTGAACGGCTCTCAGGTCGGCTCCGCCTTCCAGCAGGTGTGTCGCAAATGAGTGCCGAAAGATATGAGGATACACATTTTTCCGGATATCCGCTTTTTCCGCATACTTGTTTACGATGTTCCAGATACTCATTCGGGTAAGCGGTCCGCCCCGCTGATTCAGGAAGATTTTGTTTTCCGACTTACCCGGATTCTTTTTATGGATAAACTTTGGCCGAACGGTTTCAATATAGTGTTCAATAGCGGTTTGAGCGATCTCACCGACGGGCACCAGGCGCTCCTTGTTTCCTTTGCCGAGTACCCGGATAAATCCGATTTCAAAAAAGAGGCGGTCCATTTCCAGATCGGTGAGTTCACTCACGCGCATGCCGCTGGCATAGAGAGTTTCCAGGATTGCAGCATCGCGTATGCCCGCATCACGGGTCCGGTCGGCCTGGTCAATAATCGCCTCAACCTCCTGAGGAGTCAGCACCTCGGGTAGCTTTTTGGCTTTTTTCGGAAGTTCGATCAGCTCGGCGGGGTTCGCCTCGGCCAGCTTTTCAACCACTGCAAATTCGTGGAAACTTCGGATACTCGATATATTTCTTGCGATGGTGCTGACGGCCAGTTCCATCTCGGTCAGCTCTTCAAGGTACTTTTCGATATGTTGCAGGGTCACCCCGTCGAGTGCTGATATTCTGCATTCGCGTGCTATAAACTGAAGGTACCTTTTCAGGTCATTTTCGTATGAAAGGGATGAGTTTTCAGCCAAACCTTTTTCAAGTTTGATAAATTGAAGATACTGCTTCAGTTCAAACTCAAAAGGGGTCATGATAAGCGATCCCGGTCTGATATATCCTCACCCTGTTCTGCTGGAGTCACTTCCGATCCGGGCTGATCATTCGATCCGGGTTTCTTCTCATCAGCAGGTTTGGGTTTATCATCCTGCTTCGAGCCTTTCTTTTCTTCCGGGTATTCAATGCGGCTATGGTAGACCCCAACGAGAATATTCAGAAATGAAGTTTTAATTGTTTGGATCTGCTTGAAGGTCAGCGGACAATCACTTAGCTGTCCATCCTGAATATGGTCATCCACAATACGGTTGATGAGGTTTTCAAGCTTATTGTATGTGGGGTCTTTCATCGACCGGGATGCGGCTTCAATACTGTCTGCCAGCATCAGGATACCCTGCTCCCTGGTGAAAGGAATGGGCCCGTCATAACGAAAATCCTCTTCAGGGACATTTTCCTCACCGCTTTTGGCTTTTCCATAAAAATATTTGATGAGGGATGTACCATGATGGGTTCGGATAAAATCCTGAATCAGCTGTGGCAGATGATATTCATCTGCAATGGTAAGTCCGTCGCTCACATGAGCTTTGATGACCATGGCACTCATTCGCGGTTTCAGTTTGTCGTGGTCATTCGATTTGCTCTGGTTTTCAATGAAATAGGCGGGTTTTTCCATTTTTCCGATATCGTGGTACATGGCGCCGACGCGGCAGAGCAGGGCATTTGCTCCCACTTCAGATGCGGCAGATTCAGCCAGGTTTGCTACCTGAAGGCTGTGATGAAACGTACCCGGAGCATTGTTCATCAGTTTTTTCATCAGCGGCAGGTTGGTATCGGCCAGTTCCAGAAGCGTAAAGTCGGTTGTGATTTTGAAAAGCCGCTCAATCAGAAGGATCAACGGATAGGTAAACAGAATAAAGACGGCATTAATCGTCACATAGATAACATTCTCAAGAACCGGTTCCCAGCCTGAAATGCGCGTTAGTGCAAATGCACCGAGTATCACGAGGTAGGAGGCCCAAACCACTCCGGGTGTGAAGAAGAAGAACTGTGAGCGCTTTTTAATATCCCGCACTGAAAAGACACCGAAACTGCATGCGGTAATGGTGGCAATCAGGTATTCAAAATTGTTGTCATGCATAATGCCGGTGATCATTGCCATGGTGATGACAGCCATCAATCCGACACGGGAATCAAATATGATTGTCAGGATGATCGGTGCGACAGCAATCGGAACCAGGTAGTGGTTGGCTGCGTCAAAGTGGTGAACGCCTGCACTGGCCAGTATAAACATGCCCATGACCAGGAATACGAGCAGGAACATGGGGGGGGTATTGAAAATATAGATCCTGTAGAGGTAGAGATAGAGCAGGAAGAGCAGGGCAGCCGCAATAATGATGATAGAATCGCCCAGGTATCTCACGCCGATCTCGTAATCGGTGGCTGATACGGCTCTTGCCTCGGCCAGGCTGTTGAGTTTGTTTGCCCGTTCCTGGTTTACAATATCCCCCTTTCGAATGATGATCTCCCCCTCTTCAACGGCCCCCTTCGTGGTAGAGATATTTTCCAGGCGTTCGGCAAGCAGTGCCTCGGTATCCTCTTCGTGAAAGATATAGTTGGGTTCGACAACCTGGCTGAATAGTTGCACTGCAGCACTTGCAGCATCGGGCGAAAGGTTTGCGCTTATCTGTGATTCTGCAAACTGTATGGCCTCCTCAAGATCATACGTTCGTCCGATGTCAATGGTACGTTCAGTTCGCTGCATGAGGTTTCGAATGGTAATTTCATCCTGGTCGATCTCACCCTTATCAAGGTCAAGAATACCCATATCAAGCAGGTGGCCGGTCACACCGACAACCGTACTCTGAATTTGATTTGCCAGCAGCTCCTGATTGGTCTGGCGTTCGATGCGCTTGGCCCTGTAATCTTCCAAAATTACCTGCCACGATTCATCAGAGAACTCTATCCCGGCATAATTACGCTCCTGCATGAACCGGACACTGTCGTTGGGAGCTGAGGGTTCATCCCCCATTTTTGCACGCTGCCACTGCTCATAGCTGTCAAACACCGGCCGAAGACTCCGGTTTATGCTCTCCAGGCTTGATTCAATGCTCACTTCAATGGTTGGGTCAACATGAAAGACAGGCGGTGTATTTCTGCGTATCTCATCCCGTTCCTGCTCCAGTTCTGCAGCAGATTTTTGCAAAGAGAAGGTAAAGGGTGCAGTCAGGTCATCCCCCCGCCATGGTTCACCAACAGAATAGCTGGCAACCGGCTGAAAGGTTGATTGGGGCAGCATGATCAGAATGGTGATCAGAAAGACAGAGAAGATCAGTGCACGAAGGTATTTTACCTTTTTGGCTTTCGCCTCCTGCTGCTTCTGCTGCTTCTTTTTCCCAATATTGGGTGAACCTTTCTGCTTTTTCTGTTCCAGACCCAGTTTTTCAAGAATGCTCATAAGAATCAATTATAAACGGATAAATCACTCTGTGCAACTACAAGTACCCGATGCATTAGTATAGTGAAGGTGAGTTTTTATCAAAAATAGATTTTTAAATCGTTGCTTCAGACCTCAAATAAACGTTTGAGGCATTGATTTATTCGGATTTGCCTACTCCTCGCCAATTATTTCCCTGAATTCAGATTCACTGAGCACGGGAATATTGAGCTTTTCAGCCTTCGCCAGCTTACTCCCTGCCGATTCTCCTGCCAGCAAAAAATCCGTATTTTTACTGACTGACGAGGTAACACTACCTCCGTGCTTTTCGATCATTTCAGTGGCCTCTTTTCGTGACAGGGTAGGCAGTGTGCCGGTTAATACTATTTTCTTTCCGGCCAGCTGATCTGACAGCGTTTCCGGTTCATCCATGTTAAACTGGAGGCCTGCCTGTCTCAGTTTTTCGATCAGGGAGCGGTTTTTCTCATTTTGGAAAAAGAGTTCAACCGATTCGGCAATTTTCGGCCCGATCGAATCAATTTGTGTCATCGTTTCAATCCCGGCACTCATCAGCCCATCCAGCGAGAGAAAGTGTGCGGCCAGGTCTTTAGCTACGGTTTTACCCACAAAACGGATCCCAAGTGCGTAGATCAGGCGTTCCAGCGGCTGATGTTTACTCTTCTCAATCGCCTTGACCAGGTTTCGTGCACTCTTTTTACCCATCCGCTCCAGGGGTATCAAATCCTCTTCCTGCAGCTTGTACAGGTCGGCATAGGTTGAGATCAGCCCGGTACCGATCAGTTGTTCCACTATCGCTTCGCCCAGGCCGTCGATATCCATGGCATCTCTTGAGGCGAAGTGCTTTATCCGTTCACGTACCTGTGGCGGACATTGCGGGTTGATACATCTCCAGGCCACTTCATCATCGAGCTTGATCAGTGTATCACTGCAAGCCGGACACTCGCCGGGCATCGCAAAAGGCTCAGTTCGGTCATTCCTGTCGGGGTTGACAACGCTGACAACCTGCGGAATAATTTCACCCGCTTTTTCAATGATTACCGTATCGCCGGGACGAATATCCTTTCTCAAAATTTCATCTTCATTGTGCAGGGATGCGCGCTTCACGGTGGTCCCGGCAAGCTGGACGGGTTTTAGCTCTGCCACCGGCGTAATTTTTCCGAGCCGGCCCACCTGCAACGTGATCGACTTCAGCAGGGTAGGAGCCTGCTCGGCTTCATATTTGTAGGCAATGGCCCAGCGGGGCGATTTGGATGTCGATCCCAATTCATCCCGCAGACGGTCTTCGTTAACCTTGATCACAACGCCATCGATTTCGTACGGCAGGCTGTGCCGAAACTCTTCCCACTCATCAATCACTTCCAGGGCCTCATCGATGGTGCGGCACACTTTAAAGTAATTGCTGACCGGAAATCCGAGCTTTTTTAACAGATTCATTTTAGACTGCTGATCCGGATACTGTGCAGAGTCTTCCAGGATCAGATCGAAGGCAAAAAATCGGATGGGACGGCGGGCAACTTCACGCGGATCCTGCATCTTGAGGGATCCGGCGGTCGAGTTGCGCGGATTCGCAAACGGCTGAAGCCCCTGTTCATCCCGGTAATCGTTCAGCCGGACAAAGGCCTCTTTCTCCATATAGGCCTCACCCCGTATCTCCAGGATGTCGGGTCCGCCATCAACCCGGAGGGGGATATCCTGAATGGTTTTCAGGTTCCGTGTGATCTCATCACCGGTATAGCCGTCGCCGCGGGTGGCTCCCAGGACAAACGTTCCCCCTTCATACCGAAGGCGTATGGAGGCTCCGTCAAATTTCATCTCAATGGCATAGGTAAACCCGACATCGCCAAGAATATCCCTGACACGCCGGTCAAACTCCCTGAGCTCCTCCTCGTTGTAGGTATTGTCGAGGCTAAGCATTGGCTGAGGGTGAGATACATTCGGAAAGATACTGCTGGGCTCGCCGCCCACCCGGTGGGTCGGGGAGTCGGGGTCTTCAAGGCCAAATGATTGTTCCAGCTGTTCGAGCTCGCTGAGTGCCTCATCAAACTCACGGTCGCTGATAAACGGCTGTGCTTCCTGATAGTAGGCTCGGTTGGCATCTTCAATGAGTTGACGTAATTCCTGTACCCGGGCTTTTGCCTGTTCTGAATTCATACCTGTAGAAAAAATAATTCGGTTAGATTAGAAAAAGGAGGGCCTGTCTGCAACAGAGTCGGGCTCTGCAACATTCGGCGGCAGTTCAAACGGAACGGTACGGGTAAATCGCGGATCCTCCTCAAATAGATCGCGGGTCAGTTCCACAGCATTTTCTTCAGTGTTAAAATAGAGCTGCCTGAAATCGTCAATCCGGTTTCCATTCATAAAAAGGAGCATGCGGCTGTACTGTCCGCGAACCCGAATGGTATCTGCAAACTCAAACCGGTACGCTACGCCCTCTTCTACCCAATAGGGGTCAATGCGGGGCTTGAGATCACTCCAGACGCGTACGGGATCGAGTATGCCGGTGGCCGCATAGACAGTCAGGTAGAGGGTGTCTTGAAGTGCTGCCGGAGCGGCCTCTTCATCGCGGGGTGAGTCGAGCACATCCAGGGCCAGGTCTGCTCCCTCCTGATCGGCAAGGGTCTCCTCAGGTGCAGGCACGCGATTGTCGCCAACGGTAACATCATCACCCATAAAAAAATTATTCTGAAACAGGAACCAGGCAATCAGCACGACGACAATGACGATGGCACCGGCTCCAATAATCCATGCCGGCGATTTCTGCTCACCCGATGAAAAGCGGTGGCCCATGTCGGCCCAGTTTACACTTCTGACACTGGGTTCCGGTGTAGGGTTGGCTTTATCGGCGGGCTTTTCGGAAACAGGCCCGGCGGCATCCTCCTCAGCATCCTCTTCAGCCGCCTGTTTAGGGATCTCTTTCTCCCCGGCAGGTGTCGGTTCAGGTTTGGCAGCCTCTTCGGGCTTTTCGGGTTCACCGCTCGAATCGGTATCTCCGGCATCATCCACATCAAGGGTAAACCGGGATTTGGGAAGAGAGCCGGTATC
>JBJHCX010000048.1:0-14125 GCA_050486245.1 Rhodohalobacter sp.
GTCTGGTATCCCGTCGAATGAAGAGGGGGTTTACCTCGGAATTCGTCATCAGTTCAGCTCATCGCTGCGCCTGAATGCCTATATGGATCAGTTTCGATTTCCGGCGGCCAGGTTTCTGACCCGTCAGTCCTCTTCCGGCCATGACTGGCTTGCACTGCTGGAGTATCAGCCCATACGCACATTCCGCATCTATACCCAAGCCCGTTACAAAGAGCGGGAAGAGGAGTATGTAACGACCGACGAGTTAGACAGGGAGGTTCGCCGCCTTGGAACATACAAACGGGGCAGCTTCCGGATTCAGGGAGAGGTTCAAGCCACTCCCCGGCTTCGATTACGCACCCGGTTCGACAGTGTAAGGGCACGGACTGCCGGCTCCAGCCCAAGCCGCGGGGTCCTGGTTTTTCAGGACCTGCAATACCGGATTTCTCAGCAATTACGCATGGATACCCGCATCACCCTGTTTAGAACAGACAGTTACGACTCCAGGCTTTTTCAATTCGAGAATGATCTGCTGTACGTCTTATCCAACACCATGCTCTTTGACCACGGACACCGCATGTACATTCTATTTCACTACCGTGTCACCGACAGGCTTGACTTCTGGATGAAAGCGGCAACCACCGCCTATAGCAATCGGGATGTCATCAGCAGCGGCAACCTCCAGATTGACGGTAACCGCCGCAGCGACATCGGCATTCAGGCACGACTCAGGTTTTAACTATCGTGAGCTGACTGCCGGTTCGATCCCTTCAGAGGATGAGTTGTAGATGGCATTAAAGATATATTTGAATGTAGCACGCGGCTGCGCCCTGAATTGAGGACGAACTCCGATCAGTACAACTTCACCGTCACCAACGGCCACGCGTACCGCTGCCGGATGGCCTGCAAGAAACTGCTCTTCACCGAGTGCCCAGCCGCTCAGCAACACACCGCTGTCGGCATACCGTGCAAAAACCTCAACCGGCGGAGCCTCGGCGGCATAGTCACCTGTGCTTACGGGGTTTACAATTGAAAATGCACGGCTTTGACTGCCCCTTCTGGTTACAAAAAAGGCTGCGTGCTCATCCTGCATCCCAAAACCATTAATATGGCTGGCATCGGTTGTCATGCCAACCAGTGACCCGGGAATAAAGAATTGATCCTGAGATCTGTTGGCAATTCGGTTTCTGACAGGCAGGCCAAACTGTTCAATCAGAAAGTCGGTAGCCCCGTCCCATGCCAGCACTGTACCGCCGTTTTCCGTATACTTTTTCAATTGAAACGCACCTTCCACGCCCAGTCCGCCGGTATACTTCTCCGGCATTCTGCCGGGAGCGTTGCCAGAGAGCAGAGTTGACGGGTTCAGAGCCGGCAGGATGATGATATCAAAACGGCTCAGGTCTCCGTCGCGAATATCCGCATCGTGGAGTGTTTCATAGTCAAAACCATACTGGTCAAAAATCCATCGGGTCCACCCCTCGTCGATATGTGCCGTCCACGACTGATACATACCCACCTTTGGCTGATGCACCCTGTAGGCTTCGGATGAAGGCCGGTTCCTGTACTGTGCGGCGTCAATGCCATAATCCCGGCTAAAACTTCGGATCAGCCTGTCGGTTTCATCACCTTTACGCTCCACAATGAGAGAGCCCGGTATAAAACCATGCCCGGCATGCTCAACTTCTTCTGCAAGGCGGTACACCTGATGATCCGACTCCAGCAGCCTGTTCAGCAGCATGGCCGTGTAGTTTGAGCTGGCAGAAACGAGGTATCCTCCATTTCCGCTTCCGCGAACGGTTCCGCGAAACGGTTCAATCGTATCGACAAAATCCGTGTTGATGGAAGCCGGAGCTTCAATTCTGCTCACATCGACGCCCATTTGTATCGGCAGCGTCCACCCGGCCATATCGTATGGAGGTTCCGGCGGACCCCCCGGATAGAGCCTTCGGTCGGGGTATGACTGCGGTTCCATCAAGTCGATCAGGTATGGGCGAAATGCCTGGGCAGCATAGATCACATAGCTCCCTTCAGGATAGGTCTCTCCTTCAGCGGAAAAAGAGGATGATGCCCTGTGAATTTCGATTCCGCCGCGCTGAAGTACATTCAGAAGCTTCACGGCCTCCCCGCGATCCCATTGATCCGGGGTAATGACATAGGCATACGGGCCGCCTTCACTGCCTTTTTCAATGGCATCCCGGCCCATCAGGTAGATATTCATGAGCCAGTCATTTTTCCGTTTCATCGCGATATCCATCACTCCGAGCGATGCGGTCAGGTGATAGTCGACCATCTGCTGCATGCTGGCCCATCCGCCTTCCCATGGATCCGGGTAAAACACGCTGGGCTCTTTCATCGAAATCACCCGGTTACCGCGGGTAATGGTCTCCGGAATATCCTCTTCATCCCAATATTTTGGCACGGGTGACCGGTGCGTCGACTCCGTCAAAATTCCCACCATATTGTGAAAATAGGGAGCTGTCCTCATCCCCCCGTTCCACCACATGTTAAAGGTGATGCCCTGTATAATGCCGGATTTGCCCTCTGCGGCAAATCGGTTAGCCATATGTTCACCCACCAGGTTGGTGCCTCTGACGGCAAGCGGGGGGATGTTGGGGTTCACCGGGTCTGCAAACGGAGGGATAAACATACGAGCCGGAATCTCACCCATCTGATGGTGATTGACCACAATTTGCGGATACCAGGTGTTATAGATCTGTTCAGCCACTGCACGCGATTCATTCTGAAGCAGCATATACCAGTCACGGTTATTGTCATGGCCGATATACTCGTGATAGACAACCGGCGGACTCGTCTGCTCAAACTCGGTATCACGATGCTCCCTGTACCAGTCGACAACAATATCGTGGCCGTCCGGATTCATCATCGGCATATTGAGCAGGATCACCTCATCGCGCATGGTACGGGTCTCCTCAGATTCATCGGTTGCCATATGATAGGCAAAATGGGGATTGTGCTGTCCGTGTGCCAGTTCAGGGGAGTGGAGCCCGCTGTCGATCCAGACAACCGCTTTCCCCTCTTTCGCCAGTTCACGTGCTTCCTCTTCAGAGAGGTCATGCGCCCTGGCAAGCCGGGTGCTGATTTCACGGTAGCGATCCAGGTTTTGCAGATTCTCCTCGCTCGAAATGATGAGCATCAGCAGTTGATTGCCATGATGGGTCTCACCGATCTCTTTCAGCAGAACACGTTCGCTCGCTTCAGCCAGTGCACGATAGTAGCGCTCCAGCTGATCGTTATCGGCAAGTTTATAATTTTCGCCCGGATCAAATCCGATGATATCGGACGGTGCCGGGACATTCTGAGCTGACAGGTTTACAATAAAAAGCAACGAAACCATGAGAGCAACGGCGGCCCTCCGGAAATGCTTTATGGCAGAAAAAGTCATGTGAGCAGATTTAGTTATGGGTGTTATGGAGTAGCGGTGTGTAATTCACCAAAAAATCTATCTTACTGAGGGTAATAAATAGAGATGACAAGTGCATGTAAAAATCAGTAACCGCGCGGTTCTCCGTCATGACGCGGATCGGATACGCCAATCAGGGTATCATTATCGCGATAGACCAGGTAGAGCCGGGCATAACCCTGAGAGAGAGACTGAATATCATAACCCATTGAACGTGCCTGGTGAAGGGTTTCCGGCTGAAATCCGATCTCTATCTGCACCTCAGTATTATCTCTTGACGGGAATATGCGCGGCATCTTCACGGCATCCAGCGGATCAAGGCCATACTCAAGAATATAGACGATATTTTGCAGCACTGCTGTCGGGATGCGTCCGCCGCCGGGTGCCCCAATCACCAGTTTTGGTTCATTGTTTTCCAAAATAATTGTCGGTGATATGGTGGAAGCCCTGACGCGATAGGGGTGGCTTGACTCCCACTCTTCATCCTCTTCCAGACGTGAAAAGTTGAATCCCGATGTATTCAGGATAAAGCCGTCGACCCAGGCACCCGAACCGAATACAGGGCTCAATGTGGTTGAGAGCGAGACGGCATTCCCTTCTGCATCGATCACGGAAAGATGTGTTGTTTCACCAGATCCCTCAGCCTCATCCATGATGGTACCTGTTTCAGCATGGCCGGCTGCAAAATAGTTGTACTCTTCATCAAAAACAGAGGAGAAGTGAGATGCGGCATACTCAATTCGGTTACAGGCATCGGGCAATGCCATCTCCTGAAATTGTTCGGGGCTGCCCGGCTCCACACTTGCAGGGGCCCTGCCGATCCCAACCTGTGAGCTTCTCTCCTGCGCATACTCTTTTGAGATCAATCCGTTAACTGGAATATTGACCCAATTTGGGTCACTAATAAATTCTATTCTGTCTGCGGTGCTTAGCCTGAGTGTAGAGGTCATAATGTCAAAAGCTTCAGGCGATCTGGTTGGGAGGCCCAGGCTTTTTAAATCGTAATGTTCAAGAATATTGAGTGCCTGAACGATATAAACACCCGTTTGAGGCATGGGGGCAGACAGGACGGTATAGTTGTGATAAGAACCACAGAGAGGCATTTTTTGCCATTGAGGTTCATAGTTCGCGAAATCTTCAAGTGTAACCGGGTTGTCTCCTTCATTCATCACCTCCACCATCTTTTCGGCAGTGCTTCCCGAATAGAAAGCCTCTTTACCGACATCTGATATACGCTGCAAGGTCTCGGCCAGTTCAGGCTGAATGAGAATTTCACCTACAGAAAGCGGGTCGCCGTTTGGCCAAAAAGTCTGCCTGGTTCCTTCATACCGGGTCAGTTTCTCCTCATTGTCACGGATAAACTGGCCCAGAGTCAAATAGACCGGGAAGCCTTCACCCGCATATTGAATGGCCGGTGCCATGACCTCTTCACGGGTCAAATTCCCATATTTATCGAGGGCACTCAACAGGCCCGCAACCGATCCCGGTACTCCAACCGGAAGCAGATTGTGATCTTCATCTGCCGCATCATGGTCAAAATCCCTGTAGGAATCCGCAAGCTTTGCGGGATAGAAATCGACATAATCGGCCATCTTTTCAACGTTATCCCATATCAGCATACTTCCGCCGCCACCCAGTCCCGACATGTTAGGTTCGACAACCCCCAGGGCAAATGCCGTTGCAACGGCAGCGTCTACTGCATTGCCTCCATTTTGCAGCATCTTGATTCCGGCTTCGCTGGCGAGAGGATGAGCCGAACTCACCATGCCGTTCTGAGCAGCTGCTCGCTTGTTGCTGTCTGTCTCAAAACTATAAACCGCTGATGCATCTATTTCACACCCCGTAAAAAGCAGTCCGGGGATGATAAGCATGAATAAAGCTACGGTTGAGCAGAACGTTTTGTAATTCATCATCAGGATATTTTCGTTTAGAGTTTTAAGTAAGGTGAAATGGCAGATAAAATCCAGTATGAGAGGGCATTGCAGAATCAGGGATAGGGTTTTAAGATAACATACCGTTTCTGCAACGCTTAATAATGAATAAAAAAGAACTGTACCCGTATCATCGAGTACAGTTCTGAGGATAAAATGAATCCGTTAGATTAAAGATTATCGTTCATATCGAGCTCACCTCGTCCAATTGGAACACAGTTGTCACGCCCTTCCAGAAACGGATGGTATGCGGGTCCGTCATCTTCAGCCCATCTTCTAAGGTCCCAGAACCTTCTTCCTTCAATCCACATGTCGGCACCTCTTTCATAGTGCAGGTGATCCCACGCTTCTTCCGGGTTATCGGCTTCGATATCATCTAGTCCGTGGTAATTTCGGCCTTCATTCATCAGGTCTATTGCTGCATCTACATCATTATTGAGACGCAACTCCATCTCTGCACGGATAAGCAGCATTTCAGTCCCCTTTGCAATCGGGATATTGGTTCCCTCGGTAGGGTATTTCATCTGTGCGATCCATGGGGTGACACCGTCGGCCGCCGAGTCGACATCGCCATCAGCTGTTTCCATCACTTGTTGCGGAACCCTGGGATCGTCTGAGCCCTCCCATGGAGATCCATAGACGCTGTATTCACCTCTGACAATTGTATTGGTCGGCCAGTTGTTGTTTTCCCGGCTGCTGTTCAAAGAGTAGACGGCTTCAAAGCTGAAGTCAACCGGTACCAGTTCTGCATCATCAGAGGCTTCCTGCCAGTTTCCAAGAGCCGCCCGAACAGAGGCCCGGCCGGCAAGTGCTGCATTTCGAACATCTGAATTTCCAACGTTCTCAGCAATGGAGGCAGCATTGGTGAAGTGCTCTTCTGCCCTGACAAAGTGATTTTCAAAATCCTCACGAGGCCCTCCGTCAAATACCGCATAACAGACATTTTCACCCAGCATCCGATTTGAGAATCCGGCAAAAAGGTATGCCCTTGCGGCATATACATTGTCATTGAATTGATCGTCCAGTATATCCTGAAGTCTTTCCACGCCATTTTCAGCCACCCACCGGGCTCGGTGTGCACTTTCCCACCATGGGTCTACATCTTCACTGTTCAGCTCGCCGGTACTGAACACTGTTGGGGCGGCAAATGTACCGCTGTGGGTATGGTCGTCCGACCAGACCCCTCCCCAATAGGTATTTACACGGTAGGCCAGTGAAAAGTCTGCCGACATTCCCACCACCAGGCCGGGTACGGCTTCCGGGCTGTTGAGTGAACTTTCTGCAATCGGGCCGGGGTTTTCGACATCACACCCAAGAAGGATCAGCAGAGGAGCTGCAAACAGTAAACATCGTTTGATAAGTTGGTTACTCATAACATTAAACTTTTGTGTTCTGATTGATGAATTCCTGCTATTCCTGTTTTCCATCGCATTAAAACCTGAAGTTTAGGGTTCCAAGGAAAGTGCGATAGGGCGGCATTACATAGTAGTCACGCCGTGCAATGCTGCCGCGATAGTCATCCAGTTCAGGGTCGGTTCCACTGTACTCGGTAATTGTGAAGAGATTACGGGCAGCCAGGGTCAGGGATGCTGACCGAACTCCGCCGGGAAGCCATTGCTGAGGAACCCCATAGGTAAGTGAGACATGCCTGAGCTTAAAGAAGTCTGTCGATTCTATCCACGCGTCATAGCTTGGGGAGATGTCTCCGCCGGTCAGTGCACACATCGCACGATCTTTTGCGGTTACATCGGTGGCATCGCCGCGCTGCACGTCATAGCATGGAGGCCAAATCCCGCGCCGGGCATTCTGATAACCGGTTCCGTTGACCATATACCCACCAAATTTAAACTCACCGAGGGCGTCGAGGGTAATATTATCCCTGAGCTGAAAGGTGGTTCCAAGCGTGAGTGACTGGTCGGGATAGGCCGGGCCGATATACTGATCATCTTCAAATACAGGGTCGGCCACCTCATCGGGGTTGGTTAGCCTGGCACCAAAAATACCCGGAACCGGATATCCCTCACGGATATAGGTCCTGCCAAAAAACTGTACCGTGATATTATCCACATTACCGAGGTCAACCGCTTCGCTCTTCTCCCTGGAATAACCCAATCTCACATTCCAGCTCATGGCTGATCTGCGAATCACGTCCACATCCATTTCCAGTTCATAACCGCTGTTGTGCAGCTCACCGATATTGCGAACCTGTGAGGAGAGAAAACCCTCAGAAGCCACTGCGGGTACCGGAATCAGGGCATCGGTGGTTTGCTGTGAGTAATAGGTTACATCCATGTTGAGCCTGCCATCCAGGAAAGTGGCCATAAACCCGGTTTCAAATTCCCGGCTTCGTTCCGGCCCCAGATCAGGATTACCCAGCTGGTTGGGGGTAAACCCCGGCTGGCCGTCTTCACCTGCAATCGGTGACCACGTCCTGACGGCGTCAAATGCACCCGGAGCTTGCCCTGATTCACCCACGGCTGCCCGCAGGCGCATGGTGTTCCACCACTCTGTTGGCCAGAAATCATGATCTGACAACACATAAGAGACACTCAGTTTTGGATAGGCTTGTAATCCGAAGTCCTCACCGAATGCTGAATGCCCGTCAATCCGGAGGCCTCCGGTAACAAACAACTGATCGCGATAATCAACCATTACCTGGCCAAAAAAGCCGCCTGTAGCAACAGTAATACGGTTATCACCCGTAATATTGGTTCGCGCACCTGAAGTTAGCGTGGGGTCTTGCGGACCCGAAAAGTCTTCACTAAACAGGGACGTGGTTTTACTCTGATCGCGGAAGAGCTGGCCTCCCCAGTTGATGGTTGTATTGATATCTTGTGTAATCCCCATCAGGTAGGTACCCAGATACTCCAGCGAAAGTGTTGTCTTTTTCCAATCAACAATCGTCTGCTGGCCAAGCGGTGTTCGCCGGTAACCGAAAGGCTGCATCTCTTCCATTTCGGAGGTATTATAATCATACCCGAAGGTAATCCTGTTGTTCAGATTTTCACCGGTTTGTGCTTCCAGCACCAGGCTGTTGATATAGTGCTCGGTCGTGCTTTGATTGGTTGCCCTCAGAATTTCACCGTTATCCACACAAATTACATTAGGATCTTCACAACCGGATGCACCCGAAAAGTTTCCACCGGGTCCCCGGCTAACATTGAGCAGAAAACTGTCGCCGTTATTTCCGTCGGGCAACCAGTCGGTGCGTCCGTAATTATAGGAAGAGTTAAATGTCACAGAGATGTTTTCGACCGGAGTGAACCGGAAATTACCCCGGAACCCGCCGCCAAGGGTACTGTTTCCGTCATGTATGACCCCTTCCTCACCACGATAGTTTGCTGAAATATAGTAGGTAAAATTTTCAACTCCGCTGGATACAGACAGATTGTACCTCTGTACCAATCCATTTCTGAGCCATGAACCGCTGTCCGGACAACTGGCATCTTCAAATCGCACGCCATCGTAACTTTCCAGGCCATCACCTCGGCACTGCCCCATAAAGAGGCCGGTTGGGTTGCCATCGCGCGGGCCAAAGTGCCCCATATTATTGAATCCAGCAGAGACAGAGGCGTCCCACTGGGTCACCCCTTCCCGTCCCTGTTTCGTTGTAATTCGAATCACTCCGCCCGATGCTTCGGTTCCGTAGAGGGTGGTGGCTGCCGACCCCTTTACGACATCGATGCTTTCAATATCATTTGGGTTGATATCATTCAGGGGCGAGGTATTCTGCCTGGATGCTGGGTGGGTTGGTGATCCCCCGCGATCAATCCGAATACCATCTACATAGATGATAGGGTTATTGGCTTGTGAAATGCTGTTGTTGCCCCGCAGCCGAATGGTTCCACCGGCACCCGGCTGACCTGAATTTGCCAATACCGTAGCGCCTGCAATCCGCCCGGTTAAAATCTCCTGCGGATTATTGGCTGCACTGTTTTCAAATTGTGCAGCGGTAACCCTGGCCTGGCTGGTACCGACCTCGCGGCTTCGCACCGGGCCGGTTGCCGTCACAACCACATCATCCAGTCCAACCGCTTCTCTTTGCAGAGACACATCCATCGTTGACACTTCTGCGTCACGAATTTGAACGTCTTGCCTGTAATCACGATATCCGATAAATCGAACCAGGACGCTATATTCACCCGGTTCAATTCCGGAAATTTCAAATTGCCCGTCAGGACCGGCCGAAGCTCCCCGGTTCGTTCCCTCCAGAAGTACATTGGCTCCCGGCAGAGGTTCACCGGTCGACGCATCCGTAATGGTTCCCGTAAGAACTCCCTGCTGCAATGACAGGATATCGCTCTCCGTATTTGCCTGTGCGGTGACAAAACAGAAAGGAAGTATCACGAGGAAAACGGAAATTCTCTTTATATACTTTTTACACCCTTCAGAAGGCTCAAGAATTGATGGTAACATTTCAAAGATCATATCCATATAGATTTAGGTTCAACTGAATAAAGACATATTCGAATCGAGACAGGAATTTGCAGTGACAAATAACCTTGGGTTCATGATTGCAACATCTGTGCCATGCATCCAGAATGACTGCGAATTCCATTAAATGACGATTTCTATTTGGAATTTGTGATCAATTATCACAAACTGTGATAAATCAGCACATGCCTTTTCCCTGAAATGGGCCGACACCTGTCTGCTGCCGCTGTGGTGAACAGATCCGATTTATGGCATTATTTATGTAATACCGGAAGGCAACATGAGATCAATCCGGTTTAGATATGAAAGTTCTCTACTACAATAAAAAACTACTCGCGATTACCGTCACAGCTCTCGTATTCATTATTGTGAGCGGGATCTATATGTATGCCACCGTGCTCGAGTCGGCCGACGAAATCATTGAATCGAATAAGGAGATTACCCGTACGGCTGCAGGGAAACTGTCTCTGAGGTTTGAGGATCAGCTGCTTCCCATCTGGGAGGGGCACTTGTTGGGTAAAGACCGCCTTACGAAAGCTGAGGAGAGGCTTGCTGATTCACTGCTATCCGTTCACATAGAAGATGTACTCAGTTATTTCAACCGAGTGGAGGGTGGGCTCTATTTTTTCAAGCTTGACAATTTTGTCGGATACAGCTTTCCAACCATTGAGCCACCCATTCCAGCATTTGGACCTCCTCCCCGATCCTACAATATCATACGCGATCAAGTCAGGCAAACGATAGAATCAGATACTCTTCTAACGGATTTACATCAATTTGACCCGGCCATTTTCCCGCTCTCCACACAACCGATTTACCACGATGGAGAATTGATCGGAGCGGCCTGGGCCCGTATTCATATAGAGCGTGAACTGGCCCGGTCACAGACCATTCAGAGCGGCACCTTTTTTCTAACTGTTGGACTGATCCTGATTGGCCTGGCGATTTCACTCTACTTTATAGCTGCCATTCGAAAACGATTGAAGGGAATCAAAAACGGGTTAGAGTTGATGAAACAGGATCCCGACTTTCGCCTGCATGAACCTTTGGGTCCGCTGGGATTTATCAACCGGTCGATCAATGAACTCACCGATGTGCAACAGAAAGAGCAGGAAAAAAACAAAGAACTGGAACGTGAACTCTTCCAGAAAGAGAAAATGGCCTCACTGGGAAATTTGGTTGCCGGCGCTGCGCATGAAATCAACACTCCCATATCGATCATCAAAACCCGTATTCAGATCTGGGAGCGAAAGCTCAGAAAAGGGCAAAATGGACAGCAGCAGAGCGAGATCATCAAACCGGATTCACTGGCCATGATCAGAAGTGAGATCGACCGGATTTCTAACCTGACCAAAAGACTGCTCTATTTTTCAAAACCGATTTCAAATAAAAAAGAGATGATCCATATCGACCAGCTGATCCGCCAGGTTATTGACAGGATCTGTGATGCCTATAATGGTCAAAACATTCAGATACGGTATCAACCGGCCGAAGATATCCCGGCCATGCATGTTGATTTCAATGCATTGGAACAGGTATTTACCAACATATTAAATAATGCCATTCAGGCATCCGGCACCAACTGTGTCGTGGATGTAAACACACAATACAACCCTGAGAATGAAACGATTTCCGTAAAGATTCGGGATTATGGAACCGGATTGCCCAAAAAACAACGGAACAGAATCTTTGATCCTTTCTTCACTACAAAAGTGAATGGCTCCGGGCTGGGGTTATCGATTTCAAACGAAATTGTTAAAGCCCATCACGGTACCATCTCCTTTGTATCTCCGGTTAATGAGGATGATCAGAGCGGCGGCACCCTCTGCATCATATCGTTACCGGCCGGCAATTAAGCCATTGATATTGAATCAGAAATTCATTTTGACAGCCTGATCCCATGAAAACAGATAAGAAACTGCATACCGTATTAATCGTTGACGATGAACCCTCTATGAGGCTCAACCTGAAGGAGCTGCTGGGAGATGAAGGGTATCAGATCGCAGAAGCACCGAATGGCATGAAAGCTGTTCAAGCCGTTGAAGAGAAAACCCCCTCCATTATCTTAATGGATATCAAAATGCCCGGAATGGACGGTCTGAAAGCACTGGAAAAAATAAAAGTGATCTCACCCAAAACCCCCGTCATCATTTTTACTGCATTCGGTTCAAACGAGAAGCCAATTGAAGCGATGAAAGCCGGTGCCTTCGATTACCTTGAAAAGCCGTTTGAAGTTGAAGAGCTGCTCAATGTGATTGAGCGTGCACTGGGAGAGTGGATGAACGTATCTGACGATTCTGCCAAAAGCTCTACTGAACAGCTCGCCCCCATGGAAGAGCATATCATTGGCAAAAGCCGAAAAATGAAGAACCTGTTGAAAATGATCGGCAAGATTGCGCCCAAGGATACCACCGTCCTGCTTCAGGGTGAGAGCGGCACCGGGAAGGAGGTCATTGCAGATGCCATCCACCGTCATTCCAATCGGACAAACGGCCCATTTATCAAGATCAACTGCGGGGCACTGCCGGAATCACTTCTCGAAAGTGAACTCTTTGGACATGAAGCCGGAGCTTTTACCGGCGCAGTGAAACAGAGACGCGGACGTTTTGAACTGGCACACGGCGGAACCATCTTTTTGGATGAGGTTGACGCTCTTACCCTTCCGATGCAGATTAAGCTGCTCAGGGTTCTGCAACAGTTTACATTTGAACGCGTGGGGGGTGAAAAAACAATCCACACCGATGCACGGATCATAGCAGCTACCAATAAAGACCTGAAACAGAAAATTGAAGAGGGCAGCTTCAGGCAGGATCTTTTTTACAGGCTCAACATCATCCATCTTCATTTGCCTCCGCTAAGAGAACGTACCGAAGACATTGAACCGCTGGTGAGTTATTTTCTCAAAAAGTATTCTCCTGCCAAAAAGTTAACCCTTACAGATGATGCAATGAAATCACTTAAAACTTGCATGTGGCACGGCAATGTGAGGGAGCTGGAAAATGTCATACAGCGTGCAGCGGTCCTCTCACGCAGTAAACAGATCCGTAGACAGGACCTGAAAATTCCGGCAGATTCACTTAAGGAGCATGCAGATTCACTGCGACAAAAATATCTGGATGGCGGGAGTGAATGTGTTGACTTTCACTCGGTCATTCAAACTGTAGAAAAAGAGCTGATCAGCCACGCTTTAGAACGAACAGGCTGGAATAAAACCGAAGCGGCAAAACTACTCCAAATCAATCGCAGATTGCTCTACTCTAAGATGGATCAGTATAAAATCAACAAGTAAGACCTACCGGAAACCCTACACAGCGTTATATCCCATCCACACGAGCACGCCCATGTAGAGAAAACCGAACAGCACACCCGCCCATACCGGCCAGTGAATTCGTTTCTTCCATTGTTTTCTGAAGGAGGGGAACAGCCATGCGACCAGACAGGCCGGCAGTGCCCAAATAAGGAAAAAGAGGAGCAGCCCGAACACTCCGCCCAGAAACTCCAGGGTAAAGATTCCCGGAAATTGTGACTGTCCCGACATCTTCCGAAGGATCTCCCATCCTCCCAATGTAATGAGGATGCTCCCCGCAAAGCAGAATGTGAGTATTCCGATAATATGTTTCTCCAATCTTTTCATGGCATCAGTCACTACGCGTATCTGATCGGTTTGGTTTCAGCCTGCAAACACTCCTTTTTACATTTTTTCTCATTTACCGGTTTTTGAATCTTTCAATATAGTATGTATTGTTCCGTTCTCGAATCTCATTTGTCAAACCGTATTTACAGAACATATGAAACAACAGGAATGCCTCTCCATGATTTATAAACTGATCGGTATCCTTCTATTGTCAGCCGGCATTGCAGGGTGTTCTGCATCCGAACAGGTTTCCTCAGAAAACCAGCACGCCTCGAATGAGGGCCATCACACCCATCATGATATGGCACCCGCCCACAGTATGCAAGAGATGTCTGATATGGAAGCACTCTACTGGGCTCGCATAGACAGTGCCCGCATGAATTTTACGCAGGCGGATGTCGATTTTATGGTTGGAATGATCGGACACCACGCCCAGGCGCTGATTATGTCTCGTCTGGCTCCCGAAAACGGTGCGAGCCGGTCTGTACAAACCCTGGCCGCACGAATTATTAATGCGCAAGACGATGAGATCTTTTTGATGAAAAAATGGCTTCGGGATCGGGGTCAGCCCGTACCTGAAGTACATATTGACGGGCTGGTGCTGGACATCCGCATGACTGCCCCCCACAATGGCCATGGCGGCCACGGTGATCACAGCCATCACGACATGCACGACCACAGCGATATGCCCGGGATGCTCACTCAGGAACAACTGAATGAACTGGG
>JBJHCX010000049.1:0-14121 GCA_050486245.1 Rhodohalobacter sp.
GTATCCCCCGATTCCACCTGGCATTTCCGGTAAAAGAGCTGGAGAAAACGTTAACATTTTATCGTGACCTTTTAGGATGTAAAACCGGACGAAGTTCGGACAAATGGATCGATTTTGACTTTTGGGGGCACCAGGTGGTTGCACATGTCAGCCCTGAGGATGCCGGCAAATCGGCGTCGAATGAAGTGGACGGCCACGCCGTGCCGGCCAAACACTTTGGGGTTATTCTGGAGTGGGATGAGTTTCATGACCTGGCCGGGCGCCTGCAGGAGCATGAGGTCGATTTTGTGATCGAGCCCTATGTCCGTTTTGAGGGTGAGCCGGGCGAGCAGGCAACCATGTTTCTGCTCGACCCGAGCGGTAATGCGCTCGAGTTCAAGGCATTCCGCGACGAAAGCCATATTTTTGCAACCGACTGATTTAACCGCCGTCCATCTGATTCAGACGGAATTCGGAAAGCCTGAACTGTATCCGGCTTACGGCGTGTTCGGCACTTTTACGGTTTTTACGTTTCACCTTCAGTGTGATTTCACTCCCGTTTGTTCCGGGCAGCCCGGCGGCAGCTTTGAGCGTTCGGGTATTAATCTCAAGGTTTGTTGTGAAGAGGCCGGTTTTGAGCTGAATGGCATGAAGGTCGTCAAATGGAATGCGAACTTCGCGAACGGAACCGGGCCGCGCCCCGGCAACATCGTCGAGGGCATCCTCTTTCTTGAATTCGATGACCAGGGAGGGCCCGTCTGTTCGGACGATGCCCGAAGCCCGGCCAAATCCGGAGTTGAGGTCTGAGATGTAAAAAGGTATGGGTTTGACGTGTTGCATGATTCCATCAGATATTTATCAAAAAGGTAACAGAAAATACCGGATTTTGCATCCGGGGTTATTTGAAATCGGCCGGAGAGAAGAGTATCCGGTGTAACCGCACAAGGCTGTATGCTGATCCGGCAATCATAACCTGTTGTGATTATGGGGAGACACAACCGAGATACGATCATCTCTTTTTTGATCATGCTTTCGCTGGCGGCACTTTTCCCGGCAGCCGGCACCGCTGATGGCCGAACGGCCTCTCAATGTGAGGATTGCCGGCCGCTGGCCCCGTTGCATTCTGTTTCGGTTCCGGGCCCGGTAGTGATCAATGAGATTTTGTACCGGCGGGCTGCAGCCGGTCAGCCGGAATTTATTGAGCTGTTTAACCGTGCGGTCGAACCGGCAGACCTGGGCGGATGGACGCTGGAAACGGAAACCGGAACAGCAGTCATTCCTGCCGGCACATCGATAGAGGGGGGAGGGTACCTGGTCCTTGCCGACACCCCGGCATATGCGGATACGCATGCCCATTCAGTCTACATGGCAGATTTTCCGGGACTCAGCAATAACGGTAGCCGTGTGGTGCTTCGAGCGCCCGAAGGGCAGATTGCCGACAGCCTGGCCTACTCGCCTCAATGGGGTGACCCCGCCGCGGGGGTCTCCCTGGAGAGGATCGATCCCGGTGCACTCTCGTTCGATCCGGCAAACTGGGCTTCCAGCCTTGCCAATGAAGGCTCTACACCGGGCGCCCTGAACAGCCGCTTCCGGGTTGACCGTGAGGCTCCCCGGATCCTCTTTGCAAACCTGATTGAGCCGGACAGGGTGGAGGTGACGTTTCATAAATTTGTCGACCTGGATACCCCGGGCATCCAGTCCCGGTTTTGGCTGAACGATGTGGAATCGACTATCCTGGAGTATGACCCGTTGGCCGGAAACCGGGTTCTGCTTGACGCAAGCCGGGCTGCTCCGGGCAGAGAGATTGTGCTTCGCACAGAGGGCGTGCGTGACTTTAAAGGGAACACCGGGGGCGGCACCCGGCCGGTTGCCCAGCCGATCGCACCCGGAAGCGTGGTGATCAATGAGATCCTGTACCACCCCATGAGCGCCGGAGGCTCCAGTCAGTCGGAATACCTCGAGCTCTATAACCGCACTCAGCATGCGGTCTCTCTGGAGGGAATATCTCTGCATGACGAGCCCGGCGCGGATGGAGGCCGTTCAGCAATGGAGCCGGTTACAACCCGCCACGCATGGATACCGGCCGGCGGTTATGCTCTGCTCTACCCTGAGGCCGAACCCGTGACGCTTTCGGAGAGCCGAACCGGCCGCTTTTTCGGCCTGGACAGTGAAGCCGACCGGTTTGGCATACGGGTCGGGCGGTCAACACTGGGACTGGTCACCGACGGCAGGACAGTCTGCCTGGCCGACAGTACCGGTGCCGAAATTGATGTGGTGCGCTACAGTCCGGATTGGCATAATCCAAATGTGATGACCACACGCGGACGCTCACTCGAACGGATCGATCCGGCCGTCAATGGTGACGACACTGAAAACTGGGGCACGTCAACTGCAATGTTGGGCGGAACACCGATGGAGGCCAATACCCTCTTCAGGCCGGATGCAGCGATGCATGCCGGGAGCCGGGTAACGCTGGCCCCCAATCCGTTTTCACCACACGGCAGCCCCGAAGAGAGCGAACTCAGAATTGAGTACGTTCTGGATGATCCCAATTCACTGCTGAAGGTGAGCATCTACGACCGGTATGGACGGACCGTGCGGAGGCTGGCCGACAGCTATCAGGCGGGCAGCCAGGGGGTTTTGGTATGGGACGGCCGGGATGATCATGGGCGAATTGCCCGGATCGGAATCTACATCATCTACGTGGAAGCTTTTAACGGACATACCGGCCACCGGCAGGTTTTTCGGGAGACGGCCGTGCTGGCCCGGCGGTTTTAGAGACCCAGCCGGGAGGCGTACTCATCAACAAATTCCAGGTGCTCCTCTTTCATAAAGACGCTTCGGAGAATGGTTACCTGATCGGTATCGGCCTTATACGAGGGGAACTTGTCAGTAAATTGAGCGGCGGGGATTTTATACAGGCTGACATGGTACTGTTTGTCCGGATTTTCTTTGACCCCGCGGTTAAATACCCGGTTGCTCAGCCGGCTCACTTCAGAGGTTCGTTTCTGCTCCGGGATTTTAAAATATCCTGTGATATCCAGTTCGGGTGTGTGGATGGGGGTAAACGTTTCGCTTTGTGTCAGGAGCTTGTGGAAATGAAGCGCGGCCTCCCTGGTTTTGGCCAGCACGGATCCGAGTCCCTGCCGGGTCAGCGGCAGAAGCCGGAGGGTGGCCCAGAGGGCTGCAGCCGATGCCCCTGCGCGTGAACACTCCAGGCTGATTTCGCCCAGGTGAAGGTCTGGGGAGGTAAAGTAGGTGTAGGGGGAGTCGTGTTTGTAAAATTTTCCGGCTGAAGGATCTTTGAAGAGGATGCTTCCGCAGCCATAGGGCTGCAGGCCGTGCTTGTGAGGGTCGATCACAATGCTGTCTGCCTCGTGCATCAGCTTCCAGTGATTCTGTGTGGGAAGGCTCTGTTCAATCAGTTTGAAAAATCCGCCATAGGCAGCATCCAGGTGGATACGGAAATCATGGCGGCGGGCCGCCTCCAGCAACTCTTCAAGCGGTTCAACAATACCCAGGCCGGTGGTGCCCATCGTCACCACAAGGGTGCCGATACGGTCGCCGTTTTGATGGATGAAATCGAGGTCCGGGTTGCCGACGCTATCCACGGGAATCTCCAGGAAAGGAGTGTTGAGCACTTTGCACATCCGGCTGTGTGTGTAGTGCGCATTGGCCGATGCGGCAATGGATTTGGAAGGATGGATTTCGCGGGCAACAAAGAGGGCTTCCAGGTTTGCAATGGTGCCTCCGGTTGTCAGGTGGCCCAGGAAAGTATCGCCATACCCGGCCATCTGTGCCAGCTGCCTGACGCACTCTTTCTCCATTTCAGAGGTGGGCGGGCCGCCGTCGAGGGCGTGGTTGTTCGGATTGATGGCCGATGTGAGGGTATAGGCCAGCCAGGCAATCGGGTGTGGCGGTTTTAGCATCTGCCCGGCATACGAAGGGTGGTGAAACGGGTAGTTGCCCCTGAGTTTTTCGGCCAGCTCCGTGACAATCGGTTCCAGCTTGTCCGGGCGGTAGTGGCCAAAGCCGTCTGTGACATCGCCATATGTTGTGCGCCAGGTATCCAGGCTTTGCAGGGCCTTTTTCAATACCGGCAGATACTCTTCAAATCGATTCAATGTAAAGGGTCCTTAAATGAGTATAAATGAGATTCCGGCCGACAATACCTGGGCAATCTGGATCTCTTTTGAATAATCATAGTTATAGATGAAGTCGAGCCGAAGTGATGCATTCAAAAAGTCGTTGATGCGACCGGTAAACTGGTTGGTGATGATCACATCGGTGCTTCTGATATGTTTATTGAGATTGGTAAATGTTTCAACAGAAGAGGAGAGGCTCAGGTTGGTTGCTATATTGCGCTGATAGCCAACGGCTAACGTGAAACCGGCTTCATTTCTGAAATTTTCGCCCTCATTCAGCCCGTAGAGCTCAGCCAGTTCGTCAACGGTGACAAAGGTTTGCTGGAGGCCAAGGCCCGCTTCAGCCGAGAAATTGTCTGTGGGGATATAGGCAATACCGGCATTTTCAAGCAGGTAAGCCGGGGCCATGAAATCGGATATCAGGATGTTCTCTCCATCTTCACCGGCGCCGTAGTTATACCCGCGTGCGAACTGGGTGCGAAAATTGATGTTGCCGAACAGCTTGAAGTCTCCGTCACGATCGGCTCCGATATCATAGAGAAAACGGTTTCTGACCGAGAGGCGGTCGTCGGTTTTTTTAACCCCCTCATCCTCAACCCGAGTCTGTCCGTAACGGGTGTTCAGTGAAAAAATGTATGAGAATCGGTTCTCTCTGAAGAGAGCATTAAAGGTGGAGTTGCCGGTAAAGGCGAGATTGTTGACTCCACCTTGCGACCAGTTTGAATAAGCGGCCTGCGAGCCGTTCAGCCCGGCAACCCAGTTCAATTTCCACCCGTCAAGGGTGTCAGGAACAGCCTCTTCTTGTGCATAGGCATTCGAAAAAGTGAGGCTGACGAGGAGGATGAGTGGCAAGAGTGTCCATTTCATGATGTTCAGGATCAAATTAGGCATTTTATGTTTTTAACTGTTTGACAGAACAACCTTTTCGGGCATTCCGTTTGTCAGTTCAACCGTAATCTGCTCATCGAGTTTCGTGGGGATGTTCATTCCAATCACAGCAGCCTGCAGCGGGTATTTTCGATGCCCCCGGTCAACCAGCACGGATACCAGAATCCTGGAAAACCGCTTCAGGTCGCCCGACTTCTCAATAGCCTTCATGATGGTTGAACCGCTAAAGATGACATCATCGACGATGACCAGCATGCACTCCCTTACATTGAAAAACTCCTTATGGGGCAATTCCTCCCCAATGGCGTCTATTTGAGTGAGGTTGACATCCGACTGAACACTGTTTTGCAGATTGGCCTGCAGCTGTTTTGCCAAGGCAAAGCCCCGTTCATTCAGCCCGGCCAGATGAATGCGGGAGCCATGGGCCTCTTCGGCAATTTGATAGGCCATTCTTTTGATGGTGCGCTCAATGCGGTTTTTATCAGCTAAAATCATGGGAATTTTTTTCTTCAATTGTATTCAGCGTTGAAGATAAAGTATTCAATTTAGTATACTATTATCAAGAGAGGGAGCTGATAAGCTCTCCGGGAGAAGATACATTAATAACCGCAATAGATTTATGGAGAGAATTATGAAAGGTACAGCGAGCAAATCATTGGCTGTGATCACAGCTTTTACAGGCGGGTTGGCAGCGGGTTATCTGCTGAAGAGCAACCGGGATGAGATCATCCATTTTACAAAGAGTTGTGATCGGCTGCTGAATCAGGGTTCGGCCGGTCTGAGCCGGGCGCGTAAAAAGGTTGCTGATGAGGGCGGAAAGGCCCTTGCATATACGGGGAAGAGGGTGAAGGAGTTGTTTGGCAAGCCGGTGCCCGATCTCTTTGAGGCGACAGACGGCCTCACCCTGGATGAAGGTGATATTGCATTTGGTTTCTGAGATGGGCCGGCAGAGGTATAGCGAATCCCTTCTGCAGTGGATCTGGCAGGAACTCCAGTTTAACTGCACCGGTCTGCGCACAACAGGCGGTCAGGCACTGGAGGTGGTTGAGCCGGGGCGGCTCAACCGGGGGCGCGGTCCTGATTTTTTAGAGGCAGTGATACGAATCGGCGGGTTGGAGTGGCACGGTGCCGTTGAGATCCATTTTCAGGAGCGAGAGTGGTTCGGGCACGGACATCATAAAGACCATGCGTTTGACGGGGTCGTGCTCCATGTTGTGTATGAGTGCAACTCAAGCCGTGCCGTGCGCACCTGCGGCGGGGCCATTCCAACCCTTGAGTTGTCACAGGCGGTCGGGAAACCGCTGGCCCGCCTGCTTGCCATGAATCATGGCAGCCGATTGCCGTGCGCAGGGAGCTTAAATTATATCAGCCGTGAAGCCTTTGAAAAACAGGTCGAACAGGCTCACCGGGAGTACTTTGCCTTCAAGATGGATGAGCTGTTCAGGTATTACGATGCAGAGGCCGTTCCGTCAGAAGCGTGGAAGCGGATGCTGATGCATGGCATCTTCAGGGTGCTGGGCATTCCGGGAAATCAGCAATCAATGGAGCGCCTGGCCGGCAAGCTGGCTCCCCTCAATCCGGAAGGGGTGAGTTTGAGCGAGTGGATCTGCCGTGTTGAACAGATCGCATTTGGCAAGGATACCCTTCACTTTCGATGGAACTCGTCGGGCATGAGGCCTGCCAGCCGTCCGGCGGTTCGCGTCGTCCAGGCCGCTGCGCTGCACTACGCTGTCTGCAGGGTGGGGGTCAGGGGCTTTCTTCATGAGGGGATCGATGTGTGGGATGAACTCGTGCGCCTGGCAGGCCGTGAGAACCTGCCAGGTGAAAACCGAAGGGAGATATTGAGGGGCACCGTTTTTCTGCCGGCCATCTATATACTCGGTGATCTTTTCATTTCCGATAAGCTGAAAAGTGGTTCATACACGGCCTGGCTGCGGCTTCAGGCCGCCCCGCCGCAAGAGGTGCTGACGCCATTCCGGCAGGCCGGGTTTCGGGTAACAGGAAAGGCCAACTGCCTGGGGCTGGCACACCAGTATAAACGGTACTGTTTGGAGAAGCGATGCCATCAGTGTAAAGTGTTTAAAAGTGCAATTAATTCTTGACAGATAATATTCTTGTTTCTATCTTTGGGATCTGTCAAATCGAAGCATTGCCCGGTCGTCTAATGGCAGGACAGCTGGTTTTGGTCCAGTCAGTGGGGGTTCGAATCCTCCCCGGGCAACTTCTTTAAATATGAAAGGATGCCAGAGTGGTACTCCTTTTTCTTTTTGTATAACCCTATACCTCTCAATTTGTTGGATACGCCTTTAGCAATATTTGCCGGCCGCAGCAATCTCGCGTTATCTCGTGCCATTGCGGAAAGTTACGGTACAAGCCTGGGGGATATAACCATAAAGTCGTTTTCTGACGGTGAGCTCTATGTGAAGTTTGAACAGAGTATCAGAGGTGAGGATGTGTTTGTGATTCAGTCAACCCCGCCGCCCGGTGACAATGTCATGGAGCTTCTGCTGATGCTCGATGCGGCTAAGCGGGCTTCGGTGAAGCGGGTAACGGCAGTAATTCCCTATTTTGGGTATGCCCGGCAAGACCGAAAAGATCAGCCAAGGGTATCTATCGCATCAAAGCTGATGGCAAATATCCTGGTAGAGGCAGGGGCTGACCGTATTTTGACAATGGATCTGCATGCAGCTCAGATTCAGGGCTTTTTTGATATCCCGATGGATCACCTGTATGCCAGCCGGATATTTATCGAGCATTTTCAGTCCAACCCGATCGACAACCTGGTGGTCGTTGCTCCGGATGTGGGCAGTTTGAAAATGGCACGCGCCTACTCCAAGAAGCTTGGGGCAGGCCTTGCGTTTATCGACAAGCGAAGGCCCAAGCAGAATGTGGCTGAGGTCATGAATATTATCGGTGAAGTGGAAGGCAAAAATGTATTGATTGTGGATGACTTGATCGATACGGCCGGAACCATTACCAACGCAGCCGTTGCCCTGAAAGAGCGGGGGGCATTAAATATCATAACAACTTGTACACACCCTATTTTATCAGGGCCGGCTTACCAGAGAATTGAAGATTCTCCGATAGATGAACTTCTGGTAACCGATACGGTTCCGCTGAGAAAACCTTCAGATAAAATCAAAGTTCTGAGTGTTGCGGGCATTTTTGCCGAAGCCATTCAGCGAATCCACACAAATGACACGATAAGTGCACTTTTTGATGATTAATCAATAACTGGAAAAACCATGAAGCAACCGGATATATATAAACTGGAAGGTGAAGTTAGAGAAGCAGGGAAGAAACGTTCTGCGGATGAATTGCGGGAAAACCTGAGAATTCCTGCAGTTCTTTACGGTCCAAAAGTTGAAGAGAATATTCACTTTTCTGTTCTGGAAGTAGATCTTGAGAAAATTCTTTCTGTATCACAAACAAAACTCCAGGAGCTGACCATTAACGGTACGGCTTACAAAACCCTTTTGAAGAATGTTGAATTCGATCCCGTTACCGACCGTATTCTGCATGCCGACTTTTACCTGCTCGATGAGTCGCAGCCGGTGAAACTCAAAGTGCCGATCCGGCTGTCCGGTACTCCGATTGGAGTGCGTGACGGCGGCGGACGTATCTTCCAAACCATGCGTATTGTGCGCGTAAAAGTGATGCCGGATAAGATTCCTGCTGAATTTGAACTGGATATCTCTGCACTTGAAATCGGCGACTCTCTCCATGTGAGTGAGCTCAATATGGAAGGAATTGACCCGATCGATGATCCGAGAAGAACAATTGTTACAATTGCTCCTCCGAAATCCGAGGCGCTGTTTACATCCTCTGCCGTGGATGCCGAAGCTGAAGCTGAACTTGAAGAAGGTGAAGAGCTTGAAGGCGAAGAGGCAGCAGCTGAAGGTGAAGAAGCGGCCGAAGGCGAAGCAGAAGAGAACAAAGAGTAATCTAATCTCTGACATCCGATATGGCACTGATTGCAGGCCTGGGAAACCCCGGGGCCGAGTATAACAAGACCCGCCATAATGTCGGATTTGAGCTTCTCGACCTTCTCGCAGAGAAACTGTCGATCACATTTGTTTCCGAAAACGGCCTTTACCTTAAAGGTGAAGGCCGTTTTAAGGGACAACCCGTTGTCCTGATCAAGCCCACAACCTATATGAACCGAAGCGGCCGTGCAGTTTCCAGGGCACTGGCTGAAACAGGGTTTTCCAAGTCGGAATGCCTGGTCTGTTATGATGACATCCACCTCGATGCCGGCAGAATTCGGCTCAAGCCCTCTGGAAGCGCTGGCGGACATAATGGTATTGCAGATATCATTGACAAGCTGCAAAGCCGTGACTTCCCCCGCCTGAGAATCGGCATCGGAAGTGATTTCAGCAGAGGCAAACAGGCCGATTATGTCCTCTCCCCATTTACGAATCAACAGAGAGAAGAGATCAACCTTGCCCTCGAACGGGCATCGGATGCGATCCTGCTCTTTTTGCGCAAGGGAATCGACATCGCCATGAACGAGTATAACTAAAAAGGCCGCCCGAAAGATCTCATATCCGGTAAACAACCATCTTCTTAAGGATCTTTTTGCGGGCTGCGATCGTTGTTGGTATCTATAAACGGCACCCAGAATAATAGCCCATTCGATAATGGAAATATTTAAACTGATCTATGAACACGATCTGAGGCTCGATAACCTGAGAGAACGCAAACTTGACAGGGGCAACCCCGAAGTCTCTGCCAGTATTGAGGATTTTCTCAAACCGGACCCTACCTACTCAAAATTCTATCTCACAGGAACCCTGCTCAATGAACAGCTTTTTGGCTTGAGCTGCCTGAAACAGTATGAATCTGTTATGGAGCAGTTCCAAAAGGCATTTGAGGGATATAACCTATTTACGGGCAGCCGGCAGTTCAACCTCCGCGATGAGTTGCAGGCGTTGCCGCTTGGCAGCCCTGTGATCCTGTCCAAAGAGAGCCATAACAGATGGGAAGAGGAGGATCTTGCAATCGATTTTGACAGCAATGCCGGCCATAAAAAAGAGGGACTGGCCAGCGTGCTCTCTGCTGGTGACCTGGTGCTCTACAAAGAGCCTGCACACGACGGGTACGACCTGCATCTCTTCTCCCAAAAGAATATATACCGCGATTTTTTTGTTCTTTTTCAAAAGATGGTGAGCCCCGAATTCCGTTTTTTCAGCATGAACGGGCGCAGAATCCGATCTGAAAGAAAGTTCTATTTTGAAACCTGGACCCTCGATCGCCCGCCGCACGGCGCAGAAGAGGTTTTTAAGGAGAGTGTACTCTGACCGGTTTTAAACCTTTTGTGAGATCATCAGCAGCCGGTCACTTTTGGTGCTGTACGGCTTTCCGCGATAGTCACCATAACATTTGACCAGCTGCATTCCCGCTTGTTTGAGGTTGACTTCAAACCACTCTTTGTCATAAAGTTTTACCCTCTCCTGATACTCCAGCGGTTCCTTCAGGTTGTCCCCCGAAAAGCAAATCGATTTGTAAACCATATGATTGTCAATGGAGCGGGTGATCCGGTATTGAACCCCTTCATAGGTTCCGCTCTCCTCGGGAACCAGGTTGCGCTCTACCGTATCCCTGTTCAGATAGTCAAGCATAAAAAGACCGTTCGGCTTCAGCATCATTGACACCCCCTGAAGCACTTTGCTGTTTTCATCATCCTTCAAAAAGTAACCAAAGGTGGTAAACAGGTTTACAATCGCATCAAAGGTTCGAAGCAGGGGCTGGCGCATGTCACGCACCATGAATTCGATATTGGCAAGTTCACGCTCTGCAGCTTTTTTCTGCGCTTTCTCAATGGCATTTTCAGACAGGTCGATTCCGGTTACCCGATATCCGCGGCGGGCAAGCTCGAGTGAATGGCGCCCCCGGCCGCAACCCAGATCAAGAATAGAGGGATAATCTTCGAGGGGGATTTCTGACGCTATCAGCTCAGCCAGTTGGGCTGCTTCCTCTTCGTTTCTGTTTGCATACAGTTTTTCATACAATGGACTGTCGAACCACTCTTCGAACCAACTCATGAGATCAATGATTTTAACCGATGGATACACCTTTGAATAAGGACTCAATCTTAGCCTTTTAATTACTATCTTCCAAAAGATTAGAATCAAAATTGATTATGAATTTTAGAGAAAAACTAAGCAGGGCGGTCCGGTCATCAGGGTCCACCTTATGTGTTGGGCTCGATCCGGTCAGGGAGCGTATACCCCGGCCGCTCAGGGATTCGATAACTGATGAAGGGGATTTAATATTTGAATTTTGCCGAAGGGTGATCGAAGCTACCAAGGTGCATGCCTGTGCATACAAGCCGAATGTGGCATTCTTTGAAGCAATGGGCAGCCGGGGATGGGAGGTTTATGAAGCCGTCATGGATGAGATACCTTCCAACCGAATCCTGATTGCAGATGCCAAACGCGGTGATATCGGAAATACCGCAGCGATGTATAAAAAGGCTTATTTTGACCGGTACCCTTCGGATGCCGTAACCCTGAATCCACTGATGGGCATGGATACGCTGACACCCTTTCTTCATGATGCATCCAGGTGTATCTATGTGCTGACGATGACCTCTAACCCGGGAGCAGCCGATTTCCTGCAGCGCAGATTTCAGGGCAGAATGTCGCTGGGCGAGTATATTGCAGAAGAGCTCTCGAAGATGCAATCAACCTGCTCCACAGAGTTAGGCATGGTTGTGGGAGCTACCCAGGCAGAATCGGCAGGTCCGGTGCTGGCTGCGTGCCCGGAGGCCCACCTGCTCATACCCGGCGTTGGGACACAGGGCGGTTCGGTCGAGCAACTCGCCGTGCTGCTGCAGGGTCATAAAGGTATACCGGTTATCAACTCCTCCCGAAGTATTCTCTATGCCGGAGGCGATGATGAGAATTGGATGGAGATGATAACGGAAAAAGCCGCGGAGACACAGCAATTTTTAAGTCCAATTACTGCTCAATATGTCTGAAAAACTTCCTGAAGTGATTCTCTATACCGATGGCGCCTGCAGCGGTAACCCGGGTCCGGGAGGATGGGGCGCACTGCTCATCTGGAATGGAAAGGAGAAAGAGCTGAGCGGCGGTGAACCGGATACCACAAATAACCGCATGGAAATGCGTGCGATCATAGAGGGGCTCAAAGCATTAAACAGGCCGTGCCACGTTAAAGTGCACAGCGACAGCGCCCTGATTATCAATGCCTTCACAAAAGGATGGATTGATAACTGGAAGAAAAGAGGATGGAAAAAATCGGACAAAAAGCCGGTTGAAAACCGCGACCTCTGGGAAGAGATGCTTCAGGCGGCAGCTCCGCATACCATGAGCTGGATCAAGGTGAAAGGTCACTCGGGTAACCGGCTGAACGACCGCGTAGATGCCCTGGCCGTCATGGAATCGCAAAAATATTAGAGCAAGAACGAAACCCGAGCCATTTTGCAGACATACAGAAAACCCCGTAAAGACACACCACGTGCCTCAAAAAAGGAGATCTTTGGCTGGGCAATGTTTGATTTTGCCAACCAGTCGTATACACTGTTAATCATAACGGTGATCTTCCCGGTACTGTTTACGACAGTCATTGTGGGCGATGCCGGTGACAACTACCGCCTGGGCAACCTCCTCTGGAGCGTGGCACTGGCGGTGAGTTACTTTATGGTTGTCCTGTCGGGTCCGGTATTCGGTGCCATCATGGATTACTCTGCCCTGAAAAAGAAATTTCTGTTCTACAGCTACATTGCGACCATACTCTCATCCACTCTTCTCTACTTTGTGGAACCCGGCCTGGTCGTTCTGGGAGTCATACTCATTATCATCTCAAACTTTGCATACTCAATCGGTGAAAACTTCATCGCATCCTTTCTGCCCAGTTTGGGTCCGCCAGACGACCTGGGTAAAATTTCAGGTTTCGGGTGGGCGCTGGGCTATATTGGCGGACTGGCATCGGCCGGTTTTGTGATTCTCTACCTGGGTGACCCGTCGGCCGAAAACTTTGACCGGATACGCTGGGTTGGCCCCTGGGCCGCACTCTTTTTTATGATGGCTGCAATCCCTACGTTTGCATGGGTCAGAGAGCCGGGCGCCCGAAAAGAGCTGCCCGAAGGGGAGACATTTATCTCGATCGGTTTCAAGCGCCTGGGTGATACCATGAAAGAGATACGGGAATTCCGCGACCTGGGTATCTTTTTGATCTCTGTCTTCTTTGCAATGGCAGGAATCTATATCGTGATTACCTTTGCATTTATCTACGGCGATCAGGTGGTGCAGTGGGATGAATCCGTTCGCGTCCTGATGTTTGTGGTTGTTCAGATTACCGCTGCGATCGGTGCGTTCACGTTTGGGTTTTTGCAGGACAGAATAGGGGCGAAACGAACCTATAATATTACGCTGATACTCTGGTTTCTGGCCGTGCTGGGCATCTGGGCCGTAACCGATATAACCGCATGGCTCAACAGTGTGCTCGATGCAGAGTTTGAAGCTCAATACATCTTCCTCTATATCGGCATCATAGCGGGGCTGAGCCTCGGCTCGAGCCAGTCGGCCAGCCGGGCGCTGGTGGGGCTGTTCAGCCCGGAGCAGAAATCGGCAGAGTTTTTCGGTTTCTGGGGACTCTCTAACAAAGTTGCCGGTGTATTCGGAATTATCGGATTGGGTTTGCTGCAGGCTGAATTCGGCCTGCAACAGTCTGTTCTCTTTTGTGCGGCACTCTTTTTAATTGCTGTGGCGGTCTCCCTGTTTGTGGACCAGAAGAGGGGCGAGGAAGCTGCTGATTGGTACCACGATAACCGGCAGTAAACAGTCCGAAAAAGCCAAAAGTGGCTAAAACAGATGAGAAAGCTCTTATTTTTTCAAAAAAAACCGAAAAAAGAGTAGCATTTATCATCGAATATCTTAAATTGTGCCGAAATACAGTGTACAGGGATCGAATAAAATCTTTGCACAGAATAAATAAAGAGATGAGAAAACTCATCCATTTTCAATACTAACCAAAAAGGAACATTGCTATGAGCAGAATGGACGAAATCAAAAACCTGACAGCTGAACTGGAAGTTGATCTGGATAAATTTTACAACAAAGGGAACAAGGCTGCAGGTACCCGT
>JBJHCX010000050.1:0-14069 GCA_050486245.1 Rhodohalobacter sp.
GACACTCTTTTTGCGACTGAGACGATCACCGGCAGCGTCAGGGCTCAGCTGGCCGACCACCCCGAAGCTGAATTGGAAATTGAACTCACCGGTCCATCAATTGACGAATTTTGGATGGAGACCGTTAAACTGACTGCAAATGCAAGGCAATCAGATACCGAAACAACAGGCCAATACAGGCTGGAAGTGGTCAACCGTGAGTGTTGCAGTCTTAACCAGGCGGCAGAGTTCAGGGTGGACTCCCTGACTGCAGAGCTGCTGACCACAGAGCTGCAGTTTATAACAGAGTACTCGACCCTTACCCTGCAGCAACCCTTTATGGCTGAGTACAGGGATGAAACGGTGCGGGTCGATACGATGACTGTTCAAAATGCCGATGGAGATACCTACTTGTCGTTTTGGGCAACGGAACTCTCAGCCATGACGCAGCAGATGGAACTTCGGGCCGGCAACCTGAACCTGGGCGCCTTGCAAAATATCGTCATTGAAGAACCGCTGGCCGATGGCTTCTTATCGGGAAGAATATCTTTTTTAAACAGTCCGGATGAATTGGCCGTCTCTGCTACGGGACAGATGAGTGAGCTGACAGTTGGTGATGGCACCATGAATCACTTTGAATTTGATATCGACCTGGCCGATGAGTGGCTGACCGCCAACCTTAAAGGGGAGCACCAGGATCAGGTGTTGTTTGCCGGAAATATCCGTATTCCATTCCTTCCGGGAGATCCGCTTGAATTTGACGACCGTTTCTTCGATCAGCCGGTTGAAGGGTTTATAGAGTTCTTTGATACCGATATCTCATATTGGACAACATTCGTCCCGGAAGGAACACTTGAAAGTGAAGATTGGGAGGGAATCCTGGGAATGCGTTTTGACCTCTCCGGTGAAGCGGGTAATCCTGCACTGGAAGGCCATGTCAGAATGAGAAACAGCCTCTTGTCCGGAATAGAAGTCAATGCCATCGATCTGGATCTGGTTTATCGGCATGAAGAGGAGTATGTAGACCTGGTGGGAGAGGTCATTGCCCGTGATAACCCGGTGCTTGCCATGCAGGCTCACCTGCCGTTTAAAGTGGACCTGAGAAGTGCTGAAATCATACTTCCCGATGAAGATGATGAGGTTATGGTAAGCCTGGAGACCAACAATTTTAACCTGGCGCTGTTCAGTGACTTTCTGGATCGTGACCTGTTCAGGCAGCTGCGCGGGCGAATTGACGGACAGGTGACGCTGAGCGGCCCCATATCCGATTTAAACACCGACGGAAGGCTGGAACTTCGGGATGGCAATGTGAGGGTTGTTCCGGCCGGTATCGTTCTGCAGGAGGCCGGTGCCGAACTGCTGTTTGGATCAGACAGGGTAACGCTCAGCCGGTTTAGCATGCGAAGCGGACCCGGACGGATGCGGGCCAGCGGTTATGTAGAACTCGACAATCTTACTGCCGGAGAGCTGAACCTGACCCTGAATGCAAATCAATTCCGGCTGGCAAATACATCCGAATACAATGCACTGATCGACCTGAGTGCATCCCTCAGCGGGAGCGTGGATGAGCCTGACCTGACCGGGAACCTCACCTTTTTAAGCGGCTTTGTAAACCTTCAGAATTTTGGCGAGAGGGCCGTAGAGGATGTGAGGCTGGACGATGAACCCGATCCGGAACCCATTGAATTCTACGAAGCCCTGGCCATGGAGATGAATGTACGCTTTGCACGGCAGTTTTTTATTCGAAACCGCCAATACCTGGATATGGAAATTGAACTGGGCGGGGACGTCGATCTCGTAAAGGCCAGGAATGAAGAACTTCAGATGTTCGGGTCGCTGGAGGGAGTGCGCGGCTATGCACGTCCGCTCGGGAAAAACTTTGAACTGGATGAAGCAGTCGTCACCTTCTTTGGTCCGGTCGACAATCCGGAACTCAATATTACCACCCGGTTTGATCCGCCCCAGGCACAGGCCGATGTTCGTATATTCTATATCATCGAGGGAACCGTGCAAGACCCGACATTCCGGTTTGACAGTCAGCCGCAGCTCGAACTTCAGGATATCATCAGCTACACTCTCTTTGGAAAACCGTTTTATGAACTGGAGTCGTGGGAGCAGGTTGTGGCCGGAACCGGAAGCAGCCCCACGGCCGCCGATGTGGCCCTGGATGTACTGCTAGACCGTGTGGAGCTCCTGGCAGCACAGAGCCTCGGTATCGACGTGGTTCAGATTGACAATACCCGCTCAGGATCCAGCAGTACCACATCCATTAAAACCGGATGGTACCTGAACAGGCGTACCTTCTTTGCGGTGCTGAATGAGATCAGCAGCAGCCGACCCAAAACACTGTTCATGCTTGAATACCTGCTTCAGGAGAACCTGGAACTGATCATTACACAGGGGGATGATTCGCGCGAGGGGATCGACCTGCGCTGGCGGTATGATTATTAAGGTAGAATTGAGAAAAGTTTATTAAAATGTTTTACCGCAACAATCCCGTATCATTTCGGTTATTACGATAGATGACTTTAAAACCTGGTACAGCACAATGCAAAGCTTACTGAAGACAGCCTTTCTGGTTATAGTCCTGTTTGGGGCCGGATTCTATTTTTATACGTACGACCGCAGTGAAGTGCTCGGTGAACGCGGTGTTGAGAATTGTACGGAACCCCTGACATTCAGGATGGGATCGGTCGACCCCCGATTCGGTATCAGTGAAACCGAAGCACTGGATGCGATGAAAATGGCCGCTTCACTCTGGTCAGAGGTTTTCGATCGGCCTTTGGCAATTCAAGATGCTGAAGGCGACCTGATCGTTAATTTTGAATATGACGAGCGCCAGGAAATGGTGATGGGAGAGATCCGTTTTCGGGATAAGATCGAATCTGAGCAGCTCCGTATGGATCAGCTGCAGCGAGAGTATGACTACGAAAAAGAGAAGTTTGATGAGCGTTCGGAAGAGTATCGCAAACTGGCCGAATATACGCGCAATGAGATCGACCGGCTTAACAGCTGGGCAAGAAGCGTGAATGGGTCAGGCGGCTTTACACCTCAGAAAGCAGATGATTTTGAACAGCAGAGAGAAGAGGTTGAGCGCCTTCAGAAACGGGTGCTTGAAGAGCGCCGCCAGCTGGATGCCAAGGCGGCCCGGGTCAATCAGATGGCCGACAGGCTGAACGATTATATCCGCGATAATAACCGGCTGATCGATCAATATAATGAAGAGTTTTCCGGGGAAAACCGGTTTGCAAAAGCAACATACCAAAGAGTTGGCAATAGCGGAATTATCACTGTAAATCAGTTTATCAACAAAAGAGAACTCTACCTGGTCCTGGCTCATGAACTGGGGCATGCACTGGGGCTGGGCCATGGCGAAAATCCGCAATCCATTATGCACTCCCAGATGGGCGGCCAGGAGATCTACCCAATCATACAGCTCTCCCGTGAAGATGTCGAGATGATAAAAAACCACTGCCGGTAGGAATGTGCGGCGCTCCAATATTGATTTCAGTCGAAATTGACGTAAATTATTGATGAGAGGCGTTTCAAAACCAACTTCAATGTTCGGAGGACATCATGGGGAAATATAAAATTGAGATTAAATGGGGAGTGATTGTGACCCTGGCAATGATCATCTGGCTGGTGGTCGAAAAGATGGCCGGATGGCACGACGAACTGATTGAGAGCCACGCTGCCATGACAAACCTGTTTACCGTGGCCGCAATTGTTATCTACTACTTTGCTCTTTTGGATAAACGAAAGAATGATCTCTCCGACAAAATGACCTGGACAGATGGTTTTATGTGCGGTTTTGCAATTACCGTAGTGGCCGCAGTTTTAAACCCGCTGGCACAGTTGATGCTGCTCTATGTAATTTCTCCCGATTTTCTGAAAAACCTCGCAGACTATATGGTACAGATGGGCCATATGTCAAGAAGCGAAGCGGGTGGCGTATTTACACCCGGCTATATCATCGTCCAGGGAATTCTGGGAGCACTGATGATGGGGGTCCTTGTTTCAGCCCTGGTCGCCATTATCACCCAAAAGAAGTAGATCCGGCGAAACAAACGTTACTGAATGAAGGGTGTGAGGCAGCCAGGCCGGCTGTCACCGTTCGGCAACCACTCTCTGCAGTCCGGAGCTCACATGCATCAGCAAATCGTATGTGGAGGTTCCGCATGCCCGGTTGATGTCATCCGGCCTTGACCCCTCGCGGTCATCATAGATAACCGCTTCATCCCCGATCTGTATGTCTGTCTGCTGTCCGAGATTGACAAGCGTATGGCTGGCTGAGACAGATGCAATAACGGGATGGAGCTTTTCGCGGATCCTGATTTTGGCACATCCTGCAGCCGATCGCTGCCAGCCGTCGGCATGGCCAATGGGCAGGGTTGCCAGCCAGGTCTCCTCTTCGGCAACAAAGGCTTGTCCGTATCCGGCCGACTCTCCCTTCCGGAGCTTTCTGACATCGATCACCCGGCACTTTAGCCCGAAGGCCGGTTTAAGGTCCATCAGTTGCTGTTCGCGCTGCACATTGGGGTAGGGGTAGATGCCATAGAGGCCAATTCCGGGTCTCACCTGGTCAAAATATGCTTCAGGATGCCGGAAAAGCGGAGTGGTAGAAACCGCATGTCGTTTGCCGTAATTCAATCCCGCTTCATCGAGCTTGTTCATCAGTTCGTTATAACGCCGGATCATTTCGCGGTCAAAATCTTCAGCTTCGGTAAATGTAATAAATGAACCCTGAACAGAAATGCCTTCACGTGAGGCAAGTTCGCGATAGTAATCGGGTGCCTTTTGGTAGTGTACACCCAACCGGCTCAACCCGGTATCGAGTTTCACCTCAACGGGTATGGTTCTCTGCAGTTTGCGGGCCAGTTGCTCCAGCTCACTGCCAATATTCGTATAGATCATGGGTGTGATGTTCCTTCTGACGGCCTCCTCCAGCTCTTTCCCCTCGGTGAGTGAAAGCAGCACGATCGGTTTCCGGATACCGGCATCCCGTAACCGGATCGCTTCATTCATCTTGACCACGGCAAGACCTGAAACTTCATCCATCGGGTCCAGAATGCGTGCCGATTCGACTACACCCATGCCGTAGCCGTTGTTTTTGATTGTAGCCATGACAGGGCGATTGCCGGCAGCCCGATGAATTTCTCGAACATTCTGTCTCATATTCTCCGGGTAGATCTCAACCCACGGTTCATATTTGGAGTGGCTCAGGCTGTTGACGGCTGCATCACTTGGTCTGGCGTTTTTGAAAAGGGAGGTTGCAGCAGCTCCCAGGGGCAGCAGGGCAAGGCTTTTCAGAAAGTCATTCCGGGTCCATTTCATAGGGGGATCATTGTGTTGTCAGTTTGACTGTAAGAATGGGAAAGTAAAGGCAGACAATCAACTGCATTCTTTTTATGAAGCAGGATTAACGTCCGGAAGAAACCGGCCGGATAGCAAGATGCACCCGGCCTTGTTATTTTAATCGGAAAAGGAACTGCCTACCGGATGGCATTATACTTTTTCAAGATATCAAGCACTTCATCAACAGGCAGTCCGTCCATCACCCTTCCGTTGGTTCCTTCCATCGTTTCAGCCATAAAGAGAGAGTTGATGATCGCCTCTTCCGTAGCTTCGACAGCGGCCAGGAAAAGCGGGGTGATGTCACTGTTTTTAAGTTCTCTATTGGTCAGTTTCTCCTCATCGGCATCCAGGCTGATGCGTACATCGGGGTGAGTTGAAAATGAAATGACATAATCACCGCTTCCGTTAGAGGCAAAACCGCCAACCTTTGCAATTGCCATGAAAGCCCGCTTTGAAAGCCGCTCAAGGTTGCGGGATGTTATCGGTGCATCGGTAGCCACAATGATCATAATAGAGCCGTCTACATCAAAGTCGTAGCCATCAGTACCGGCCGGTTGTGTACGGCTTTCGGCATATGTGGCGGCTCGGTCCGAATTTCCGACATGAGCTGCATCGGCCATATAGTGATTGCCAAGCTCTTCGCCTACCGGTGCACCGTTTACGGTCAGGATACCGCCGAAATTGGATTGCACAAGCACACCAACGGTATATCCGCCGTGGCTCTCCGGCAGTACCCTTGAGGCGGTGCCGATGCCCGCTTTGTAGCCAAGTGCCCGGGTTCCGGTGCCGGCTCCCACATTGCCTTCTTCAACCGGCCCGGTTTTGGCCGCTTCAATGGCTGCATAGACATCTTCTGTTGCGACGATCCTGGAACGGATGTCATTGAGCCAGCCATCATTGGTTTCACCGACCACCGGATTGACCGAGCGTACATTTTCATTGCCCGGCTGATTCAGTACATAGTCGGCCACGCCGTGTGCCGCATTGAAAATGCTGAGGGTATTGGTCAGGGCCAGGGGAGTCTCCATTTCACCGAGTTCCTGAACCTGGGTAAATCCAAGTGCCTTTCCGAATCCATTGCCAACATAAACAGCAGCCGGAACACGGTCCCGGAACAGGTTACCGGGGTGGGGCAGGATGGCGGTGACACCGGTCCGGATGCCATCTCCTTCAATCAGCGTCTGATGCCCAACCAGCACGCCTTCAACATCGGTAATGGCATTCCACTCTCCGGTGGGAAGGATGCCGATTTCAATGCCCAGATCGCGGGCACGTTCGCGGTCCTGGGCTGTCAGGCCATCTGTGAAGAGTGCTGTTAGCAGTGTGAGTGTGATAAATTGTAAGAGGGTTTTCATGGCAGAGTGTGATAAATATTCAGAATCCTGTTAGAGGTTACAGGAATGTATCGAAATGCACTCAGTCTGTCTACACTATTTACAACTGTTTTCACCCCTGCAGCACTCATCAATGTTGATGCCGCAATTGGAGCACTGCCCGTGGCCGTGTACCCAGACAACTTGGGCATGCTGTCCGCAGTAGGGGCAGCGGGGTTTATCCTGATATTGCGGTTTATCGGTTTTCTGTGGTGAGTTCATGATATGCCGCTTCGATGTTCGCCTGGATTGAGAGTCTGGCTCCTGCACTTCGGTGGTTTGGGAACTCCTCGAACTGATCAATTGCAGCGATCTCCTCAACAGGCCTTCCCGCGGCTATTCCGCTTGAGGTATGTTCGAGCAATTTGGTGAGATAGTCGCGCATGTAGAGCAGATCTTCACGGCTTCCCGTGACGCCGTAGTCACTGCTTCCATGCCCAAAAATGAAGAGTGTCTGACGGTCAGATTCCCCGGCAACCCTCTCTAACAGCGTGATCCAATTCTCAATCAGGGCTCCTCCTCCTGTGTCGATAAACGGGTACCACCGATTGAATACCAGGTCGCCCATGTGGACAATATTGCCCTCTTCAAACCGGATGACAGAATCGCCGGATGTGTGTGCACGGCCATAGTAGGATGCCGTAACGGTCTCATTGCCCAGGTCAAGGCTGTATTGGTCGTCAAAAACGGTTTCAGCTGTCACGGCCGAGCCATCCTGTGAGGCGCCGGACTGCAGGCCGGGCACATTGCTGTGGGCAATGATCCGGTATTGACTATCCCGGAACAGGCCGTTGCCCGAAACATGATCTCCGTGATGGTGGGTATTGAACAAAACTTTCTCAGGACCGTCTCCATAGTCCGTGATGCCGGACAGAAAGTCACGGGCACTGTTTTCAAACTGCGAGTCGATCACAATAACTGTATCCTTTGTGGCATGCCAGCCGATAGTGCCTCCGCGTCCGGTGAAAATCCCGGTGTTATGGCGCAGGGGAGTGAATGAGTCGCGCCAGCCACGGCTGAATGCACTGGCCGGAAGAATCAGCGAACCGGCTGTCATTACTCCAAGCTGTTTGAGAAAGCTTTTTCTGTTCATGGTCTCCTACTCTAACTCATGATCATCCCTTATGAGCATCAAGATTGCGGCATGAGGTACAATCAAATACTTTTCGTTTTCAAACTCAATTTCATGGGCATTGCTTTTCAGGAAGATGGCGAGATCACCCTCCTGAGCTTGCATACCCATATATTTTGTTTTTGATCCATTAGATTTCCACGGTTCATCAATGTCTTGGGAGGGAATCGGATAACCGGGACCGGTTTTTATGATATAACCGCTCTGAATCTCCTCTTTCTCTTTTACGGTGGCCGGCAGCACCAGCCCGCTCTTTGTACGGGTCTCCATATCGCGTGGCTTGATGAGAACACGATCGCCAATGATGATAAATTTTTCGACAGAGTTTAAATAGTCCTGAATCATAAATTCCGATGAATCAATTCGCTTTATTAGATGTTCTTTGCGTAATTGAAAATAGTGCATTTTATTTAAAACAGGTAACCGGGCGGCCCGGCACGGTTCAAATCCGCATAAAACCTGAATTCAACTGGCTGATAACTAACTGAAATTATTATGAAAATCGTTCTCTCAATCTCCTTTATTATGTTTTCCTCACTTTTGTTAACCGCTGTGCCGCTCTTTGCCCAAATTGACCGGGAGGTTGGCGAGTCGTTCGCAACACGCTCAGAAATCATCGCAAACCGCGGAATGGTGGCTACCAGTCAGCCGCTCGCAACCCAGGTTGGCCTCGACGTTCTTCGCCGCGGAGGCAATGCGATTGACGCCGCCATAGCAGCCAATGCCGCGATGGGGCTGATGGAGCCTACCGGCAATGGAATAGGCGGTGACCTTTTTGCCCTGATCTGGCACCAGGAGAGCGGTGAAGTCTATGCACTGAATGCCAGCGGACGATCACCGCTGAACCTGTCGTACGATGAACTCATGGAAATCCTGGATGAGATGGGGCGTGAATCGATACCCGCTTACGATCTGCTCTCCGTATCAGTGCCGGGTGCCATTGACGGCTGGTTCGAAATGCACGATCGGTTTGGATCGATGCCGATGGATCAAATACTTGACGAGCCGATCTACTACGCCGAGGAGGGATTTCCGGTCAGTGAAGCGATCGCCTCGGCCTGGCAGAGAGGGGTCAACTTTTTGCAGAATCAGCCCGGCGCATTTATGGAGACCTTTACCATCGACGGCGAAGCACCCCGAAAGGGCGATATTTTCAGGAATCCGGATCTGGGCAATACCTTCCGCCTGCTGGCTGAACAGGGACGCGATGCGTTTTACCGGGGTGAAATTGCAGAGAAGATCGATGCCTGGATGAGAGAACACGACGGCTACCTGCGGTATGAAGACTTTGACAACCATACCTCGCAATGGGTCGAGCCGGCTACGGTAAATTACCGCGGTTACGACATCTACCAGATTGGAGGCAACAACCAGGGAACAGCCGTACTGCAGATGCTGAATATTCTTGAGGGATATGATCTCTCCTCAAAGGGCTTTGCCAGTGAAGAGACACTTCATCTGATGATTGAAGCCAAAAAACTGGCTTACGAAGACCGGGCCAAACACTATGTGGATCCCGATTTTTACGATCAGCCGCTCGACCGTCTTCTATCCAAGGAGTACGCCGCCGAACGGCGTGAGCTGATTGGCGAGCGGGCCATGCGGGATGTTTCAACAGGAGTGGAGGTCATGGAAGATGGCGATACCATCTATCTTACCACAGCCGATAAACACGGCAATATGGTTTCCCTGATTCAAAGTAACTTTCGCGGAATGGGTACAGGCTTTGTGGTTCCCGGAACCGGATTCAGTTTTCAGAATCGCGGAGAGCTCTTTTCACTCGATCCAAAGCATCCCAATGTCTATGAGCCCGGCAAGAGGCCCTTTCACACCATTATCCCCGGCTTTGCAATGAAGGATGGAAAACCGTGGTTCAGTTATGGCAATATGGGCGGAGCGTATCAGCCTGTTGGGCACCTGAGCATACTGACCAATGTGATCGATTTCGGCATGAATATACAGGAAGCCGGCGATGCGTTGCGATGGATGCATAACGGCACCACCGAACCGACTGCCGATCTGGATGACAATATGACCGGCAGGGGCACCGTCCATATCGAATCATCCATCAGCTATGATGTGGTGCGGGCACTGCGCAGCCGTGGACACACCGTTCGGATCGGAGAGAGTTTCTTTGGCCGTTACCAGGGTATACTCTACGATCATGAGCGCGGGGTTTACTTCGGTGCGTCTGAATCGAGAGTGGACGGCCAGGCAGCAGGTTACTGATCGCTTGGACGGATGGCGCTGTGTCGCTGCTCAAAGTATTGAATTGACATCCTGCCGGATTAAGAGACAAATGCCACCATAGACGGCGAATTTATGTCAGTAGTTTATCGCAAAAAAGAATCAGGGCCGGATTGGTTCAGATACCAGCCTACGGATGATATCTGTCAAACCAGTCGAGGATAAGGTCCAGCCGTTTGACCAGGTTTACCGGCGCTCCGTTTCTGGAGAGCCCGTGCCCCTCTCCCTGAAAAACAGCCATCTCTACAGGCACGTCATTGATTTTCAGGGCATAGTACCACTCTTCAGCCTGGCCGATCGGGGTAATCTGGTCGCCATCGCTGTGGATGATGAGCGTGGGCGATTGTACCCGATTGGCATATTTGAGCGGTGAGCGCCCCCAGTAGAGCTCAAAGTTCTCCCAAAGGGTGCCTTCAAACTCCTCGCGCATTGCCTGTGGCACATAGGCCTGGGTGCCGGCTTCAGAGATCCAGTTGCTTACGCTTCGCTGGGTAACCGCTGCCCTGAATTTTTCGGGGTGGCGGGCTGTAATCCAGTTGGTTAAAAAACCGCCATGACTGCCGCCGGTGATATAGAGGCGGTCGCGGTCAATCCAATCGTAACGTTCCAGGGCACGGTTCAGCCCGTCGATGTTATCACGGTAATCGGCGCCGCCATAGTCTGCAAAAACCGCATGCTGGTGGTCAAAACCGTAGCCATGGCTTCCCCTGTAGTTGGTGAAAAAGACAGCATAGCCGCGGGCAGCCATCATCTGAAATTCATGGAACCACTGGTGACCCCACATGCCGCCGGGCCCTCCTTTTATGTTCAATACCAGGGGTGCCGGTGTTCCCTCTTCCCACCCGATCGGTTTGAGCAGAAAGCCTTGTGACTTACCGCCCGAATCATTTTCAAACCAAAACGATTCCAGCCGATTCAGGGAGATGGTGTCGAGCATCGATTCGTTCATCCGCGATATTTGCACAGGTTCAAAATCAGGTGCCCTTGCCGTCCAAACCTCGGGCAAACGGGTTTCATCACCTTTAAGAAAAGCGATCTGTTCTCCATCGTCAGAGAGTGTAATGTTTTGGGCAGAAAAAGGACCTGTCAGGACCTTTTCGACAGCCCCGCTATCAATGGAGATGCGAAACAGTCCGGCCCCTCCATGATGGTTGGACTCGAAATAGAGATGACGGCTATTCGGACTCCACTGCAGATTTCCTGCAATCAGATCCAGCTCAGCAGAGGCATTGCGCTTTTGAGTACCATCAGCCCCGATAAGGTAAACCCAGCTCTTTTCATACCGGCCTTCGGTATAGCTGAATGCGAGTGTTTGACCATCGGGCGACCAGACCGGTGAGGTCGATCGTGCACCGGTCTGGGTCAGTTGTTGGACGGCGCCGCTGTCGGCCGGGATGACAAAAAGGTCGGAATTGTAGTCGCCTTCATAATCTCCGCCGGACGGGTTTGCGTGGTATGAAACAGAGTTGCCATCGGGCGAGAATGAGGCGGATCGTGCATTCCAGTCATCGCCCCAGGTAAGCTGTTGCAGAGAGTCAGCCTCAATATCGTAGACCCAGAGGTGAGTCCGCCGATCCGACAGAATTCCCGTACGGTCGCCTTTGTAGAGCGATGTTGATACAATCCGGACATCCGCTTCAGGTTCGTCATTCTCCTTGTTGTCGTTGGGTGTGAGTTCCTTGCTGAGAGAGATCAGCAGGCGGTCGCCCCGGGGAGACCATTCAAATCCGGTAATGTTATGATCGGATTCAAAGAGGGGCCGGGCTTCACCGCCTCCAAAGGGGATCGTCCAGATTTTGGTTTCTCCGTTACGGTTTGCCAAAAAGGCGATCTGAGAACCGTCTGGCGACCACCGGGGAGAGCGGTCGCCGCTGCCGGAAGTGAAACGGCGAGGCTCAGAGTCACCGGAAGTCTCAGCCATCCATAGGGACGACTCTCTCGACCTCTTATCCTCTGCGATCGTGCTGCGTACAAAGATGACATGGCTGCCATCGGGAGATATTTGAGGGTCACTGATAAATTGAAACTGGTAATAATCTTCAGGCTGAAGGCCCCGTTCCTGGGCAATCAAGTGGGCATTCAAAAACGAAAAGAGCAGCGTGAATAAGAGAGAGAACTTCAAAAGACGCATAATGCAAAGGTGAATTTGATGATTAGGGATACCGGAAGAATATAGTCAGTGGACGCAATGAAGAAAAGAAAAAGGAATCTGTGACAAGAAACTGCTTGAAAAGTCGCTTATCGATATGTTAATTATAATTCTAAAAATCATATAGATATGAAAATGTTTAAAGTAGTATGGATTGTCACGGCAATCATTCCGTTCATGTTGCTGTCATGCAGCGATGACAGCACATCATCAGATGAAGGTGAAGGAACAAGCCTGGCAGTACGGATTGTCAATACAGGTTCCGGCGACCTTGACATCCAGTCGGGAGGAGAGGATTCCACTTATTTCTGTTATGCCGGTGAGGAGTGTAGCGGAGGATCTTCATGTTGTTCCTTTGCCACAATATTTCAGGGACAGAGTGACCTGTTCAACATATCAAACCCGGAAAGGGATGCCGTTGGAGCAGAGGTTGGTTTTCGGGTAGAAAGTGGTCAGGGACGCTTTGAAATCGTTCTGGGAACGGCATACTATGATGACGGGTGGCTTGAGTTTGAGGAATCAGAGATACTCTATACCTCAGAGGAGTTTACTTCCGGCAGTGTCAGTTACTCCTATACACGCGACTGATAGAAAGACTCATAAAGGCGTAATGTGTACCCGTAATACATCTTACGCCTTCCCGGGGCTTCGGGAAACCTGCGGCCACAAAAAAAGGCACAAGCTGGGAAGCCATGTTACGCCATTTGATTTGCCGGGACGATCCCGAGGGTTCGGGAAACCAGCGGCCACAAAAAAAGGCACAAGCTGGGAAGCCATGTTACGCCATTTGATTTGCCGGGACGATCCCGAGGGTTCGGGAAACCAGCGGCCACAAAAAAAGGCGCAAGATGAAAAATCATCTTACGCCTTAATTTTTGTCGGGACGATCCCGAGGGTTCGGGAAACCAGCGGCCACAAAAAAAGGCGCAAGATGAAAAATCATCTTACGCCTTAATTTTTGTCGGGACGACAGGATTTGAACCTGCGACCCCACGACCCCCAGTCGTGTGCTCTACCGGACTGAGCCACGTCCCGATTCAGACCCTAAAATTACTGCAATTTGAACGCAATTACAACGGAACTTCCTCCATCGATGAAAAATCTTTGAGGTCTTAGGGGTGGCATGCTGCACCGATCCATATGGGGTTTGAAAACATAAATATGGAACGCATTGCGGCAGGGTTCCATTTACAGGTCTGCACAATTTTTTAAAAACGGGCTAATCACTCTTTTGTACATTGAGATCAATAGACCCATAACCTCAAACCGGATCATTCATATGAGACATCTGATACTATCCATGATATTACTTCTTTTTATTCCGCTGAGCAGTGTTGCTCAGGGCGGATCGGGAAGTCAGAGCCAGTCGTTTGAACGACTGACCGAAGGCGCTGAAGTGATCGAAGGGTTTCTGACCTTCTATCAGAAAGATGACAAACTGTATCTTGCAATCACCGAAGATCAGCTTGACAATGATTTTATTCTGAACTACAAAATTGCACGGGGTATCGGTGCGGCCGGACTGTATGGAGGCACCATGCTTAATATCTTTGAAGCTGAGATTGTTGCCCTGCGTAAAAAAGAGAATCGCATTTTCCTGGTGAACAAACCTCATCGCTACCGTGCTGAAGAGGGGACACCACAAGCCCGTGCGGTCGATCTGACCTATGGAGAGTCGGTTCTTGAAACTGCAAGCATTGAAGCCACCAGTGACGACGGTGTGATGCTCATTAATGTTTACAACTGGTTTGTGGGAGATCTGTCCAATATCAGTCAGCGGGTGCAGCGAGCCGTTTCAAGCAGGCCGGGTCAGCCGGGGCGGGCACAGTTCGAC
>JBJHCX010000051.1:0-13952 GCA_050486245.1 Rhodohalobacter sp.
GAGCTGACTCCTTTTTGCAATTGATCTGCAAGCACTTTTCGGTCATTACTTTGAACCGGGCGATCACAAAACCGAATTGTACAGTCAATTCTTCGGTTTCCGGCAAGTTTACAGACATGAGCATAAAACGGTTCGCGCTTGTCATAAAAACAGACGCTTTTTTCAGCGTGCATATCTCCACCCTCCTGATCAGTTTCATAACGAATGGATGCGTAGTAAACCGGGATTTCTGCTTCTGCCGGATAGTTTAATAACGGAGGCCTGAAGGGCAATACACAATCCCCTCCCGAAGTAGTCCCCTCCGGAAACAGAATCATTCCCTGGTCACGGCTCAGGCTTTCTGAAATGATTTGATTTACCCTGGTCACATCTTTTCGTTTGGTTCTGTCAATAAACACCACCCCCATCGTCATCACCATAAATCCGAGCAGCGGCCATGAGCGCACCTCTTTTTTGGCTACAAATGTCGTCTTTAAATTGAGGTAAAGCGGAATGATATCGATATAGCTCAAGTGATTCGATACCAGGAAAAAAGGCGGGTCGGGCGGGACACCCTCTGTTTGAACCTTTATATTTAACAGTGCAGCCATCACTTTTGACCAGCACCTCATGTAGAGGTTCTGAAGCCTTGCTGTATCAAGCCGAAAGAGTTTTAACGGAAGGTAAGCCAGAAGAAACAGGCCGTACGAGGCCAGGGTAAAGGCTAGTATTCCGGTTATCTTAACCGTTGAGCGTAATTTCCTCATCAACCCAAAAACAATTTTCGGATTCTGTCTGAAATCTTTTCAATATCCAGTAAAATGATGCAATGCCCCAGTTTCTCATTCAGGTCTAAGGAGGGGCGGCTGCAGATAAAGCTTCCCACATCCAGGTAATTTCTCAAAAGTGCCGGGATATCGGTTTCGGTTGTATTGCCAGTCAGGTCGGTTTCATCAATTTTAAACGGCTCCCTCACCTCAATGTGATAGTCCGGATGTATCTTCCCCTGTTCTTTCAGAAAGTGATAGGTATTCATGAGAATTTGCGGGTCATGTGAATCGAAGGCCGAATATCCAAACAGATACCGTTTCTCAAAGTATGTGAGGTATCCGGCAAAACCTTTCCACAACAGAAAGAGCACCCTTCCGCTCCGGTGTTCCGGATCGATGCAAGCCCTGCCAACTTCAACTGACTTTTTCAGAACCTCCAAAGGCAATTGGTCAATATGAAATCTGTGACCACTTACAAACCCGTTTCCATGTCTGGCTTGTTCATAGGTTTGAACACGATAGGTACCGACAATCACCTGGGTTTCCTTCTCAATAACAATCAGGTGGTGAGACTGATCATCATACTGATCGTGGTCTCTCTCATCCTTAAAATTAAATCCCCTGCCCAGCTCCTCTTTAAAGACTCTGTAGCGCAGCCTGAGTGCTTCATCCACCTCCTGTTCCGTATTTGCAAACTTAATCGTGTACTTATTGCTACTGAACTCTTTTAATACTTTTTCTTTGACCAGCAAAACCTAAAATTTTTATTTACAGAATACCTGCATGGATTGTAACAAAAAAATATCTTCGTTTGTATTATTTTTCGATTACTATTGAATGATATACACATTTTTTTGGTATATCCCTATCAACCGGGCACTCCCGGCTCAGGCTTTTGGTCAGAACATTCATTATTAAACTCAAGCGTACAAATTTCAGCTACAGATAAAAAACCGGATACCAATCTCTACATCATATTCGGCGTGACCCTGACTGCGGTTATGGGTGTTTCGAGTATTGCTCCAGCTTTTCCATCCATTGCCCGGTCGCTCGATGTTTCGAGCAGCCAGATCGGCTTGCTGATCACCTTTTTCACACTTCCCGGTATTATCTTCACCCCCATTTTTGGAGTGCTTGCCGACCGGTTCAACCGAAAGGTTATCCTGGTTCCGTCACTCTTTCTGTTTGGCATTGCCGGGACTGCCTGTGCGTTTGCCGGCTCTTTTGAACAGTTACTGCTCTTTCGGGCATTTCAGGGAACCGGCAGCGCTGCTCTGGGGGTGTTGAACCTGACGTTGATCGGTGATCTCTATTCGGGAAACCGCCGGGCTGCGGTGATGGGTTACAATGGCAGCGTACTCAGTATAGGCACCGCTGCCTACCCGGCCATTGGCGGGGGGCTGGCCATCCTGGGCTGGCACTACCCCTTCTTTTTAAGCCTGATTGCCATACCTGTCGGGTTAATCGCACTATTCTTTTTAAAACAGGCAGAAAGTCATAACGGCCTGGGTATCCAGCTCTACCTCAAAGAGATCTGGCAAACCCTGAACTCCAAGCATGTATTCGGACTTTTGCTGGGGATGTTCTTTACGTTTATCATTCTATATGGCGGATATATCACGTTTTTCACCATTCTGCTGGATGAGAAATTTGGGAAAAGCTCCCTGGTCATAGGCATCATCCTTTCGGGGTCATCACTACTTACGGCCGTCACCTCAGCACAACTGGGCAAACTCACGCTGCGGTTCAGTGAAAAATCACTGATCACATCTGCCGCCGTCCTCTACACCCTCCTGTTTCTGACCATACCGCTTATCGACAACATTTGGTTCTTTATCCTTCCGATAGCGTTGTTTGGAGTTGCACAGGGTATCAACATTCCAAGCATCCTCAACCTGCTTACAGGATATGCACCAAAGGATTACAGGGCAGCATTTTTATCCGTAAACTGGATGGTGATGCGAATAGGGCAGGCATTCGGCCCTTATCTGCTGGGCATTATTTACAGTACCATCAGCCTTGAAGGCACCTTTTTCTTTACTTCAGGAGTTGCTGTTCTTTTTGTCCTGACCTCTGTCTTTATCATCCAGCCCGGACGAAAAGCCGGCATACCTGCCCCTATAACCAGCTGAGAGCTTCATCCCCGGAGTTCCCGCTCTCGACATACTGTTCAAAAATTTCACTCAGATTTGAGTTTTTCTCCAGCTCTTTTCGGCTGGCTGAATCGAGGTATGCCAGTATCTTGCCCTTATGGAGAATGGCAATATCATCGCACAGATTTTCGACCACTTCCAGAATATGGCTGGTAATAAAAATTGTCGTCCCTTTTGATTTCAGTTTGCGAAGTATATTTTTCATCCGGCCGATCGAAATCACATCGACGCTTTCAAACGGTTCATCCAGAAAGAGAAGCTTCGGATCTGTTAAAATAGCAGCGCAAAAAGCCAGTTTTTTACGGCTTCCCGATGAAAGCTGCTTGGTTTTTACATGGGTAAATTCTCCGATTTCGAAATACCCGAAAAGTGATTTGATCTTATCGTTCAGGCCATGTGTCGGTATTTTATACATCTCGCAAACATACGTGACAAATTCGTGTGCCGTAAAGTTCTCGAACAGAAGGGGAGGCTGAAGTACCGATGCGACATCCTTTTTGATCTCAATTTCATTTGATGGCTTATAGGCCAGCCCATTAATAGAAAGTTCTCCGCAATCGTAGTCGAGCAGGCCGGTAAGGATGCCGATGAGAGTACTTTTTCCAGCTCCATTCGGTCCAATCAATCCGAATATGGCCCCTTTAGGAACCTCCAGGTTGAGCTCGGTCAATACCGGCTCTTTGTCGTACGACTTCGTCAGCTTGTTAATCGTCAGAGCTCGTTCCATAAGTGCGGAATCACTTTTTGATTAAAGGTTTTTGACACGTTGTCCAGCTTTTTCATAAAGAGCATGACTAATACTACATTTGCCGATGAGAGGGCAATGATGTGTAACGCCTGATAATCGTTTAAAACCGGAAAGGTAAATACTCCAAGTATAAGTACCATAACCATCCCGGTAAAGTTCACCGATGCCGGAACGACCGGATTTGATACAGACATCAAACTGACGCTTTCAATTTTTTTATAGTTGCTCATTGAGCTGTTCAATACATAGTGTATAAAAATCAGGCAGATAAATAGCACACCCATCATCACCTGCACCATGGTTAACAACGAATCGTACAGAAACGGAACCATCAGGAATACAGTAAGCACCCCGATCATTGTAATTTTAAAGGCGGCTTTGAACCGCTCAATAATAAGGCTGCTTCGGGAAACCGGTGCCTGCAGTGAAAGCAACAGCTCCCGGTTTTCAAAACCGAACATATTTGCCATTAACACCATCAGGAATATAACCGGAATTAAGGTTAAAAGTACGGAGACCAGGAAGCCGCCTCCCATACTGCCTGTGGCTACAAAAGCGATGTAGGGAATGACAAAAATATAGGTCAGGATGATCTGTGTCTTGCTGTATGGGTGGTTCCAGACCGAATAGAAATATTTGCCGCCCTGATGGCCCAGCCATTTAAAAAATTTCCCGATCCCTCCATTTTTCTGTTGGTGAACAGCCGTTGATGACAAGGGGGTACGCAATGCCGTTTGAGTATGTGCATTCAGGTCGAGCAGTAACATACATGTGATCAGAATCAGAAACAGGGATGCGACAACAATCATGATCTGGCTCAGGGCACCTGATGCCACTGAATAGAATATCATCCCGGGGCTGTATATCAGCCACTGATTTACATACGGTGCGAGTGTTTCGGGCTCCAGCATAAAAGGAGCCAGGTTAATTTGCGTACCCAAAATGACAATCATCATAAAGGCCAGCCCCAGCGCGCCGGTTGACCATCGGGAATATTTGGAAGTCATCCTCTTAAATCTCCATTTAAAGGAGTTGATCAACCCATAATTTACAATAATCAGAAGGATGACCAGTGTGAGGTGGCTGAAGGATGACGTCATCAAACCGAGGTAGAATATCCAGAACAGGTTAAACATCAGGTTCACCGGGTGAAAAAAGCCGGCCAGATTGAGGTAAACCGTAAGTTTTCGAATCGGCATTCCAAGGGCCAGCAATTTCCGGTTATCATTCAGGCGGAGTCGGCTGATTTTGGTATAGAAGAGCTGGGCGAACCAGATAAGGTTCACAAAAAGCAGATGAAACATCAGCTGAACCTCTTCGGTGTACCATGGGTACGCCTCTTTAACGGCCTCCAGGTCGGGTGCAAAGAGCAGGGTTAAAGCGACCCCCAGAAACTGACCAAAAATCAGAAGAAGAAAAAGAGAGTAGAAGATGACGGCACCGATCTCTACACTGCGCAGGGATCTCCACCACAATTTTCCGTTTATTTCAATAAATAGCTTCAACATAAGACAAAAACCGTCCCCGATTATTTCAATACTCTCCCCATAACTGGTGGAGAATTCTGCTTTTAAAGGCTTTTGCAAGCAGATCAAAATTAAGCCAAATGTAGATTCCAATTGCCACGATCAATGCAGCCATTACCCATAGCCGATACGGACTCCAGTCGCCCAAGGGCACAAAAACCGAGTAGCCCAGTATAAAAATAGCAGCCGACATGGTAAATGTTACCTTTTGGGGTATCACAGGGTGTTTAAAACTAAAACTGCTGTAACTTGCCCGTTGATACTGATAAAAAGAGCTCCATAAGAATATGAGCATAAAACAGAGAAAAAAGAACGTATTTGCAATGTAGATTGAAAATACCGATCCCAGCTGCGGCAAATAGATAAGCTCAAAAATAGTAATTGCATAGAATATAAAAAGCGGAACTGTAATAATTCCCAGAAACCTCTCTTTCAGCTGTTTTTCAAAACTCACCGGCATCTGCATATGCAGCAAAAACTCCCGGTGTTCATAGCCGAACATATTGGCCATTCCCATCCCCAGCAGGGCAACCGGAATTGCCGCCAGCATGGTTGCAATCAGGATCATTGAAACCACCCCAAAATCAACCATCAGCAAAATGGGGATGTATACCAGCGGTATGAGTGCGATTGCAAAGACCTGCAGTTTATTGTACGGATGAGTCATGACATAGAAGTAATACTTACCTGCATGTCTGCCCAGCCATCTTTGGAGAAACTGCCATAGGGCACCACTCTTCTTTTTAAGCTTGATGGCTGCCGGCTTAAGCAGCCCCTCTTTCGTTTTGTAGTAATGGTCACGAAAAACCAAAAATGTAAGCAGAAATGTAAAGAGCAGAAGTACCGTTGTCAGAAGCGGTGAATGTTCATAGGTGGCCGATTGAAGCAGCAGTCCGCCGGGCAGCCATGTTAAAAGATCCGGTAAACCGGCCAGATAAACAGCCATTTCACTGAGTATAGCCTGAGTTTGCCTTGTCAGGATTGCGAGAACAGAGATGACTCCAAAAACGATAAAAATAAAACTGAAAACAATGATTTTGAATCGTTTCTCTACCATCCTGAGAAACCTGTGCTTGATCGAAAAAATAATCGCATAATTCAACAAAACTGCGGTTACCAATACCGGAATGTTCCAGCCGCTCTGTAACTGTACGGAGAGAAAAATGAGCCAGGTTACATTGTAGATAATATTGACCGGATGATAGAGTGCCATCAGGTTGAGGTGCCATGACAGTTTACCGGCGGGATAGCCGAATGCCAGCAGTTTTCGGTTCTCCTCCATATTGAGCAGCCGGGTACTTGTAAATGAAAAGTGAAGCACCCAAAAGATGTTGGCAAATATCAGGATAATCAGTTCATGAATTTCAGGAGTAAGCCAGGGGAGCTGCATATTGAGTTCCGAACTGCTATCCATGAAAACAATGACCAGGGCTGTCCCCATCAGGTTAATCAGCAAAATAAAAAGGAAGAGGCTGTAACCCACCATCAGAACGGTTTGAAACCTGGTCAAACGTGACAGAAAAAGTTTCCAGTTTAGATAGAGCAGTTTGGTGATCATAATACCTAAAATGAGGGTGCCGGCAAATCATTCCTTGAAAGACACATTAATAAACAGGCCGTCAAATAAAAACCCCGGTTTTAACTGCCGGGGTTTTTTAGAATAAATCTGCAGTTTATTCATTAGAACATAATACCCACTGCAAGGGTAAAAACAGCGTTACGCTCACCGTCATCGAAATCATCTTCAAAAGTGGGTGTAAAACCATAGCTGTATCGGGCCTGTGCGTTCAGTTTGGTCACGCCAAGGTTGAAGTCGAGCCCTACAGCCGCAATGGCTCCAAACTCCAGGTCTCTGGTTTCATCATCCAGGTTTCCTCCAACCATGGAATCGCCATCAGAAAATTCACTCTCCGCATTCACATTAAACCCAACGTAAGGCCCCAGAAGCAGGTGCGGGTTAATCGGACCCGGAGGGCCCAGTTGAATTTTTGCCAAAACCGGCACTTCAATATAGTCGAGTTTCACTTTTCCGGTGATCCCTTCATCATCAGCCTCTGCTCCCTTTTGGGTATAAAATACTCCACTCTCAATGCCTATGGGCATCATCGGCAGTGACAGTTCTAAAACCGCCCCGACGTGAACTCCGGTTCGCGGATCGTAGTCAAAATCGGCTCCGTGCAGGTTTGATATATTTAATCCTCCCCTGATTCCAAAATTGACCGGGCTTTGTGCCTTAACGGTTTCTGTGAAAAACGCCATTCCAAGGATGGCTGCTAACATGACAGGTAATTTTATATGTTTCATCCTTTATCTATTTAAGTGTTTTGTTTTATTCAGGATATCTGCTCTCCCTTACGGTTTAAAAAAGAACGTTATAAATTCCGACAAAAGGAAACCCAATACGGGAAATAAAAAAAAGCCGTACAGGCTGCACGGCTTTTTTTCAGTATTAATTGGTACTGCCACTGGGAAGGCTGATGCCAAAGGTAATGGAGAAAACCCTGTGTTTCCCATCTCTTTCATTAAACACATCGGCCAGGCCAAAGTTGTAACGTGCATCCATTGTAAAAATGGAGTTGCCAACCTCAATATCCAAACCTCCTCCAAATACAAGGCCGTAATCTACGCTTTCCGTCTGATTTTCAATGTTGGTTGAACCGCCCAGGAATCCGCCGCCATCCTGCTCTGCGATGAGCCTGAGACCTGCATAAGGGCCTGCAAACAGGTTGGGTTCAACGGTTCCTGTCTGGCTCATTGCAAATTTGAACAGTACCGGAACCTGCAAATAGTCAAGCCGCACCTCATTGCCGTTTTGCACCCCGCCCTGCTGGCTGTAGAGTGCCTCGGGCTGAATGGAGAGTGGCGAGTCCGGGATGTTGAATTTTGCAAAACCACCGACAACAAATCCGGTTCGGGTATCAAACCCATCGGAAATCGATGCAAAATTAAGTCCCCCTTTTGCCCCGGTTTTAACTGCATCCTGTGCATGCAGTGCCGATGCAGAAAAGATCATAAAGAGTACCGTCGAGATCGTGATTAACTTCTTCATAAGTAGAACACTTTAGGTTTATTTGATTGTAAGACAGTAAATAAACTGAAAACTTTACAAAAATGTTTCAGAGAATTTTCACTTAAAGGATCTCTTTCAGAAAACGGCCGGTATGGCTTGCTTCAACTTCTGCAATCTCTTCCGGTGTTCCGGTTGCCACAACCTGCCCTCCGCCAAATCCGCCTTCAGGCCCAATATCGATGATCCAGTCGGCCGATTTAATCACATCCAGATTATGTTCAATGATGATCACGGAGTGGCCCTGATTTACAAGTTCATTAAATGATTTGAGCAGTTTTGAAATGTCTTCAAAGTGCAATCCGGTCGTGGGTTCATCAAAGAAATAGAGGGTGTGGCCATGATTGGTTTTCGAGAGGAATTTAGCCAGTTTTACTCTCTGTGCCTCCCCGCCGGAAAGGGTCGTAGCACTCTGTCCCAGCTTCAGGTAGCCCAGGCCAACATCTTCCAGCGGCTGCAGTTTGGAGATAATCGAGGTTTCATCTACAAAAAACTCAATCGCATCACTTACGCTCATATTCAATACATCATGAATATTTTTTCCTCGGTATTGCACCTGCAGTATCTCTTTTCTGAAGCGGGTTCCGACACACTCTTCGCACACCAGTTCGATATCTGCCATAAACTGCATTTCAATTTTCTGTACCCCCTCACCCTGACACGATTCACAGCGTCCGCCCGGAACGTTAAAGGAGAAGTGTCCCGGTGTATATCCCATAATTTTTGACTGCCGCGAGTTGGCAAAAAGGTCGCGGATACCGTCAAACGCTTTGGTATAGGTAGCCGGATTGGAGCGTGTGGATCGGCCAATCGGACTCTGATCAACCATTTCCACAAATTCAATATGGCGCAGGCCATCAATATTTCGATGGCGGCCTACTTTCTCTTTCCAGGTGCCCAGCTCTTTTTGAATGCTTGCATAGAGCGTATCGTGAACGAGGGTCGATTTACCGGAACCGGAGACACCGGTCACACAGACCAGTTTTCCGAGCGGAAATTCCACATCTATGCTCTTCAGGTTATTTTCCGAGGCTCCTTCCACACGAACGGTGTTACCATTTCCTTTTCTCCGTTTTTCAGGAATTGGAATCTCTTTTTTTCCGCTCAGGTATTTTCCGGTCAGTGTACCGGCATTGAGCAGCTTTTTATAGGGCCCGGAGAACACAACCTCTCCGCCGTAACTTCCTGCAAACGGCCCGATATCAATGATGTGATCAGCCGCTTTGATCATTTCGGGATCGTGCTCTACAACCAGAACCGTATTCCCGATATCACGCAGTGACTTTAGGATATTGATCAGCCGGTCATTGTCTCTGGGGTGCAGCCCGATTGTGGGTTCATCCAGGACATACAGGCTTCCGATGAGGGAGCTTCCGAGGGAGTTGGCCAGGCTGATACGCTGCGATTCTCCGCCACTCAGGGTATTGGTTAGCCGATCGAGTGTCAGATAGTCGAGCCCAACCTCATCCAGGTATTTTAGCCTTTTTCGTATTTCATACAGAATCTGACCTGCAACATTCTGCTCAAATTCGGAGAGTTTCAGCTCATCGACAAATGTTCTGGCATGGCCGATGGTCATTTCAGAAACCTCTCCGACGTGCAACCCACCCACTTTCACATATTGTGCATCTTTACGAACCCGGTATCCTTCACAATCGGGACAGCGGCTATAGCCCCGGTATCGGGAGTAGAGTACACGCATGTGCACTTTATAGAACTGGCTTTTCACATCCTCAAAAAAGCCGTAGATCCCGGCGTAGCCATCTTTGCCATGCCATAAAATACGTTTGGTCTCTTTATCGAGCTCTTTGTAGGGCTGATCGATGGGGAGCTGCATTTTAGCGGCCACTTTCACAAAGTCTCGCAGATATTTACTGAATTTCGGGGAGTCGAACGGTGCAACAGCACCTGCCCGGATCGACTTGTCGTGATCGGGAATCACAAGATCTTCATCGATACCGGCAACCCGTCCAAATCCTTCGCAGGTATCGCAGGCCCCAAACGGGTTGTTAAATGAGAACATTTGCGGTGTCGGCTCCAGAAACTCCATTCCATCACGCTCAAACCGTTCACTGAAGGGATACTCCTCGCCATTACGAACTTTCACCGAACACCGGCCGTTGCCTTCACGGAAGGCGGTTTCGATAGAGTCGGCCAGCCGGCTCCTGCCCTCGTCGTCTTTTTTCAGCGATAACCGGTCAACCAGCACTCGATGGGTATCCGGGCTGATCAGGTCGAAGTTGATATCTTCTGAACCCAAATCGGTAATCGATTCATCATTTCGGTTAAGCAGTCGCGTAAACCCTTTCTCCCTGAGTACGCCAAGATGCTCCTTCAACTGCCTCCCTTCCCTCAGTTCAATTGGAAAGAGCACATAGAATTTCGTCTTCTCTTTCAGCTCTTCAAAAAGCTCACGGATGATTGTTCCGGGGGTGTCTTTCTGAACCTGCTTGCCCGATTTTGGGGAGATCGTTTGCCCAACCCGGGCATATAACAGGCGCAGGTAGTCATAGATCTCGGTCGAGGTTCCGACCGTAGAGCGCGGGTTGCTGGTAGTGGTCTTCTGCTGGATGGCCATGGCCGGTGATATCCCCTGCATCATATCGACATCGGGCTTATCCATCCGCTCCAGAAACTGACGTGCATAACTGGAAAGGCTTTCCACATAGCGGCGCTGACCTTCAGCATAGATCGTATCAAATGCCAGGCTTGATTTCCCAGAACCCGACACACCCGTAACCACCGTCAATTTGTTTCGGGGAATTTCAACATCGATGTTCTTTAAATTGTGAACACGTGCTCCTTTTACGACAATCGGCCGCCCGGAGTTGCCAGACCCGTTTTTTGAAATTTGGGATGGGGTTCTTACGTCTGAATCGCACATATGATGGGGTTCATTTCAAATCTTGAAAAATACGAATTATCATGCAGAAAACCGTCATTTTTCACTGCAATCTTTCCGGATGCCATTCTCTTCAGCACCAACAGAACAGGGAGGCGGGTCGGGATCGTTCTGAAAAATAAACCGGCCGGATTTCGAAAAATCCGGCCGGCAAAAGAGAGGATTACTTGTGTGTGTGAACGATATTGCCGTCAATGATCACGGTTTCAACCCGTGTCAGATATTCGAACGGGTCGCCATCGAAAAGTACCACATCGGCATCTTTTCCACGCTCCAGGGTTCCCACGCGATCGTCAATGCCGAGTATTTTGGAAGCACCGGCTGTCATGGCGTAGAGTGCTTGTTCCATTCCCATGCCGTTGGCAGCGGCAATTGCAGCTTCATACCGTGCTACGCGGGTTTTGGGCACATACCCTTCATATCCGCTCTGAAACGCTACCGGAACTCCGGCTTCCTGCAGTTTGGCGGCTGTTTCAAAGCTTAGGTTCTTCAGGTCTCCGCCGGGACGAGCCATCGCAGGGTGAATAATAACCGGCACACCGGCCTCTTTAATCTCATCCAGAACCAGGTACGCTTCTGCGGCGCCTTCCAGCACCATCGGGAATCCAAATTCTCTCTGAATTCGAAGTGCCGTCATAATATCACTGGATGTCTGCACATGGACCAGGGCGGTGACTTTTCCGTCGATCAGATCGGCCATCACTTCCGATTTCAGGTCTGTTCCATTCGTTTCGCCATCTGCCCGCCTTTGTGCGTAGTCCTGTGCCCGTATCAGCTCCTGGCGCAATACAGCCACGGCTTTGGAACGGGTGCCGGGTGAGCTGAAGTTTCTGCGCACACCTGATCCCAGCGTCATAGACAGCATGGTGCCGTCTTGAACAAGGGCCTGATCTATCGTTGTTCCGGTTGGTTTGACGAGCATCATCTGCCCGCTTATGACCGCACCCGGACCGTGCCCTGTATGGATCGTTGTAATTCCGTGCTCTTTGAGGTACCCAACCAGGAATTCCCGTGCGTTATAGGAATCGGATGCCCTCAGTTCCGGCTGCACTGCCGATGAGGTTTCCAGCTGATCCTGATCGTGCTGCTGGTTGTAGTAACCGGCAAGGCCTACAACCGAGCGTGCATCAATTAACCCGGGAGTCACCACTTTCGCCTCATAAATGTCATATCCGCCGGGTATCCTGACACGGTTGGCGGGGCCTACATTTTCAATTTTTCCATCCCTGATCAGAACCACGCCGTCCCGGATGGCATCTCCGGCCATTGTGTAGACGGTTTCGCCTTTTACGGCAATTTGTGCTTCTGCTCTTTCCGAAAGCAGCGAAAACGAAGCCAGAATGGTAAAAAGAGCTGCTCCTGCTAACAAATAAATCTGTTTCATGACATCAATTGTTTTGATTCTCATAGTCCGGCCTCCTTATTGGTGTGAATGGTAAGTGGATGCACGGAAAATATCGTATCCCCCGGTTGCGTATTTACGATCTTCAGGGTCTTCACGATCCCACACCTTTTCACCCTCAATCCAGGTCTGTTCTATATGTGTATAGACGCTGAACGGGTCACCAGACAGAATCAGGAAGTCGGCATCCTTACCCTCTTCAAGAGATCCGATACGATCGTCAAGGTCCATCATCCTGGCACCGGCCAACGTCAACGCCTCCAGTGCTTTTTCACGGCTCATACCCTCTTTGACAGCCATTGCAGCCATTCGGATAAAAAACCTGGAGTCAACAATAGGGTCGTCTGTATGGAAGGCGACATCTGCCCCGGCCTTTTCAAGTTCACGGCCGTTAATATCAAAAATTTCGATCGTTTCCATCTTTCCGCCCGGTGAGTCGAGGCCAATGATGGAGGCTCCAATCACATTGGAGTTTGCAATCTCTTCGGCAACTTTCCATGCTTCACTGACATGTTGCAGTACCATACGATATCCGAACTCCTCAGACAGGCGAATTGCCGTAAGGATATCGTCATGGCGGTGTGTGTGGTTATGTACGATTCGTTTGCCCTCGAGCACTTCAACCAGAGTTTCCATCTGCAGGTCTCGCGACGGCATTTTTTCAGGATCTCCTTCCGCTTCGGCTATTTTTCGCTGATAGTCCTGGGCCTGCAGAAATAAAGACCTGACCATTGCGGCCGATTTGGCCCGGGTTCCCGGTGTCCCTCCTGATCGAAGAGGGTTTGTTCCGTTGGCCATTTTCAGTCCGCCATAAATCCCATTCTCTTCATCTGCCATAATGAGCATCTGTTCGATGGTATTTGCCGGATTGGTCTTTACATAGACGGTTTGCCCGCTCATCAAGTGGCCGGAGCCGGGCATGATGTTGGCGGTGGTCACGCCGCCGGCCATCGCTTTGTTGAATGTTTTGCTACGCGGATCAATGGTATCCATTATGCGGACATCCGGATGAAGGGTTGCCGAGCGGTCGCCACCATCACCTTCGCCAATATGAGAATGAGTATCAACCAGTCCCGGCATAATGACTTTACCCGAAACATCAACCCTTACAGCATTTCGCGGTATTGAGAGTGAACCGGATGCACCCACCGCTTCTATTTTCCCGTTTTGAACAATCATCACACCATTGGGGATCGGATCACCCGCGATCGGAATGATTTCCGCACCTTCAAAAACATGCGGGCGATCTTGTGCTTGCAGGTTCAATACACACAGGCACAACATCACACATATCGTAAGCAGTTTATTCATAGAACAACCTGAATTTGAGTTTTATGTTAACATGTGGAATTAACATAGATAAACAGAACCGGTTTGTAAAAATAAATAAAGCCCGGCCTGTCTG
>JBJHCX010000052.1:0-13236 GCA_050486245.1 Rhodohalobacter sp.
CAGCTGGTTCATTACCCGTTTTTTACCTTTATTGACCCGAACCGTTTTGGCCGTTCGATGGCCTTTCATCAGCAGAGAATTTCCTTCATCGCCATACCGCTGATGGTGACAGAGCTGGTCACTTCGGCCATACTGGTCCTCTATTCCGATTCAAACGTCACGCTGCACCTTGCCGGCCTCATCGCGGTGCTGCTGATCTGGCTGATTACATTTCTGTTCATGACCCCCTTACACAAACGGTTAACGAAAGGTTACTCACCAGAAAACGTGCAGCTGCTGACACGTTCGAACTGGGCCAGAACCGTTCTCTGGAGTGCAAAAAGCCTCCTTGGCCTCTCTCTCCTGCTCAAGGGACTTTGATAAAAAAAGTTAGGCGTAAAGGTATTAGATCAGAACATTCATCAATTTTAATATTGAAATACTTTACTTTTTCAAATAAAAAAGTATATTCATTGTCCAACCCATTTCAACTCACCATGATTTTATGGGGAAAATCAAGGTTATCATAGCTGAAAGTTTTGATGTCTATCGACATGGCTTGAAAGATATATTCAACAGCCACAAGTCTTTTCAAATAGCGGGATCCCCAAACAAGGTAAGGAACCTGATTCAGCTCTATCAAAACCACCCTGAAGCCGTATGCATTATCTCATCCAACCTGGAAGGGTCGAACATTCATGAAATCCTGGAGATGCTCAAAAAAAGCAATCCCGATCCCAACGTCATTGTCCTGACCTATTCTACCGATGTAACGCATCTCAATCAATCGCTCAAGGCCGGTGTGAAGGGATATCTGACAAAGAACTGCAGTGCCGACGAGCTCATTAGCGCCGCAAGGGATGTCTCGCGCGGTGAGAAGGCTTTTGGCAAAACCGTGTCGAGGGTGATGGCCGACAAATATGCAGACCAGGCTAAAAAACCGGCCGCCGGCCGCAAGCCCCTTACCAAGCGGGAGACTGAAATTCTCAACCTGATTACCGAAGGATACACCAGTTCCGAAATTGCCCAGATGCTCTATATTAGTCCGCGCACCGTCGAAACCCACCGGTCAAACCTCATGAACAAGCTTAAAATCAAAAACACGGCGGCACTGGTGCGCTATGCACTTGAAAAGAAAGAAATTACCTAATCCAAGACGGCTACGTATTTCTACGTAATTAAAATTACAGCCTTTTACTTATTGCAGGAATTTCTTGATAAAAGTAAGTTAAAAGTGCAAATGGGGTAATAGCCGTCTGTAGATGATATTTAGCAGCTCTCTTTGAACGGAGAGCTGCTAATTTTTTATACCGATGTCTTGTTTTACGAGCAGAAGTTCTGTCTGCGTTACCAGGAGGCAAACTTTGGACGGTAATCATCTCTCAGGTCGATCATCTCACCGCTGGCTCCCCCGGGCTGGCTGAGTTGCCTCATCTCATACCTGAGCAGTTCACCCGGCACGCCTTCGGCCACCCACCACCGCACTTCCACATCTTCATCTTCGGTCTGGCCGTCATAGAACAGAATCGTGGCATCAAACGTAAACGATCCGACACGGAAACGCTCGGTACCTTCGCGATACTGCTCCCAATCTTCCAGGTGAAAATAACCGGTGTAATATCCATCCTCTTCCAGCTTCTGCTGCTCATCCATCTCACGGTCCTGATCATGGATGTCAAATTCATGGTGATCAACCTCACCCGATTCCGGATTCTTCATATACATCTCAAGCGGCTGCATTGATGCATTCATTTTAATCTCATACTCGATGGCATCTTCACCTTCGGGCTGGTACCTCAGATACCACCAGCTCGACCCGTCATCATTTTTTTTCAGCAGCGCCCGTTCGGTCGTGAAGCTGTTGGTCGCCTCACCGTCGGTCGCCTCGATACGCCAGGTAGACCCCTGGCCTTCATTAAAGTCTTCACCTCCTATTGCATAGCCTCCAACCATGAAGGCCTGCGTGTACGCCAGCTGATAGAGCATGCCGCTGGTATAACCGGCAAGCATGCTGCTCACCCCGCGATAAACTTCTCTCTCAACCGCTTCTCCCACCGCCGTGGATACCCCGCGATAAGTGGCTTCCTGAATCGTGCTGCATGACACCAGCATATAGATCGATGTGATTGTGGCTGCAATAGCCAGTATGAATTTTCGCATAAGTCAGATGTTTTATTTTGTCGGTTGCCTTCATCTATTATAAAGCGAAAAAAATGAGACTTGCCTCTCATCCATCCCTGCAGCCGCATGCAGGGTCAGCTGTACCGCTGCACCGCTTTCCGGATCTCCTGCAATGCCGGCCTCAGCACCTCCTCCTGAATAATCAGCGGCGGGGCAATCCTGATCAGGGAATTTGAGTGAAGTGTCCACCCCAGAATGATCCCTCTTACAAAACATCGCTGAACCACCTTTTGAGTCAGATCGGCATCGCGAAGCTGCAGGCCGAGCATTCCGCCCCGGCCGCGCACCTCTGCAATTCCGTCACCCTGCAGCTCTTCACGGGCGATCTTTTCGATGGAGGTGGCTTTGGCTGTGAAATCTCCTTCCAAAAGTGTCTCCAGGTTGGCATGAGCCGCTGCACAACAGACCGGATGGCCTCCAAATGTCGTCACATGGTTGAGCGGCGGATTATGCCTAAACTCTTCAAATATTTCGGATGATGAGACAAATGCCCCCATCGGCATGCCGCCACCCATCGCTTTGGCCAGGGTGAGGATATCGGGCACCACTCCGTAATGCTGAAATGCAAAAAGGGACCCGGTGCGGTAGAATCCGGTCTGTATCTCATCAAAAATTAACAGTGCGCCGGACTCATCACACCGCTTTCTGACACTTTTGAGCCACTCTTGATCTGCCGGAATAACCCCTCCCTCACCCTGTATCGGCTCCATCACTACAGCCGCGGTCTCTTCATCGATCATGTCAAGCTGATCCGGATTGTTAAAATCGATAAAGTGAACATCGGGAAGCAGCGGCTTATAGGGATCGCGGTAGATATCCCTTCCGGTAACACTCAGCGACCCGTGAGTATCCCCGTGATAACTGTTGTGAAATGCGACAAATTTATGCCGGCCGGTATACTTCTTGGCCAGCTTTAACGCCCCTTCATTGGCTTCGGTTCCGCTGTTAACAAAATAGACACGGTCCAGTGTATCGGGCAGCTGATCGGTAAGAAGCTGAGCAAACTTGCTCTGCGGTTCCTGTATGTACTCTCCGTAAACCATGACGTGCAGATGGCGTTTAAGCTGCCTCTCGATTGCCCGGATCACATTCGGGTGGCGGTGCCCCAGGCTGCTGACCGCAATGCCGGATATCAGATCCAGATAACTCCTTCCATCCTTCGTATAAATATGGCAGCCCTCGGCACGGTCTACTTCCAGGCCCATGGGCTGATCACTGGTTTGTGCTATATGACGGTAAAATGATGCTGAATCGGGCGACTCCATATCCTATCTGTTTTCCCACTTTTTAATTTCAGATGCCAGCTCCTTTTGAATGGATCGCGCTTTATCAACGGCATACCATTTGTGAAGGCGTTCAGCGATGATACGGTAATCGGTATCCTCTTCCGTTTTCCACTCATCCATTAACAATCGGGCGGGTTCCGGCCGCGGACCCCAGTCACCCAGCACCTCCCCCGTCTCTGCATCCAGTGAGATCAGCTTGGGAATGGACCGGCTTTTCCCATTTGTCAAAAATTGATCCATGATCTCCAAATGCCGGTCCCGCAGGATCAGTTTCAGGCTGATATGGTTGTTTCGTTCTGCCATTTTATGGATTACCGGTATGATTTGGGCTGCATCGCCGCACCACGCTTCAGTCAACACAAGCCAGATCATCGGGCGCTGAACATTATCTATAATTTCTGCTACTTCAACGGTTCTGTCCAGTCGTCTCATCCGGTGTACATTCATCTTTGTATAGTGCAGCATCACATCCGAATGGTTTTCACCCGTTGTCTTCTGCTGCTCCAGCAGGTGATCAATATGTGATCTGTATTCCGGGTAGGTAAACGCCTCTTCAAGGGTTTCAGGTGTAATAGCAGCTTCTCTAACCTCTATCATAATAAATGAATCAAAATTGAATTCTAAACACGGCACTGCCAATGGGTTCGTATCGCAACAGGTTCAGTGCCAGAAGGAAAAGTACAAATGAGAGGGATGCAAAGAATTTCATTTTCATCACAAAACCGTATTCGTTTTGCACTCCTTTCAGTTTTTGCACATATCGTGTTAAAATAGCCCCTGAAATTAAACCTGTTATGAAGAAAAAGAGTCCCAATCCGGGAAAGGCCAAATAAATTCCGGAGACCATGACCAGAAGGCCGCTGAAGTAGCATCCCCTGAAAAAGGTTTTTACCCCTTTGATGCCATACACACCTGCAAAGGTGCGGTCTCCGCGTCTTTGATCCTCTTCCGTTTGAAAAATTTGGGATACCGGATAGAGGCTCAGCAGTATCAGTGATGCACCTGCTGCCGCCAGAATCTCGGCCAAGCCGATCGAACCGCCTGCAGCGATTACCCCCAACAGTACGGAATTGAACCCCGTGCTCACAGCAATCGCCACCAGGCTCAGGTGGGGGTGCCCTTTCCAGCGGGCCACAGGGGTCGAGTAGAGCCAAAACAGAATCAGGCTCACTCCGTAGACCGAAAAGTATATCCATCCAAACAGGGCCGACCACAACCACCCCGCGGCCATCATGCCAAGTGACGCCACGCGCATCCAAGGTGTCATCTTGGGAGGGTTTTTGAGTCCGCCAATAGGCCCTTCGTCTTTATCCCAAAAGGAGTTAAAAGCTGTTGCCCCGCCAAACAGCAAGATGTGTACATTTAAAAACTGCAGCCAAAACGGCACCTGGCTGACCTCTGTTGCCATCACCCCGCCCAGAAGATAACCTCCGGAGAGGATGAAAAACTGATAGTGCAGCCGCAAATGCAGCAAAAAGTGAATAATCTCTTTAAACATATCCGTGACTTTCAAAGAGTTTACCTTTTTCAGTTTCGCATCGCAACCCTAAGAGTGATATTTTTACGCTCATGAATTCAGCCGCAGGTAACATATCGAGTCCCGTTGTGATCAGCCATCTTTCTGAAGAAACCTGGATGGAGCGAAAAAGCCGCCATGAGGCAGAGTTGGGTGAACTTCTCAATCCCTATCTCAAGAAAAGATCGATGCAGCAGAAAGACCCTGTACTCGATTTCCTTTTTGAGTATTATGCGTTTCGCCCCTCACACCTGCTGCGATGGTCGCCCGGGCTGAGCACATCACTTCAAATCAGCCCCGGCAGCTCACTTCCTGAAGTATCCGAACTGACGGTTGAATCAGACAGAGCTTATCTGGATGCTTCACATTTTCCCAAAAAACGGATAAAATCCCTGAAGTGGACCCTCGGCCTGCTTCGAAACAGTTCGGACAAAAAACCATTTTACGGGTGTTTCGGCATGCACGAATGGGCTATGGTCTACCGCGCCGGAGAAGTTCGCCATGAACAGATCCCCCTGCGCCTGACAGACGACGAGGTTGCGGATTTTGTGGAATCACGCCCCCTGCTCTGCACCCATTTTGATGCGTTCCGATTCTTTACCGACAAAGCAAAACCGATGAACCGGAATGAGCTGAGCCGGGATAAATTCCAGGAGATGGAACAGCCGGGCTGTCTTCACACAAATATGGATCTTTATAAATGGGCATTTAAACTCTATCCGTGGATTTCCAGTGAAGTGATTCGTAAAGCATTTTTTAACGCCGTTGAAACGCGAAAAGTGGATATGCAGGCCAGTCCGTATGATGCAAGAGAGTTTGGCCTGGAGCCGATTAAAATTGAGACTGAAACAGGGAGAAAGGAGTACCTGGAGCGACAGACGGAGATTTTTGAGAGATCCATGCCAATCCGGAGTGAGCTGATTGATGCGATGGAGGATTTGCTGGAGCGGGTGGGTTAAAAATCTAACAACAAACCCTCCAAGGGTATAGAACCGCCCAGCCGCAGGGAACTCGATACATTATCCTCCAGAGACATCACGTCCGGGCCTTGTACAAAGGAGCCGCCGTTGGCATAAACCCCTTCCCAGCCGTTATCATGTATGTTTCCGTGGCTGATGGTGGCATCTCCACCGTCTACATAGATCCCGACACTTCCGTTTTGGCTAATGTTCAGGTCACTCATAAGAACATTGTTGCTGGAAGAAAAGTGCATTCCATGGAACTGGCTGCCGGTAATCTCGGTATTTGAAATTCCGACATTGTTTGAATTATAAATACTGAGCCCGTTAACCGCTCCATCAATACGAAGATGATGGAAACCGCCACTACTTCCGTACAGGTGTACCCCATCCCAATACGAGCTCCCGGAGGCTTCCATCACAACGGGGCTGGCCTGGCTGCCGGATACACTGATTGTGCCATCCGATAAAATACCCTGACCACTGCCAAAGCTAAGCGTGGCCCCTTCCCGGATCACAAGCTCGCCGCCGGAGGCTACTTCAATCGCTCCATTACTTATAGAGGCACCCTCCCGAATCATCACCATGCCGTTAGCACCTACATCAATATTTACATTGCTTATATTTGCTGATTCTTCAATATCCAACAAGCCTTCCACATGTATAGTAGAGCTTGTTCCAAATGTGTTCACACTACCTTCTATAATCAAAGCAGTGCCTTCAGCGACCGAAATCATTGCACCTGAAGCAATAGTAGAACTGCCTGATATAAATAATGCATTTGATAACGTTTGAGACGATGTAAAACTATGATTATTAGATTTAGGCATGGCGTATTTTACGGCTTCATAAGCGTTGAGGCGACCGTGGCCGTATTCGTTGGAATTCATATGGGATTCCCAATCGGCCGTGTTTTGGAGGATGGTGCGAATCTGGGAAGGGGTTAGATTGGGGTTAACGCTTTTCATTAAACCGGCTACACCTGCTACATACGGAGCAGAAGCTGAGGTTCCTCCAAACAATGTATAACTGCTATTTAAACCTGTAGTCCAAATTATAGGTGCACCACCGGGTGCCATTAAATCAAGTTCCGGGCCTATTGCACTACCTTGCCAGGTCACATTAGTATCAATCCACCTTGTGTCATCTTCTACTGTGGCACCAACCGCTATTGTGTTTGAATATTTAGCCGGATAACGAATGGATTTATCATTGCTTGTGTCGCCTCCATTATTGCCGGTTGAAGCGACAATAGTAACTCCAAGGTTCGTTGCGTAATTAACTGCTGATTGTAGTACTCCGGAGTTTGAGCTATAACCAGTGGACATATTAATAACTATAGCACCATTATCGGCGGCCCATTCGATCGCTTGCGATGATAGAAAAACATCTGGCTGTTGATCTCCATCTTTCAAAATCATTAACCGAGTGCCTGAACTACTATCCCAGCAGCCGGAAACTCCGGCAACGCCAATATTATTATTAGTTTCAGCACCGGCGATTCCGGAAACCATTGTGCCGTGGCTGTCGATATCATTTGGTGGTAATCCGGGGTTAAGGAAATTGTATCCAACCCCTGACCAGATTCAATTCTGCAATTCAGGATGGTTTAATTGAGCTCCACTGTCAATAATCCCCACCACCACATCCGGATTACCTTTGGTTATTTGCCATGTATTTGACATGTTAACCTGTGGAAGATTCCACTGATCAGACCATTTGTCATCGTTGGGAATACTCATACGCTTACCGTAAATGGAAAACTCTACGGATTCTACGTCGGCGTTCGCTTTTAACGTTCTCTTAACCTCGAAACCACGGCTAGTTGTAGGGATATGTAAAACATAAAATCCACCACTCGTCGGCCCGGCTGCAACTTCAAGATCACTCAATTGTAGATTGTGCTTGAAATGTGTGATTTCACCTGCGTTGTCTTTTAGTTTAACGATAATCCTTTCGGGTGAAAAACGTACGGTGTCGGCTACTTCCGTGAGATAGAACCAGTCATCATTTATTTGTTGATAAAGCTGATCTCCTACACGTTCCACACGATCCTGAGCAAAAGATTCGTGGGTTATACTAAATACAAGGATAAAAATAACCATGAAGGTATATTTCCAGAGCATATATTGTTTCATGATTGTTACCTCTTTAGGTTTTTGTTTTTACTGAATACAGCCAAATAGCCTGTATTATTCCACGGTTATGGAATAGCCTTAAGCGGATTACGCAGCCTGAACACACCGCCGTCCCCGGCTGCGTACAGCATATTCGTTGCGGGATCGTACCTCATATCCAAGATAAAAGTGAGTTTCTCCGGTGTATTTATAAGATTAACCGTATTTCCATGGTTTACAGAACCATACAGCCTTCCGGCCGCTGCGGCAAAAAGGACTCCTCCACGGGTAGGATGTGTCTGCAGGGCGTAGAAAAAATTACCACGATCATCTGTAAACAATGCGGGTACAGGCTCTTCTCCCATCCACTCTTCTCCACCTTTTGTTGATCGTAATACAGCTCCCTGTGCGCCTAGGTAGATGATGTCAGGGTTTATCGGGTCAATCGTAAGGGAGTAGAATGCATTGCCAGGGGGTATATTAATTTGATTAAATATAAACCAACTCTGCCCAGAATCTTCTGTTTTCATCAACCATGGTTGAAATCTATTGGTTTCTCCATAAGCCCAAACTACTGCATCATCTGTAGGGTGCCATTTTAAGCCGAAGTACAAGCTTCGCACGAATGAAGAAGAATTCGGTTCCGGATAAATTCGATTGTATAGCTCTCCATTATTGATAGATATATATACACTGCCATTTCCGACTATGATATCTTCGGTATTATATGGTGAACGCTGAATGGTACGAATGTCACTCCAAGATTCAGAAACAAGATCCTCTCGGACACCCTCATCACAAGGCTGCCATTCAATTCCTTTATTCTCTGAACACCATAAACCGATACGATCACCGTTCTCGAGTTCGGGTGGAGAAGTATACCCGATAGTAATCCTGCCCTGATATACATCTACAGCTTGAACACCGGACTCAAAATGTCGTTCGCCATCCTCAATACTGCCTCCAAGATATTCCCAGTTATCGGAATTTTTCATACTTCGCATCCAAAGTCCGTCATGACCGGCGGCAGCATAAATATCATTTCCATCAATAAATAGTTTATATACCGTTTGTTCTGGGAAGCCTAAATCCTCCCAGTTATAATTTTTTTTACTCCCAAACAAACTGCATGAAGTACAAAATAGAATTAGAATTACTGTAGTAATTATTTTTTTTGTAGACATATTGTAAAGTTTTTAACCAGGTCATTTCTTGAAGGTATTATGGAGCATCCGTATATAGTAAATGTATGGATAACGATTTTTTAAATTTTCTTTATAATCCTGATGGATGGACATAGGGCGAATTTTTATCTACTGATGAACCTGTTTCAATACGCCGCTGATCTTGGTAAACGATTGTCCGGCAGTTGGCTCTATCGTGTATTAGTCTACTCCTTTCAACTGTAAAAGCCCAATCGATTTACCCCCCCTAATTTAATTACAAGTTTTTACATGTTATTGCCGCCTGAGGTATCGTCGTTAGTCCACCAGTTATCGATGACTTGTAGAGTAGAATTATTTATAGCAAGGGCGTGGTAGTTTCCTGCTACACTGCTGGTAATACTGCTGAAAGCAAGCTGCATATAGGATGAACCGCCCAGCCGCAGGGAACTCGATACATTATCCTCCAGAGACATCACGTCCGGGCCTTGTACAAAGGAGCCGCCGTTGGCATAAACCCCTTCCCAGCCATAATCATGTATGTTGCTGTTGGTTCCGCTTATACTGCCTTTAATAACGGTTACCTCTCCGGATGCAATCGTGAGTGTAACTCCGGAAGAAACACTCGTAGAACCTTTGACCCTGCTAAATTCCGGCAGTGTTGCAGCAGAAGTGCCATCGAATTCAAGATAATCATCATTGGTAAAGCCGATATTTCCCAGACGATCTGTCGCCCAGATTGTAGGTGCGCCTATCCGGAGTGAGCTGATTGATGCAATGGAGGGTTTGCTGGTGCAAGAGGATAATTTTATCTAACAACAATCTCTCCAAGGGTTCGAAACCCTTGGAGAGATTGTTAAATGCTAAGTTGGAAACGAAATCTTCCCAAAGTGGATGTTTTGATCTGATCCATATTTTGTACTGAAATTGAACCCGTACCCTGTTATCGTCTCATTCGCTAACACTGCAAAAATTACGGCTTCTTTCGCATCAGGCGAAAACCCCAGCTCTGCAAATGCTCTTATATCAGCTTGATCTAAATAGTACGAGATTCTCTCCATCAGAAAACGGTTATGCGCACCTCCCCCGCTTGGGTAGATCACCATCGGGAAGCCATCAGGTGTGTGACTTCGGATACTCTCCGCAATTGTCTGTGCCGTCAGCTCCGTAACCGTGGCTACCATATCTTTATCGGAAATATCAGATCCTGAAAATCCCGCCAGCTCCTCCTTCTCCCTGATCCATTTCAAATTAAAATACTCCGGACCTGTCGACTTCTCATCATCACTTTGAAACCATGAATCCTCCATCATTTTGTTCAGCATCGGTTTGATCACATTCCCGGAAGCTGCAATTTTCCCGCCTCTGTCAAACGGCTTATCAAATCTCGTCTTCACAACGGCATCAATCAAAGTATTACCGGGTCCAGTATCTGTCGAAAACTTCTTTAAACCTTTCTCTTCTGCGGCCGGCATAAACGTATAGTTCGCTATTCCTCCGATGTTCAGCAGAATACGATGCTCTTTTTTATCACCAAACAACCACTCATCCACCAAAGGCGCCATCGGAGCACCCTCACCACCCAAAGCAGTGTGTTTCTGGCGAAAATCGCTGATGGTCAGAATTCCGGTATTTACCGCAATGTGGTCACCGTCGCCTATCTGAAGTGTTGAGTTCAGCGGAGTTTCCTCTCCGTTCAGGTCGCGGTTGGGCAGATGATAAATAGTCTGTCCGTGACTCCCGATGCAGTCTACTTTCTCCGGCTTTATATTCCACTCAAACAGAGCTTCTAAAATCATATCCGCATGAAGCTGTCCCAGCCAGGTGTGCACAAAACATAAATCTTTCAGAGAAACCTGATCAACAGAGGTGACTTTCCGGAGCTTCTCTCTCTCTTTTTTGAGATACGGTTTTGTGATAAACTTCAGCAGACTCACCTCCGTCTCCGGCCCACTCCCCTCGATCTCGCAAAGTGCAATATCCAATCCGTCCAGCGAAGTCCCCGACATTAACCCAATTACCGTTCGGGATTCCTTCTCTGCAATTCGTGCTAATTTTTTAATGGATGGATTCATATTTTGAACTCATTGATAAATTTAAACGGTGAGATTGCAAAATCTCTTCGCAATCAACCCATAAAATATAGATCAGAAAGAACAGATGTCTGAACAAAATGAAGAAGAAGCCCTCTCCTCATGGGAAAAAGATGTAGAATACCTGGTAAATACCCTGAAAGAGGGATTTGAGTCGACCGACGCACGCTATTCGGTAGACGATCACAATGATATCCTCTATGTTGAACTGGAAGGGTTGCAAGACTATTCAGATGAGGAGATTGTAGAGATCGCTGAACCTTTTTTTGAGCTGGCCGATCTTGACTTTGAAGACATCATCCTGATGCCGCTGAGATAACCGCTCAGCCTGTCTGAAGACAAACCGGATTATTCCTGAAGCTCTGTAAGCAGTTTGGCAAAGCTGTTGTAATCTGCCGGGATGGAGACAGAGTTTCCCTCTTTTTGAAGAACCGGTTTCAGCCGTTCCGGTATCTCAACTTTTCTGCCGATCACCGGCTCGATGACCTCACTGAATTTGACCGGATGGGCCGTTGCCAGTGTAACGGCCGGTCTGTTTTCAACCCTTTTCCGAAACAGTTCGGCTGCCCTGTAACCAACCGCAGTATGAGGACAGAGAATATACCCGGACGTTTCATAAACTTTTCGAAGGGTGCTGCGGGTTTCATCGTCCGAAAATGAGTAGCCCGCAATCTGCCTGCGCACATTCTGATCATCCCCGCCAAACAGGTGCCTGATTCTGGCAAAATTACTCGGATTGCCCACATCCATGGCATTGGAGATAGTCTGTTTTGATGGCAGGGCATGAAATTCATTTCCGTCAAGATATTTCGGCACGACATCGTTGCGATTGGTAGCTGCAATAAACCTGCCGGCAGGAACCCCCATTCGTTTTGCAATCAACCCTGCCGTCAGGTTCCCAAAATTGCCGCTTGGAACCGAAAAGGCCGGAGTATCAACGCCTCTCTTTTGAAGTTGTGCAGTGGCATACGCATAGTAAAACGACTGCGGAAGCAGCCTTGCAATATTAATTGAGTTGGCCGAGCTGAGATTGCATCTTTGATTGAGCCCCGGATCCAAAAACGCCTTTTTAACCAGATTCTGACAGTCATCAAACACACCCTCGACTTCAACAGCCGTGATATTGGAACCCAGGGTTGTAAACTGTTTCTCCTGCAGGGAACTCACTTTCCCTTTTGGATAGAGTACCACAACGTTCACGCCCGGAACATTGAAAAATCCGCTGGCTACTGCGCTTCCGGTATCCCCTGAGGTTGCTGCCAGTATGGTCGTCTTTTCACCTTTTTCCCTGGCTATTTCGGAGAAAAGCCGAGCCATAAAGCGGGCACCAAAATCCTTAAACGCGAGTGTTGGCCCGTGAAACAGTTCCAACACAAAGGAGCTCTTTTTTGTCTCAACCAGCTCAATCGGAAAATTAAATGCTTCATCAATGACCCTGAGTAAGGCATCCGTGCCAATCTCATCCTCCAGGTAGGGGCGTGCCATTTCGAGTGCTATCTCCCTGAAATCAAATTCCGGAAACCGGATCAGCAGATCGTTTTCAAGCTGAGGCACCCTTTCGGGAACGTAGAGTCCGCCGTCAGGCGCCAGCCCGCTCTTCATCGCTTCCAGAAATGTGGCCGGCCGGCTTTTTCCGTTTGTGCTTACAAATTTCATAATGGCTCCTGCACTACGGCACCGTCGGTATTGATACGTGAGACATGCAGGTCGAACTCAAGCCCTTCATCGCTGAATGCCTGCCCCATGCTTTCGCCGGCTGCCCTTGCCGTCTGCTCGCCCCGGCTCAGAGCAAACACTGACGGACCGGAACCCGATATCGATCCGCCCAGGGCTCCCGCATCGATCGCAGCCTGTTTAACCTTCCAATATCCCGGTATCAGGACAGACCGGACAGGCTCTACGATTTCATCCTTCAATGACCGGCTGATCAGGTCATAATCTT
>JBJHCX010000053.1:0-13127 GCA_050486245.1 Rhodohalobacter sp.
TTTCCGAATCGTATTGAAAGAGCCCTGCATCCAGAGTTGACACCCAAACATCTCCCGAATCCGTAACCACAATATCTGACACCCTGTCCGACAAGAGCCCTCTCTTGCCATGTGTCTCGAGTGTCATTTGTTCGATCGTGCCATCAGAATGAATGATATTTAACCCATTATGAGCAGCCAATACCCATAGTTTTTGATCAGCGTATTCTGTTTTTATGATATTACTGCCACTTAATCTCTCTGCAGGCACACCTGTATCGGAGTAGCTGCGTATTTTTTTTAATTCACGGCTCAACCTGATCAAGCCATGGTTTGTAGATATCCAGTAACTCTCGTCGCTCTCCAGGACATGGTTCACACGGTCTATTATCTGAGTATCGGAATGTGGTTCTTCCAGCCTTACATGTTGTATGGTATCCGTTGACAGCTCATAGTAGTAGAGGCCGGCATTGGTTGAGAAAAACAACCCTCCGTCTTTTGACTCCATGATATGCTCAACCTGCTTGGTCAAGTCGATCAATCTGAACCGTTTGAATTTGTCTGAGCCGCTCTTTTTCACAAATAATCCACGCTGAGTTCCCAGCCATTGATGCCGGTTTTCATCCTCTAAATATGACAGGGTATTGAGCCTGTCTGGCCGCTCATCTCCTTCAAATTCCCAATCCGGGATTAAAAAGCGGTCTTGTTTTACAATATTAAAAAAACCAGAATTATCGGTTCCAACCCAAATCATGCCATTGTCATCCTCAAAAATTGACAGGATATGCTGCCCTTCAGATTGAAACCGATCGGTTATTTGCAGACCACTTTCGCCGAAAGTTTCTGATCGAAGCAGTCCCTGCCCAAATGTACCGATCCATACATTGCCGTTTGAGTCAGTTGTTAACGGCCATATAAAATTGGCAGAATCGGGCTTTTTCTGAAAGAATATTTCCGGTTCACTCTCTGAATGGATCTCAATATCATAAATCAGCAATCCGTCATATTTGGTACCTGTATATAGCCGGCCTTTGTTATCCAAATGAACGGACATGGCAAACCGGCCCTTGGTCTCTGAGATTGCCCGAAAGGTTTCTGACTTCCTGTCAAACCTGATGACTCCGCCTCCGTATGTAGCAAACCAGAGATCACCATTTTCACTCTCTGTAATGTCCAGTACAATATTTGCATCAAATCCTTTATCAGGGTTATAAATATCGGAGTACCTTTCAAAATGTGCAGATGCTGATTCTTCTGTGACGTCAAACCATACAAGGCGGTTTAGTCCACCGCCTTCTGTACCCACCCACAGGGTGCCGAACATATCTTCAAACAATGATGTGACCGTATCAAAAGAGAGAGAGGCAGGATTGGCAGGATCGTGCTTGAATTCATAAAATCTGTCAGAAGAGCGATCATACAGATTGAGCCCCCCGCCAGAAGTTCCTACCCAGAAATTCTGCTTTGAATCTTCAAGCATTGTCCAGACAAAACTGGACGAAATGGAGTGCTCCTGACCGTGATGATTTTGATAAACCTTAAAATTTTTCCCATCAAAACGATTCAGCCCGTTGCGGGTTGCCAGCCAGATAAACCCGTTACTATCCTGAATGATATCATGAACATTATTACCCGACAGGCCGGTGTTTATATCATACTGATTTGAAACAATATAGCCTGTTCCTGACTGCCCCATTACAGGTATCGCCGGAAAGAACAGCAGCAGATAAATGATAACCCGACTAAACGATAATTTTGCCATAAGTGGCTCGACCTTAACCCTGTTCAGGCGGCCATACATCAGGCCGCCGGAAACTATGAAGAACCCTGCACAGAGATAGATAATTATTATGATGCAATATGCAAAATAAACCCTATAATTTGAAACTCTTCGTGCAAAATGCCTATAAAATCAAGCCCCTCATTTTTTAGTAATGATCAAAGTCTCCGCGGTCTTTGCGTTTAAAGTAATCTTTTGTCGCTTCAACGACTTTCGGTGCCAGCAAGATTGTACCGATCATAGTCGGGATTGCCATCATGGCAAACATGCCGTCAATCAGGTTGACAACCATATCAATGGTTGTAATTGAGCCCAGGAAAATTGTAAAGATATAGAAGTAGTTGTAGTAGTGCTTTCTGTGAGCTCCGCCAATAAAGTTGAGGCATTTTGTGCCATAGTATGAATAGGTAAACATCGTCGTGATGCTGAAGATGAATACACAGAGAATCAGCAGATAGAGTCCAACGGTCGGGATCCCCGTATTGAAAGCGACAGCGGTCATCGTAATGCCATCTACCGTTGAGTCGGTCCACGCTCCGGTCATGAGCAGTGCAAATGCTGTCATGGTGCAGACCAGCAGTGTGTCAATGGCCGGTTCGAGCATTCCCACTAGCCCTTCACGCACCGGTTCGCGTGTCTTTGCGGCCCCATGTGCCATAGCCTCAGTTCCGATTCCAGCCTCGTTCGAAAAGGCTCCCCTTCGAATTCCCATCGAGATCATATATCCTAAAGCGCCGCCAAAAGCTGCCTCCTCACTGGCAAAGGCGCCCTTAAAGGCATCGGTTATGATGAGGCTGAAGTAGTGTGGCACATCCGCGATGTTGTTGATAATGATATAAACAACAGTCATGATGTAAATGAGTACCATAAGCGGCACCAGGCGTGCAGCAACATGGCCAATTCTCTTAATGCCTCCAAAGATCACCAGGGAAACGAGTCCGACCAGGATCAGGCCCATGATGATGTCGGAAAGGCGAAAGCCGGTTTCGGTAATAAATGATCCTGCGAGCAGCATGGTATCATATCCAAGCCATCCATGTTCGGCCAGTACCGTGTCACGAATAATTTGTGTGAGCTGATTCGATTGAAACATCGGGGTACATCCGATCAGTCCGGCGATGCTAAAGAAGATGGCCAGCGGTTTCCACTTCTTCCCCAGCCCCTCAACAATGTAGTACATTGGTCCGCCCTGAACCTTTCCACTTGTGTCTTTACCCCTGTACATAATTGAGAGGGTACAGGTAAAAAACTTGGTTGCCATCCCCACAAGGGCAGTCACCCACATCCAGAAGATGGCACCGGGCCCTCCCAGCCCCAGGGCAATCGCCACGCCGCTGATATTCCCCATGCCCACGGTTGCTGCCAGTGTACTCGACAGAGCCTGAAAGTGGTTGATATCACCGGGGGCCGTCGGGTCTTCATACTTACCGGTCAGTATTTCAATACCGTGTTTAAAGTTACGATACGGCATAAACCGGCTAAAGATGAGGAAGAAGATACCGCCGCCTACCAGCAGCACCAATAGCGGTGTACCCCAGGCATAATTTGCAAAGTTAACCAGTAGCTGCTCTAAATATTCCAGAACGTGACCTCGTGTAGCTTAGTTAGTGGGTTTTGGCACTGCTTATAACCCGTTTTTAAAATCTTCATATTTCAATGTTGGCGGCTTAATATCACAATTTCTTAGAAAAAGTGAAATTTGAGCACGATGAAATTCACCATGAACTGTCAAATGATGGCATATTTCTGAAATTTTTGCACTTTTTTTCACACGCTTCTCACTTAGAAAAGATATTTCGGTCTCAAACCCCAGGTCATGATCCCCAATCAGGTCGATCCACTGCCGGGTACTTTTTCTGGCTTTTTGCCGGAGTTCACTATTGTCAAACTCATCCCACTTTTCGGTATCAGTCTCTGCCGTCTGCAGAACACGACCGTACCATATCTCCTGCATATTGACAATATGTGCCAAAAAAGCCCTGCATGCAATCTCATTTGAAAAAGGGGTGTGCTTCTCAAAGTGCTTCAGGAGCGTTTGGGTACACCAAAGGTCATAAGTTAACAGAATTTGATATTTTTGACGCAGGCTTTCACTTTCCATCAGCCCAGCCCGAAATATCTGGCTATACCGCTCAAAATAAATTGAACACTAATCGCCAATGCGATGAAACCCATCAGGCGGGTCATCACGTTTAACCCGGTGTGGCCGATATAGCGTGCTGATATCGGGGCCAGCCGCAATAACAGGTAGGTTGAAATCACAACCAGCAGAATGGAAACCCCATTGATTACATAATCACCCATCGACTCTGCCTGTGTTGCAAAACCGATGACAACCGCAATACTGCCCGGCCCTGACAGAAGCGGCAGGGCCAGCGGACTAAATGAAATATCCTCTTTTTCAAGTGCCGCTTTCTCATCCTCTTCAGTCAGTTTTCTGCCTGATTTTTCGGGATTCAACATCGAATAGGCTGCCCTCATAATTATGAGTCCGCCCGCTATCCGTATTCCGGGCAGGGAAATCCCAAAAAATGTCAGGATATAGGTACCAATCAGCAGAAAGACAATTAACACCCCGAACATATAGAGGGATGCTTTTTTGGCAGTCTGAATTCTTTCAGCTTCACTAAACCGTTCGGTAAGCGATAAAAACAGCGGCATCGCTGCAAGAGGGTTCACCACTGAGAACAGAGAGGTAAAGCTCGCAAAAAGCAGACCTCCTATTCGAAAAAGGTATGAGGCGGAATCTCCGTTTACAGTATCGGAAAATAGTTCAAACATAGCGTCAAAGATAAAAATGATACGCTCAAATACGAATCCCCGGGTGTAATTTTATAAACTGAAACTTTATAAAGCTCTCTAAAAGGAGGTCAAACAGTAATGAATAAATTCTTACCTTTCACCGTTCATATTTACAAGCATTAAGAACAGGATCAAAATGAATACACAAGAAATTTTAAATCAGATCAATCAAGTGATCGACAGTGGTCAACCCAAAAATGAGATTTTGCAGTCGGTTTGCGAAATTCTGGACCGCGAGGTGGAGGTTTTTGACTGGACCGGATTTTATCTGGTTGCCGCCGATGAAGAGAACATGCTTGAACTGGGCCCGTATGTAGGCGAGGAAACCGATCATACCCGAATACCGTTTGGCAAAGGGATTTGCGGACAGGCTGCCGATACCCTTCAAACATTTGTCGTTCAGGATGTCAGTAAAGCCGATAATTACCTGGCATGCAGCATCGATGTTCAATCCGAAATTGTCGTACCCATCATGAAGGGAGACACCTTTGTCGGCGAACTTGACATCGATTCTCACACCAAAGGAGCCATTACCCCTGAGCTGCAGGATCTCTGTGAAAAAACCTGCCAAAAGCTCTCCAAAATCTTTTAAGCCCTCTTCTGAAAATCGCATTGAACGGATGACCGGTACTTTGGGTTATCCGTTCAAATTTTTTTACAAATTGTGACAGCTTCCCCGCCAAACCGTCCGGTTGTTGTATCGTCAAATAAACTATCGGCAAGGTAACTGACAGACAATCCGATATGCAGTTGTAATAATTTCCAAAAAAGAGGGTTTACGCTGTGATAATTTGTAACTCCAAATCGGAATCTGCGTTAACCTTACTACATTTTTAAAAAACGTTTCATTAACTAAATCCTATTCGGTTGAAAAAGCTACTTTTACTTACCGGCGCATTACTGTTCGGCACAGTACTATCCTCCTGTAACTCAGAATCGTCAGACCAGGGTCAATTTAACAGGCAAGGCATGGCACGTGGAGGTCAGGCGACCAGTGTCGAGGTTGTACCTGTTCAAACAGAAACCATCTCTGACCAGGTCAGGTCATTCGGCACGATTCGGGCGCAGGATGTCGTCTCAATTACGCCCCAAATCTCAAACCGTGTAACCGCGATACGGGCAGACCTGGGCGACAATGTTGCACAGGGACAAGTATTGGCAGAGATCCATGATGTTCCCTACCGGGACGCCGTTGAACAGGCTCGTGCCCAGATCCGACAGCAGCAGGCTACTTTTGAGCGTGACAGTGTGAGCTATGTCAGGAGCCAGCAGCTTTATGAGCGCGACCTGATCAGCCGGTCTGAGTTTGACAACATCAGAACTACCTATTTAAATGCCCAGGCTCAACTGGAAGCTGCACGTGCCAACCTGACACAAAGCCTTGAAAACCTTGAAAACACCCGGATCAAATCGCCTGTAAACGGCGTTGTTCTGAGCCGGAATATTGCCGAAGGGGATGTAACTGGCACGGGTCAAGTCGCCTTTGAAATTGCAAACCTGGTTGGGTTTGAAACGCGAATCTTTCTGCCGCTTCAGGACTGGGAGCTGATTCAGACTGGGCAAAATGTATCACTCTCCCTCTCCAGCCGCTCAGACGAAATTGCAAAAGGAGTGGTCTCACGCATCAGTCCACAGCTCAACCCAACAACCGGTCTGGGTGAGGTAGTCATTACACTCACTGAAACCACTTCAGCTATCCATCAGGGAGCACTTGTCCAGGCCCGTGTAAATCTGGAAACCAGAGAAAACGCCGTTGTCATACCGCGATCTGCGATGGTTGAAAAAGTAGACACCTACATTGAGCCTGAAACGGGCACCATCGAACTGGAACGAACCTATTCGGTATTTGTCAGCCAGGGGGATACGGTCGCTGTTCGGCGTGAACTGGAATTAGGCATTGAACAGGGTGATAAAATAGAAGTATTGAGCGGGCTACAGCCGGGCGAAGGGCTCATTATCACGGGCCAGCGCAATCTGGAAGACGGATCCAGAATTCGTGTTGCAGGCAGCCTGAATCAGCAGCGTCAGCGAACGGAACAGGCCAGTGCCGATACCAACAACAGCGGCCAAAGCTTTATGGATCTAAGCCCTGAAGAGAGAAGGGAACGGCTCCAGAATATGTCACCTGAAGAGCGCCAGCAAATGCGCGAACGCATGCAGAGTGCCGGCGGACAACAGCGCGGCACCCGCTCCTCAGGCAGTAACAATTAGTCCCGGACCCACTGATGAAAAATCTTCCCAAAATAGCGGTTCAGCGTCCTGTAACATTTATGATGATCAGTATCATACTGATCGGTTTCGGGCTCTACGGGCTCAACAACCTGCGGCTAAATCTATATCCAGACGTCTCATTCCCGACCATTACCGTCTATACAACATTTGAAGGAGTTGCACCCGAAGATATCGAAGCCCTCATCACACGCTCAATTGAAGAGCAGGTGGGCAGTATTTCCGGGGTGCGCAGGGTCAGGTCACTATCCAGCCAGGGCGCTTCGGTGGTCAAACTTAATTTCAACTGGGGAACCGACCTGTTTATAGCAGAAACGGAAGTTCGAAAACGGCTCGATATGATTCGAAGGGGGCTGCCCGACGAGGTGGACCAGCCAATCGTATTCTCATACGATCCGAATGATGAACCGGTCCTTGTACTGGCACTCACCTCAGACACCCGCAGCCCGCGTGAACTTCGCACTCTTGCCACAAGGCAAATTGAACAGCGAATAGAGCGGATTGAGGGAATTGCCTCTGCCGAAACAGCCGGCGGGTTCGACAGGCAGATCAATGTTCGCCTGAGTAATGCCCAGATGCGTGCATACAATCTCGATATTGGCTCCATTTCAAACCGGCTTCGCCAGGAAAATGTACAGGTGCCGGCGGGTGAACTCACGGAGGGTGAAACCGTCTTTTCCCTTCGGACGATTGGAGATTTCCGCAATATCGAAGAGATTCGAAACAGTATTGTCTCCGTTACCGATGAGGGAAGCCCTGTCTACCTGAAAGATATTGCACACGTGGAAGACGGCATTGCCCAGCCGATCGGCAATGTTCGTGTTCAGGGCAATGACGGGGTAATCATGAATATCTACAAACAGAGCGATAGCAATATCGTAACCGCAGCCGGGGGTGTGGTCAATGCACTTGATGATATCCGGAATGTTCTCCCCTCCGATGTTTCGCTTGAGGTATTGACCAACAAGGCAGACTTCATCAGCATGTCCATCCGAAACCTGATTATGACCGGGTTACAGGCGGTCATCCTGGTGATCATCATGCTTCTGTTATTCCTGAGAAACGGGCGTTCTGCACTGGTCGTAGCCATCACCATACCCATCTCGATCATTGCGACCTTCAGCATCATGGACTTCTCAAATGTGAGTATGAATATCATTTCCCTTTCAGGCCTGACCCTGGCCGTCGGAATGGTTGTCGATAACGCTGTGGTGGTACTGGAGAATATTTTCCGATTCAAGGAGGATGGAAATGACAGCAAAACCTCATCAGTGGCAGGGGCTCAGGAGGTTGCTGCACCGGTTATGGTATCCACTATGACCACCCTGGTCGTGTTCCTGCCCATTCTGTTTGTACCCGGAATAGCGGGCCTTCTCTTCAGAGACCTGGCCCTGACAATCTCATTCGCACTGATAGTTTCGGTACTCGTTGCCATTACGCTGATACCGGTATTGAGCTCCCGACTGTTTGACCGCAAGCTGATCGGGGCAGACAAAAAAGACCCGGCCAGAAACCTGATGAATAAACTGTTGGTGTGGCGCCGCCAAAATGGTTTTACAAGACTACTGGCCATTCCCCTCTTTATCGGATATTTTCTGCTCTGGCCGCTCCTGAAACTCTGGGCATGGGCAGCCGGTTTGCTGAAATCCCTCTTTTCCGATACCCTTGGCCCGTGGCTGGGCCGGCAGTTCGACCGGCTCGAAAGCGGATACAAAAATGCACTGGATAAAAGCCTGAAGCGAAGCGGCCTGGTAGTTTTTGGAGCTTTTGCCCTGCTGGCCGCCTCACTGCCAATCTACAACTTGCTGGGTGGAGAATTCTTCCCACAGGTTGATGAGAATTTCATGATCCTGGAGGTTCAGCGTGAACCGGGCGTAAGCCTGATGGAACTTGAAAGATCTGTCATCCAGGTTGAAAACATTATACGGGAAGAGGTTCCTGAAGTAAGGTTGATTGTTTCAGATTACGGCGATAAAATAGGAATTGAAGGTGCCGACAGCCCGGGTGGCAACCAGGGGCGTGTTCGGGTTGAACTGGTTCCCGTCGAGCAGCGCAGCCGCAGCCAGATGGAAATCACCGCCTCCGTGTTAACCGCCCTTGAAGCGGTTCCCGGTGTCAACGTCAGAGAGGTGAGGGAAGATCCGCTCAGTCCGGATGGTGAAACCGGCCTGATTGTACAGATTTACGGATTCGATCTGGATGTTAAACGGGCCCTTGCCAGCCAGGTGATTGAACGCCTTCAGGGTATTGACGGAATTGTCAGCGTATTCAGTTCGGCCGACCAGGGGCGGCCTGAACTCCGTGTTGAAATGGACCGTGAACGAATTGCCCGAGTGGGCATGACAACCTCACAGGTTGCCACAGCCCTCAGCAACTCCGTACAGGGCTCTGTTGCCACCACGTTTGTAGATCAGGGACTTGAATTCCAGGTGCTGGTTGAAGTAGATCCCATAGACAAAGCCCAGTCTACAGCACTGGCCGACCTTCAGGTTCGAACGCCTGCAGGAGATTGGATGCCGCTTCGTAACCTTGCCAGGGTAGAGCGCTACACGGGCCCGTCAAACATACTGCGGGTAAACCAGGAGCGAATGGTAGAAGTTGAAGCCGACCTGGGCGGCATCGACCTGCGAACAGCAACAGAGCTTGCGAATGCAGCGATTGGCGGAATCAACTTTCCCGAGGGGTATCGTTTTGAGCTGGGAGGATCGGCCGAAGAGCAGCGTGAATCCTTCTTCTTCCTGCTCATCGCGTTTATTATTGCCGGAATCCTCACCTATATGGTGATGGCCTCACAGTTTGAAAGCCTGGTTGAACCCTTTATTATCATTGTCACCATTCCGCTGGCCCTTACCGGAGTCTTGCTGATCTTATGGGCTACCTCTACTCCGATCAGCGTAACCGCCATGGTAGGGCTGGTGCTTCTTACGGGTATTGTTGTAAATAACGGCATTGTGATGATAGACTACATCAAAATCCTGCAGGCTCGCGGACAAGAGCGTCACGATGCAATTGTAAACGGGGCCGGCCGCAGGCTTCGCCCCATTCTGATGACAGCTTTCACGACGATCCTTGCCATGGTTCCCCTGGCATTGCAGCTGGGTGCCGGTGCAGAGACCTGGAGCCCGATGGCTCGTGCCGTAATCGGCGGACTCACCATGAGTACGATCCTGATGCTGTTTGCTGTGCCGTGCATGTATAACATCATTAACACCCTGGTTGAAAAGGCAGGGTTTGATGCCGTACACAAAGAGGATCCGCTTAAAGCGGGCTCCTGATTTTGGACAACAGTAAACTGGTTTGCTGTTGATAGATTAATCAATCCACATACGTGATAAACAGATGAAAAAGATCACCATAACCGAACGGATTTTGAAGCGGCCGGTAACCGCCATTATGATGTCGCTCCTTGTGATTGGTTTTGGGGTTTTCTCACTTAGCAACCTGAAAGTGACCCTCTACCCAAGCTTCAACATTCCGGTCATGGCCGTATCGGTTAACTATTCTAATGTTGCTCCGGACGATATGCTTCGGCTGGTCGTTGAACCGATCGAAAGTGTGATCATGGGCGTAGAGGGTGTTGAATCGCTCGACTCGAATGTACGAAGGGGAGGTGCGTTTTTGATACTGCGCCTCAAACCAGGCACCGACATCATGAAAACCGAGCAAAAAGTTCGTGAAGCGGTTGATCGGATTCGGCCGTTGCTGCCCTCAGAAGCCAACGAGCCATTTATTTTCCAATTCGATCCCGACCGGGCGCCCATTATGCGGCTCAGTGTTGAATCGGATGTCCTGGGCCTCGATGAACTCAGACAGCTCTCAGTAGAATTTATTGAGCCCCGCTTTGAACGGATTCCGGGGGTTGCTTCTGCCGAAACCCGCGGAGGGCTAAACCGGAATATTTATGTAGACCTCTTGCCTGAAGCGATGGCCCGGCACCGGTTGCTGCCCAATCAGGTGATCAGTGCCATTCAGAGCAACAACGTCCAGCAGCCTGTTGGAAACCTGGTTGCCGACCGTACCAGCTACAGTATCCGTGCCAGCTCGATGTATGAAAACGTCGAACAGATTTCACAGACCATCATTACCATGCGAGAGGGTATTCCGGTACGAGTTCGGGATATCGCAATTGTACGGGATGATTATGAAGAGATCACCAACCTGGTTGAGATCAATGGGCGCAACAGTGTTACCGTCGAGGTCCAAAAACAATCGGATGCCAATACGCTCGAGGTGGCCCAGCAGGTTATACAGACCATGGCCGATTTCAGCTCCAACCTGCCCTCAAGTGTTTCGATGCAGGTCTTGAGCAATGAAGGCCAGTTTATTGAAGATTCCATATCCAACCTTGCACAGTCTGCACTGATTGCGCTTGTCGTGGTGATCCTGATCCTGTTGCTCTTTATGGGCGGTTGGCGGATCGCTTTTGTGGTGGCGATGAGCATACCGGTCTCGCTTACGGCTACCTTCGCATTCATGTACTTTTTGGATATCACCCTCAACATCATCTCAATCACCGGGCTTGCACTGGCAATCGGCCTGTTGGTCGATAACTCTATTGTTGTATCTGAAAGTATTGCCAATCAGCTTGAAAAAGGAAAAACCCGGTTTCAGGCGGCACTGGACGGAACCAACGAGGTTGGCGGGGCGCTGCTCGGATCTACCCTGACCACGCTCGCCGTTTTTATACCGATCATGAGCCTGACCGGCTTTCAGGGCACGGTGGCCAAGGATCTGGCCCTCACCATTTCGATTGCCATTACCAGTTCGTTTATTGCATCCATTGTCTTGATTCCCGTGCTCGCATCCATGCTATTAAAGCGTGATGAGTTCCTGAAGAAAAGCTATACCTTTGCCTGGATCAAATCACTTGAGAACAATTACATCTCCCTTTTGGAATGGATCTTAAGAAGAAAATATATCATTGCAGCTGCCATTGTTCTCATCATTGCCGGAGCCGGCTACCTGTTTCAAAATATCCAAAAAGAGTTTTTTCCTGAAACGGATGAAGGCCAGTTTGACCTGAGAGTTGAACTGCCGGCCGGCACAAACCTTGCAACAACCGCTGAAAAGCTGCGCGAGTATACCACCGTCTTGCTTGACTCACCCGATGTTCAAACCGTCATCACCAATATCGGGCGAAGAGGCCGAAGCACATTGACCAACGGCGGCACACTGAGTGTTACCCTGGTAGACGAGCGGTACCGCAATGAAACCACTGCAGATATTGCTGCAGAGCTACAGTCGCAGTTCAGAGAGCCTGAAATCAATGTAGAAATTGCCAACCTGGGAGGAAGCGGCGGCATCCCGATGGGACGCGGTGGATGGGGCGGACGAGGTATTCGGGTAAGCCTGATCGGGCCCGATGTCGAAACCCTGCAGCGCCTGACACTCGAAATTGAAAATGCCCTGATTGATGACCCTCAGGTATTGTCTGTAAGCAACCCGCGATCGCGGCCGATGCCTGAACTGGAGTACCGGCTGGATCGCAATCGCATTAGCCGCACCGGTGAATCGACTCAGGCCATTGCCAGTGCACTCGGTTCTCAGGCCCGGGGAAATCGTGCTGGTTTTTTCCGTGAAGAGGGACGTGAAATTGCCATTCAGGTACGCAATACCCGTGAGCAGTTTCAAAATCGCGATGACCTATTTTCACTGGAACTCGCACAGGTTGACGACCAGCGAATCCCTGTACTCGGACTGGGACAATTTGTACCTGTTGAAGGGCTGAGTACGATCACCCGCCGCGACCGTGAAACCCTGCTCGATGTCATGGTGATGGTTCGCGGTGACATGGAGGAGTATCAGCAGCGAATTGAAGAGCTGATGCAGAATGACATTATTTTACCCGACGGTTACCGGTATGAGTTTTCAGGATCGGTATTCTCGCAGCAGCAGAGCGGAGGTGAGATTATGATGGCCCTCTTTTTTGCCCTCTTGCTAACCTATATGGTGATGGCATCGGTCTTCGAAAACCTTCGTGACCCGTTTATCGTCATGTTCTCGGTACCACTTGCATTTTTTGGATCACTGATGTTTCTCTATATCACCGGCACCCCGTTAAGTGTACCGGCTTATATCGGCATTGTGATTCTGATCGGCATTGTGGTTAACAACGGAATTGTACTGCTGGACTACATCCACCAAAACACCCACCGAAGCGAAGCTGCCTCAGACTATATTGAGCTCTTTCTGGAGGCGTGCCAGCGCCGCATGCGGCCAATTCTTTTAACGGCCCTGACAACCATTTTCTCTATGATTCCCCTTGCCCTGGAGCTGGGCGCCGGATCAGAAACATGGAGCCCGCTGGCCCGGTCAGTTATCGGAGGACTGGCATTTG
>JBJHCX010000054.1:0-13037 GCA_050486245.1 Rhodohalobacter sp.
AAGTGATTCGAATTGCAGAAGAGGCAGAACTTCCGGGTATTGTTTCGCACATCAAGGCACTGGGAACCGGTGTTTGGGGGTACTCTGCCGCTGTGGTAAACCGTATCGACCGCGCGCGTGACCGCGGAGTTGAGGTGTTTGCCGATCAATACCCCTATCCGGCATCATCCACAAACCTGACGGCCGTTTTGATTCCGGCGTGGGCGCGTGAAGGCGGGCGCACCGATATGCTGCAGCGCCTCGATGACCCGGAACTGATCGATGATATCAAAATCGAGATGGTTGCCAACCTGGAGCGGCGGGGCGGTGCCGAGAGTATCCAGATTGCCGACTATTCGGCCGACAGCTCGCTGGAAGGGTTGCGGCTGAGCCAAATTGCCGGGCAGATGGGCCTGGACCCGATAGATGCTGCCCTGGAGATGATCAAGACACAAAACCCGAGGGTGGTCTCCTTCAATATGCACGAGGAGGATGTCGCCCGGTTTATGCGTCAGTCGTGGACCATGACCAGCTCGGATGGCGGGCTGGTAGAGATGGGAAGCGGAGTGGTTCACCCCAGGAACTACGGTTCCTTTCCCAGAAAGATTTCACTCTATGTGAAAGAGAAGCAGACCATTGAGCTGCCATTTGCCATTCGCAGCATGACCAGCCTTCCGGCCTCGGTATTCGGCATGCACGACCGCGGGCTGATCCGGGCCGGACAGATTGCTGACATCGCAATATTTGACCTGGAAAATATTCGTGACCGGGCTACCTACGATGACCCTCACCAGCTTTCGGAAGGTGTGGAATATGTTCTGATCAATGGAAAATTTGCCGTGAAAAATGGCCTGTTTGAAGATGAGTTGAGCGGAAAAGTCCTCTTTAACCACGGTGGCCGGTAAGATCGTATCACAGATTTAGTATTAAACACTTTACATCCCTTTAACATTATGCGCTATCTATCCATATTGATTATTTTTTCTGTCAGTTTTTTTGCCTGCGGAGCCACCCAGCCCGCACCGTCGGCCGAAGAAGCGGCCCTTTCCACACAAACCGATGCGGACGATCTTTCACAACAGGTGATCATACGCCGTACAGAGTTTGGGGTGCCACACATCTATGCAGATAATATTGAAGCGGCCGGTTTTGCACTGGGATATCTTCAGATGGAAGATTATGGTGAGCGTGTGGCCGAGCTTCTGCTCAAAGCGCGTGGCGAGTGGGCGAAGTATAACAATCTGACCGGCAGTGAACGAACCAGCGCCATCAACAGTGATGCCTCGAACCGCAGGGATTACCGGCGGGCGGTTGAAACCTGGCAAAAGCTGGAGCCGGATACCCGACAGATATTGGCAGGCTTTGCAAAAGGTGTCAATCGCTACATTGAACTGCACCCGGATGAGTTTGACGATTGGGTGAAGCCCCACTATACAGGCTATGATGTTCATGCACGCGGGGTTACGGGTCCGAGCAGCGGCACTATCAGAACCTTTCTCACTGCATTGGCCCGTCAGCGGGAAGCTGCAGATGAGGAGATGACCGAAGCTTCACAGTCGGGAATTGACCTTCTTGAAAATCAAACCGTATGGGCACAGCTGGCCGCTGAGTATGAAGAGCCGCATCACGATGCAGGTTCCAATGTTTGGGCGTTTGCGCCCGAACGGACCACATCGGGGAATGCAATTTTAATGCGGAACCCACATCTGTCATGGGATGCCGGTTACTACGAGGCTAAAATGGTTGTGCCCGGAAAGTTTACATTCTACGGTGATTTCAGAATTGGAGGAGCTCTGGGTATTATCGGCGGGTTCAATGAGCGCCTGGGATGGTCGACCACCAACAACAATCCCGATACCGATGAGATCTACTCCTTTGATGCAGATCCAGACAAGCCGGACCACTTCCTGCTCGACGGGACATCCGTTCCCATCACAAAAGAGACGGTAGAAGTGGAATTTCGACACGGAAATGCAGTGGGGCTGGAGACCCGCGAGTTTTTGACAACGCCGTACGGGCCGGTCATCCATCGTGAAGATGGCAAGGTGTACATCATCCGGGCCGCGGCCGACGGTGAGTTCAGGGCTGGCGAGCAGTTTTTCAAAATGATGAAAGCTCAAAACTTTGAAGAGTGGCAGGATGCGATGAAGATACGGGCACGCGCTTCTTCTAACCTGACCTATGCCGATGCCGATGGCAATATCTACTACGTTTGGAATGCCACCATGCCCGATCGCCCGCACGAAGCCGGCGGGGATACCACGGCCATTCATGTGACCTCATCGGATGAGATGTGGCACGATATCCTGCCGTGGGAAGATCTTCCCCAGCTGAAAAATCCAAAGGGCGGATATGTGAAGAACGAAAACGATCCGTTTCACTTTACGAATATGCATGAAATCCTGCATCCGGATGACTTCCCCTCCTACTTCCCGGAACCGGCATTCAGGCTGAGAAGCCAGCACTCGCATGAACTGGTTCATAACGACAAAAAGTTCTCCCTTGAGGATGTTGTCGAGATGAAGAACAGCGAGCGTATGCTGATGGCCGACCGTGTAAAAGAGGACCTGATTAAAGCTGTAGAGGCAACCGATCCGGAAGGGGAGATTGCCGATGCGATTCAGTTGATGCGCGAATGGGACAATACGGTTGCCCGTGACAGCCGGGGCGGTGTGCTTTTCAAGACCTGGTGGAACCGGTACAGTGCCACAGCCGATGAAGATCGCGTAAGCAGTTCGCCCGCATCGGTTGGATATTCAGCCACGCCTGAAAAACTGTTTGCAAAACCCTGGTCTTTTGACGAACCGGACACCACACCGTACGGGCTGGCCGACTTTGACCGTGCGGCGGAGTCGTTTGAGTGGGCTGTTGAAGAGGCCACAGACCGATATGGACACTGGAACCTGCCATGGGGGGAGGTTCATCGTGCGGTCATCGGCGATCTCGACGTTCCGGTGGGAGGCTGTACGGGATTGCTGGGCTGTTACCGGGTCATCTGGTACACGTCACACCGCGACGACGAGCAAAAATATGAAGTAAGAGGCGGCGACGGCTGGGTGTTTGCCGTTGAATTCGGCGAGACTCCGCGCGCCTATACCGTACTTGCCTACGGACAGAGTATCAAAGAGGACTCCCCTCACTACAACGATCAGCTTCTCATCTTTACCAACAATGAGATGACCCCGATTGCCTTTACGGAAGAGGAGGTTAGGCAGCAGCTGATTCGGGAATACCACCCCGGCGAGTAGACCCTGAAGGTTTCATAACGGCCTCGAAATGAGATAAACCCCGGGGATATTCAATACCTCCGGGGCTATTAATCCTCCTGTGAAATGCAGTATAACCCTTTATGGGTTAAGCCTCGGCTGCCGGTTTGTTAAAAACCGCAAGAATCGGGTTTGAACCTCTCCTTTCACTTGCTACATTCCTGATAACCCCTGAAGGTTTTCCAATACCGCCGGGATACTGTTAAGATTATGAAATGGAGAACACCCCTGGAGTGTATGAATCCCTTCAGGGATATCACTCCTGAATATTACAAGGTATGAACAGGAATTACCACCGCATAGAGCAAGCCATACACTACCTTCGGGAGCATTTCCGGGAGCAGCCGGGCCTGGAGGATGTCGCTTCGCACCTCAACCTGAGTCCCTTTCATTTTCAGCGGATATTTACCGAATGGGCGGGTGTGAGTCCCAAGAAGTTCCTGCAGTTCCTCACGGTTGAGTATGCCAAAACCCTTCTGAAAGAGAATCAAAACCTGGCCGAGGTGAGTGAACATGCGGGACTGTCGGGCACGGGCCGGCTGCATGACCATTTTGTCGCCATTGAAGCGATGACGCCCGGTGAGTATAAGGATGGCGGGGCGAATTTGGAGATCCGTTACAGCTATCATCAGAGTCCGTATGGTGAGGTATTCATTGCATCGACCCGGCGCGGCATCTGTCACCTGTTATTTACAGATGGCGAGTTGTCGGCAATGGAACGCATACGCCGGGAGTATCCGAATGCGACTCTGGCCGAATCAGAAGAATCCATTCATCAGGAGGCGGCAGACGTCATAGAGAACGGGTTGGGCGGAGAGGAAACGATACGCTTGCATCTGAAGGGCACTCCGTTTCAGGTTGCCGTTTGGAAGGCGCTCCTGCGAGTACCGGCAGGAGGTGCCGTCACCTATGCAGCGGTTGCAGAGTCTGTAGAGAAACCGAAAGCTTTTCGTGCGGTGGGATCGGCTGTGGGACGAAATCCGGTAGCCCTGATTATACCGTGCCATCGGGTGATCGCTTCAACCGGAGTGATCGGGAATTACCACTGGGGAAGTGACCGCAAGGCGGCCATGATTGGCAGAGAGGCGGCCATAGTTGGTGATGCTGGAAACCTCCGGCGTTTTCATTCTGCTTCGGAATAGGGAGTATCCCGAGAGGGTTTATAATACAGCATAAAAAAACCCGGCCTGCCAGGGGCAAGCCGGGTTGAATAGCTGATCTGAAATCTGCGATTATTTATTCAGCGTCCCAGAAGAGTCGTTGCAACAGAGACTGAGTCGGGATGTTTGATCCGTTTCGCTGTACTTCCGAATCGGGTGGCCTTACGGATCGAAGGAACTCTCCTCCAAGTTCCGGATTGTGATTTGCTGGAAGGCTGAATCCTGCATAGCCGTAATCGTATCGGCGGGCATCATTCCAGGTTTCCGGATTGAGGAAAGTAGCCACATACTTCTCTTTCATGATCTCATCGATAGTCAGGTTCGCAGCCCCGACAGATACAGATGGTTCATTCCAGTAATCATCGATGTCTGCAGGGTCTACACCCAGCTTCTCCATATGCGCGCGAATTCCCTCTTCGTACGCTGTATAGGCACGGATAGGATCATTCGCTGCGAGTGCAGCTTCTGCTTCGATGAATTTCAACTCAGCATAGGTGATCATTTCAAGTGCTGCAGTAGGACCGGAGGCATAGTAGGAACCCACAGCCAATACAGATCTGGAACCTTGTTCCGGTTCGCCGCCTCTGCCTGCACCATTCTCTGTTCCGCGGAAACCGCCACCCCATTCAGGTTCAACACGTTCGGTGATGAATTCAATGCGAGGGTCAAACACGCCATAGGTCTCTCCATTCATGTGGTCGACTACCTGGGAAGATAGCCAGCCGCCAAGAAGGAGGCCTGCATTGTTTACAGCGGTTCGGTACCAGGGGTTCTGCGCAGCCGTATTCGGATCGTCGAAATAGTTCATTTCGAAATCTTCGTCACTGCTCGAGAATGCATTATCCACAGCTGTCAAAACAGCATTGGGATCGTACGATGGCAGTTTGCTGTAGTGATTCAGAATACGGGCTTGCAGGGCATAAGCCGTTCGGGTCCATGCAGCCAGGTCACCGCCGAATATCATGTCATCGGAGCTGGGTGAGGCTGCAGATTCACTCGCACCTAACTGTTGAATAGCGGCAGAGATCTCATCCTGAATAGCATTGTATACCAGCTCAGATGAATCGTATGCTGGTTGCAGATTTGCTGCGTTGAATGCTTCAGAATAGGGAATATCCCCAAACATATTCACCAAGAGCGAAAGGTTGTAGGCTTTGAGAACCCTTGCTACACCTGCGTAGTGAGGAGCGTCAATCTCTTCTGCCTGTTCAATCAGGGTGATAAGGTCACCAATGTTGAAGTAGAGCTGAGACCAGGCTGTTCCGTATGAAGCAGACTGGTGAGTATCAGATGTTCCTTCAGGGTTTGGTGATGCAAGATGTTGTACAAAAAACGACGTTGTACTACCAACACGGTGTGTATTACGTGTTGTCTCAAACGTGGTATTGTACATCAATCCTTCAATGGGTGCATTGGTAGGATTATTCGGATCTTGATTAATGTCCAGATAATCACTGCATCCAATGGCCATGAGTGCTGTAAGCGTAAATACCAATAGTATTTTAATAGATAGTTTCATGGTAATATACCTCATGGATTAGAACGAAAAGTTTAATGAGAAAATAAGGCTTCTTGTGCCTGGATACGCCAGGTCGACCAGCCCTACCAAATTACTTCCTGAGCTGACAAAAGCTTCAGGGTCGTATTGCGACCATGGTGTCCAGAGCAGAATATTATTGGCTGCAACACTGGCTCGGACACTGCGCATCGGCAGATTGTCTAATACGGATTGCGGCAGTGAATAGCCCAGGTTGACACTTCTCAGCTTAATGTAAGAAGCATCTTCAACAGACTCTTCAACAACCATGCGGTACACATTTCGGTGGTATCCGGCGCCATAATTTCGGTCGGTTACAGGATCATAACCCTGGCCCAGCCACACTTCCTGTGTATTCGGTGTTCCGTCCGATCGCACACCTTCAAAAACAACGTGATCTTCACGGTTTAGTGTGTTATCTGTGTGGCCAAACGCGGCATCCCAGTTGTCCAGTTTGTTGTATTTGTCTACACCGTAAACGAAGTCAATGTTAAAACTGAAATCCCAGTTTCTGTAATTGAACTGGTTGTAGATATTCATCGTCCAGTCTGGCAGTGCATCACCCACAATCATAGGAGTGGTGTTGCGAACGGGGAAACCATCATCGCCTATGAGTAGAGGCAAGCTTGAGTCCAGTACAATTGCGTCTGGGTCAGCGCCATAGCGGGCATAGCTGGAGCCCCAGATTGCACCGTAAGATTGACCCGGGACCAGTTGCATGAATGGGTTGTCACTGTATGCAGATATACTTCCAAGACTGATCGCATCAACTCCGTCACGGATTGAAATCACCTCATTCTGATTTGTAGTGAAGTTGGATGTGATATCCCACTGGAAGTTTTGACGTTGAATCGGAGTCGCATTAATCGTCAGTTCAATCCCGCGGTTCTGAATTTCACCGGCATTGGTAATAAAAGTTGCAGCACCTGTAGCGTTGGAAACCGGTACGGGGATGATCATGTCCTTACTGTTTGCCTGGTAGAGGGACATGTCAAATCCAAGGCGGTTGTTCAGGAATCGGAATTCCAGACCCAACTCATTGGAGGTGGTCCGTTCGGGCCTCAGGTCAGGTGAAGCCAGCCTTTGGCTGCGTCTGAATCCGATTTGATCTCCAATAGGATAGATTCCCGGTGCAATAAATACATTATCAATGGAGTATGGAGGTGCATCCTTACCAACTTCGGCATACGAAGCACGCAGTTTACCATAAGTCACCCAATCGGGCATCGTAAACATATCGCTGAATACGTATCCCAGGCTTACTGAAGGATAGAAGAATGAGCGATTGTTTTCTGGAAGCGTAGAGGTCCAGTCATTACGGCCGGTAATATTGACATAGGCAATATCTCGCCAGTCAATATTCAAGTCGCCATAAACCCCGATAAGTCTTCTCTCTGAGATGCTTTGGGCAATATTGATGCTCTCGGTATTGCTCAGGTGGAAAAACTCAGGAACTACAAATGATGCACCTCTGGCTCGCAGAAGGTCTGTAGATCTGTCAAAAACATCATTTCCAACACGCAGGGTAAATCCGAAGTCTTCACTGATATCCCCTTGCATGTTCAGGGCAATGTTTGAGGTGAGCTCACGGTTGAAAATACGAGTCTCTTCCATAAATCCTCCACCGGAGTCCCATACAAACTCATTTTCAAGCCCGCGCGGACCGGGAGTGATCTCTGTTCGTTCATCTGTATACTGGTCAAGCCCGACAACGTAATCGAGGCTCAGCCACTCAGCAAACTGATACGAAGCACGAATGTTACCGATCAGCCTGTTTACATTGTCTTCATATGTATTAATATTAGCATCGTAAACCGGATTTCGGCCTGTTCCACGTCCGTCACGGCTGTCTGACTTCATTGTGCCGTCGTCATGTCTCCAGTCGGTCACATCAGCACTGGTATTCCAGTAAGCCAAACGCTCCATAAAGTTGACAAAAGGAACACGGCTACCGCCCGAGTTGATGTAGTTTGTGCTCGCAGCAACCGTCAGCGGGCCACGGAAAAACTCACCAGAGAGTCGGATAGATGTTCTTTCCCAATCATTGTTCGGAATAATTCCGCGATTGTTTGAATTTGAGATCGATGAGAAAAAGGTAACCGATTCCGTACCTCCGGAAATGCTAACCGAGTTGTCAACACCGATTCCGGTTCGCATGGAATTTTCCCAGTTGTTGTAATAGGTTAAATCGGGAGTTTCACTGAATGGGGCACCCCATGATGGCCAGAAACCGTCCGGAGCTGACTGGAATTCAAATCCGGGGCCATATACATCCTGATAATTTGGTGTATTGATAATATCTTCACGACTCACCGAGTGAGAAAAGTCAACTCTCAAATCGCCGGCTTGTCCTTGTTTAGTGGTGATGATTACTGCACCGTTTGCAGCTCGCACACCGTAGAGTGCAGTTGCGGGGGCACTTTTCAGGACAGAAACAGATGCGATATCATTCGGATTTATATCGATAGCACGGTTTGACATACCCCGTACTCGACCTGACGACTCAATGGTTGAGTTGTCAATGGGTACACCATCTACGACAAAAAGCGGCTGGTTATTGGCAGAAGGGTCAAGTGAGGTAAACCCACGAATAAAAATCTGAGACCCCTGGCCTGCACCCCCGCCTCCGCGGTTGATCTGTACACCGGAAACCTGCCCTTGCAGTGCATTCAGCAGGTTACCTGAGCCCGTACGGTTGAGATCCTCAGCAGATACATCCTGTACGGAGTATCCTATGGACCGACGCTCACGCTCGACGCCAAAAGCGGTTACAATTAGTTCACCGAGCTCATCTACAGCGGGAGACATCTCAAAGTTTACTATGGTCTCTTCACCGTCGTTTACAGTTATTGTACGTCGAACCGTGGTAAAACCTACATATCGCGCTTCAATACGATATTCCCCTGCCGGTACATTACTGAGCAGGTAGGTTCCGTCGGGACCTGTCGCGTCACCGATATTCACTGATGGAATGATTACATTCACACCAATAAGCTCCTCGCCCGTTTCCTGATCGGTTACCGTCCCGGATACAGACCCTTGTGCAAAGATCTCACCGGCAGTGAATAACATCAGGAAAGCAAGCAACGACATCACTTTAGATCGTAGCTTTAGTTGCATATTTCTCCTTCTTTAATTGTATGAGTTTATTTTTCAAATCGAAAGCAGTTGTGGTAAGGTAATCGCACTTCCCCCTTCGATTAGTTTGAGCATCGTTCGAGCCACAGTAAGCAGCCAAAACTTAACACGTTGTATATTCCTTAATATCTTCGAAAGATTCAATTTGTTTATTGTGTCAAAAAAATATCCAAAACGGTTGTAGTTTTTAATTCAAATGAATCTTGTAAAGAGTCGTTTTTTGCACTTAAAGTTATGATTATGCATAGTATAGAAGTTCATGGATAACTTTTGGAAGCGCTTGTGCTGATGTTGAAAGTTACCCTGTTTACAACTTTTCATAACCAGGGAAGTCAGTTTTGAGAGTGTGTAAACGGGTTTTGACGTTTAGCAGACGTTGATAATTTTAAGGGATTGAAACCGTAAGGGATTGTGGATAACCGCTTTAATACGCTTGTTGACCGTTCTGCAATGATTTTGTGTAATCTGTGATGCACTCCGGCAAAATTATTCTGAAAAGTATCCGGAAATGCGGCAATGCTATCAGGACCCTCATGCCGCACTTTTCTAACGCCTCATTGATTTCTACCGAAAAAGGGGGCACATTTAGAAGCCGGGCAGGGAAATGTGAAAATGGCCCTGCGGAATCATCCCGAATCTGATGTTATCTAACAGACTTATACTATGACTATGGCAAAATTCATGAAACTTCTGGTTGTACTCATCATCACGTTTCAGGCCTGTACAACACCCGAACCGGCCGTGGCCCCCGCCGAACCCCCTCTCCCGATTCATCAGCTTTTTGAGGAGTCGGATATCTTCTCTGAAAGCATCACCGGTTTTGCACTTTACGATCCCGAAGCCGACTCCATGCTCTACTCCAGGGATGCAGACCGCTTTTTCACCCCGGCCTCAAATACCAAAATCCTGACACTCTATGCCGCATTGAAAGCCCTCCCCGATACGCTGCCGGCCCTTCGCTATGTGGTTCATAACGATACTCTCTATTTCAAGGGTACCGGCGACCCGGCATTTTTAAATCCGAATTTTGACTACCATCACACATACAACTTTCTGAAAGAGCGTCCCGAAACGCTCGTCTACTACGACGGACATTTCAATGACGACCATTTTGGATCGGGATGGTCATGGGACTGGTACCCGGCAGCATATGCTCCCGAGAAGTCGCCGTTTCCGATCTATGGAAATATGATGCGCTTGCAAACGGAACAGGTTGCACTGGTGCAACTCAGCGAAGAGAACCCCGTGGAGCCCAAATTTTTTGAACGGTATATCGAGCGCAATGAATGGAACGGCAATGAGCCGCAGCTGGTCCGGCGGGCCCATCGCGAGAACACCATCCTCTACACCCCCCGGGCCGATACGGTTAGCCGCGAACAGAATGTTCCGTTTGTCTACAGCAGCGAACATTTTACTGAGATGCTCTCAGACACGCTGGGACGCGACGTTCACTATACGAATCGGCCAGGGCTGGAGTTCAGTGAAACACTCTACGGCACACCGGCCGATACACTCTACCGCCGGTTTATGATTGTCAGCGATAACTTTATCGCCGAACAACTTCTTTTAATGATTTCTGAACAGGAGTTTGGCGAGCTGAATGCATCCCGGGCGATCCGGCATGTACTCGAGCACCATTTTGAGGGATTTTCACGCTCGCCCAGCTGGAGTGACGGCTCCGGACTCACCCGGTATAACCTGATCACACCACGCTTTACCGTTGAACTTCTGGAGCGGCTGATGGAGGAGTTCGGCGAAGAGAGTACCCTGAGCTGGTTTCCGGCCGGAGGTGTCAGCGGCACGATCCGTTCGATGTACAGGGCGCCGGAAGGGGAGCCGCCGTATGTCTACGCAAAAACCGGCACGCTCCGGAATAATACTGCATTGAGCGGATATATCTACACAGATTCAGGGCGAAGGCTCAATTTCAGTTTTCTGAATAATAACTATGTGATCAGCAATCATCGCCTGCGCACCGAGATGCAGAATGTGCTGGAGTTTATCAAGGCGAACTATTGAGGCAGCCGTTTCTCAGGCGAAGGCCGGCCAACCCTCAAGGTTTATCGGATAAAGACCATTTTTTGGGAGAGTACGGTTCGGTCTGTGATAATCCGGTAGAAGTAGACTCCGGATGCGAGTCCGCCGGCATCAAAATCGACGTGGTGAAACCCTTCGGGAAGGTGCCGGTCAACAAGCGTCTGCACCCTTCGTCCGATATTGTCATAAACCTCTATCCTGACGTCAGAGTCGCGGTTCAGGGCAAACTCGATGCGGGTCGACCCCCTGAACGGATTTGGATAATTCTGTGCAAGCAGATCCTCATCGGGCAGTGCAGAGGTGATGTCGAGATGGTAGTCGGCCAGGCCGCTTCGGTTGGTGTTCACCACGGCTATCCGGATATCGGCCAGGTCCTCCCAGCGCCATGTTGTCTGCAGATCCTGAGTGGAGGATGAGGGATTGAGGGCAAACTGTAGATCCGCGCTGCCATCCCTGAAATAACCGATTGCCGCAAGTCCTACTCCGTTGATGGTAGACTCCAGGATAAACCGCGGCTGGCCCAATGCCACGTTTGAGGGGGTGGCGCCGATGTAGTGTGCCGCTTTGGGCCTCAGGGTGAAACCCTGCCGGTCGCCCGGTACAAAATCGAGACGGTTGAAGATCGAGGGATTCGGATAGTTTTCACGGTCTGCAAATCCGAACGGGGGGATCGGGTGCTCGGGGCCCGATGCCAGGTGCCATCCGATATTCACCAGGTGTTCATGCTGCAGGGACTCCCCGCGTTCATTCAGGGATTGCGATATGGCATCAAAAAAGGGTTTTGTCCGGTCGTCAACGAACTGTTCCCACACATCCACCCAGAAATCGATGCCGTGCACTTCTGCAAAGTAGAGCATCCATGTGACGTGCCAATAGGCGCCGGGCGTGGCATTTCCGGGGGTGCCAAAGATGGAGTTTTGATTCGCCGTGTTGCCGTCAAAAGAGGTTTTGATGTAGTTGTAGTAGTCGTTGACATCGGGATGGACAATCTCCTCCATCATCGTGGCATCCATCTCCATCCAGTCAAAGCTGCCTGCATCCCCCTGCCAGCGGTTGGCGGCAAACTGTATGGCGTGCTTGATTTCATGGGCAATTGTAGCCAGCAGTGCCCCTGTGCGGTTGCCGTCGGGATGGGAGTTTTGGGGAAAGCCGTCAAAGTTGTTGTGAATGGTGATATAGGTTGTTGACCCCGATGAGGTTGTGGTGCCGTAAAACGGGATGTTCTCAAAAAAGATCTCATACGGCTGGTCGCGCAGAAAGTTGGTGAACCCGAGCGTTTCAACCTGGTAGCGGTAGGAGGAGTCGGCCATCGCTGCAGCGGTGTGGATGTAGTCGGGCACGCCCGGCTCCAGGGTGCTCTCCTGCGGCACGGCATGGGTCCCCTCGTTTTGGTAGTAGAGGGTAAAGTGTCCGCCGGGCGAGGTGTAGCTTTCCAGGTGTTCTGTGTTCGGGCGCTCTGTGAGTTGCTCAATTTCGGCAACTACCGATGCCGGGAGCTGATCGCGCATATTCATAAACTGTGCGTGGAGGGGGGTGCCGCATTTGACCGGTTCATTCGACTCAGCCTCAATAGCGGAGAACGGCTGCAAGCCTGACTCCATGTAACGGAATTTTTCAAGGAGTGCCTCTTCACGGGTCAGGTCTCCCGTCTCAACTGCCCGGTCCAGGTCACGGAAAAATGGCAGTTCATGCACGGCCTGCTGTGCGTGGATGTGTCCGGCGGCCAGCAGGAAGAGTAAAAGGGGCAGCAGCTTTTTAAACAGGTTCATTCGGTTGCGCAGGGGTATGTTTAATAGAGCGAAAAATTGTATATTTAAGGTTTGATCAAATCCGATATACCGTGCATCATAGGATGGGGTTTGGTTCGTTTGACAAGCCTGAATTCAACGCATCGCTCAACAAAATCGTCTGTTACCATGA
>JBJHCX010000055.1:0-12989 GCA_050486245.1 Rhodohalobacter sp.
GAATGCTCCTGGATGAGATTGTCGTGACCGGCTATTCCATTCGACAGCGCAGCCTGCCAACCGGTTCGCTGACACGGGTGGAGGGAAGTGAGTTTCAGGAAACCCTGATTCAATCGCCCGATCAGGCCTTGCAGGGACGTATGAGCGGTGTTCTGGTTACACACGCCAGTGGCCAGCCGGGGAGCGGATTGTCCGTCCGTGTACGTGGACTCGGATCGATCAATGCTTCGAATTCTCCCATATACATTATTGACGGGGTGCAGGTTCGAACTGATTTAACCTCGAATATTGTACCTGATAATGCATTGGCATCGATCAACCCGAATGATATTGAAAGCATTGAAGTGTTGAAGGATGCATCCGCTACGGCACTCTACGGTGCACAGGGTGCCAACGGCGTGGTGTTGATTACAACACGGCAGGCACAGCGCGGCCAGACACAGATCAATGTATCGACCCAAACCGGTTTTAATGAGCAGCCTAAAAAGCTGGACATCATGGATGGCCCGACATGGACTGAAACCATGATTCAGGGTTATGTGAACTACTATGTGGATCGGGGTGAAGACCCGGAAGTGCGCCGGCAGATGGCGATTGACCGGTACGGTGATCCTGCCACGGCACCTACATACGACTGGCAGGAAGCCCTGACACGGGCCGGTGCACTGCATAGTGTGAATGTCTCGGCTTCAGCGGGACTTGAAAATACGCGAATTTTTCTCTCGGGCTCATATGATTACGAAGAGGGAGCGGTACTTGCGAGTGACTTCAGCAGCTTCCGGTTACGGTCAAATATCGACCACAGTTTTAACGATCGTTTAACGATTGCTACCCGATTGAGTATTGCCTCATCAGAAGCCAACGGACTTTCTGCGGGCAGTGCAAATATCAACAGCCCGTTTCACGGTGGTTACACACAGCGACCCATCGATGCAATCTATACCGAAGATGGCGGATACAATCACAACGACTTTATTCGTGTAAACCTGGTTCAGCAGCTGGATGAAAATATCCGGCAGGCCACAACACGTCAGTTGCGAGGTAGTGTAACGGGAATTTATCGCATCCTGGATAATCTCTCTTTCAGAACCCTTTGGGGAATTGACTACAGAACGGTTCGCGATACCGGTTACACCTCAGCGCTGTTGCCGCGTTATGAGAGTACAGGTGGATCCCTGACCGAACGATACCGGGAGACAATATCCTTCAACACAAACCAGATCCTTGAGTACGACCTGTCGTTTGACAGCCACTCCATCAGCACCCTGGGTGGCTTTGAATATCGTCAAAATGACCGGCAAAGTTTCAGGGCAAGCGGTGAACAGTTTCCAAATCCGGTGTTTTCACAACTGGACCTGGCTGCAGCTGAGTACAGTGTATCGGGCCGAACCTCACACTCTAAATTTGCAGGCTTCTTCTCGCGAGTCGATTACAATTATGACGGCCGTTACTACGCCAGTGCGAATATTCGATATGACGGATCATCGCGTTTTGGCCAGCAGAACCAGTGGGGACTCTTCTATTCCGGCGCCCTTGCCTGGGATCTTGCCCGCGAACAGTTTATGGAGCAGTTTGATTTCATCAATCAATTGAAACTGAAAACCAGCTATGGAATTACCGGTAATTCAGGAATCAGTGATTATGCTGCCCGCTCACTGTTCGGAGCCGGCGGAGATCCATATGGCGGCAGTATCGGCCTGCGTCCGTCAGGACTCGGGAATGACCTTCTGACCTGGGAAGAGGCTCAGACCCTCGATCTGGGAGTCGAGTTCTCGGTGCTTGGTGACCGTTTCTACGGTGAGGTTAACTACTTCAACACCTTGAATAAAAACCTGTTGCTGAATGCCTGGCTGCCAACAGACAGTGGCTTTTCAAGCATTACCCGAAATGCCGGAGTCGTTCAGAATACCGGATGGGAGCTCGAACTGGGAGCCCGCTGGATTTCAACGCCGACTTTCAACTGGTCAACCAACTTTAACTACACCTATCAGACAAACGAGATTATTGAGCTGGTAGACGGACTCGATATTCTGGGAAGCTCTACACGCGTCGGGTATCCGATTGACATTATGTGGATGAACGAATATGCGGGTATTAACCCTGCTGACGGACGGGTGATGTGGTATGATGCCGATGGTGAAATCACCTACCGCAGAAGCAGCGCTGATCAAAAGATGGTCGGGAAGTACTCGCCCGATTTCTATGGTGGCCTTACCAACTCCTTTAGTTACCGAAATGTCAGGCTGACAACGTTCTTCCAGTATGAATATGGCCGATCAACCTATAACTCAACCGTTGGACGGAGGATGCAGGTTGTTTCAACCGAACGTGGCCTGATGGCCAATGTAGCCAGAGATGCCTGGCAGCAGCCCGGTGACATGGCAGCACTGCCCCGTCACTATATCTCGAGCTCTTTCCCCGGAAGCAGCAGCCATAACAACTCTTCTGTTTTTGTTACGGATGCATCGTACATCCGACTGAAAGAGATGAGGCTGGATTACACACTGCCAAATCAGTGGGTAGAGGCGATCAGCCTGACCCGTGCAAATGTATTCCTTCAGGCACGTAACCTGGTAACCTGGACCAACTATCCGTATGGAGACCCTGAATTTATAGGGCAGGGAACAGGTGAATATCCCCAGTCAAGGCAGATGACCCTTGGAATCAATTTTCAATTTTAAAAATCCATCCACAGAACAATGAAAAGGTATTTAAAATATAGTGTACTCGGCACATTACTGGTGGCTTTTGCAATCTCATGTGATGGGTTGTTAGACACAGAACCCACTGTATCGGTCAGTTCAGACCGTGTTATCACGACAGCCAGCGGCATGGATGCTGTGCTTACATCCGCATACGACAGGCTTCGGTCTGACAACCTCTACCGCTATTGGATCCCGGCAGGGCCGGAGGTTCTGGCTGATAATTCAGAACTTCACCCCATTAACTCCGGACGATTCAGCTCGCAGGCTGAAAATGCATTTGGATCTCACTTCACTACTGGTGTGTGGTCGACATCATACCGTCTCATCAATGAAGCCAATATCATTATTGATGGTGCTGAAGCAACCGAAACTTCACAATCTCACCGTAACCGGTTAATGGGTGAAGCCTATTTTCTGCGCGGCCTCGCTTACCATGAGCTGCTTCGCATCTACGGCTATGAACCCAATCATCCGCTGATCAGTACATGGAATCAGGGTGTGATCATTCGGACAGAACCAACGCTGGGACTGAGTAACGCAGACCTGAGAGCCCGCGCTTCGGTACTCGAAGGGTATCAGCAGGCTGAAAGCGACATGCTTGCGGCACTGCCGCTGTTAGAGGGCAATGATCGCGGAAGTGTCTACTATGTAGATGCTGCTACGGTTCATGCAGGGCTGGCCCGACTCTACCTCTACTGGGAGCGATGGGATGATGCACTCGATCATGCTGAACAGGCCATTGACAAGGCAAAAGGCGAATTGGTTGACTATGCAGATTTTGACAATAAGTTCGATATCCTGCCGAACCCGGAGTCCATTTTTGAACTTCAGTTTGACCAGACACACGGAAGCAGCGGCTCACTGAATGCGGTAACCAACCCTCCTCCCGGATGGTTTGACACACTGCCTTCTGCCGAACTGCTGGCTCTTTATGATGATGAGGACCTTCGAAACAACCTCTATGCGGTTCACACCGACGGCTATCCGTTTATCCAGAAATATCCGGGCACGGTTGGACAGAATACCGATCACATCCCGGTATTCAGAGTTGCAGAGATGATTCTCATTGCTGCAGAGGCACACTATGAGCTGAATGATGAAGCGAGTGCCATCGAGGCGCTGGAATTCCTGAGAGCCCACCGGGGCCTGGCAGCATACGACACGCCGCCCTCCGGACAGGACCTTCTGGATGAGATATTTGACGAACGGCGACGCGAACTTGCATTTGAAGGGCACCGGTGGTTCGACCTGAAACGACGTGCGATGGATGTGCCCAAGCCGCAGGTGAACCTCAATCCGTCTGTGCCATATGATGATATACGAATTCTGGCACCGCTCTCCAGCACACAGGTTGAAAACAACCCGAATCTGGATCAAAACCCCGGTTATTAAGCATCTGACCGGTTATCGGCAGGTGTCCTGGCAATCAGGTCAGGCGCCTTCGATAGCCGGCGGTTTTAACCGGAAATTATTAATACCAAATTATTGAGAACCATGAAGATCAAAAATGTATTAACACTCATCGTCCTGGGATGCCTGATGATAGGGCTGGCCGGTTGTTTCCCTGACAACAGCCGGATTTACAGCGGTCCGAACCAGGTAGAATTTAACCCGACATCCGATACACAGCGCATGTCTGATGGCAATGTTTACAATGCCAACGTACAGCTGATCGGTCCCCATCAGGATTCGGATATCACCCTCACCTTCGAAATTGACACAGAAAACAGTACGGCTGTGGAAGGTGAACATTTCGAGGTGAATGGAAGATCTACGGTACTGCCGGCCAACAGCAGTTTTGCCGAGATTACCGTAACCGCAATCGAAGAGAATATCGATGATGACCGCCCGGTAGTCGTTATTACCCTACTGGGAGATGATACCGGTAACATCAGAGCTGCAGAGAATTACAAAACCCTGACCCTTACACTTCGTCCCTGATTATTCTCATACAAGTAATCGTACCTTTAAAAAAGAGGCATTTGACCGTGCCTCTTTTTTCTTATCCATTCATTCACAAATCATTGAGCTATGAAGATCTTGAACCGGATGTCAGGTTCCGTTTTATTCACAGCAGTTCTGTTTTTACTGATCATCCCGGCGGATATACAACCTTTAGCTCTGTGGATGGAATATTGAGTGATTTTCCGGATCTTCACGGGCTCACACGCGAAATGGAAGGACCTGTAAACTAAACCTGAGCAAAAATCATAAACGGATAATAAAACCTATAATGAGACTCAAAACATCAATTTTTCTTCTCGTCACATCCCTTTTTGCATTGGCAATAATTGGATGCAATGAATCTGAAAGCAGTAAAAAACCACACTATGAAACGCCTAACCTTGTAGTGGGTATCATGGTTGACCAGATGAGATATGACTACATCTACCGGTATTGGGATCACTATGGTGATGACGGATTAAAACGTCTTGTGAATGAAGGGTTCTCTTTTGATAATGCTCAATTTGATTACGCTCCCACATTTACCGGCCCGGGCCATGCTTCGGTCTATACCGGTACAACACCGGCCGTGCATGGGATTATTGGGAACAGCTGGTTTTTGAAAGAGACCGGCGGGCGTACCTATGTAACCGGTGATCCGGATGTGTCGACCGTTGGATCTGACTCGGATGAAGGGGAGATGTCGCCCAAATGGATGCTCTCCACCTCAATTTCGGATGAGCTGAGGCTGCACACCAATATGCAATCGAAGGCTGTCGGGATTGCTCTCAAGGACAGGGGCTCCATCCTGCCTGCAGGATTTACCGGAGATGCATACTGGTTCGATTACACGGAAGTGAAAATGATCAGCAGTACCTTCTATATGGATGAGCTTCCCGAATGGGTACATGAGTTCAATGCGCGTGACCTGCCTGCTCAGTATGTCAGTGAACCGTGGGAAACCCTGCTGCCGATTGAAACCTATACGGAGAGCATTGAAGATGACAACCCCTACGAGGGTACATTTCGCGGACAGGAGCGTCCGGTATTTCCCCATGATCTGCCGGCCTATGCTGAAGAGTCCGGAAATCGAATCTTTGCGAATACCCCGTTTGGTGACACCTATACCTTTGAGATGGCCTATGCTGCCATTGAAGGAGAAGAGCTTGGCCGTGATGAACATACCGACCTGCTGGCTCTCTCATTTTCATCACCTGACCACATTGGCCACCGTTACGGGCCTGCCTCGAAAGAGGTGCAGGATACCTATATCCGGTTTGACCGGGAGATAGCCAGGTTTTTGACCTATCTGGATGAGAATTTCGGGAAAGAGAATATTCTGATTTTCCTGACGTCTGACCATGGTGCCGCACATAACCCGGAATATCTCAGGGATTTAAAACTGCCTACTGGGAACCATAACAGAAGTGAAACTGAAGACAGGCTTTCTGAAGACCTGACGGATATTTATGGCTTCAACCCGGTCAGAACCCTGCGAAGCAATCAGCTTTTCCTGGATCATGAAGTGATCCGTGAACATGGCGTGCGTCCGGAAGATGTAAAACGGGATGCTGCCCGTTTTCTGACCAGCGTAGATGGCATTGCCGGTGCACTGACAGCACAAGAGCTGAGAAGCGGTTCGCTGATTGAACCGATTCAGCAACGAATTCAAAGAGGGTACAACCCAAGCCGTTCGGGCGATGTGCTCTATTGGATGGAACCGCAATGGTTTACCTCATCGCGTAGTGTGGGAACCACACACGGTGCACCCTGGAGCTATGATACCCGTGCTCCGCTGATCTGGTACGGATTTGATGTTCCTGCTGGAAACTCGACGGCTCCGGTTGGTATCTCCGATATTGCTTCTACCGTGGCAAACTTTATCAACATACCCTACACCACCGGCAATACAGGGCAGCCGATGAACCATATCATATATGGCAATGAATAGACAGATAACCATGATGATTTCGGCTATTGCCGGAATCATCTTTCTCATTCAAATCATGACTGCAAACTTCACGGCTATGAGTTTACAAACCGATTCCGTCACAGATGAAATTGAAAAGATCAAAGAGACGGCCATGCTCTATGTGAATGGAGTCAAATATGCCGACACCGAACGCATCGACAAAGCTTTTCACAAAGACTGGAATATGACGGGTTTTTATGAAGAAGGTGACTATCGTCATTTTGACCGGGATCAGTTTATGGAGCTGATTGAACGAAACCGCCAGAATGCAACTCATTTTCCCAGATACGAAGGCGGTGTTGTGAATATTGAACATACCGGCAAGACTGCCGTGGCAAAGATTCGCCTGGAAAATGAACGTGTGATCTTTACCGATTACATCTCACTGCTGAAGGTGGATGGCCAATGGAAAATCATCCATAAAATCTGGGATACGGAGTTGAAATAATTGGTCCGGCCGAAGGTATGATGTAAGCAGACAATGTGTTACTTTTAGGCGTTGCCATATCGCCGGGCAGGATTCGGTTCAGGAACAGAGTGAACTTGTTGTGGTGCAGCAATGTTTATACGGCAACGGTTCTCTTGTTCAAGCCTGCAATATCAACACCAAATAGAGGTTGGTGTTCTCTCATTCATTAATTTACAGCAAAGGCTTTTAGACAGTTATGGAGTCTATTTCAGTATTGGATATGTTCAAAATCGGGATCGGCCCGAGCAGTTCACACACTCTGGGCCCCTGGAAGGCGGCCCTGAGGTTTATTGATGTAATCGGAGACCGTGTGGACCAGATCGACCATCTGGAGGTTCAGCTCTATGGTTCACTTGCTAAAACCGGCCAGGGTCACGGTACGGATGTGGCTCTGCTGCTCGGATTGAGCGGACTGGATCCCGTTACGTTTGAAATTGACCAAATTGATCCAACCATTGCACGGATCAAATCGGAGAAAAAACTCAATTTTGGCGGAAAAGGATGGGTAAGGTTCAACCCGGAAAACCAGATCCATTTTTTGAAAGATGAGATCAAACCGTTTCATCCCAATGCGCTGACCTTTTTGTGCCGTTTCAAGGATTCAACCCTTGTCAAAGAGACCTATTACTCTATTGGCGGCGGATTTGTTGTACAGGATGGAGAAGATGACCGGTCTGAAACGGATGATATTCCGCTTCCACATCCAATCAATTCGGCCGCCGATCTTCAGGCAGCGTGTAATGAGACGGGATTGCCGATATCGGGCGTAGTTGCCCTGAATGAGCGTGAATGGCGAACTCCCGATGAGACCACGAAAGCGGTTCATAAAATATGGGATGTGATGTGCACCTGTGTCTACAGGGGATGTCATACCGAAGGGTATCTGCCGGGCGGACTTCAGGTGATGCGGAGAGCTTCCATTTTAAACAAGCGCCTGCTCAATCATAAGCAGTATGACGGGTATGACGAGTGGCGTGAGGCGATTCGAAGCGGCGGTGATGATTTTGCATATATCCTGGATTGGGTAAGTTGTTTTGCACTGGCCGTCAATGAAGAGAATGCCTCTTTCAGCAGGGTTGTGACCGCCCCGACAAATGGTGCTGCAGGCGTGATACCTGCTGTATTACAATACCTTGTGACCTTCAAGCGGGATCACTGTAAAGATATGGTCACCAACTTTCTGTTTACCGCTTCCGAGATCGGGAGTATCTTTAAAAAAAGAGCCACGATCTCTGCTGCTATGGGAGGGTGCCAGGCTGAAATTGGAGTCTCATCGGCTATGGCCGCTGCGGGTTTGACAGAGTCGCTTGGAGGAAGTGTCGAGCAGTGCCTGATGGCTGCCGAAATTGCAATGGAACACCACCTCGGGATGACCTGCGATCCGATAGGGGGGTTGGTTCAGGTGCCCTGTATTGAACGGAATACCATGGGGGCTATCAAAGCGATTACAGCTTCACAGCTTGCCCTTCACAGTGATCCTGACAAAGCCAAGGTACCTCTCGATGCCGTCGTGAAGACCATGTGGGAGACCGCCCAGGATATGAACACCAAGTACAAGGAGACCTCAGACGGCGGACTTGCCGTCAATATCCCGATCAGCCTGAGCGAGTGTTAATGAATCACTTACTCTTTGCGGTATAGTTTATCCGCTTTTTCGGCCGAGGTCAGGATCCCCTTGATCATGGCGGAACTGAATCCGCCGTGTTCCATCTGATTTAAACCGGAAATGGTACACCCTTTAGGGGTTGTGACACGGTCAATTTCAAATTCCGGGTGATTCTGCATTGAGGTGAGCAGTGAAGCGGCGCCTTTGGCTGTTTGTGCTGCCATTGCCAGGGAGTCACCGGAGTGAAATCCGATCTCAATTCCGCCTTGTGATGCTGCCCGGATTGCTCTTAGAAAAAAGGCGATACCACAGGCACAGAGTGCGGTGGCCGCAGTCATCTGATCTTCGGGAATGATCATGGTTTGTCCGACTGTCTCAAAAACCGCACGGGTAATCTTAAGGATTTCGCCATTTTCAGTTTTAGAACAGATACAGGTCATCGATTCGCGGATGGCAATAGCTGTATTTGGCATGGCGCGGGATACCGCAACCCCATCGGGAATTTGCCGGCTAATGGTCTCTATTTCGGCTCCCGATACGACGGAGATGATTTGATGCCTGCCGGCATCCAATGAAGGTGAAATCTCTGCCAAAAGTGCATCCAATTGATGCGGTTCAACACAGATAATGAGAACGGATGACTGACCAACAGCTTCAGGATTGCTGTCTGTGACGTGAAATCCTTTGTCGCGGTATTGGCTGAGTTTGTCTGCCCGCCTGCGTGTAAGCCGGATCTGTTCGGGTTTGAATGTTTTAGAAGCAGTAAGGCCATGGGCAATGGCACAGCCGATGTTACCGGCGCCGAGCAGTGCGATGGATGTTTCAGAGAGATTCATGGTGAGAGATACTTGAACATGATTGAGTTCATTCAATGAACATAAAATCATCGTATCGGTCAATTTCAATGGCTGATAAGGCTGAATAAAGTGTGAAAGCGCTTTTCAGGAAAAGGAGGGAAACTTCACAGTTTAATTTGTGCCCTGAATTCCGATTGGCTAACATGAGCGTTAGCTCAAACCCGAAGTAAACAGAGATATGAAAGTATTAAAATTCGGAGGCAGCTCGGTTGGCAGTACCGATGCCCTCGAACGTGTCATTGGGATCATTTCCGTAAAAAAAGAGAAAAACGGTTCGCTCATCGTAGTCGTCTCAGCCTTTAGCGGAGTCACCGATCAGCTATTGGATGCTGCAAATCTGGCCGCCGAGGGAGATTCTGAATATCTTCAACTGATTGGTCAGATTGAAAAACGCCATCTTGATTCAATTGAAGCCCTGATACCGGCTAAAAAGAGAAGTGATGTAGTTACTGCATTCAAACTGCTGTTCAATGAACTGGAAGACGTGCTTCAGGGGGTCTCCCTGACTCATGAACTGACCCGGAAAACCCTGGATTTTGTGACAGGTTTTGGAGAACGCTTTTCAGCACAAATCCTGTCTGAAGCGTTAAACAGCAGAGAGATTCGCGCAAAGTATACAGATGCACGGCAGCTCATCAAGACAGACGAACGGTTTGGTGAAGCCCGGGTCCACACAGCCCATACCTATCAGAATATCCGGGCCTATGCAGAGCAGCATGCCGGACAGGTGCTCGTTGTTACAGGATTTATCTCATCCACAGAAAAAAACGAGACCAGTACGCTGGGCAGAGGCGGATCAGATTATACCGCTTCACTATTCGGGGCAGCCATTAATGCGGATGCCATTGAGATCTGGACCGATGTAGACGGATTGATGACGGCCGATCCCCGAAAGGTGAAAAGGGCGTTTACCGTAGCCAATGCTTCGTATGAAGAGGTGATGGAACTCTCACACTTTGGGGCAAAGGTGATCTATCCGCCAACCATACAGCCGGCCCTGAAATCGGGGATACCCATTCTGGTTAAAAATACGTTCCGGCCGGATCAGCCGGGCACCCACGTGCAAAAACATGTTGAAAAACAGCCAGGCATGATCAGGGGGCTTTCGTCGATTGATGATGTTGCCCTGATTACCATTCGGGGAAGCGGTATGATTGGTGTGAGCGGTGTGGCATCCAGGATCTTTACGGCCCTGGCCAATGAGCAGATCAATATTATTCTGATTACCCAGTCGTCATCTGAGCATACCGTAACCCTTGCAGTGCTTCCGGCTGAGGCTGCCGCGGCGAAAAGATCGATCGAAAAGGAGTTTCAGGCTGAACTCAGCACTGAAGTTATCGATGATATCATTGTCGAAAAAGATCTCTCAATCATTGCGGTTGTCGGCGAAAATATGCGGCATATTCCCGGGATCGCCGGGAGGGTATTCAATGCACTGGGGCGCAATGGAATTAATATTACTGCAATTGCCCAGGGATCGTCCGAGCGAAATATCTCCTTTGTTGTAAACCGTAAGGATGAACGAAAAGCGATGAATACCCTGCACGATGCCTTTTTCCTTTCAGGTGTAAAAAGTGTGAACCTCTTTTTGGTGGGAGTTGGCCTGATCGGAAGCCGGCTGCTCGAAATGCTGGCCGAACAGGCAGATGTGCTGTTTAAAGATTACCAGATTGAGATGAACCTGAAGGGGGTTGCCAACAGCCGGAAAATGTTGTTAAGTGATGAGTCCATTCCGCTGGCAGAGTGGCAAAACCGTCTTGATGATGACGGTGAACAGATGGAACTGTCACAGTTTGCAGAGAAGATGAAGCAGTTAAACCTGCCCAATTCAATATTTATAGATTGTACGGCCAGTCCTGATATTCAGCATGTGTACCGTGACGTTCTGTCCCGGAGTATCTCGGTTGTGACCCCCAACAAGAAAGCAAACTCTTCTTCTCAGGAGCTGTTTGATGACCTGCATCAAACGGCAGATCGCCATAATTGTGCATTTCGCTACGAAACAAATGTAGGGGCCGGCCTGCCGCTGATTGCGACGATGCATGAAATGGTCACAACGGGTGATCACGTTACAAAAATAGAGGGGGTTTTATCGGGAACCCTTAGCTACCTGTTTAACAGTTTTGACGGATCGGCACCCTTCAGTGAACTGGTCAAATCGGCACGGGAAAAAGGGTATACAGAACCGGATCCGCGCGAGGATCTGAACGGACAGGATGTGGGCCGGAAGCTTTTAATCCTGGCCCGGGTAGCCGGTTTCAAGCTGGAATTTGATGAACTTGAGATTCAAAACCTGGTTCCGGAGCCAATCAGAAATTCCGGGACTGCCGATGAGTTTCTGGAGAAACTGAAGGAGTATGACCCTCAATTTGAGGAGATGATAAAAGATGCCGGTGAACGCGGGGAAAAACTCTGTTATATTGCCCGCTTTGAGAATGGCAAACCATCGGTTGCCCTTGAAAGCATTGGACCGGATCACCCATTTTATAACCTGCAGGGAAGTGATAATATTATAGCACTCTATTCCCGTCACTATCGGCAGAGTCCGCTGGTGATTCAGGGAGCAGGTGCGGGAGCAGATGTGACGGCCGGCGGGATTATTTCGGATATTCTCAGAGTTACCAATACCAAACTGTTTAATAATGCAGGATCCTGACCTTTTACAACGCGTTGCGGCTTTTGCACCTGCGACGGTGGCCAATGTAGGTTGCGGCTTCGATGTGCTCGGTTTTGCAATTTACGGCCACGGCGATTCGGTAACGGCATTCCGGTCGGAGGAACCGGGTGTACGGATCCGCGCGATTGAAGGTGACGGTGGCCGGCTGCCCGTTGATGCCGGAAAAAATACAGCAGGCCTGGCGGCAATCAGCCTGATGAAGGAGCTGAATAACCCGGATATCGGTGTAGAGCTGGTTATTGAAAAGCGCATGCCGCTTGGCAGCGGACTGGGATCGAGTGCCGCCAGTTCTGTCGCAGCGGTCGCAGCGGTGAACCGGCTATTGGGTTCCCCATTCACCAAAAAAGAGCTATTGCCATTTGCCATTGAAGGCGAAAGCGCCTCTGCATCACCGCCGCCTGCCGATAATGTTGCCGCTTCACTGCTGGGTGGATTTGTACTGGTAAGATCCCACCATCCTCCAGATGTAATTGATCTTCCCACCCCCCCTGAACTGTGGTGCACGGTAGTCCATCCGCATATTGAAATTCAAACCCGCTACAGCCGGCAGATTTTAAAAAAGCAGGTCCCCTTGGATAAAGCGGTTGCACAGTGGGCCAATGTGGGTGCCCTGATTGCAGGGTTCTACCGGGAAGATTATGACCTGATCAGCCGGTCATTGAAGGATGAAATCGTAGAGCCTGTCCGGTCTGTCCTGATACCGGGATATTGGAAGGTTAAACAGGCTGCGATCGATGCGGGAGCCCTGGGCGGATCGAT
>JBJHCX010000056.1:0-12685 GCA_050486245.1 Rhodohalobacter sp.
GTCCTGGCTCAGCAGGTGCAACTGCTCGCGCAGCGCCACATAATCCTCCTGCGAGAGGATCTCCTTTTCACGCAGCACGTCGAGGCGGTTCTCGACACTGTATTTATAAAACCTGGGGATTCGCGATTTGTCGTTGTTACTCATCTGATTAAGGAACAAATAGTGGTGAAAAAAATAGTTGGAAAGGTATGGGATGGGGAAGCGGCCGGGCCCCGGTGCGGTGAGGCCGGGTTAACCGGGATGCATGGGGGAGATGCGGCGGCCTCAGGTGATCTCCCGCGTATGGCTGATCCGCACACCATCGGTTTGAAGTTCAAGGTTCATCAGGTCGAAGACACTCTGACCGATCGCACGGCGTATCCGCTGCACGCCCTCGGGATCCTTGCAGAAAGCCACACCGATATCCCCTCCGCCGGCCCCCGACGGCTTATAGGTTCCCCCGGCCCGCGTTACGATCGATAAAATCTCTTCATGCACATCCGATACGATCTCGGTTCCGCTGGCATCGCCCAGCTTTCGCTCCAGTCCGGCGAAATCGGATACAACCTCAAGAAAGGCATCCGTATCCCGGCGGCCGTACGCCTCGATACCCTCTTTGGAGAGCCGGGCCATCGGGTCGAGGATCGAGTGGTAGCGGGAGGGTGAAGCCTGCTTGAAACTGTGGACATTCCGGACAAAATTTCGGGTTGATGCAGCATAACCGGCCCAGATGGTGACCATATGGAGGTCATCGGGCGGGGTAAGCGGATCGATCCTGCCGCTCAGCTGGTCGGGCCTGCCGGGCATGGTGTAGCTCATGACGCCGCCAGTGGTGCTGGCCGCGATATCGACGCCGCTACCCATCTTGCCCTGTGCATGGCGGTGGGCCAGAAAAGCCTCGCGGTAGAGGTCGGAGTGGCTGATCGAGCGTCCGGTATAACCGGAAAGCGCAGAGAGCAGCGAGACGGTGAGCGCTGCGCTCGATCCGAGCCCGAACTTATGGCCGGTGGTGCGATGGTAGAACGGAGAGGTGTCGATCTCGATAAATGCACCCGGGATTTTGCCGTTCTTCTGCGTGAGGTATTTCAGGATGGAGAGGACAAAGCGGAGCTGATTCTCCGTTTTGGGATCCGGCTCGGTCCTGAAATGGGCGTCGCCGTCGCCGTCCAGGTTAAACTGGATCTCCGGGATGTTGAGATTGGGGGTGCGGATCTGAAACGTGCTGTTGTAGAGCGGTTCAACCCGCACGGTGCAGTGCCGGTTTACGGCCGACACCAGGGCCGGGGCGCCTTCAAGCACCGCATATTCACCCAACAAGATCAGTTTTCCGGGAGATGTAACAGATATGGTTGATTCGTGCATCTATTTGACAAATTCATTTTCCGGGGTGACGATGGATGCCGCCGGGCCCGGTTTGGCATCAATAATCGATTTTACCCCTTTGACAGAGTAGATCGCCTGTTTCACAATTTCGGCCGACTCGGGCAGGCAGAGTACCTTGACCTGCGGACCGGCATCGATTGTCACGTAAGCAGCAACGCCTTTTCGGCGGAGATTCCAGATAGTATGAATCGTTTCCGTGGTCGCAGCATTCCAATAGAGAATGGGTGGGTTGGCGGCCATCGCCAGCCCGTGCATCTTGAAACAGCTGTGCTCGGTCAGTTCGCCGACTTTTTCAAAATCTTTTTTTGCAAGCGCGCGTTTCATCTGCTTCAAATCGGATGGATGAGATTGCACCCAGGAGTTGTAGTAGGGAGCGGTTTTGGCCGTCCGGTTCATCCCTTCGGTCGATCCGAGCTCTTTCGGGTCGGTCGAGGTGACACCGATCATCATCCGAAGGTCCCAGTAGTTGTCATCATGCAGGGGAACGGCGTAGTCATTATCGCCGCCCGGATCGGAGCCGCACAACATCTCTGCGAATCCGCCATAGATCGACCGTGCGGCCGATCCCGATCCCGTGCGCGCAAGGGCGGAGAGCTGCCCATCGGTGAGGTTAAGTCGGGCAGCGTGAGCGGCGGCCAGTGTCAGGGCCGCAAAGCCCGAAGCAGATGAGGCCAGCCCGGCTCCGGTCGGAAAGTTATTGCTGCTCCGTACAGAAGCAAACGGCCGGGCAGAGCCGGGAGCCAGCCGGTCCAGAAACCTGGAGATGCGCTGCTGAGCGTGTTCGTCGGCCGACCGCCCGTTCAGCGTGATGCGATCCTTGTCGAGCGACTTGTCGAACTGCAGGGTCGTCTCCGTAAAGAGGGCATCCAGCGTCAGCGACAGCGAACCCACAGCCGGAAGGTTCCGTTCAACAGATCGTTTCCCCCAATACTTGATCAAGGCAATATTGGAGTGTGCCCTGGCAGTAACCGGATTGTAGTGATACTCTGCGATGATAATTACGATTTAGCGGTTCGCAAAAGCGGTCGAATAATTTCATGTCGACCACGAAAGATACGATCTTTTATTCAGCATCGGTAGGGGAATTTGGTGAGGGAGAGAGGCCCCGAATTCTCGGGACTGCGAAAAGCGCGCAGGAGTGAGGGAGGGATGGAGTGAGGGAGAGAATTCCCGAACTGGGCAACTGCGTAATCCCCTCTCGAGAGGGGTAGAATTGAGCAAGAAGGCACAGCCTGGCTTGCGAAATACGGGGTGTGTAATTTGGTGCGCAGGAGTGAGAAATTAAACTCGCAGCTACTTCAGGGCTCGTAACACACCCCGGAGCTTAAAAAGCTGTGCTGACGCACCCTTTTTCAACTCCTGCCCCTCTCCAGAGGGGACGAGTTGCGAAGCAAAGAGCATTTCGTACTGCCAAGAAATATTATAACGGCCACCCGCTCTCCCTCTCTCCATCCCTCACTCTCTCCCTCCCAAAAAACGGGGTGTGTAATTTGGTGCGCAGGAGTGAGAAATTAAACTCGCAGCTACTTCAGGGCTCGTGACACACCCCGGAGCGTAAAAAGCTGTGCTGACGCACCCTTTTTCAACTCCTGCCCCTCTCCAGAGGGGACTATCTCCACTTCTCCACTTCTCTACTGATGGCACTGTTGACACTGTTCACTGATCACTGTCCACAGGTTTGCCTTTCGCCTGCCAATCGGGGAAGCCCTCTTCGAGCCTGGACGCGCGGTAGCCTTCAGACCGGAGCTGCTGCACGGCGTGATCGGCCATCAGGCAGAGGGGTCCGCGGCAGTAGGCGACGATCTCTTTCTTGCTGGAGAGTTCAGGGAGGCGCTGTTTGAGGGCTGGAACCGGACAGGAGAGGGCGTTGGCGATATGTGACCGTTTGTACTCCTGTTCAGGACGCACGTCGAGCAGGATCACCTCGTCCCGTTCCATTTTATCCATCAGTTGATCCGGCGTGATGGTTTGAAGGGTGCCACGGCGGCTGCGGTAATCCTCCAGCAGGAGGGAGATCTCTCGGTTTTGGGAAAATCCGAGTCGGCGCAGGGCACTCCACGCCTCATAGACCTCCTCATTGGAGAGCCGGTAGTAGATATACTTGCCCTTTCGCTCGGAAGTGGCCAGTCCGGAGTGTTTCAGAACCTGCAGGTGCTGCGAGGTGTTGGCAATCGAGAGGGAGGTGTTCTCCGAGATATATTCGACCGGTGCCGGACCCTGCGCCAGAAGATCCACAATCTCCAGGCGATGTGGATTGCTCAGCGCTTTTGTGACCGAAGCCATCTCTTTATAGATCGAATGTTTAATGTCTCGTGCATTCATGACGGAATCCTTTTTCATGCCCCAAGATAATCATCCGGACACTCTCGCTCAACAGATGACTTTAATGATCTCTGCTCAGCCATTGCGTTTGTAAAAAAGATTAAACCCCTCCGGAGCTGCGCGAAACAATTTTCTTAAACTGATTGATAATTCTTTAGATAAGTCGGCATGAGTCAATTCACAAATTGTTCAGAGTATTTAAGAGTATTTTATCTTATAATCGTTATATTGTACCTTGTTATCCAAAATATTAAGCTCAGTCATTTACATGATTCACAATCAACACCATTTTCACATTCCGGTAATGGGAACCGGACACTCGATTGACAGTCCCATTCGCGTTGCTCACCTTGGAATCCACTCGGTCATCTCTGTGGTGGACGACCTGCTGTGCGAAAAGATCAGAAAACACTATTGCAAGGAGTATAACCTGCCATACAGGAATATTGCACGCTCGGTAACCGACGGCAGGGCAGAGCGGATTACGGCTTACCTGGATACGGTTGCCGATATTGTTCATCAAAAGTTTGAGGAGCTGAAGAACCTGCAGCTCTTTTCGGAGTCTGACAAGGACCGCTATTTCAGCCTGCTTCCGGATGGGAATCCGCTGAAGAAGAGTTACCGGTTTATCGCATCGATCTCCGACAGTGAGACGCGCGCGCAGTACATCCGCGATCTGACCGAAAAGATGACTCCCGGTGCGATCGACGTCAACATCATGGCCAAGGTCGACGCCCTGAGGCTCGGCAAGGATGACCAGCCGATGAGCGCTGAATTCAGTGACGCCAGCGCTGCCCTGCGGGGATTTGCCAAGAGCAAGCTGGAGTCGAGCGTCGTGCTGTCGGCCGGATTCAATCCGCGCCTCTACAACTACCTGGCCGAATTCAGGGATTTCTACCGCGACCAGTCGGGCAAAATCAGGAAGAAAATCATCCTCAAAGTGAGTGATTTCCGGTCGGCCCTGATCCAGGGGAAGTACCTGGCCAAGAAGGGGATCGAAGTGGCCGAGTTTCGGATCGAGTCGGGCTTGAACTGCGGCGGACACGCCTTTGCATCCGACGGACACCTGCTGCCGGTTCTGCTGAATGAGTTTCGGGAGAAGAAGGATCAGCTTCAGCAGTCGTTTCAGCCGCTCATCAAAAAGTTTTATGAATCGCAGGGGTGGGACTACCCGGAGGACGATTCGGAGGTTGCCAGTGCGCGCATCACCGTGCAGGGCGGGATCGGAACGAACGGCGAGATGCGCCGGCTGCTCGAAGATTTCAAAATGGACGCCACAGGATGGGGGAGCCCATTTCTGCTGGTTCCCGAAGCGACCTGTGTGGACGATTTTACATCCAAAGTGCTGGCCGGTGCGGGTGAGAGGGATCTCTACCTGAGCGGGGTATCCCCGCTGGGCGTGCCGTTTAACAACGTGCGCGGATCAGGCTCCGAAATCCACACCCGCGAGCTGATCGAAAAAGGCAAGCCGGGCTCAAAGTGTCCGAAGGGCTTTCTGGTATCCAATACCGAATTCACCGAGAACCCGATCTGCACGGCATCATCCGAATACCAGGTGCTCAAGGTGAACCAGATTATGGAGAGTGACCTGTCTGAGAAGCTCAAAGAGCGCGAAAAGGAGAGAGTGCTGGCCAAAACCTGCCTCTGCACCAACCTGGGCACCGGATCACTGATCCGCCTCGGTATCATGAAACCGTCGTACGGCCGGCAGGCGATCTGTCCGGGCCCCAATATCGCATGGTTTGACCGCGAATACTCGCTCGACGAGATGGTCGGCCATATCTATGGGCGAACCGAACCGCTGGTTCCCGCCGAGCGTCCCCATATGTTCGCCAAGGAGCTGGTGATGTATGTAGACTATATCGATGAACGGGCGATCCTGGCCGGCGGCGACGAACAGGAGTGGAAGAAGCTCAACCGGATGAGAAAAAACCTGGAGAAGGGGATGGAGCTCTGCATGGCAATTGCAGGCCAAACCCCATACCCCGGCGAAAACCTCGAATCGATCCGCATCACGGTCAACGCCCAGCGCGAACGCCTGGAGGAGATCTTTGCCGTCACAGCTTGATCAGTGAACAGTGCCAACAGTGAACAGTGTCAACAGTAGAGAAGGCAAAAGGCCCCGAATTCTCGTGACTGCGCAAAAAACGCGCAGCAAAAAGGAAAAATTCCAAATTTCAAGCACCAAATTCCAAAGTGGCATGTCAAATCTGTTGGCACTGATGGCACTGTTCACTGTACACTGTAAAGCCCTGGAAGTCACCCCCCGGTGAACATGCGGTGTTTCATCTTCCAGATCGATTTGAGGAAGGGTGCGCAGGGGACGCTTGACATGATTTTCAGATCCCCCCATACCCCGGTCTCTTCGTTGAGGAATTTGAGGACGTGGTCGAAGCGGTTGTTTTTGAACAGATCGTGAAAGATCCGCAGCGAGACGTCCGGATCGTGCTTCAGGTTGTAGAGCAGCATCATGTCATACACCCGAAACCGGTATGGGGAAGGGGGGCTTAGCTGAATCGAAAGGCCTTTTTCAGATTCTGCACCCGTTTGTTGCCACGGAGCCACAGAACCCCATTCACCTTTCCGTGTCACTCCGTGGCTCTGTGGCGATTCACCCTTCTTTGAACCCACTCCAATCTCATCATGGGAAGTCAGGCCCTCAATCGATTTCACAATTTCAGCGCTCTGCTGCTGAATTCTTGTAAAGGTATATCCCGTAGAGGGTTTCACTTGTCCGCCGGCAATGCCGATATTATACACATGGGGGCAGTAGAGCCTCGGCCAGCGGCGGTCTTCCATCGGAATCACCCCTTTTTCGGTGCGCTCAATGCGATAACTCCCGGGTTCCAATCCTACTTTGTCTGATATATAGCTCGTCAGGCCCGCTTCATACTGCCCGTCTGATAACAGCTCTTCGGAAAAGAGGGTGTATTCGACCAGCGCCTTCCGCCTGGAGAAGGGGAGCAGGTAGAAGAAGGTGACCCCCGACTGCTGAGGCACATCGAAATCCATAAAGAGGGCACGGGCCGGATCGAACCGCTCATCATCGGCCTCAATCTCCCATCCCATAAAGTGCTGCTTGAGCGAGATATCCATTCTGGCACCGGCATAGCCGGGCGGATGGAGCGCGCTCTGAAAGATCATCGGAGCGGTGTATTGTTGTCCGCCTGCCTGCATCACCCCGAGGGCTCCGTCCGATCGGAAGGCCTCTATCTCCGCCTCCAGCAGTGTGACATTTTCGGCCGATCGTGCCAGGGCGAGGATGGCCGACCGATAGTCGGAACTTCGGATGCAGTAGTAGCGGTACTGGGAGAGGGTTTCGCGAAAGGAACCGCTTGCCGTTCGCACTTCGAGATCGTCCCATGCGTGATAAACCAGGTCGCGGAACGGTGTTTCCGGGGCATCCCAAAAGCACCAGGTCTTGTCGTTCACCGGCTCAAAGCTGAGGTCGGCCAGCAATATCCTCCGATCCTGCAGCCTGTCCGATTGGAGGAGTTGCCGCAGCAGGCTCAGTCCGGCAGCACCGGCACCCGCAATGATGATATCGTAGTGATTGGACTCGTACATCCGGAAAGTATAGTCAAGCAGTGGATGAAAAGAAAACGTGTCGGAAGAACCGCGCCGCTATCCGATTCGTTCGGCAGGCTCAGTTGTCGCTTCCCATGCCGGTTTCGCGAAACGTTCTCTTGCCGCGCAGAAAGTAGTCTGCGATGATCCATCGGCTATAGACCAGATGCATGGGGGTCTGGTTTTGCGCCTCCTTTTTGAGCTGCCGGCGTTTCTTCAGGGTGGATGGCAGATGTGCATAGAATGAGAAGTGGGCCCGGATGATGGCGAGGGTATCGGACGGCTTGCCGCTGAGCAGGGCGCGGATGCCCGCCACACCGTCGAGAACCAGCCGGCCAAAGATCCGAAAGAGCGGAAACCGGTCCAGGTTTTTGGCCATCATGGTCAGGTTGTTACGGTAGTTGTAGAACACTTTGCGCGGATTCCCCATCGGCAGGGATCCCCCGCCCAGGTGCCAGGCCACGCTTTGAGGCTCATACATCACCTTGAATCCCAGTTTGTGGCAGCGCCAGCAGAGGTCGATCTCCTCCATGTGAAACTCAAAATCCTCGTCGAATCCCCCGGCCCGCTCAAACAGCTCTTTGCGAATGGCCAGCGCCGCTCCCGAGGCCCAGAAAATTTCGGACGGCTGGTCGTACTGGCCCTGGTCCTCTTCGACGGTGTCAAAGAGGCGTCCCCGGCAGAACGGGTACCCCATGGCGTCGATAAATCCCCCGGCGGCACCGGCGTATTCAAAGTGTCCGGGCTCATCGACCGACCGGATTTTTGGCTGAACGATGCCCGTTTTCGGGTCGCTGAAGGCTTTTTCAAGGGGAGTGAGCCAATCCGGATCGGGTGTTGCATCGTTATTCAGAAAGATCAGGATCTCCCCGCGGGCCCGGGCGGCTCCCCGGTTGTTTCCCCCGCAGTAGCCGTAATTGCGGTCGAATGTGGCGATGCGGATATCGGGATACTGCCGGGCGATCCACTCGGCCGAGCCGTCGGTTGATGCGTTGTCGGCAATCAGGATTTCGTACGACGGGTGATCGGTTCCGGCTACATCCGGAAGAAACCGCTTCAGGTGGCCGAGGGCGTTCCAGGTGACAATGATGATGCTGAATTTCGGATCCAAAATAGTTGTTACAGGTAGTTCAGTGTTATGGATGAATGCGTTGGCCGCTGCAGGGTGTCGCCTGCAAGTTTAACGGATTGAACCGGTTAAAAAAATGAAAAATTAAGATGATATCATTTTGCACTCAAATCAAGGATTCATATGTTCTGACAAAGCTTTAATACAGATGGCATGGTAAAGATAGGATTAATATCCGACACGCATAACTATTTTGATCCGCAGATTACCGACTACTTTTCTGACAGGGATGAAATTTGGCATGCGGGAGATTTCGGCTCGATCGGTATAGCAAATCAGCTCAGGGAGATTGCGCCTGTAATCGGTGTGTACGGCAATATTGACGGACAGGATATCCGCAGTGTCTACCCGCTGCATCAGCGTTTTGAGCGGGAAGGGGTGGATATCTGGATGACCCATATCGGCGGCATTCCCGGCCGCTACTGCATTCCGATCAAGGAGGAGATTGAGTCGAATCCGCCCGACCTGTTTGTCTGCGGACACTCGCACATCCTCAAGGTGGCCCGCGACCAGTCGCTCAACAGGATGCTCTACATGAACCCGGGCGCGGCCGGCAAACAGGGGTTTCAGGTCTACCGCACCATGGTCCGGTTCACCATCGACAACGGCCGCATCCTGGACGTCGAGGTGATCAACCTGGGCCGCGTTGGCAGTGAACAGTAGGCAGAAGGCCCCGAAGTCTCGGGACTGCGCAAAAAACGCGCAGCAGAAGGCAAAAGGCAAAAGGCAAAAGGCAAAAATTCCAAATTCCTAGCACCAAATTCCAAACTAGCCATCAATGTTTCACGTTTGCCGTTTCACGTTTCCCCACTTCTCCACTGATGACACTGACCACTGTGCACTGTAAAGCCCCGAACCCCCATCCGCGCCGTAGGTGCGGTACCTTTTGGCCTGTAATTGCCCACCCCAAACAAACCCGGCTCCTCGATGGTATTGCCCCTGACGGGGCACAGGGAAAGAGTCGATGATGGATAGATGTGAGTCGTGAGAAAAGTATGATTTAACACCTCAAATGTGCCATCAATGTTTCACGTTTGCCGTTTCACGTTTCCCCACTGATCACTGCGCCCTGCACCTTGATGCCCGAAACAAAAAAAACCGGCCAATCCTTTTGGGACTGACCGGTTGATGTTTTGGAGGATAGAAACCGTTAGGGTTGAATCTTTGCTTTTCTTCCGGAGATCGTTTTACGGGCGGTGCCGTTCGGGCCGTCCACTTCAATGGTAATTCTGACCGGGGTCTCGTTGACATTGTCCGGGTCGGCATCATCGATGATGAAGCTGTAGTTGGTGAGCTGATCCAGGTTCGTAAAGGATGAATTTGGCGAACCTACGGTGATGTCAAGGTCACCAAGCAGGTCGATCTCATTACCTTCGACGGTTACGGTGATGGTGGTGCCGGGCTCCATCGGATTTCCGTTTTCATCCATCACGGTGTAGTCAAACTGCTGGTCTTCAGCGTTGTCGATGTCGAAAGTCTCCGGAGTGATCGATATGACCGGTGCTCCGGTAAAGAGAGTGTTTGTTGAGACGGATATCGACTGTTCATCATCATTTGCGGTTGTAGCCGTGATGGTAACTATTCCGTCTGCAGGTACCGGGTTGCCTACGGTCAGGCTGGCAACGGCTTCACCCCCCTGAGTGAAAGCCGAACCTTCGATGAATCCGCCGTCGGTTGTGAAATAGATAGCGGTTCCGTCGGGGACTCGGTTGCCGTGAATATCACCGGCTTTTACCCTGACCGAGTAACTTCCATTCTCTTCCAAAGCGAAATTACGTTTCTCAGGAATGATGGTCAGGTGATCTTCACTCGGCAGCCCGGCATGAATGACAACCTGAACCGGTTTGGACGACCGGACGGTCGTGCCGTCGGCCATGGTAAACTCGGCAATGACCTGGACAACGCCTGCGGCGGTACCGCTGACCACATTGGCAACGGCCTGTCCGTTTGAATTGGTGGTTACCGTCTCATCGGTAATGTATTCGCCGCCACCCGGACTGGCGCCAAACCGGAAATCGACTTCCACGCTGTTTTCAGCCGTCAGGGGATTGCCGTACTCATCTTCAACCACAAAGGTGAGCTGAGTCGATTCGCGCTGTCCGGTCGACTGCACACCGATATCGGTAGCTGTCAGCGATTCCAGGTAGATCGACGCGGCATCGGCGATCGGGGGTTCGGGAGCGTCAAACCGCAGGGTGCGGGTTACGTTACCGTTGGGCCCGGCAGCCGTTACGGTGATGACGGCATCTTCCGAAATGATGTCGCCCGACAGATTGCGCAGACGGAATTCAAAATCGGTTGTTCCAACTCCGCTCTCTGTGACATCCTCCAGGGTGACCTGGGTATCACCGTCGAGAACCAGCTCGGGGTGATCCATTTCCACGTCAAGCGTGGTGCCCTCAGCGAGGGGGTTGCCATTTTCATCGGCAAGGCTCACAGAGAAGGTTTGGGATGTAAAGTCGTAGAGGTCCACATCATCCGGGGTCACGGTGAGCTGCGGTTTTCCGCTGAACAGGATATCCACCTCGCGGGAGATGCGGCTGCTGTTATCGTCAATGGTCTCCACACGGACGGTTGCCACGCCCGGTGAGGTCTGGTTGGTGCGCAGCTGGGAGGTGGCATAACCATCCGCATCGGTCGTGCCGGATCCGTCTATCGTTCCCTTGTTGGTTGAGAAGTAGACAGCTGTGCCTTCCAGTACGGTATTTCCGTAACGATCCCCCAGCAAAGCCCTGATTTCAGTCGGTTCTGATGTTGACGCTGGAATATTCTTGCGATCCGAACTCACCTCGAAGTGATTGTCATCGGGGAGTCCGCCGCTGATGGTAACACTCACGGGCTTAGACTGCTCGGTATTCTCATCCCGTGTAAAGCTGGCACGGATCTGAACCACGCCGGCTGCAGTGCCGCTGGTCAATGCCGCCTTGGCAATGCCGTTACGGGTTCTGACGGTTTCCGGATAGATGCTTTCGCCGCCATCGGGGCCTGAAGCGATCTCGAAATGGACATCCACGGCATTCGATTGGGATACCGGTGTGCCGAGCGAGTCGGTTACCAGAAACTCAAATTCAGTTGTTTCCACTCCGCCGGCTTCACGCACCTGTATGGTTTCATGAGAGAGCGATTGCAGGGTGATAAAGGCGGAGCCCTCAGACTCATCTCCGGGAGGGAGGGGGGAATCGTCATCATCCTCACTGTCGCCCGATACCAGCCGGAATGTGGGCAGGGTGACATCCCTCTCAGGGATCGCCAGAAACTCCTGGGTGTCAGGGATATATCCCTCCTTGCGAACCTCAAGGGTGTACGTGATGGTCGAATCAACCTGGAGCTCGAGGGAGTAGTTTCCGTCGGCATTGGTGGTGGTAACACGCTCAGGTGCCGGATTTGTAATACGCACAATGGCATCCTCAATCGGATTCTGTTGTGTGTCGGTTACCAAGCCGGACACGCTGACCGGATCATAATCCGGCGACGATGTTGTTTCACATGATATCAAAAATACTGCGAATACAGCAATACCAATGGCATAAAACGGAAGGATTCTGGAAGTCGTCATTCTCTTTGCTTTTATATGTTTTGAAGTATCCCGATAATCGTTTACAAACCTCTCCCGGTTTATAAAGATTGTCATCATTCTGTTAATGGAAAGTCAACAGTTTCGTACCCTGAATATCTGAAAACGTTCTTTTAAAACCCTGTAATTAAACGTGTAACAGATTTGAGGTTAGTCATTTCCTGATAATAAAGAGTGACCAGGAAGCAATTTGTTACAAATTTAACGAAAAAAAAGATATATAAATATTAAGTCTAAACTTAATAGTAAGTTGTGGAAAACTGATCAACAATATTGAAAATGTAAGAGGTGAATGAAGGTCTACGGTCTATGGTCTACGGTCTATGGTCTACGGTCTATGGTCTACGGTCTACGGTCTAAGGTCTACGGTCTAAGGTCTACGGTCTACGGTCTACGGTCTATGGTCTACGGTCTACGGTCTATGGTCTACGGTCTACGGTCTAAGGTCTACGGTCTACGGTAGATGGTTTTCAGTGATCAGTGAACAGTGGCAAAAGGGTGCAGTTGTTGATGCCGGTTTGGAATTTGTGATTTCGATTTTGGTGGTTGAAATTTGAGATTTTGGATTTGGTGCTTGGAATTTGGAATTTTTGCCTTTTGCCTTTGTTGATGCCTGAATAAGGTTGACGTTTTTAGTTAACATTTAACATTTTGGTCGAAGTTAACTTCGACCAAATGTTCACGCGATAATCAGGGTAGCTACCCTGATTTAGCTCGTTGACAAACTGATC
>JBJHCX010000057.1:0-12604 GCA_050486245.1 Rhodohalobacter sp.
GGCGAAGAGCCCGAAAAGGGAAGTGACCTGCACAAAGAGGTCTATCAGCTTTTAAGCGGCCTGGATGGATTTGTCGGAAATGTGGAAGGCAAGGGCATTCTCAAGGGGGCTGCCGATGTCTATCTGACCGATGGATTTACCGGTAATATTATACTTAAATTCGGAGAATCGATTCCCGATGTTCTGAACGTATTGCTCACTAAAACGATGAAAGAGGAGGGGACACCTCCTGAAATTCAAAAACAGATCTATTCCGTAATCGGCAAAGGACTTCAAACCTTTAACTATGAAACCGTGGGGGGCGTGCCCTTTTTGGGTGTCGATGGCGTCAGCCTCGTAGGCCACGGCGGTAGTTCACCCGCTGCAATTAAAAATATGATTTTAAGTGCCTCGCAGTGCGTGTCGAACAAGATGAATGACAAAATCGTAGCTTCTCTAAAATAATTATATCAGAATTAATGGCTTCAAAGCGAGCAAAAATTACGGGTGTGGGTAAGTACCTGCCCGAGTATGTGTTAACCAACAAGGAATTGGAAGGGTATGTCGAGACCAATGATGAGTGGATTCGTTCGCGTACCGGAATTGAAGAGCGAAGAATTTTAAAGGATCCTGATAAAGGAACCTCCTTCATGGCTGTCAGAGCCGCAAATGAAGCCCTTGAGGATGCCGGAGTTAACCCGGAAGAGGTTGATGCGGTTATCGTGGCTACGGTGACGCCAGATTATCTGTTTCCGGCTACCGCCGCCCTGGTTCAGAAGAGAATTGGTGCCACAAATGCATTTGCATTCGATCTCTCTGCAGCCTGTTCAGGCTTTTTATATGCGCTCTCTACGGGTGGCACGATGATAGAATCGGGCCGGGCGAAAAAAGTGCTGGTAATCGGAGCCGACAAGATGAGCTCGATCATAGACTTTACAGACCGCACCACCTGCATACTGTTTGGTGACGGTGCCGGTGCTGTGCTTCTGGAAGAGGGAGAGGGCGAGGAAGGAATTATTGACTATATCCATCACACCGACGGCGATGAGAAGTGCATGCTCTATCAGCCCGCAGGAGGCAGCCTGAATCCTGCAACCGAAGAGACGGTAAAAAACAGGCAGCACTTCATAAAGCAGGACGGACGGTCGGTCTTCAAACGTGCTACGGAGGGAATGGCAGATGTTTCATCCGAGATCATGGAGAAGAACAACCTGACCCCTGAAGATGTCGCCTGGCTCGTGCCGCACCAGGCAAACCTGAGGATTATCGACGCCACTGCACGCCGTATGGGCCTCAGCAAAGAGAAAGTGATGATCAATATTTCAAAATATGGAAATACAACGGCAGCCACCATTCCACTCTGCCTCTATGACTGGAAAGACCGCCTGAATAAAGGTGACAAAATCATCCTGTCGGCATTTGGCGGAGGATTGACATGGGGTGCCATCTATCTAAAATGGAGCCGGTCATGAACGCAGTTCTATTTCCCGGACAGGGATCACAAAAAGTAGGAATGGGGAAGAATCATTACGATGATAATGATTCATTTCGCAAAATGTTTGAACGTGCCAATGAGCTGCTCGGATACTCTCTTTCCGACATCATGTTTGAAGGCCCGCAAGAGAAACTGACCCAGACGAAATTTACACAGCCGGCCATTTTCCTGCACTCACTGGCCCTCTTTAATGAACTTGATGTTAAGCCTGAAATGGTTGCAGGGCATAGTCTTGGCGAATTTACTGCGCTGGCTGCGGCTGAGGTACTCACTTTTGAGCAGGCATTAGACCTGGTATCCCTGCGGGGTAAACTGATGCAGGAAGCGGGAACCCAATACCCGGGAACAATGGCCGCCATTATTGGTATGGATGATGATGTTGTGGATCAGATTTGCAGCCGTGCAACCGAGATCATCCAAAAACCCGTTGTGGCAGCCAACTACAACTCGCCGGGTCAGCTGGTGATATCAGGGGATGTTGATGCTGTCAGGAAAGCTGTTGACCTGGCACAGGAAAAGGGTTGCAGGCTGGCCAAGATGCTGCCGGTAAGCGGAGCGTTTCACTCTCCGCTGATGAAACCTGCAACCAGTGCATTCCGTCAAAAAGTGGAAGATCTTGATTTTGCGAAAGCCAAATATCCGGTATACTCCAATGTGACCGCATCACCCACCATGGATCCGGCTCAGATTAAAGAGAATGTTGTAAAACAGCTGACAAACCCGGTTCGATGGACGGCATCTCTTCAGCAGATGCAGCAAGACGGGGCTGACCGGTTTATTGAAGTGGGTCCGGGAAAAGTACTGCAGGGGCTGGTGAAGCGAACTTTGAAAAACGTAACAATAGAAGGCTACGAGTAAAATGAATATAAAAGACAAGAACTGTATCGTAACCGGGGGAAGCCGGGGAATCGGAAAGGCTATTGCATTGACTCTGGCCAAGCTGGGCGCCAATGTTGCCATAACCTATGCCAGGTCGGCCGATGCCGCCAGTGAAGTGGTTGAAGAGATGAAAAAGACCGGTGTCAAGGCGATGGCCAGACAGGCCGATGCCACCTCATTTGAAAAAGCCGAAGAGGTGATCTCATCGGTTGTGGATGAATGGGGATCGCTTGACGTACTGGTCAACAATGCAGGGATTACCAAAGACAATCTCATTCTGCGAATGAACGAAGAGCAGTGGGATGATGTCATCAATACGAACCTGAAGAGTGTTTTCAACTATAGCAAAGCCGCGGCACGGCCGATGATGAGGGCCCGCGGCGGATCGATTGTAAACATTGGTTCTGTGGTGGGAATCTCCGGAAATGCCGGACAGAGTAACTACTCTGCCTCGAAAGCAGGACTGATCGGCTTTACCAAGTCGTATGCCAAAGAGCTGGCGAGCCGCAATATCCGCGCGAATGTTGTTGCACCCGGATATATCCTCACGGAAATGACCGAATCACTGGATCAAAAAGTACTTGAGTCGATTAAGGCTGAAACCCCGCTCGGAAGAGCAGGACACGCTGAAGAAGTGGCCAATGTCGTCGCCTTTCTGGCATCCGACATGAGCTCATATATCACCGGGGATGTGATCCGCGTAGATGGCGGTATGGCAATGTAAATTTTTTTATACTACACGGGTCACAGAACGACTCATGTAATTTTAAATGATATGTTGTATTTTCACATATCCAAAAAGCTTAACTAACTTTCAAACCATAAATTCAAATCGATAGGACTGATATGTCACAAGATGTTGAAGCAAAAGTAAAATCCATAATTGTTGATAAACTGGGTGTAGATGAATCTGAAGTTGTAGCTGACGCTAACTTCACAAACGACCTGGGTGCCGACTCTTTGGATACCGTAGAACTGATCATGGAATTCGAGAAAGAGTTTGACATCAGTATTCCAGATGAAGATGCTGAGAACATCGCCACTGTAGGTGATGCCATCAAGTACATTCAAGATAAATCATAGTTTAAAGTTTAAAACTTAAACCGCCGATGACTGAACGCAGAGTCGTTATTACTGGTATTGGCGCACTGACTCCACTGGGAAAGACCGCTTCAGATTTCTGGAACGGTCTTGTTTCCGGTAAGAGTGGAGTACGCCCCATCGAACATTTCGATACTACCGATTATCCAACCAAATTTGCCGGACAGATTGAAAATTACGATTCGAATGACTATTTCGATCGTAAGGAGGCCAGGCGCCTCGATCCGGTTACTCAATACGGAATGATTGTCGCAGATGAGACGATTGCAGATAGCAATATCGATCTCGATCAGGTTGACAAAGACCGTATCGCTGTACTGGTTGGGACCGGTATTGGCGGGATGAAAACATTTTACGAACAAGCCACTTCTCACGCACAACACGGACCGAGGGGAGTTTCCCCCTTCTTTATCCCCATGCTGATACCGGATATGCCTGCAGGGCAGATCTCGATCAAATATGGATTCAGAGGGGCGAACTTCTGCGCCGTATCTGCTTGTGCTACAGGATCGCATAATATCGGACTGGCATATGACCAGATCCGGTTCGGACAGGCCGATATGGCTCTGTGCGGAGGAACCGAATCGCCCGTATGGGAGATTGGCGTGGCAGGGTTTTCATCCATGAAAGCTCTCTCTCGCCGCAATGATGCTCCTGAAAAAGCATCCCGACCGTTCGATAACGACCGCGATGGATTTGTGCTTGCAGAGGGTGCATCGATGATGTTCCTGGAATCGCTCGATTCAGCACTCGAAAGAGGAGCCAGAATTTACGGTGAAATTGCAGGATACGGATTTTCGGCTGATGCCCACCATATCACGGCTCCCGATCCTGACGGAAACGGGGTCATTCTGGCAATGACCAGTGCCCTGGATATGGCAGGTATCAAAACGACCGATGTCGACCATATCAATATGCACGGTACATCCACGCCACTGGGTGATATTGCGGAGACCAACTCTATTAAAAAGGTTTTTGGCGATCATGCGTACAAGATCAACCTGAATTCGACCAAATCGATGACCGGCCACATGCTGGGTGCTGCAGGTGCAGCAGAATCGGTTGCGACCCTTCTGTCGATCTACCACGGTACTGTACCGCCCACAATCAACCTTGATACACCGGATCCCGAGTGTGACCTGAACTATACCCCGAATAATGCAGAGGTTCGTGACATCAAGTATGCCATGAATAATGCATTCGGATTTGGAGGGCACAATACCACCCTGGTATTCAAGAAGTTTGAAGAGTAGACAAGTTAAAATTCAATGATTGAAAGGCTCAAAGAGTGGTTTAGAAAAGAGGGATTTTCAAATCAATCTGAGTCTTTCACTCATTTGGAAAAACTGGAGGAGTCGCTTGGCTTTTCCATTCCTTCCAAAGACCGCAAAATCTTTGCACAATCCCTTCGGCACCGCTCCATTGTAGATAATGACCGGTTCGAGTCGCACGAAACCTATGAACGTCTGGAGTTCCTGGGTGATGCCGTACTCGACCTGATTGTTACTGAAATCCTGTTTGAAAAATATCCTACCAAAAATGAAGGGTTTCTCACCAAACTCCGTTCTAAAATTGTTAAAGGGGACACCCTTGCACATCTGGCGGGCGAACTGAAGCTGCACGATGCCCTTGAAATTGGCGACCGGGCAACCGGACAGGGAATTGAATACTCCAAAAGCATTTTGGCGGATGTGTATGAAGCCGTGATCGCAGCGATCTATATCTCCAAAGGGTATACCTATACCTACAACTTTGTACTCGCCAACGTAAATCGCTTTCTTGACCTCTCCATACTCGAGACCAAGGTCGATAACTATAAAAGCTTACTAATGGAGCACTTTCAGTCAGAGAAGGCAGCACTCCCGTCATACAAAGTACTTTCGGAAGAGGGACCCGGACACGACAAGACGTTTACGGTGGCCGTCTATTTTGATGGTGATGAATTGGGGGCAGGTGTCGGAAAAAGCAAAAAACAGGCTGAACAACTGGCCGCCAAAGCGGCGATCGAAGCCCTGGGTATCTCCATTTCATAAAGTGCTATTTTCAATAGCGAATCCCGCTCTTTTAGTTTATTTTGTCGCGAGCTGATAAATGCAATAACTGTATAGCCCGGTTAGTTATGATTGCACACTTATTGAAACCAGAATTTGAAGAGCTGATCCAGAAAAAAGACTGGATTACCATTAAAGAGTCTCTGGAAGACGTACCGGCAGTTGACGTCGCAGAACTGCTGGAAGACCTTGAGCCTGAAGTGGCTATCGTAATATTCAGACTGCTGAAAAAAGCAAAGGCTGCCGATGTTTTTACCTATCTGAGTTCCGGAAAAGGAGTCGAATTGCTGGAAGTGTTTAGCCGTCAGCAGCTCAGCGATGTAATGAACAACCTGGAGCCGGATGAGCGGGTTGCACTGATGGAAGAGCTGCCCGGCGGGCTCACCCAGCGGGTGCTCAACTCAATGGAGCCTGACCAGGTTGCCCAGGTCAGAAGATTGCTGGGGTATCCGCCAGAAAGTATCGGCCGGCTCATGACCACCAACTATGTGAAGGTTAAAAAAGACTGGACGGTTGACAACAGCCTGAACCATATCCGGAAGTATGGACGGAATGCAGAGACGGTGAATGTAATTTACGTTGTCAATGAGCAAGAGAAACTGATTGATGACCTTCGCCTGAATCAGCTGATTATTGCCGATCCGGAATCGACCATCGAGGATATCATGGATGATTCGTTTGAAGCACTCAGCGCTTTTGACGACCAGGAGCATGCCGTAGAGATGCTTAGTAAATATGACCGCGTTGCCATGCCGGTTGTCGACAGTGACGGTGTCTTGATCGGTATTGTAACGGTGGATGATGTGATTGATGTGGCCCAGGAAGAGGCGACCGAAGACTTCCACAAAGGAGCCGCGGTGGCCCCCCTGAAAACCACCTACCGTGAAACAAGCGTAATGTCACTGTTTACCAAGCGAATTAGCTGGCTGCTCATTCTGGTTATTGTGAACTTGCTCTCTTCGGGAGTTATCGAGTATTATGAAGAGGTGCTCGCATCGGCCATTGCATTGGCCTTTTTCATACCGCTGCTAATTGACAGCGGTGGAAATACAGGGGCACAGTCGGCTACCATTATGGTCCGTGCCATTGCCGTCGGCGATGTAAAACTGAGTCACTGGTTCAAGGTGGCCGGAAAAGAGATTTTTGTAGGAATTGCACTGGGTGTGGCTATGGGGATTGCCAGCGGCGTGCTGGGAATTTTCAGGGGAGGCTGGGAGATCGGTGCCGTTGTCGGAATTTCGATGATCGGAATAGTTCTGGTTGCCAACCTCATTGGAGCCATTCTGCCCTTTATACTCACCCGTTTAAATATCGACCCGGCTGTTGCCAGCAGCCCGTTAATTACAACCATTGCCGATGTGTGCGGCCTGCTGATCTACTTCAGCGTCGCAGCAGCCATTTTACCGGCCATGTAACCATCAAGCTTAAAATCACTACAAGCCATGAAACAGTACCTCGAGCTGGTCTCACGCGTCTTGGAGAACGGAGTTCACAAAGAGAACCGTACCGGCACCGACACCCTGTCCAATTTTGCAGAGTTCTATAAAGTAGACCTGGCTGAAGGCTTTCCGCTTCTGACTACCAAGAAGGTGTTCTTTAAATCGGTGATCCACGAACTGTTGTGGTACCTGAGGGGAGAAGACCATATCAAGTGGCTTCGTGATGAGAAGGACGTACATATCTGGGATGCCTGGGCTGATGATGACGGCTATGTAGGGCCGATCTATCCGGTGCTTTGGCGGCGGTTTCCAACCCTCAGAGACGACAGCGGAAGCTCCTATCCTCGCCAGGGTAAGTCGAATGAAGTGAACTGGCAGTACGATGAGTTTGACCAGGTACAGCGTGCCATAGAGATGCTGAAGAACACCCCGAACAGCCGGCGCATCGTGGTCTCAACCTGGCATCCCGGCCTGCTCGATGAAATGCGACTGCCGCCGTGCCATATCATGTATATCTTTAATGTCAGCAACGGCAAGCTGAACTGCCACCTGACCCAGCGGTCGGGCGACATCGCATTGGGCATTCCCTTTAACCTGGCCTGCTACTCGGCACTGACCCTGGCCATCGCACAGGAGACCGGCCTGAAACCCGGTATATTTGCACACACGATTGTCGATGCACATATCTACGTAAATCATATCGACGGACTTAAAGAGCAGCTCAAGCGAAAGCCAAAGCCATTGCCAACCCTGCAGATTGCGGATAAGCCGATAGATGAGCTGGCCTACGAAGATTTTACGCTCACGGGATATGACCCCGACCCTGTCATTAAATTCCCCGTTGCCGTATGAAGATAATCTTGATCGCGGCACATGACCCCAATCTGGTTATCGGGAAAGATGGCAAACTTCCGTGGCATTATAGTGAAGACCTGAAATTTTTTAAAAAAGAGACCATGGGGCACCCCATTTTGATGGGCAGGGTCGTTTTTGAAGAGCTCAATGAAAAACCGCTTCCGGGAAGGGAGAATATCATCCTTAGCCGGTCACGCAGCTACAGCCATGTCAAGACATTTGAATCGATCGACCGTGCCCTGGAGTACCTGGCGGGAGAAGAGAAAGTCTATATCATCGGCGGGGGGGAGATCTATAAACAAACCTTAGGCCGGGCCGATGAATTGGTGATTACCCAGATCCATAAACAGCACGAGGGAGATACCTTCTTTCCGGAGTACCGGGATCAAATCGGATCCACCTGGGTTGAATACTGGAGAGAAGAACATGGGGAGTTCACCTTTTTGAAATTCAAAAAAAATTAACCCGGACGGGCTATATAGCGCCAGAAGATGGAGTTAGTTAAAAAAAACTAACTGCTTTTCCTCTCCTTTTTATGTTACTTTTTTATAGATCAATAATCATGGAGATATATCTGGACTCATATCGATTTTTCGTGCTCAACGAGATCTGGCTCTACAGCCTTACCAATCAGGTCTATTTGATCACTCTTCTGATGGTGTTTTCACTGGTGGCATACCTGTTTGTAAAAAACCGCAGCAGTGAAGCCTTCTCGTTAACCTCCAGTGAACAATATCACTTCCTGCAGGCGGTAACCCGCTATTCAGATACCGCAGATTTTATCGTAGATCAGAACGGTATTCTGCGTTTTGCCAATGAACAGTGGCTGAAGCTGTTCGGGCTGGATGAAAATGAAGTGGATAACATGCCTGTCAGACATGTCTCCCTGCCTGCAGAACTGCTCGGCATTGTAAACGAAAAGAGCAGCCGGCGGAAGAGTGAAAAGCATCAGTTCAGGTTTAATGACCATCTCTACACTGTTAAAAGTGCCCCGGTGACAACCCACGACGGGCAGCACCTGGGAACTCTGTACAAAATTTCGGATCACATTTTTACGGGCTATGACCATGTTGAAAAAGGGGAGTGGCTGCATGAAATCAATACGCCGTTAAACGCGATTGTGGGTTACAGTGAACTGCTGTTAAAGAACAGGAATCTCAGCAGTGATGATCAAGAGCGCCTGCGTACGATCAGCAATCAGTCATTTCTGATTAAAAACCGAATTCAAAAACTGTTGACCGACAGCGATGCACGGAATATCAAGAGCAGTCAGAAAGAGAGCGAGCCGATTCAGCGGGTACTCGTTGTGGATGATGTACCGATCAACAGGACCCTGCTGAAAATCATGCTGGAAAGAAAAGGGTATACGGTAGATGAGGCTGAAAACGGTAAATTGGCCCTTGAGGAGTTTGAGAGTAAGAACCCCGACCTGGTTCTGATGGATATCAGCATGCCGGTCATGAACGGGGTGGAAGCCGTGAAGAGGATTCGGGAGTCCGGGCGTTCCCTCAAAGAACTGCCCATTGTTGCCGTTACAGCCAGCAGTTTTTACAGTACGAAAGAGTCGCTCGAAAAGCGCGGATTCAACGCCCTTCTGCAGAAGCCGTTCAAAGAAGAGGACCTCTCAGAGCTGATTCGTTCATTTAACGCAGCTTAAAACCGAATCCCTTTCAGGTGGACTGCATACGGTTTCACCACCGGTTTTGTAAGAGCTATTATATGCTTGGTATCGGCTGCCTTTGAGAATTCGATCGCACGGTTTTCATCATTCAGAATCCAGATGCTTTCATTCTCATATTTATACGCTTCTGAGTAACTTTGATCCAGATCGAAGTAGAAGGATGCCGAATCATCATCGTGAGGCAATCCTCTTTTTCTGAGCACTGTTTTGGTTTTTGACAGAAGGGTGTCTGCAGCCGACCCCTTCTGCTTATGCTCTAAAAAAGTGGTTCTGAACAGGTTTCGGTTTAAAAATCTGGCGGCCAGATCAGACAGGATGGGATCACTGTTTTTAAGCCATTTCTTTATACAGATATAGATATCGTGATCATCGAGCAGTGTATAGTGGTTCAGCATCTCATCGGTAATCACTTTCCTGGCTGAAGGCTGCACGGATAAAAAATAGTTCAGCGAATCGGATGGTATCTCAACCTGAACTCCTTTGTCGATTAAAAACTGAACCCTTCGGAAGATCAGTTTCAGCAGGGAATCGGCACTCAGTACCGTTTTGTGCAGATAGACCTGCATATACATCAGCCGGCGGGAGAGAATGTAGTTTTCAACGGCATAAATTCCCTTTTTCTCAATCACAACGTTGCCGTTAAACACGCGCATGGTTTTCAGGATTCGGTTGATGCCGACAGACCCTTCGGATACACCGGTGAAAAAACTGTCTCGTTTCAGGTAGTCGAGGCGGTCGATATCGAGCTGTGAGGAGATCAGCTGATGGAGAAACTTTTTCGGGTATTGATCCGTGAAAATGTCAATCGCAGTGGTCAGCTTGCCGTCAAACTCGTTGTTGAGCTCTTTCATGATTTTCAGGCTCATCATCTCGTGATTGAAGTCCCGAATGAGGGTATGTTCAAGAGTATGCGATAGCGGTCCGTGACCCACATCGTGCAGGAGGATCGCAATGAGGGTGCCGTGAAGTTCTGCATCGGTAATGGTGGTATCCTTCTCCTGCAGGTTTTTAAGCACCCTCTGGCCCAGCTCCAGGGCCCCGATGGCATGTGAAAAGCGAGAGTGTTCGGCTGCCGGAAAAACCAGATATCCCAGTCCGAGTTGCCGGATACGGCGCAGGCGCTGAACATAGGGGTGATCAATCAGGTTCAGTATAATTCCTTTGGGGATGGAGATAAACCCGTGAATCGGATCGCTGAAAATCTTGTACTGTTTGCTTTTATCCATGATGATCGGCTTTGAACAGATATTGATCGCGGCGGGGTATTTCTGGCAGGCGTGCCGGACGGTTTTTATCCAGGTCAAACCAGACCCCGGTGGTTTTGGCAACCGCTTTCAGCTCATGATCGCCTTTTGAGTAGATCGCCTGAAAACCGTCAATACTTGAGTTGCCAAATTTTTCAATGGATGTGCCCACAAGTACGGTTTCATGCAACAATACCGGTTTGATATAGTCGACCTCCAGGTGTACCAGGACAAAGCTGAACCCGCCTCTCACCAAACGCTTAAGCTCAGGAATCTCCTCGATAAATCGAACACGGGCCTCCTCGAAATAGGTGTTAAAGACGGCATTGTTGACGTGGTTCAAAGCGTCCAGATCTCTGAAACGGACGGGGATTTTGGCCCAGTGATAGAATGAATCGGGATTGTAGGGAGGTTTGTGCATCCGGGAGTTCGGCAAATATTCAGGGTTTGATTTAAGTTGTTGTACAAAACAATGACAGTAATGCAGAATTCATTCAAAATTAGAACGATATGAAGCTGTCGGTTGCTTATATTCAGGTAAATTTAAAGAAAAAAAGTGAACAGTATGTTAGACAAAGAATCACAGGCGTTTTTAGAAGAACTTTTAATTACTCCAAGTCCGGTAGGATATGAATACAGGGGGCAGAAGGTATGGCAAGAGTATATCAAACAGTACTCAGACAATGTTGATAACGACTCGTACGGTTCTGCGGTGGCTAAGATGGAGATCAATTCAGACGTTGTGACAGTGATGCTCGAGGCCCACGCCGATGAGATCGGGATGGTGGTTCAGCATATATCGGACGAAGGCTTTATCACCCTGAACAGGCTGGGGGGCAGTGATTCAACCATAGCCAGGGCCAAAAAGGTATATATTCACAATAAAAACGGCCGTGTATTGGGTGTGGCCGGAAACAAAGCGATTCACCTGCAGGACAAAAAAAATGGCGGCGGCAAGCAGCCTGCCTGGAAAGATATCTATGTGGATATCGGTGTAAACAGCAAAGAGGAGGCCCTGCAGCTGGTTCAGGTGGGCGATCCGGTCACCTATACCGACGAGATTGATTATCTGAATGATGAGATCATCACTGCCCGGGCCCTCGACAACCGGATTGGAGGATTTGTGATTGCACAGGCTTTTCGCAGGCTCAGAAAGCGTAAAAAAGATTTGAAGGTCAATGTGATCGCACTCAACTCGGTCCAGGAGGAAGTCGGCGGTTTCGGTGCCCGGATGATGAGTTATCGTCACATGCCCGATGCAGCCATTGTGACGGATGTAACACACGCCACCGATACGCCGGGTATTAACAATAAAGAACATGGAACGGTAAAATTGGGTGGCGGCCCGTCTGTACAACACGGCGGAGCCAATCACCCGGCACTGGTTCGCCTGATTGAATCGGCTGCTGAAAAAGCTGACATTACTGTTCAGCATGAAGCGACAGGGGTGAGAACCGGTACCGACACCGACAGCATCTTCTACCAGCGTACCGGTATTCCGAGTGCACTGGTTTCACTGCCGCTGCGCTACATGCACTCACCGGTCGAAACCGCCTCACTCAACGACGTGGAAGCCCTGATTGAACTGATGACCGAATCGGTCCTGGCCATGGAGCCCGACCAGACCTTCAGTGTCTTTGATTTGTAAGGTTTACGGCATAGGGTATACGGTTTACGGTGTTCGGTGCGGGTTTGAACCATCTACCATCTACCATCTACCATCTACCATCTACCTTAAACCTTAAACCTGACGGGCTAATCCGGATAGCCGTTCGGATTCTGCTGCTGCCAGTTCCAGGCGTCACGGCACATCATCTCGAGGCCGCGTTCGGCTTTCCAGCCGAGTTCGTTCTCTGCTTTGGATGGGTCGGCATAACAAA
>JBJHCX010000058.1:0-12203 GCA_050486245.1 Rhodohalobacter sp.
CGGTACCATTTGAAAAAGGGCTCACTGGCAAACAGGGGCAGCTCCCGGCGCGAATCGATGCCAAGTACTTTCTCATAGAGTTTTTTCACCGGTTTTTGGCGGTTCAGGAAATTGGTGGCCGGAGCAAAGAGGGAGGCGAGCGGATAGAACTTTTCCGGGTTGCCGAAGAAACTCTCTCCCAGTGTGGTTCCGTTTGCCCGGTGCCAGCCGTGTAGAAATTCCGCTTTCATCTTGGCCATATCCACATTGGCGGGGCATTCGCTTTTACACGCTTTGCAGCTGAGGCAGAGGCTGAGGGCCTCTTTCAGCTCCTCTGATTTGAACGCCTCTTTCTGCCGGCCCGAAAAGAGCTGCCGAAACAGGTTGGCGCGTCCCCGCGTGGAGTCTTTCTCCTCGCGCGTGGCGTGGTATGACGGACACATCGTGCCCCCGCTCTCAGCCAGCTTGCGGCAGACACCGGCTCCGTTACAGAGCTCCAGGGCATCATCGAACCCGCCGCGGCTTCGCCAGTGAAAGGTGGTCGGCACCTTCGGCTTTTGATAGGCGGGCGAGAAGCGAAGGTTGGTATCGATCGGCTTGGGATCGAGTATCTTTCCGGGATTAAAGCGGTAATCCGGGTCCCAGAGCTCCTTGACACGCCGCAGCAGCGGCATCATCTCTTTACCTAATACGGTTTCAATATAGGGGGCACGGGCGCGTCCGTCACCATGCTCGCCCGAAAGTGATCCGCGATACTTTTTTACCAGGCCGGCCACTTCAGCGGCGATCGACTTCATCACCTGCAGGCCCTGGTCTGTCATCGTATCGACAACCGGACGCAGGTGCAGCTCTCCAACCGATGCATGTGCATAGAAGACGCATGAGGTGTTGTGCCGGTCCAGAATCTCCTGGAACTCTTTCACATACTCCGGCAAGTCCTCAACCCTGACGGCCGTATCCTCCACAAATGTAGGCGATCGGTTTTCTGCCCCCAGGCCCATCAGGAGCCCGAGTCCCGCCTTGCGCAAATCCCACACCCGGCGCATCTTCTCCTCATCGCTGATCACCGGACAGGCATATCCGTAGTTGAGTTTGCTCAGTTTTCTGGATAGACCTTCCGCCTTTTTTTGCAACGCATCAGGGCTGTCGCCTTCAAACTGAATGATCAGGATACATTTCGGCTCCTTTTCGAGGAAGAACCGGTTTTTGCGCTGTTCGATATTGCCTTTGGTGGCATCCAGGATGATATCATCTACAAGTTCAACGGCTGCCGGCTCCCACTTTACCGCTTCAACGGTTGCCAGCATCGCTTCATGGAGTGTTTCGAACTGGGGGATGACCAGGGTTTTATACCCCGGAAGCGGAACCAGGTTCACCCTGGCCGACGCCGTCATCGCCAGTGTTCCCTCACTTCCGCAGAGAAGTTCGGCCAGGTTAAAGGGTCGCCCGCCCGGCGTAATGGGATCCATTTCACAAAGCCGGTCGAGTGCATAACCGGTATTTCTCCGGATAATATCGGGATGCGGATAGTGGTCTATAATACTCTCTCTGTGGGAGTTGAGCAGCTCAATCATGCCCCGGTAGATTTCGCCTTCAAGCGAATCGAGCCTCAGTTTCTCCTCGAGCTCATCCGGGCTGAGCGGTTTAAAGGTGACGGCCGATCCGTCACTCAGCACGGTATCCAGTTCCAGGATATGCTCACGGGTAGTTTTGTGTTTGATGGAGAACGATCCGCAGGAGTTGTTCCCGATCATGCCGCCCAGCATGCAGCGATTGGTTGTGGCGGTGTCGGGGCCGAATTGAAGGCCGTGAATGGCGGCCTCGCGGTTGAGCGTGTCGCGTATCACCCCGGGCTGAACATGAGCGTAGTTCTGGTCCGGATTGAGCTCCAGGGTTCGGTTCATGTGGCGCGAGGTGTCCATAATGAGTCCCCCGCCGGTGGTTTGTCCGGCAAGGCTGGTCCCCGCACTCCGGGCTGTAATTGTGAACCCTTCACGGATGGATCGCCTCACAAGCGACTGAATCTCATTGCGGCTTTTGGGGAAAGCGACACCCTTGGGGAGCTCCTCATAGAGTGAGGCATCGGTCGAATAGAGGAGTCGGTTCAGGCTATCGGTATGAATCGTTGGCAAAAGGGAGTGTGGGTTTGGTGCTGCAGTTGGATGTTTTGGAAGTGTACACGGAAATTCGAACCTATTCAACTCAAAGCCGTTAAAAAAGCCGGCTGCCGGCACAGATTGGGGCGTCAGCTCAGTGCAAACCGTTCGCGCGCCTTGTTGACTATCTCATCGCCAATGGCGAGCCCTGCCGTGGCTGCGGGGCTGGGGGCATTCAGCACGTGAATCTCCCGCTCGGTGGTCTCAAAATAGAAATCGTCCAGAATCTCCCCGTTGGGCTGCAGGGCCATGGCGCGAACGCCCGCAGGGGAAGGGGCCAGATCGTCCATCCGGATGGAGGGGATCAGTTTCTGAAGTTTTTTCAGGAATCCGCGTTTGGAGTAGGAGCGGTAGATCTCGTCGAGTCCCATCTTCCAGTGGCGCGATGCCAGTTTCCAGAAGCCCGGAAAATCGGCAACCTCAATGGTGTCTCTGATATCGAAGGACCCTTTTTTGTACCCTTCGCGCTTGAATGTGAAGACCGCGTTGGGTCCGCATTCAACTCCGCCGAGGGCCATCCGGGTAAAGTGGACGCCCAGAAACGGGAAGTCGGGATTGGGCAGCGGATAGATCAGCCCGTTCACTTTATGCATCGCCTTCTCTGTCAGCTGATAGTATTCACCCCGGAAAGGGACAATCTGTACCGGACTCTGTACACCCGCAGAGCGGGCTACCCTGTCGGAGTGGAGTCCCGCGCAGTTGATCAGGTAATTGGTTTTGAAGCGGCTTCTTTGGGTCTGGACAGAGAGGCATCCGTTTGTCTGTGAAACGGATTGTACCGTCTGGTTCAGTTCGATCGTGTGACCATTTTGGGTAAGCTTATCCTGCAAGGCCCTGCAGACCCCTGCAAAATCGACGATCCCCGCACACGGTACGTGAATAGCCTGAACGCCGCGAGTGTAGGGTTCAACCTCCTGGAGTTCATCAGAATCAATCATGCGGATCCCCTCGATCTCATTCTGCAGTCCGCGGCGGTAAATCTCGTTCAGTTTGGGGATTTCAGAGGGGTCTGATGCGACTATGACCTTGCCACAGATGTCGTGTGCCACACCATTCTCCCTGCAGAACTGATTGAGCTGGTGGCGGCCATTGCGGCAATTGCGTGCTTTGTAACTGCCGGGCTTGTAGTAGATGCCGGAGTGGATCACGCCCGAATTGCGCCCGGTTTGGTGGCGGGCCACGCCGTTCTCCTTTTCCAAAATCAGGATCCGGGCATCGGGCCACGTTTCCGACAGTTTGTAAGCGGTTGAAAGGCCAACCATTCCGGCGCCCACAATGGTGAAGTCAAAAATCATGAAGTTCTTTTAGTTCTGATAAACGGGAAGAATATAATAATTGTTCTTTCCACACTCATATACGAAAAATGTGATTGGCAAGTATCAAAATAAAGAGTATTTCATCCCGTATACCCAATAAACATTTATACGAAATAAACTGTATCTTTCTGTTTCGTTTCGGACAGAATCCGGATACCTGTTTCGGCCAGAATCTCAAATATCAAGTTTTAACCGTTTCGGATAGTTATGAAAAAAATAGTTCTTTTGCTTTTGTTAGCATCGTCAATGGTGCTTTTTACCTCCTGTGGCAGTTCAGATGATACGGCTGAGGCCATTGTTGAGAATGCCGTGTTCAGCGACCTGGATGGCAACCAGGTGAAGGTTAGCGATTTTAAGGGAAAAGTGGTCATGATCGATTTTTGGGAATCGTGGTGTGGCCCGTGCCTGCAGGTTTTTCCGTCGCTCGACGAGCTGAGATCTGAGTACCCTGACAACTTTGAAGTGCTGGCCGTTACCGTTGGCCTGAATGAAGGCCCCGAAGATGCACGGGCTTTTGCCGCAGAGCATGGATATGATTTCAACTGGCTCTATGATGAGCACGGTGTATTTACACGGCTTGGCGGACAGGGAATTCCATTCAAGGCGTTTGTCGATCCCGATGGAAATTTTATTAAAATCGAAATGGGCTCTCACGGACGCGAGGGTGACTACACGCGGACCAAAGAGCTGATCGAAGAGTATCTCTGACCAAACGGACAGCGGTAAAAACCTGTTCAGGAAACAGGAAAAAAATTATTTAGTAACAAAACAACAGATATGGAACCAAAAGTAGAAAAACTACCCTACAAGGTAAAGGATATAGGTTTGGCCAAGTATGGCCGCGATGAAATTCGCCTGGCCGAGGCTGAGATGCCCGGCTTGATGGCAACAAGAGAAGAGTTTGGCAAAGAGAAGCCTCTAAAGGGTGCCCGTATTGCGGGGTGCCTGCACATGACCGTTCAGACGGCCGTGCTGATCGAAACCCTGGTAGAGCTGGGAGCCGAGGTCCGCTGGTCATCCTGCAACATCTACTCCACCCAGGATCATGCTGCTGCAGCGATTGCCGAGGCCGGTGTGCCTGTCTTCGCATGGAAAGGCATGACCGAAGAGGAGTATGAGTGGTGCATTGAGCAGACACTCTTTTTTGATGACGGCAAGCCGCTCAATATGATTCTGGACGATGGCGGCGACCTTACCAATATGGTGCTCGACAACTATCCTGAGCTGACCGAGAATATCCGCGGTATTTCGGAAGAGACAACCACCGGCGTGCTCCGACTCTATGAGCGGATGAAAAACGGTACCCTCTCAATTCCCGCGATCAATGTGAACGACTCGGTAACCAAGTCGAAGTTTGACAACAAATATGGCTGCCGCGAGTCGTGTGTGGATGCGATACGCCGTGCAACAGACGTAATGCTGGCCGGCAAGGTGGCGGTTGTAGCAGGGTACGGTGATGTTGGAAAGGGATCAGCGGCATCGCTCAGAGGCGCCGGCGCCCGTGTGATTGTGACCGAGATCGATCCGATCTGTGCACTTCAGGCGGCGATGGACGGCTACGAAGTGAAGAAGATGAAAGATGCCGTACAGGAGGCAGATATCGTTGTAACCGCAACCGGTAACAAGGATATCCTTACCGGTGAGCATTTTGAGCTGATGAAAGACAAAGCGATTGTCGGCAATATCGGGCATTTTGACAACGAGATCGATGTGAAGTGGCTCAAAGGGAATGCCGATGAGGAGAATATCAAGCCGCAGGTCGACCTGTTCAGGCTCAAAAGCGGTAATGAGATTATCCTGCTTTCACAGGGCCGGCTGATGAACCTGGGCAATGCGACAGGCCATCCGAGTTTTGTGATGAGCAACAGCTTTACCAATCAAACACTGGCTCAGATCGCCCTCTGGAAAGAGGATTTCGAGATTGGGGTTCACGTGCTGCCAAAGCACCTGGATGAGAAGGTGGCACGCCTGCATCTGAAAAAGATCGGTGTGGAACTGGAAGAGCTGACCGATGAGCAGTCTGAATATATCGGAGTGGCCAAAGAGGGCCCCTACAAGCCGGAGCACTACCGGTACTGATCAGGGCAGCCTGATGAATTTCTAAAAGGTGCGAACAATGCGTTCGTGCCTTTTTTTTCCCGTATCTCTGATGCCTTATGATAGGCGGGTGACAGAAATAAAAAACCGCCACACCCGTTCAGGCATGGCGGCTGGGTCACAATGGCACGTCTGGATCAGTTTTTGGCAAACTGAACATTCAGGTTCAGCTTCACTTCATCCGAAACCACCACGCTTCCGGCTTCGGTCACGGCACTCCAGGTGAGGCCAAAATCTTTGCGGTTGATTTTACCGGTGACATCGAATCCGGCTTTGGTATTTCCGTATGGATCGACAACGGTGCCGCCGTACTCTGCGTCGAGTTCCACCTCGCGGGTGTTGCCCCGGATGGTCAGGTCGCCGGTCAGTTTATACTCTCCGTCGCCCGTTTTTTTGAACGAGGTCGATTGAAAGGCCATCTTGGGGTGCTCGGAGGCGTTGAAGAAATCTTCCGATTTCAGGTGGGCGTCGCGGTCGTCATTTCCGGTTTCAATACTCTCAATAGCCGCTTCGAATGAGATATCGGCATTTTCAAACTCATCGTTGTCAGTTTCGATCGACGCGTCAAAGTCGGTAAACTTACCGGTGACGGTCGAGATGACAAGGTGCTTGACCTTGAAGGTGATTTCACTGTGGGCCGGGTCGATGGTCCATTTGGTTACGGTTTCTGTACTCATAGTCAATTCATTTAAAGTTAATGATAAATAATTTAATATTGAACTAAATATAACGGACATTCCGTTCCCGGTCAAGCAAAATATTTTAATATTAAAGTAATGAGCAGAAAAAGTTGCAAAAGAGCTGAAGGCGCACTATTTATCAGGTAAAAAAAATGCGACCTTTACACTCTGTTGTTCTCCTGATCACCTTTACCTTCACGTTATTGTCATGCAGCGGCAATTCGGCCGAACGACCTCAAACCGACAGCTGGCAATCTGTTACCATCCAGGCCGAAGGGGAGGTCACCCTGGCCTATGTGCCCAGTGACGGATTCTCCTATGTTGATGATTCAGGGCAGCTAACCGGAGTCACCATCGAGATTGTCAGGGATTTTGTATCCTTTATCGAGCGTGAGTATGACGTTGCGCTTACCCTTCACACCCATCCCATCGAATCCTTTTCCGATTTTTATCAATTTGTCAGGCAGGGTGAGAGCGGACTCTTCGGGGTAGCCAATGTGACCATCACCGAAACCAGAAAAGAGGAGATTGCGTTTAGTCCGCATTACATGACCAATATTGCGACGCTGATTACCCACTCTGATATCCCTGAAATAGAGCGGATGAGCCAGGTTTCCGAACTCTTTTCCGGGCTGGATGCCCTCGCCTTTGAAGGAACCCTGCACCAGGACCGTTTAGAACGCATGATCCATGACTATCTGCCGGAAAGCGGAATGGATTTTGCCCACTCCAATAATGAAATCATCGAGAGAACTGCAGAGATGAACAGGTATTTTGCCTATGTGGATATCTACAACTACTGGAGAGCAACAGACGCAGGCATGCCACTCACCCGGCACGCAGTGGGAGATGAGGCGTCTGAGCAGTTCGGTGTCATCATGCCTCATGGCAGTGACTGGCAACCGCTTTGGGAGGAGTTCTTTGCACACAATGGCGGGTATCTCAATTCAGAGCGGTATGAACAGCTGATGACGGATCACCTGGGTTCCGAACTGGCTGAGCTGTTGATTCGCCAAAACCGGGAAAATCCATAAAACAGATTGGATAAGGGAATCCCTTAGAGTGTATTAAGACTTTGCAGTATATGAAATGAATGGCCAATTCGTTTTTTTGATTACAGAATAACGATCAAAGAAAGGAGGAGATATGTTTGATGAAAAAAATCATGAAAGGGAATCGGCCCTTCAGGAAAGGGTAAACTTTCTGAAAGACCAGGGCTACAGGGGCTTCACCGTTCAGGGCAGTCAAAAAAAATTTGATGGTGTGGAGGTCACTGTACAGAATAAAAAAGGAAAAGAGTTGTCGGCAGAGGGGGAATCTCTGGACGAAGCCTACGAAAATGTGATCGAAATGATCGATTACGCGCTTGATGACCTGACTTGATTCATACAATTGAACCGCATGTATTGAAATGAAGAGGAACCATGAACCGATATCAGAAAATTTTACTACCCACCGACTTTTCAGAATCTGCCGAAAATTCGTATGACGTTGCCAAACAGATTGCGAATAAGTTTTCTGCCAAAATAGATGTGATGCATGTGGTTCCTTCGGCTGAATACCTGAAGGAGAGCCTGAAAAAGGTTCCTGTGGCACTTGACCCGGAGAAGCAGGTGATTCCCACTATCATCACCGATAATGAAGAGAGGCTGAAGAAACTGCTAAAGGAGTTTCCTGAGGCAATTCGCGGCAAGATTCACATCGGCATGAACCGCAAGCCGGCCGACTCGATCATCCACCACGCCCGCGAAGGGGCGTACGACCTGATTGTAATGGGTGCCAAGGGTGAGCACCGCACACTGGCACGCAGAGGAGTCAATACCGAACGGGTGCTTCGCAATTCAACGATCCCGGTCCTCGCCGTCGATGATAATACCGAACCGCATGAAATCAAGCGGATTGTGGTTCCGACCGACTCCTCACAGCTCTCCTTCACCGCCCTGCCGCATGCGGCATCCATCGCGCATGCATTCGGGGCCGAAATTTCACTATTATACGTTCTGGAGCTGTTTGGAGGTTTGACGGAAGACTCCATGTTTATCCCCGAGCAGCATGAAAAAGTGAAAATCTATGAGCAACTCATGAAAAGGCTTGAGCATTTCCTGGCAGACCATAAACCGGAGGGGGTCAGGCTTCAGAGAAGCGAAAAGGCATTTTTGGACGGATTGAAGATCGGTGAGGGTGAAAATGAGCGGTTCGTCCCGCTGAAGACAGAGATCCGGACCGGCTACTCCGTACACTATGAAATAGAGCAGTACAGTGAGAACAATGCAGACCTGCTGGTCATGGCTACCCACGGCTATAGCGGTTTTGCCCATCTGTTTCTGGGCTCTGTCACCGAAAAAGTCATTCAAAACCTGCCCAGGCCGGTGATGACGATTCGTCCGACAGAGCAGCAGTTCAAAAAGGCGGAACGAAGTACAATCGGAATGGTAACCTACAACCCCATTCCCTGATTACTCCCTGACGGAGAGCTGTCCGGGACGCTCTGCAACGATCTGTGGGGTGCCCCGGTGTTCCCGGATAGTGCCAATAGCACAAACCTGTCTATGTTCATAGAGTGAATCGGGGGAGGAGTGCCAAGCCGTCCGGTTTTCTCCCCAGATGACAACCGTAAAGAGCTGGCTGGGATAATCCTCTTCAAAATTGATAAAGGTGGGCTCTCCCGAAATGGAGGTGATCGTCACGACTGATACGACCGTTCCGCATACCTCTGCATAGACTCCGATGTGTTGTGCTGCATCCTGGGCTGTAATACGGATCTCAGGGTCGCCGTTGTTTCCGGGTGCCGGGCTAAACACGCGCGACAGAACCAGGCCCCCAAACAGGATCATGATTATAATCCCTGCAGTCGGTTTTTGAAGTGATCGAAACTTTTTCATGAGATTGCGACGGGTTTTGATAATATTTGCATTATCCATTGATGTACGTCATGCATAACATCCTCCCGTCCGATTTCATTTAAAAGTTCGTGCCTGCAGCCTGGATAGATCTTTTTGGTGACCGAATGGCAACCGGAATCGAGCAGGATCTGTTCAAGATTGTGCACGCCTTTGGCCATATTGGAAACCGGATCGCGGCTGCCTGAAATCAACATGACCGGGGTATTCGGTAGATTGCAAAAAGGCCGGTGTTTGTGCAGCTGTCGGAGTCCGCTGAAGAAAGAGTGGTAGAAATGGGCGGGATAGATAAATCCGCATGCGGGGTCGGCAATATAGCGGCCAATCCGTTCGGTGTCGCGACTCAGCCAGTCATAGGCGGTCTGGTTCGGTTTGAAGGCGTAGTTGTAAGGCCCGAATGTCAGCTTGTCCAACAACTTGCCAGGCCGGTGGCCGGTGCCCGGCAAGTGCCTGAAGAGCCCTGCGAGCAGGATGCCCGGCAGGAGCAGTGCAGGCGGCTTTCCGCTGCTGCCCGAGTAGATGATCCCAGCGGGTGGGGGAGCCGGCGGACTGAGTTGCATCATTCGCTGCACGATAAAAGAACCCATGCTGTGTGCAAACAGGAAGTGGGGAAGGTTGGGATGTTTCTTTTGAAGCAGGCTGTACACCTCACGGGTGACCGATACCAGCCGGTGAAACGGATCATCGCCCGGTATCTGCCCCAATCGGTTAGAGGCCGCTTTGGCGGGACCGTGTCCGGGGTGGTTGTGTCCGATGACCAGAATCCCCATTGAATTCAGAAACCGTGCAAATTCACTGTACCGTTCGATATGTTCGGCAATCCCGTGGACCAGCTGAATGATGGCAATGGGTTTGGATTCGGGTGTCCATTGCAGGATCTGAACGGAGTGTCCGTCAGAAGTGATAAAAGGGATAGAAGTACGGCTCATGAAACGCTGGATCGGGGTTAAGGGGAACAACCGAGACTAAGCAAGAAAAAGGGGTGTTGCAAGGTTGTATTGAAAAAGAAAAACCGTTAACTTTTCAGTCTTGGCAGAATTGGACAACTTCAATTGCCGGGAACCATTACAATAGACATGCGCCCGTAGCTCAACTGGATAGAGCGTCTGACTTCGGATCAGAAGGTTGAGGGTTCGAATCCTTCCGGGCGTACATTACCAAAAGCGGCTGAAAAATGGCTTAATAACCATCTCTCAGGCGCTTTTTCTATTTTTACTTACAAATTGAAAGTGAACAGAAAGGAACAAAATTTGGCGATTTTTCCCTTCTTTTCCCATTTGTAGGGGTCAGTTTAGGGGCCACAAATCAGGATTGGATTGAAAAGATATTTACAACCGGTAAACCGTCGTCAGTTGTCTCTACACTTTGAAGAGAAGAAATAATCAGTATACTGCTGCAAAGTTGACCAAAAACTGTACTGAATCATAAATTTATAATAATGTTTGAACAAACTGATAAATACTTAAATCAAGGACATTTTTTCTTCAATCCGGGTGACAATCTGAAAAAAGCAAGTGCTGACGTGCCAGATCTGCCGGGTGTCTATTATATCATGAGGTTAGCCCGTGGAGGAATTGATCTGGTTTATATTGGATCTTCGGGCACCATCAGTCAGAATGGAAACTTTTCAAGTCAATTATTGAGGGGCAGGCTGAACAATAAACAAGAGGGTTTGAAGCGACAACAATTTTTTGACAAAAAAATGAAACAAGAGGGAATTGATGCCCTCGACATATATTGGTTTGTTACATTCGATAAGAACCATCAGGATCTTCCAGGTTATGTTGAGGGAATCTTGATGCAACGATATTTTGAGATATACGGTACTCTTCCGCCCTGGAATAAAAAATTCCCATCATGATAATTGTTTCAGATATCATTGGTAAGGGTATTTAAGCAGGAGCAGAAAGTCTGGGAATTCAGCAATTGACGGTGCTGCCACCTAAGAAAACATGCCGGAATTCGATTGGGATAACATTTGTAACCTGACCGATAGCAATCCAATCTTACGCTGGCTGCAAGAGTGATGTTAATCTGTCCGATATGTTTTTCATATTCCTGCTTTCAGACTATTCAATTAAAGATTGGGAAGTAATTTAAACTTCTTTATTGCGCGATATTTGCGCTGTTAGACCGGCAGCACAAACGCCTTTCCATTACTCCTCTTTTTGGAATTCCAGAATTTCGCCGGGCTGGCAGTCGAGAGCTTCACAAATTGCTTCGAGGGTGGAGAATCGGATGGCTTTGGCTTTGCCTGTTTTGAGAATTGAAAGGTTTGATATCGTGATGTCTACCCGCTCTGATAGTTCGGTAAGTGACATTTTTCGTTTTGCCAGCATGACGTCAAGATTTACGATGATTGCCATGGCTATACCGTTAGTTTTTGTTCTTCGTACATTCGATGACCCTCCTTGAATACGTAGCCGATCACAATGATCACGATACCCAAGATCATGAAGTTTGATACATCACCCGTCGATCGTATCAGTGTTACCGGATCTGAGGCAAAGGCATCAAACGTGAGCCAGTCAAGGTAGAATGCACGTCCGATTCCGAAAAGCTCTGCAATGACAAAGATCCATCCGATGGTAAAAAGTCGCTTATAATTTCTATCGGAAAAGGGGCTGTTTGCAGCAACCGATCTGAATAGCTGCCATACCAGAAAGGCGCAAAAAATAAACAAACCGCTATGTACAATCGTGAATGAGAACAGAAAGAAAGAGTGGATAGCCGCCCGGTCATCTGTACCCGATATGATTAAACGTCCTTCCTGCCGGTGTTCAGGCAAAAAGATGATCCCATCTTTGGTAATGCTGCCAAGTCGTTCAGTGCTCTCAACGGAATATTTTACCGGAAATTCCATGCCTGCATGATTATACATAACAAGCTGAATAAGCAGCTGAACTCCTAATAGTATAGCCGCCATGGCTGCGATGTAGGAAATAAAGTGAGCTAACGTCCAGTCCTTCTGTAATTTGATGTTCATGGAAGTGGAATATAAATTCGGGATTATTTAATTATCGGCAAAATTTTATTGATTAACAATAAAATTTTGCCATTAAAGCTTCGACAATT
>JBJHCX010000059.1:0-11796 GCA_050486245.1 Rhodohalobacter sp.
CAACATCACACATATCGTAAGCAGTTTATTCATAGAACAACCTGAATTTGAGTTTTATGTTAACATGTGGAATTAACATAGATAAACAGAACCGGTTTGTAAAAATAAATAAAGCCCGGCCTGTCTGGCGACAAACCGGGCTCTGCTTTTCAACTTCTGATAAATATCTCTTTGCGAGGTTCGGGTAGCGCTATTTTACTGCATCTGCAATTTTATCTACATAATCGAGCTGTTCCCATGTGAACTGCTCCCTTCCGAAGTGGCCATAAGCAGCCGTTTTTCGGAATCCGGGTTTTTTCAGGTCCAGGCGTTCGATAATTCCCGAAGGAGTCATATCGAAGGTTCGGCTGATCGCCTCTGCAAGTTTCATATCATCAACTTTGCCGGTTCCATAGGTATTCACGTTAAAAGAGACAGGCTCGGCAACCCCGATGGCATACGCCACCTGCACCAGGCACTCGTCGGCAAGTTCTGCAGCCACTACATTTTTTGCAATATGACGGGTGGCATATGCTGCACTCCGGTCTACCTTCGATGCATCTTTTCCTGAGAAAGCCCCGCCGCCGTGTGCACCGCGCCCGCCATAGGTGTCCACAATAATTTTTCGTCCGGTCAGGCCTGTATCCCCGTGCGGGCCGCCGATCACAAATTTACCTGTCGGGTTGACGTGAAGTATGGTTTCCGAGTCGATCAGATCGGCCGGAATGGTCGTTGAAATGAGATGCTTTTTGATATCCTGCCGGATTTGAGACTGCTCAACGCCCTCATCGTGCTGGGTTGAGATAACAATCGTATCAATTCTTTTGGGCTTATTGTTTTTGTCATACTCAACGGTTACCTGGCTCTTGCTGTCGGGGCCAAGATATGACATGAGTGCGGTATCTTTACGGATATGGGCAAGCTTTCTCAACAGATCGTGAGAAAACTGCAGTGTCATGGGCATGAATTGATCTGTCTCGGTATTTGCATACCCAAACATCATTCCCTGATCGCCGGCTCCCTGTTTTTTCTCTCCCGACTCATCAACACCCTGGGCAATGTCGGGGCTTTGCTGGTGAATGGTTGAGAGCACACCGCAGGAGTCTGCATCGAACCGGTAACTGGCTTTGGTATATCCGATGTCGCGAATAACCTCACGAACGACCTCCTGTATATCGACATAGGATTTTGTTGTGACCTCCCCGGAAACCACGGCAAGCCCGGTGGTTACCAGTGTCTCAACGGCCACTCTTGATTCCGGATCATCTTTCAGCATGGCATCCAGAATTGCGTCTGATATCTGGTCAGACACTTTATCGGGATGTCCTTCGGATACGGATTCGGATGTAAATAATCTTTTCATTTGTATGTAGTCTGTAGATCGGTGATCTGATTTAAAAAATGGTACCAAAAGTACAAAAAAAATGAGTTGTAAACACCTGCCTGAATGAAAATCAACTCTTGTCATACAGGTCATTGTCAGACGCCGAGGAGGAGATTCCCAGGTATTGGTAAGCTTTCGCTGCGGCAACCCTCCCTTTCGGGGTTCGCTGCAAAAATCCCTCTTTTATCAGGAATGGCTCATACACCTCTTCAATTGTCCCTTTATCTTCGCCGACGGCCACGGCAAGGGTGCTCAGTCCCACGGGCCCCCCTTTATAGTTTTCGATAATCGCTTTTAAAATCCGAACATCCATGTCATCGAGGCCGTTTTGATCTACATCGAGCGCATTCAGTGCTTTATCGGCAATTTGGTCATTGATTTCGGTGAGCTCTTCCACCTGCGCAAAGTCACGTGTGCGGCGGAGCAGCTTGTTGACAATTCGGGGGGTTCCGCGGCTTCTTCGGGCTATTTCGTGGGCACCCGATTCTGTAATGCCAAAGTTCAGAATATGGGCCGTTCGCAACGCAATTCGCTGCAACAGTTCAGTATCATAGTAATCCAGGCGCATGTCGATCCCGAAACGGGCACGAAGCGGGGCCGTTAGCAGCCCCTTGCGTGTTGTTGCCCCTACCAGGGTAAAGTGATTCAATTCGATCTGTACACTTCGGGCATTGGGTCCGGAATCGATCACAATATCCAGTTTGTAATCCTCCATTGCCGAGTAGAGATACTCTTCAACAACCGGGTTGAGCCGGTGAATTTCATCAATAAAAAGCACATCACCCTCTTCAAGGTTTGTAAGAAGTCCGGCAAGGTCGCCCGGTTTCTCCAGTACGGGCCCGGTTGTTGGCTTGATGCTTACACCCATTTCGGCTGCAATAATATAGGCAAGGGTGGTTTTCCCCAAACCGGGAGGGCCGGAGAGAATGACATGATCCAGAGCTTCCTTTCTCTTTTTAGCGGCCCGGATAAAAACATTCAGATTCTGAATGACTTTTTGCTGTCCAACAAATTCATTCAGTGATGAGGGGCGCAAGCTCTCCTCGGCATGAACATCTTTTTCTTCAGGATCTAATAGGGGGTTTTGCAAATCAGTCGGTTTTTATTTGTGATAACTTACCTAATGCAATAATACTTAACTTCAGTTTGAATTGCTTAAATATGTAAGCAATATGTTAAGAAATGAACTTATCCCGCTATATACAACCTGGCACTCAATTTTCAACCCATTGGATGGTAATGGATGTAAGGAGGACGCACTTATGTATACAGGTGTGCATTGAGAACCACTTCTATTGACAGGAATGCGAAGGGTTCGATCAACAACGTGACCTTACAGCACAACGAAATGTGACAATTCACGAAGATACACTGCAACGGAATATTCCGGGCAGAAAGAGGATGAGACCGGTATGGGGCGTGATCGCTGACAGCGTTTGTCAGGGTGTGCCATTCAGTTTATCGAGCATTGACTCAGCCTGGGCATGAAACCTGCCGTCCAGCTGATAGGCATTGTAAGCTGCACTGCGCGCCTGTTCCAGCATCTCCAGGTTCAGATAGGCATTTCCCAGAAACCACCACGCTTTTTCCCTGAAAAACCGGTTCATGGTTTCAACTTGTGCAGCCGGTTCAAAGTGGATAATTGCATTTTCAAAATCGGCCTTGTTGTAGTAGAGAATGCCCAGGTTCATCTGAATGCGGGCTTTCTGTTCGGGTTCCGGAGAGTCAAAAAGCAGAGTGCTAAACTTTCTGATTGCCCTTTCTGTATCACCGGCATAAGCCAATGCCAGTCCGCGATTTATTTCCACATCGACAGTAGAGGCAACTGCATCATCCGATCGAACAATATCGGCACCTGTGAGTTCATTCAGGTGAATTGAAGCCAAAGAGTCGGGGTGGGTCAGCGGTTCCTCCTGGCTGGTTAAAAAAAAGAGTCCAAAGGCAAAAATGAGTGTGGCTGCAATCGCATAGATCCACCTTCCGAGGCCCGGTTCTTCTGTCCCGCTCCGGCCATACTCTCTTTTCATCTGGCTAATGGTGGTGATTCCCTTCTCCTTTGCATCTCGGGCAACGTCTCTCAGGTGGAGTTCGGTTTCAAACATCTTGTAGTACTCCGGGTATTTTACAAACTCCTCCCACAACTGCTCTGTCTCTTCATGCGACAGTTTGCCATCTATATAACGCACAATCTGTTTATATATCTGTATTTCGTTCATTTCTCTTATTTTTATCCGGATTTGTCTCCATGATTTAAATGGTCTCTGTATATAAGAACCAGATTTTTGAAATTCCTTACAGTTTTTTTCAAAATTCTAACCATTTTTTTCTGCACAATCTGACAACTGCTTGATAACCCTGTGCTTACGTGTCCAGGCATTTGCAACTGAAATTTCAAAATTATCTGCCACATCTTCTGCATCAGCTTCCGGATGCTGTAAAATATACTCAGCCAGGGTGCGGTAGTGAAGTTTCAGGGTTTCGATGCATTTTCTGAGAATACTTTTCCGGTCTTCATCAATCAGGTTCCAGATCTGACTGCCGTCTACTTTCGGTTCTTCTGTCATGCGATCCATCTCGTCAAAATCGAAATCCCTCAAGTGGTTCAGATAGGAGTGCTTGGCAGCTTTCATCATATATTTAGCCAGCCCGCCGGGCTTCTCAATCCCGTTTTCCTGTATTTTTGGTATCAGATATTCAAACATCTGCTGAACAGCATCTTCAGCATCATGCGGGGTTGCCCCATAGTTTGCAACCAGATATTTCTTCAGTATGACTAATGAATCAGCGCATATTTCATTAACGGACTTTTTATCCCCGGAATTTATTGCATTCACCAACGCAGTGTAGTCCATAACGCAATTATTTGGTTATCAAAAACTTGAATATAACAGAAGTCATAACTTCAGCCAACAAATAGCCTGAAAACTTAACCCGATTATTCGGATTTACTAACGAATCAGGTTTTTATTTCTAAAACTGACAAACCGGTCTCCCGCGATGATGATATGATCATCAAGCGGGATACCGATCTGTTTTCCTCCCTCTATGATTCGGTTTGTCAGATGTACATCCGAAGCAGACTCCCTGGCATAACCCGAGGGGTGGTTATGTGCAACAATAATGGAACTGGCACGGTTGAGGATTGCCTGACGAAAGACTTCCGAGACATCAACCACCGTAGCCTTATTTCCTCCCGAACTGATCTTCTGGCTGCCTGTCAGCACTTTCGCATTGTTCAGGAAAGCAACATAGAACTCTTCATGCGACAGATCGCGCAAGCGCGGTGAGAAAAATGCCGCTGCATCTTCAGGGCATGTAATTTTCACCTGCTCTCCGAGTGAAGCTGCCTGCATCCGTCGGGAAAGCTCAAAAACCGCTTCCAGCGTAATGGCTTTCACTTTTGCGATACCCGGAATCACTTTCAGGGACCTCCAATCCTGGCGGGCCAGGTTCCGGAGGCCGTCAAAGTGGGTTAACAGGGCCTTCGATGCATCCAGCACGTTCATGCCTTTTGTGCCCGTGCGAAGCAGAATTGCCAGCAGCTCAGCATCCGAAAGTGCATCCTTTCCATACTTGAGAAGTTTCTCGCGAGGCTGTTCATCCGGCTGCATCTCCTTCACGGTTCTTCCAAAAAATTCTGATGTATCAAATTCCATCACCCTTCCATACCTTTTTATTATAAGAGGGGAATTTTTAGAATTCCTTACAGAATTTTTTTCGCTTGTGTAGGAAAAAGCCGATTCGGCGACTGTCCAACATCTCCCGGAATGGCCTGACAACTTATATAGGTCTTATTCCGCCCCGCCCATCAGAGGCTCGTTGATGGCCCGGATGCTTGAATTTGGCAACCCTTCCGGATAGTGCTGCTTGCTCATCTCAAGAGCCTCAATTACCATCTTCAAGTGAAGTTCTTTTGAGTTTTCATAGAAGGATTGTGCGGCACCGGTCAGTTTGGGCTTGCCGTGAAGCGGCTTGTCGCTCACACACAACAGCGTGGCAAACGGCACCCTGTAGCGATATCCGTTGGTTGCCACGGTTGCCGATTCCATATCGACCGCGAGGCTCCTGCTGATATGGATCTGTTCAACGGTCCGGTTTTTGATAAACTCCCAGTTCCGGTTGGCAGTGGTATAGACCGTGCCCAGACGATAGCTGCGTTCATATTTATCCATTACTTCTTTCAGGTAGACATTGAGCAGGTGATTGGGTGTTATGGGGATGTTGAGCGGCAGGATATCATCCAGTACTTTATCCTCACGCATAAACCCGGTTGCCAGTACAAAATCACCAATCTCCTGGTGGTTCCGGAGTCCGCCGCAATGCCCGACCATCACCATGGCATCCGGGCGAAGAACGGCTACGTGGTCTGATATGGTTTTGGCATTTGACGGACCCACACCCATATTGATCAGGGTGACCCCTTTATTATTGGGCAGTTTGTGGTGAAAAGCAGGCATTTGAACCGACCGGTTCGGTTTCACGCAGTCGGGGTAATGCTGGGTAAACACCTCGACATGCATATCGTAGTTTGTAAAGAGGATATACCGCTGAAAATCTTCCGGCTTGGTGCCTGTGTAGTGCTCCAGTCTGTTCAGGGAGATATCGATCCGTTCCGGTGTAAAGAGAAACAGTTTTTTCTGGGTAATATCCCACTCATCCTCATCGGCATTATCAAAAAGGGCGGGGTCATTCATGGCTACCCGCGGCCTCGACGGAAACACCTTCACATCCGCACCCTTTTCAAGCAGTTTTTTCAATTCACGCACCAGGTACCACCGGTAGGCGTGCGGCAGTGCCATCTCGCCGGTAATAATGGGATTGTGTTCCGACCAGGAGCGCTTGATCATCAATTTTGGATAATCGCCCTCATCATATATTCTCTCCATCATATCACAGGCACGATTGGCCAATGATTTCAAATCTTTTTCGTTGCTGAATGAGCCTTTTGTAATTTCTAACCGTTTATCCATAAATCTTATTCGTTAATGTCTCTATCATTTTCTTTTTCCAGGTTTGGCTGGGAACGCCTCAAAGATAAGAAACTCTTTGAAACTCCCATTTTTTCACTTCACAAATTAGAACTTTCAGCAGAAGAGGTTACTGTTCATCACCCCTTCTACGTTTTGAATGCACCAGACTGGGTCAACGTCATCGCATTGACACCTGAGAATAAAATTATCCTGGTTGAACAGTACCGCGCCGGAATTGACGAACCCACCCTTGAGATACCGGGAGGCATGGTAGATGGCGATGAAAATCCGATTCAATCTGCCCGGCGTGAACTCAGGGAAGAGACCGGTTTTGTCTCCGCGCAGTGGGAGTCTATTGGAAAAACCAGTTCAAACCCTGCTATTTTGAACAACTATACACACCTTTACGTTGCGAGAAATTGTACGTTTGACGGCGGCCAGCAGCCTGACGGGTCTGAGGATATCGAGGTTCACACCCTTCCTCTTACCCATTTTTTGGAATTGGTTCAAAACGGCACCGTCCATCATGCGATTGTACTCGCCGCCGTTACCCGTTTTTTACTGTCAGAGTTCCGGTTTCCCGACAATTTGTGAAAATGCAGATAGACATCCGCCGGCCTTTTTGCTACCTTTTCAAGATCACAAAAAACTATACCTGACATGATTTCAAAACGCGCTCAACAGCTATCTCCATCCGAAACGTTAAAAATTACTGCAAAAGCCAAAGAGCTTGCCCGGCAAGGCAAATCCGTTATCTCACTGAGTGCGGGTGAACCTGATTTCAAAACCCCCTCACATATCTGCAATGCCGGAATTGAGGCGATCACAGAGGGGTTTCATGGATACACCATGAACACCGGCATGCCTGAACTGAGGGAGGCCATCTGCAGTAAATTGAAACGGGACAACAATCTGGATTTCAGTCCCGATCAAATTGTCTGTTCAAACGGGGCAAAGCAGTCGCTCGGATTCTCCATACTGGCCACCATTGATGAGGGGGATGAAGTATTGATCCCGGCGCCCTTTTGGGTATCCTACCCTGAAATGGTCAAGCTTGCCGGGGGCACGCCGGTACTCCTGAACACCACTTTTTCAAACAACTACAAGCTGACTGCTGATCAGCTTGACAGGGCTATCAATGATAATACCAAGGCGATCATCCTATGCTCTCCCTCCAACCCTACCGGATCGTGTTATAGCCGGGACGAGCTCAGGGCACTTGCTGATGTTCTGGTAAAACACCCGGATGTGCTGGTTATCTCTGATGAAATTTATGAATATATCGTATTTGAAGGCGAACATGTCTCTATCCTGAATGCAGCGCCGGAACTGAAGGATCGCACGCTGATTATCAACGGCTTTTCAAAGGGTTTTGCCATGACCGGATGGCGCATGGGTTATCTGGCGGCTCCCAAGCCAATTGCTGACGCCGTGGCCAAAATTCAGAGCCAGGAAACATCCGCACCAAGCTCCATATCGCAGAGAGCCGCACTGGCCGCATACACCGGCCCCATGAAACCGGTCATGGAGATGCGTGCCGCGTTTAAGGAGCGAAGAGACTATCTTGTAGGCCAGCTTCAGGCAATTGATGGAATTGAATGTTTTACTCCGTCAGGTGCCTTTTATGTCTTTCCCGATGTTCACAGCTTTTTTGGAAAAAAAACTGAGGATGGGACGTCCATTGATAACTCCACCGACCTGGCCCTTTACCTGCTTGAGAAGCACGGTGTAGCCACCGTTCCGGGTGATGCCTTTGGTGAGCCAAACGGACTTCGATTAAGCTATGCGGCTTCTATGGATGACCTCCAAGAGGCTGTGGCCCGCCTGCGGAAAGGATTCGCAGAGCTTCATTAACCTTTTATGCAATTTCAACAATCGGTACATTGGTATCTGCAGACACTTGAAAAGTGTGAAATAATTTGCAGGCCATAAACCCAATAGTATACAGCGATGCCCACTTATGAATACAGACGAGAAGACGGTACTCTTTTTGAAGTTTTTCAACGTATGAGTGACGATGCGCTTACAGCCTGTCCGGAAACCGGCCAGCCCGTTAAAAGAATCATATCGGGCGGAAGCGGAGTCGTCTATAAGGGTACAGGCTTTTATAATACAGATTATAAAGGCCGGTCAGGCAGCCCTGACTGTGCCGGTGAAAGTAGCCATGCGTGTGCCTGCGCACCCGAACCTTCCACATCATAAGAACCGGTTATGAGCTCCCCAAAGAGTGAAAAACATCGCCATGCCATTGAACAGTTTGTCCTTCTTTGGGGAGAGATGGCATCGGCATGGGGTATTAACAAGACCATGGCGCAGATACACGCCCTGCTCTATGCCGAGAGCAATCCGCTTGACACCGATGCCATCATGGATCAGTTGAGCATCAGCCGGGGCAATGCCAATATGAACCTGCGAAACCTGATCCAGTGGAAGCTGGTTCACAAAGTTCACTTTAAAGGCCGGCGAAAAGACTATTTCACTGCCGAAAAGGAGGTATGGACGATTGTATCTCGTATTGTTGAAGAGCGCCAAATGCGTGAAGTGGCCCCGATCAAGGAGAATTTGTCTGAAACACTTGCCCTGCTGCAGCAGACTGATGATAAATCGGATGAAGAGCGCGAATTCCAGGAACGGATTGAAAACTTTGTCGAATTTCTTGAAATGTTTGACCGTTTCACGAAAGCGCTCCTTCCCTATATCAACAAGAAAAACCTTACGTTCCTGAAACATCTTGTCAAACTTGCCGAAGCGCATCAATCGCTGAAGGGATCCAGGCAAAAACGTTCTGATAACACCAACACCTGACCCGTTTTATGAATCAAACTTCCCGTGATATCGGAAACAGAGGAGAAGATATTGCCGCAGCATATCTGGAATCTAAAGATTGGCTTATATTTGACCGAAACTATTTTTTTGAGAAGGCGGAGGTCGATATTGTTGCCACCGATCGCAATTATATCGTGTTTGTAGAGGTGAAGTATCGGTCAAACACCTATTTCGGGGAACCCGAAGACCACATATCAGCTGCCCAGGAGCAAAATATCCGGAAAGCCGCGGAAGCGTGGATGTATGAACGAAAAATGGAGACCGCGATCGCCCGGTTCGACGTTATTTCAATTGTTCAACAGAATAATGAGGCCCCTGAGATTAAGCATTTTAAAGATGTGTTTCGTTAAACCGCACGGTTGTCATCAACCGCTGACCATTTAACCGTTAAGGATCATTCAGACATTTGACATGCACGAAATGCCTCCGCTTCGTTTTTCAGAATATATGCGCAGCATCCTCTCAATTCTACTGTTTTTTATCTTGCTGATCCTCTTTACACCGGCCATTCTGGCCCTCCTGATTCTCTCTTTTGGCAAGCTGAGAAACTTTGTCGTTGAGACGATCGCACCCCTCATTGCAAAGCCGGTGTTATATACGGCAGGGCTGCGCTTTCGTGTCAAGCTTCATGGGGATGGCATTCACTACCCTGCCATTTACATTATCAATCACAGTTCCACGATCGACCTGCTCACCATCCTTGCACTGGGCTTGCCCCGTGTCCGTTTTGTTGCCAAATGGCAGCTGCAGTATAACCCGCTCTTTTTCCTTTTAGGCCGGTTAACCGGACAGGTATTCATACGACGGGAGAAATCGGACAAGGCCGTTGCAGCACTGAAAAGTGTGCAAGACAGGATCCGTCAAAACCAACTCTCTTTGATGATGGCGCCTGAAGGGTCACGAAAGCATCCGGGCGTGATCGGGCCCTTTAAAAAAGGACCTTTTAGAATGGCCATAGATCTCGAATACCCGATTGTCCCTGTCTACTTTGAAGGGAACAGGGAGCTGAGTGAAGGCGGATTTCTGCTGGCGCGCAGCGGCGACCTGACGGCTCATATTTTTCCGCCGATCGACACCTCAAGCTGGAGTGTTGAAAACCTTGAAACACACATAGATTCTGTGCGCAGTCTCTATCTGGAGTGGGCGGGTATTGAGAGTGAAGAGCAGAATATTAAGTTGGAAAAGAGATAAAAAAAGCCGGCAATGTCTATGCAAGCCGGCTTTTTAAATACAAATTCTTAACTCTATTTTTCTCTGTAAAAATAGATTTTTTTGTTATTCGCGTCTTTACCGCTTTTAATCTTCACCTTATTTTCCTGGTTGTATTGATAAACTGCAGTACGCATGGAATTGACACTTTTTTCGTTCGTGTAGCTCACTTCAACCGCTTGTCCCCCCGGTTCAAGTTTATCCAAGGCATCCATCAGCGGCTTGAATTTTGATGATCGTCGCTTGCTGGATTGAACCTGAGATCTTTTAACAAATTTAATATCCATGATTATTCAATCTTTCTTTTAAAATTTAATTATTGAATATATTAATTGCCGGCGTATAAAACTATATGCTAAAATAGTTTTTACAAATCACACCTTTAATGAATTATCTCAATTCTAATAACAGTAAATCTTTTAAAATGTTGCCAAAAAATTTCATTCATATTGCTGAATTTTGATTCACAACTATTTTCGAATTAGCCATCCTTTTATCATAATAATGTGTACTTTCTGTTATTAACTCACTATCAGTTATGACAACATTATGCTTGAGACAACACGACAAAATTACAAATTGATCGCCATTTTCGTTTCGACGATAGCCGCAGGCATCCCGCTTTGGACACAAACAACGACGGCTGTTGATTTCACGGAACCCTGGTTTCTGGCAGGCTGGATTAGCCTTGGGGTTGCCGCATCATTCTTTACCCTGTTCATCATTAACCTGAAAATGCGCGATATGATCGGCAGTTTTACGATCGGGTATGTCCTTGCCGTTATCATCTATTTTGTAAGCCGAATCCTGATCTCAAACATGATTCACAGCCAATTCCTGCTATCACTCAGCCTGGCCATCGGTATTGGCATCTTTTCAGGGTGGATCGGCTCCTTCACCTGGTCTCGCATGAAACGCAAAGGAAAATCAAAAGGGAAAAAAAAGTAGGTTTACGTTCACCGGCAACATCTCCTTCCGTCCGGTAAACAAGCCGGGGTCAGTCGCCGAGTTGATTTCTGCCAGATGTAATCTGCCGCTGAAGAACCTCGCGGCTCTCAGACGAGGTGATCTCTCTTTTCCGCTTTAATGCGCCACTCTTTTGATCAAAAGCCTCCCGGTAGACCAGCTTCCACGGCAAACCCGATTTAGTATGGCTGACCCTGCCTGCATTATGTCGTTTCAGGCTGTTCGGCAGGTTTGTCGACCGCCCCACATAATACCGGTCTACGCTGATACTGTATAGTATGTAAACGATGTGTTTCATCTCTTTTAAAACAGAAAAAGCCTTGCAACAGCAGTTACAAGGCTTTCCATATGTGGGTGGTACAGGATTCGAACCTGTGACCCCCTGCTTGTAAGGCAGGTGCTCTGAACCAACTGAGCTAACCACCCGTTTTGTTTAACAGATTTCAAATATAAGAACTTCTC
>JBJHCX010000060.1:0-11707 GCA_050486245.1 Rhodohalobacter sp.
GTTTTGGAACCGGTAAAAGCAATGACAGCCGCGGTGATTTCAACAAACCCTTTATTCAGATGAACACAGGACTCATGAGCAGCCACCTGGTTGCCGGGTTGTCATTCAGGGCGGGTTATGTCAACTTCACGACTCTTGAACTGGAAAGAGACGGCACCGGATCCAAGACATCCGATCTCTTTTTTGAACCCTCAGCGTTTATGCGAATGGGGTTTAACAGGTTTATGATCGAGTCACAGCTGGGGATTGCCACACCTATGACAAACGCTGATGAACTGGCATTTGGATATGAACCTGCCAGGTTTTCAATTGGCGTTAAGGTATTGCTGAACCGGGGTGATTGAACGGCTCTGACCAGTTTGTCAGGCCACAGCGTAGAGCTTCTCCTCCTTGAAGTTGAGCAGAAGCTCAAGAATAGGGTCCAGCTCCTTTTCATCCATAATGGCGGCTCTCAGCTTCTTGCCGTTACGCACACCTTTCAGGTACTGTCCGTAGTGCTTCTTCATGATGATCACGCCATAGCGTTCACCGTGATGTTTTACGGATAGCCGAAGCTGTTCGGCACAGAGTTCAAGCCTCTCCTGGATGGTGGGGTCGGGTAGAATCTCACCGGTTTCGAAATAGTGACGGGTCTGTTCAAAGATCCATGGGTTGCCGATGGCGCCGCGGCCGATCATCACCCCGTCTACCCCGGTTTCATCGAACATCTTTTTGGCCAGTTCGGGTGAGCTCACATCGCCGTTGCCAATGATTGGGATTTCGAGTCCGGGTGTATCGGTCAGTTTTTTCAGATAATCCCATCGGGCATCGCCCTTGTACTTCTGGCTTCGGGTCCGTGCGTGAACCGTGAGGGCTTTGACACCGACACGCTGCAGCATCAGTGCCACTTCACTGATGCGAATGGACTGATCATCCCAGCCAAGGCGGGTTTTCACCGTTACAGGGTAGTCTCCGGCAGCATCCACAACCGTTCCGGCCATTCGTTCCATCATGTCCAGATCTTTCAGGCAGCCGGCACCGGCACCCTTCTTGACGATCTTATAGACCGGGCACCCGAAATTAATGTCGATCACATCGGGATTGTTGGCAACCGCAACCTTTGTGGCTCCCTCCATCGCCTCTTCACGTCCGCCAAAGATCTGGATGCCAAAGGGACGTTCCATCTCTGCAAAATCCATTTTATGCTGGGCGATATCCGAATCGCGAATAATGGCTTCGGAGCTGATGAATTCCGTGTAGACGATATCGGCTCCCTTGCGTCGGCAAATTTGCCGGAAAGGGGAGTCGGTTACGTCTTCCATGGGGGCCAGAAAGAGCGGCCTGTTTCCTAAGTTGATTTGATCAATCTTCATAATGGGTTCCTGCATTTTGGGGACTCAAAAATACACTATTTTTCCAAGCTTCTCATCCAAATCAGCGACTTTTTTGAAATTCAAAGCGCTTACATTGTGTACTTGGGGGTATATCAATAGCCATTTGGCAAATGAAAATGTATATTGCGTGTTGTATGACTTTATATTAAAAACCAATAAACGGGAGTTAAGAATAATGGCACTTGTAACATCTAAGATCGAAGAGCTTTTAGGCGATGAAGCCGACTCTCTTCTCAATCATACGTGTAAAACTATTCCAAAAGAAAAAATTCATGTTCCGTCATCCTCATATGTGGATGATGTCTGGTATCACTCTGACCGCAACAACAGGGTGCTGGGCAACCTGGAGTGGATGCTGAACCACGGCCGGCTGGCCGGAACCGGTTATCTTTCAATCCTGCCGGTAGACCAGGGAGTAGAGCATAGCGGCGGAGCCTCCTTTGCCAAGAACCCTGACTATTTTGACCCTGAAAACATTGTGAAACTGGCCATCGAGGGAGGGTGTAACGCAGTTGCCTCCACGTTTGGTGTGCTGGGTGCTGTTGCAAGGAAGTACGCCCATAAAATTCCTTTCCTGGTCAAGATCAACCATAATGAACTGCTGACCTACCCGAACAATTACGATCAAATCATGTTTGGCACCGTGCAGAAGGCGTACGATATGGGAGCGGCTGCAGTGGGTGCGACCATCTATTTTGGTTCTGAAGAGTCGTCCCGTCAGATTGTTGAGGTTGCTGAAGCTTTTGAATATGCACATGAGCTCGGTATGGCAACGGTTCTGTGGTGCTATACCCGAAACTCTGCATTCAAGGTAAATGGCAAGGATTATCATTCAGCTGCCGACCTTACCGGTCAGGCGAATCACTTGGGTGTGACCATTGGTGCCGATATCGTAAAGCAGAAACTTCCTACCCTGAATGGCGGTTACAAAGCACTGAACAGCGGTGATTCGAGCTACGGTAAGCTGGATGAGCGCATCTACAGTGAACTGTCAACCGACCATCCGATCGACCTGACCCGTTACCAGGTAGCCAACGGATATATGGGGCGGGCGGGGCTGATCAACTCAGGCGGTGCTTCCGGAGACAACGATTTTGCTGCTGCCGTCAAAACTGCCGTGATCAACAAGCGTGCAGGCGGAATGGGACTGATTAGCGGCCGGAAGGCATTCCAGCGTCCGATGGATGAGGGGATCAAGCTTCTGAACCATATTCAGGACGTTTACCTGAGTGATGAGATAACCATCGCTTAAATCTTACGTTTATTAAGCCACACGGAATTTGTATACTGTGTGGCTTTTTTTATTCATTTGGGGAGAATTGAAATCAAAAGGGGGACATGTGCCCTGCAAGACGACTTATAAGATTTGACTAAGCCTGACGAACATACGGGTCAAAGCGGACCGCTGATCTCATTCAAATATATGATCATTTCCATATCACTGAGTATGATCAGTATGGGGGTGGTGATCTATCTGACCTATACACCCGGTATATTAGAGCACCTGGTGCCCAAGCGGCTTCCCGGTATTTTTATCGCTATCGGTGTGACTTTCCTGAAAGTCTACTTTTTTGCCGCAAAAATCAGATTCCTGGCCGACAAGGCGATCAGCTGGATGGCATCGGTGCGAATTGCGCTGACCTGGGATTTTGCCTCTGCGGTCACCCCATCCACGATTGGGGGAGCTCCCGTTGCAACGTACGCCATGACCCGCGAGGGCCTGAAGCTCGGAAAGTCATCAGCCATTGTTCTTTACGGCGTACTGCTGGATCAGTTTTGGTACGCCCTGGCCGTGCCTATCCTGCTGATATCCGGTATCTTTTACGATGTGATACCCGATGAGATCGGGATGGTGGGAAATATCACCATGCTTCTGATCTATGCGGGACTGCTCATCTACGGCGGGCTGCTTGCATACGGGCTTCTTATCAATCCGGAGATGCTGAAAAAAATTATCCAGTTTGTTTTTCGACTTCCAGGCCTGCGGAAGTTTTATGACAAGGTGAATGCCGAGGCAGACCACCTTGTGGAGTACTCCAGAGAGCTGCGTGCAAAACCGATGAGCTTCGTACTAAAGGCATTTGCCCTATCAACATTGAGCTGGCTCTGCAGGGTTGCACTGCCGGTGATTGTTGTGCTGAGCTTGCTGCCGGCGCACGAAATATTATTGATTCTGAGAAGCCTTTCGATGAACCTGGCCTTTTTGATCATTCCGACTCCCGGGGGATCCGGAGGGGTGGAGGGGCTGTTTGCAATCTTTTTGGGTCCGCTCATTGACCGTACCGCATTTATCGGGCTGGCTGTGTTTGTCTGGCGGGTTATCACCTACTATATCAGCATTGGCGTAGGTATTGTGGCGATGCTCTGGTATGTAAATACCACCGTTACAGAGCATCTGCAGGAATTGAACCGTGAAGAAGAGATAGAGGGTGAAGCCGTTGGCAAAGAGTAAGATAAAATATGAGTGCAGTTCATGCGGACACGTTTCGGCAAAGTGGCTGGGGATGTGTCCGGCTTGCAGTGAATGGCACACGTTTGAAGAGAAGGTAAACCGCTCCAAACCTTCGGGGAAAAAACATAAGGTGGACATTTCTGATGAGGGTGACGATGAGGGGCCGGTGAGGTTAAAAGATGTGACCTATCGAAAGGATGAAAGGATATCAACCAACCTGGATGAGCTCGATCGGGTATTGGGCGGCGGACTGATTCGCGGGTCGTTTCTATTGCTGGGTGGTGATCCCGGTATCGGGAAAAGTACTCTGATGCTGCAGCTGGCGAATCGGTGCCCTGATTTGGAGATACTCTATGTGGCGGGCGAGGAGTCGGCGTCACAGATCAAGCAGAGGGCCGGTCGGATCGGGCTGAAAGGAGAGAACCTGCTGATCTACTCCAATACCGATGTTCGGAAAGTGATTGAGCAGGCCCGGAAGGTAAAGCCCGGGTTGCTGGTGATCGATTCCATTCAGACCGTCTTCAGCAATGAACTCAGCAGCCTTCCGGGAAGCATTCAGCAGATCCGGGAGTGCTCGGCGATGTTTCAGCAACTTGCCAAGAAAGAGGGTATTACCACGCTGATGATTGGCCATGTCACCAAAGAGGGGGATATTGCAGGCCCCCGCATGCTGGAGCACATGGTCGATACCGTATTGCACTTTGAAGGAGACCAGAGTCAGCTGCACCGTTTGCTGCGAGGAGTGAAGAACCGGCTTGGCCCGGCCAATGAAGTAGGTGTCTTTGAGATGAGGGATAGCGGCCTGTATGAAATCTCAAACCCTTCAGATCTCTTTCTTGCCGAGATGAAGGGAGATATCAGCGGAAATTGCGTGACCTGCATCATGGAGGGTACACGTCCTATTCTGATTGAAGTGCAGGCACTGGTCACGCCAAGCAGTTACAGCACGCCGCAGCGGACAGCCAGCGGTTTTGATCAGCGCAGGCTCTCGCTGCTTATAGCTGTACTTGAAAAAAGGGCAGGGATGAGCTTTAACGGACAGGATGTCTACCTGAATGTAGCCGGCGGACTGAAAGTCAGCGATACGGCCGCAGATCTGGCTGTAATGGCAGCATTGGCATCCAGTTTGAAAGATCAGCCCGTTCGCGAAAAAGCGATCTATCTGGGTGAAGTTGGCCTGGGTGGCGAAGTGAGAAGAGTCCCGTTTCTGAATCAGAGGCTTAAAGAGGCGGAAAAGATGGGATTTAAGAGCGCCTACCTTCCGGTCAGTGAAGCCGCGGGCAATTTAAACATATCCTTAAAGCCCGCGGAACATATCACAAAGGCTCTGTAACAGAGCCTTTTCGGAGAAAAACTTAGTAGTTGTCTCTCTGGCGTCTTCTCTCTTCACGAATGCTCTTCTTCAGAGCTTCCCTGCGCTCCTCAGATGGTTTTGTATACTGCTGACGCTCCTTATACTCATTCAATACCCGTGAGCGTGTAACCATTTTCTTGAAGCGGTTAATCGCGCGTTCGATACTTTCGTTATCTTTAACTTTTACTCCGATCATACGTTTGTTAGGAATTTTTTGAATTTATTACAGACCCCAAATATAAGAACCCTTTATTTAAAAAAACAGTGATCCTGAAAAAAACATTCCGTTGTTGCAGAGGGAAGAGGAGGAGCCCACAATGGGCAAGAGTAGCCGGCGGAGGCAACATCAGACAGGTTTTGCAGATCCTTTTCAAAAACTTTGCCTCACACCTTTTATATTCCGTCTGACCAAATCAAAAAAATATAAATCAGACACCTGATGAACAGATACTTCACCACACTGAAACAACTGCTTCAGCAGCCCGGAAGCGTGATCAACAGCCGGCTTTCGGATGAACCATCCGGCTATATGAACCCTTTTCTGTTTTTGCTGTCGGGTGCCGTACTGGTGACAATTCTCAACACGATCCTGGTCGACTTCTCATTTGAGCCGGTTGTATCGGATGTAGCCGGTGAGGATGATCAGTTGCAGGAGATCGCATCCTGGATACTCATGAGCAACGTCAGGGCCTCTACACAATTTTTGCCGCTTTCAGCGTCGTTTCTATTGGTGCCCATGCTGGCTCTCTCCGGACTCTTCTTTTTCAGGGACTATTTCACCGGGTTTTATTCGATGCTGGTTCTGAATGGCTATGCGATCGGTGCAACCATGGTTTTTCAGCTGCTTCTGATTCCGGTATGGATATTTTCGGGGCTGCCTCTGACCGACCCGCTGGTCAACTCCACGCTGCCCGCGGTTGTGCTGGCCATTACGGCTATGTGGATCTATAATGTCTGTATTCCCGAGGCCTCTTTTTTAGCGTGGGTTCGAATTATCTCCACCTTTATTGTAGGATATGTCTTCTATACCATCCTGAACGGATTTGCTGCCGGTATCATCGGATATCTGATCTATGCGGTACTGCGAATTTCAGAACTTTCGGGGGCGATGTAGTCAGAGCCGTCCCAGGGTCTCTTGAAGAGCGGCCATGACCTGCCGGCACTGTTCCGATGTGGTATACGGAGCGGGACCGAACCGGATGATTTCGCCTCTGGCATCAGTATAGATACCCTCTTCGAGAAGCAGTGCGCGAATTTTCCGGGCATCCGGTGAGCGAAGGGCCAGAAATCCCCCAATTTCACCGATCGACCGGCCGGAGGCATGCCTGATGACACCGGGGTCCGGCTGAAGATCGTCAAACAGATTTCGAAGGTAGGATACCTGAGCGCGGTATTGGCCGGAGAGAACATCCGGAGTCAGTCCGAATCGGTCAAAGAAATCGACAACCGCGGCAGCCCTGAACTGAGACACCGGGTCGTAGGTTGCGGTGGCAAATTTTTGGTCGCCCGGATCGAAATCCACAGGCCGGTCGTTCCGGGGTTCGTCCAGTTTCCCGAATGCGGAAAACCAGCCGGTGATAACGGGTCGCATGGTACAGTTTTCGGGGTAGCGAAGAAAACAGTTGGCTTCTCCCCACTGGAGATATTTGTAGCCGCCTATCAGGATGTAGCAGTGTTCCAGTCCTTCTTTCTGAATGGAGAGGGGAACGACATTGGTGCCGTGATAGTCATCTATCATCAGCGGGACGCCGGCTTTTTTCGCTTCTGCAGCAATGTCAGACAGTTGGGTATTGACTTCAGACGTTTCAAAATAGACCCGGGAGAGCATAATGGCCGATGTTCTCTCGTCGATTTGTGTCCTGATCTCCTCCAGAAGACGGTTGTCATCTTCATGAGGCAGGTAGACAACCTCAAGGCCCTCTTCCTGCAGCCTGTGCAGCTGACGGTACATTGAGTGAAACTCACCGGTGGTGGTGATGATTTTGGGTTTGTTTTTCAGATCAAGAGAGGACAGCCAGGAGACCATCAGGACGTGCGTATTCTGCTCCCGGCAGTAACATCCGTTGGGATCGTCATAATATCTGCGAAGGTATGCACGCAGCTTTTCGGTCTTTTCAAATGCAGACTCCCACTTGCTGTCAACCTCTTGCGAAGCGGTTCTCATATACTCGGCCGTACCCTCAAAAGCGGCATCGGGCCATGCCTGGTGTGAGTGTCCCGTAAAAAGCAGCCTGTTGGCAACATTGAATTGCGAGTAGTGTGGCTGAAGTTCACGTGCCAGTTTGTCAAATTCAATCATCGGTCAGGTAGTTATATTGATGGTGGGATGCCGGTTAATCGAAATCGCCCTGGCGGTAACGGTCGGCCAGGCGTGATTCGTTGACGCGTTTAAAAGCTTTCAGCGGGCCTTCAGAGGCAGACGCAAGGGTCATCTCCCTCTTGCCCAGTGCACCCGGCGCACGGGCAACCTTCCAGCCTGCAACAGCCATTGCAGCCCGGGCCCGGGATGCCGCCGAGTAGGTTGTCAACACCGCTTCATCTGAAGAGAATTCCCGGATGCGCTGAAAGACCTCAGGTGTCCAGAGCTCTGCATTGACTTCAGGTGAAAAAGGGTCGTGGAAAATAATATCGGGCGGGTGAGCGGGGTCGGGCATCTCATCAAAGGTGCCGATAAACAAGAAGAGTGTTAGGTTCCCGGTGATTTCAATCCGGTTCAGCCCGGGAGTTGCAGATTCAAAAATGGATTTCAGAAGCGGGCCGGGCTGATGGTGCTCCAGCTCAGGCCCGAAATCAAACTCTGAAGCGGTCTGCCCGTCAACCGGAAATGCCTCTGCAGAATAGAAATTCACCCTGGGCTGAGGGGTGACCCGTTCCAGGTAATCGTTCATCAGGATCAGGTTGAGTCCGGTGCCAAAGCCCATTTCAAACAGGTTTACCTCCTTTTTTTGGCGAAGGAGTTCAGCGGTTCCGGGGGTTTCAAAAAAAACGATCCGGCTTTCAGCCACAGCTCCGTTGGGGTTGTGGTAATGCTGGCTAAAACGGGGTGAGTAGAGGGTTGTGGATCCGTCTCGGGTTCGTTCAATACCGGGTTTGTTGCGGTCGCGATCGGTGTCCATCAGAAAATTGGTTAAGCGGATGCCACTTCATCCAGTTTAACGCCAACAAGTCGGCTGACCCCGGTTTCGGGCATGGTTACGCCATACATCATCTCAGCTTTCGACATTGTCTTTTTGTTGTGAGTAATGATGATAAACTGGGTGTCGTCGCTGAATTTTTTAATCATTGAGGAGAAGCGTTCGATATTGGCATCATCGAGCGGGGCATCCACCTCATCCAAAACGCAGAACGGTGATGGCTTTACCAGGTAGATGGCAAACAGCAGGGCGATGGCCGTCAGGGTCTTCTCACCACCGGAGAGCTGACTGATGCTCGACGGCCGTTTGCCTTTCGGGTTGGCTTTAATCTCAATTTTTGCTTCAAGCGGATCTTCCACATCCTGTTCAATCAGAAGGTCGCAGTAGTCATCTTCGTGGAACAGGGTGTTAAACACGTTTTTGAAATTAAACCGGATCTTCTCAAAAGTGTCGTTAAACCGTTCAGTGGCTGTTCGGTTGATCTCGTCGATGGTTTCCCGCATCTCTTTTTCGGCCTGGTGCAGATCTTCAATCTGTTCTTCGTAAAAGTCGAGCCGCTCTTTCTCCTCCTTATACTCCTCAATAGCCAGCGGGTTCACGTCTCCGATACGCTGCAGTTTCTGCTTGAGCCAGGCAACCCGCTCCTTGGCCTGTTCGGGCGACTGGCCTTCCGGCAGGCGGGATTCCACCTGGTCCATCAGAATACCGTAGGTCTCCCAGATATGATCGGAATACCCCTGGGCTTTCATCTCCAGTTTTTCGTGGGCCATGCTCAGGTGGTGTACCAGTTCCAGGTTCACCTCTTTCTGGTTTCGAAACTCCTTGAGTTCCTTTTCAATTTCGTTGATTGTGCCGCGCTGCCGGCTGCTGGCCTCTTCGGCCTCTTCAAGCTTCTGATCGGCCTCCCGTTTCTGTTCGCGTTTCACCTCCAGCTGCTTTTCAGTCTGTTCAATGGCATAGCGATAGGACTTGATCTTTTCGCTGCTCTCATCGAGCAGGCCTTTTCTGGAAGCTTGCCGGCTTTGGATATTTTGAATACCCGACTCAGCCCGCTCTATTTCACGCTCCAGGTTGTGGGCTTTATTTTTGACATCCTGATGCTTGAGCTGTGCGTCATTATAACGATTCTGGGCAATGGCACGCTCCTCTTCCAGTTTCTGCAGATCCTTCTTCTTGCCAGACTGCTTCAGGCTCAGCTCCTTGATCATCTGCTGGAGCTCTTTCTGGCGCGGATGCAGGCTGTCAAGCTCTTCCTGTGCCATGTCGAGGTTGGACTGCAGGTTCTTCTTTCGGCTATTCAGGTCGTTGATATTTTTCTCATAGACCTGGATGCCCGAGTGCCAGCGGCTGGCATCCTGTTCCAGCTTGCGTACATCTTTCTGAAGCTCTTTCATTTCGGACCGGATGGAGTCTGAATTGAGTGTTTTCAGCTTCTCATTCAGCTCTTCCAGTTCTGCGTTTTTCTGCGCAAGCTCTCGCTGGAGCTCGTCCGATTTGGCCGACAATTTCTCCAGCTTGTCTTTGAGGCCAAGCCTGACACCGGCCTGTTTGTTCCGGCTTCCGCTTTTCAAAAATTTATTGGCCGTCATGAGGTCACCCTGGGGGGTAACGGCAGATGTCACAGCCGGCTGACCCGTCATCTGTTTTGAAGCGTCATCCATTGAATCGAGCAGCAGAGTGGTTCCCAATAGCAGCTCAGAGACGCATCGGAATCGTTTTTCACAGGTTACATTGGCAGCAATCGAACGTTCGGCAACCGGGTAGGATGCTTTTAGTTCGTTGAGCGGGATAAAGGTAGCACGCCCTTTTTTGTTGTCTTTCAGGATGTTGGATGCGCGAATGGCGTCCTCCATCGAATTGACGACTACAAAGTTGATCGCTTCACCCAGTGCCGCTTCCAGGGCAGGTGCAATCTCTTCAGAGGTGTGCAGGATCTCTCCGACAGGTACCAGAAGGTCGAACTGATCGTTCACGGTTTCCATCAGGTAGGAGACTGAACCGGGTATGGCGTCATTCGATTCTGCGATGTTTTGCATCAGTGCAATTTCGGATCCGGCGGCATCGAGGCGGCTCTTTACGGTCCGGATCTCTTCACGGAGCTGCTCACGGCTCTCTTCCAGTTCTCTGCGGGAGGCGGTGACCGATTCCAGTTCGTTCTCCTTCTTCTCCAGCTCTGTGTTTTTGGAATCCAGTTTCTCGCGGACCAGGTTCAGTTCGCCTTTCGAGTTGATAATCTCATCTTCGAGGTCTTCAAGGTCGCGGTCAATTCTCAGCCGGTCGTCTTCACTGTTCTCCAGTTTTGACTCCAGCTTAATGCGGCTCGACTGGAGGTCGTTCAGTTTTTTATTGGCATCACTGAGTTCGATCTCCAGTTCATAAAGTTCATGGCGGATCTTGGTGAACTGCTGCTGGACTTCATTAAAACGTTCTTTTGAGCTTTTCAGGCTCTGTTCCGAGCGCTCTTTTTCAGAGGCAAAATTTTCCAGCTTCTGGATACTCTGTTCCCGCAGCTTTTCCAGGTCAGTCAGGTCTTTTGCACTCTGTTCGATATCGGAATGGTACTGTTTAATGACCCCTTCCTCATTGACAATCTTCTCTCTGGTGATTTTGAGATTGGTCTCCATTTCACGGATGGAGGCGTGCAGCTGACTCACCCTTCGTTGTGCTTCGGCCTGGCTGCGCTCTTTTTCGAGAAGCAGGTTGCGGGCTTTCTCTTCATTCTCTTCAAGCGTTGCCAGCTTCGCGGAGATCTCTTTCTTCTCCTTTTCGGCGTTTTCAATCCTCTCTTTCAGGGGTTTCAGCTCTTCATTTACGGCGGTAAACTGGTGGTGAGAGTATCCCTGGTCGAGTTGTGTCAGCTCTTTTTGGTACGATTTTGCCTTTGCGGCTTTTTCGGCCTGTATTTCCAGGGAGCGTGCCTTCTTTCTGACTTCCACCAGAAGGTCTTCCAGGCGCTGGAGGTCTTTCATCGTTTCATCCAGCTTGCGGAAGGTCTTTTTACGCTGTTCTTTATAGCGCGTAACGCCGGCGGCCTCTTCAAACAGTCTTCTGCGGTCGTTATTCCGGTCGTTCAGGATCTCTTCAACCATTTTAAGCTCGATGACCGAATAGGCGTCAGAGCTCATGCCGGTATCCATGAAGAGTTCCATGATATCCTTCAGGCGGCAGGGGGTATTGTTGATCAGGTATTCACTGTCGCCCGACCGGTAGAGGCGCCGTGTAATCGTCAGTTCACTGTATTCAACCGGCAATATCCCTTTGTCATTAATAAAAGTGAGTGAGACATCGGCCATCCCGAGGGCTTTCTTTTTAGCCGTGCCGTTAAAGATCACGTTACTCATGGCGCTGGAGCGCAGGAGGGTGGGGCGCTGTTCGCCAAGCACCCAGCGCAGGG
>JBJHCX010000061.1:0-11610 GCA_050486245.1 Rhodohalobacter sp.
GTAAAATTTTTCTGACAATAAACCCGACAGGCCGTCTTTATCAATGAAAAGTTCATTAAAACCATTCTTCCCTTCAGGCCGGTTAAAACATTTCGCATAAGCAGATCCAAAGTTATCTGACACGCATATCTTCAAATATCTTACAACACGCTGCCTATACAATTTGTATTCTATAAATGAACCGATTGACAATCTGTTTATAACAAAAAAGAGTACAGATCAAAACCAGCTGCGGCAGGTGCGGGTCGGCCCGGGAAAACTGTTCCGCCGGCTCTTTTCAAGGTTTTAAAAAGATCTTGAAGAGTGTACTCCGGTTCCAAATTGACATCGAAGCCACAGTTAGGAGTGTCCCGGCCGGTTCGGGACTGAGAAAACATCCTCACAACTTGACTCAGGTTATGCTGACGAAAGGAAACTGATGGCTTCGTCCATATTAAGAGAGAGATCAGCCCGGCAGATGATGCGCACTGCCGGGCTGTTTTTTTGTCTGCCTATCAGTCAATTATCACAAGACGTGTTTAACTGGCGATAATCGGCCTGCAAACCGGACCGCAGCAAGAAGTTTATTTGAAAATTACCGGGGGCATATCCGTTTCCGGGTTACTCCATACTGTATGGTTCCGTATGCTGGCCATCTGCCGGCTCCTCTTCGGATGTCATGAAACGATTGTCACCCGTTTATTTTCTGCATCTGCGACATTCTGAATCACATCGATCACACTGTCGGGTACGACAGAGATGGAATCAATACCGCAGTTGACCAGGAATTGTGCATACTCTGCTTGATCACTGGGTGCCTGACCACAAAATCCAACCTTGACACCTGCCAGGTGGGCTTTGTCAATGACCTCGCAGATTGCCCTTTTGACAGCCGGGTCGTTTTCATCAAAAAGGTGTGCCATTGCCCCTGAATCACGGTCAACACCCAGAATGAGCTGGGTCAGGTCATTCGATCCGATTGAAAATCCGTCAAACCACTCGGCAAACTGTTCGGCCAGTATGTAGTTGGAAGGTATTTCGCACATCATATAGATTTGCAGTCCATTCTCCCCCCGTTTCAATCCGTACTCTTCCATGACTGCCAATACTTTTTGCGCTTCCACGAGGGTTCGGCAAAATGGGATCATGACAATGACATTGTCCATGCCGATCACCTCCCTCACTTTTTTCAATGCCCGGCACTCCAGTTCAAATCCCCTCTTGTACTTTTCATCATAGTACCTGGAGGCTCCCCGCCAGCCCAGCATCGGGTTCTCTTCATGCGGTTCAAAATATTGTCCGCCAATCAATCCGGAATACTCATTGGATTTAAAATCACTGGTGCGTACAATAACCGGGTGCGGGTATCTGGACGCGGCTATTTTGGCAATTCCGCTGGCCAGGCGATCCACAAAATACTCTTTCAGATCGAGATATCCCGAGGTGAGTTTCCTCAGCTTCAGCACCTCATCCTCGCACTCAACCCTGTCGGGGTGGATCAGCGCCATCGGGTGTATCTTGATGTGGTTGCTGATAATGAACTCCATTCTGGCCAGCCCCACCCCTTTGGCGGGCAGCCTCCACCATTTAAAAGCCGATTCGGGGGTTGCCAGGTTCAGCATGACATGCGTATCGGTATCGGGCAGTTCACCGGGATCAATCTCTTCAACGGTAAAATCAAGCAGGCCCTTATAGATCTTGCCTTCATCACCCTCTGCACTTGAAAGGGTCACGTGTTGTCCGTTGGTCAACGTTTTGGTTGCCGTTCCGCAGCCGACCACTGCAGGAATTCCCAGTTCACGGCTTACGATGGCTGCATGGCAGGTTCGTCCGCCAAAATCGGTCACGATACCGGCGGCATTTTTAAGGGCGGGCACCCAATCCGGCTCGGTCATTTCGGTGACCATAATCGTATTGGAGTCAATTCCGCTGAGGTCTGTCGTATCGTGAACAATTTTTACCACACCGCTAACAATAGAGCTGCCTACGCTAACACCGGTAAGCAGAAGTTCGGGTGAGGTTGCCGATAGCTGATAGCTTTTAAATGTACCATTTTGATGAATCGAATGGACCGTTTCGGGCCGGGCCTGTACGATAAAGAGCTTTCCGGTGTCATCATCTTTCACCCACTCGATATCCATGGCTCGCTTGTAATGGTTCTCAATAAGAACTCCCCAGGTTGCCAGTTGCAGAATCTCATCATCCATCAATACATACTTCTGACGCTCGTCAATGGGCACCGGTACATTTTGGGTTGTATTTCCCTCTGCTTCTGCATAGACCATTTTAATCTCTTTTGATCCCCGCACTTTCTCCAGAACCGGCACCAAATTCTTCTTTCCGATATGCGGCTTGAATACATAAAACTGATCGGGATTAACCGCTCCCTTGACAATATTTTCACCCAGTCCCCACGATCCGTTTATGATGAGAACCTCCGGGTAACCCGACTCTGTATCGACGGTGAACATCACGCCGGAACAGCTCTTGTCTGCCCGAACCATGATTTGGACCCCTACAGAGAGGGCCACTTTCATATGGTCAAATCCCATTTTGTCCCGGTAGGCAATCGCGCGGTCTGTAAACAGGGAGGCCAGACAGTTTTTGCACGCATTGATCAGGCTCTCTCCCCCGCGAATATTCAGATAGGTCTCCTGCTGGCCTGCAAAGCTGGCTCCCGGCAGGTCTTCGGCCGTGGCACTGCTTCTCACGGCAACGGCTGACGGTTCATGCTCATGCACCTCACCACTCAGCTCCCGGTACGCTTCCAAAATATCTTCGGCGATCACGGTCGGAAAAGTACTTTTGGAAAACAGCTGCCGTATAGACCTGCCCGTTTCATGCAAAGGGATTTCCCTGTTATGATAACGGCTGATAAGGCTCTGAATCTTATCTTCCAGTTGATTTGTAGCCAGAAAGTAGCGATAGGCTTCCGAAGTTGTGGCAAATCCGTCGGGAATATTGACTCCCAGAGGTTTTAAGTGGCGAATCATTTCGCCCAATGATGCATTTTTCCCTCCCACTTTTGAGTGGTCGCCAAGGGTCATATTTGAGAACCGGATGATATAGGGTGAATGTAGACGTTCCATAAGTGAAAGTTGAGCATATTGACAGTAGACTGTTGATAAACCGAAGTATTTGATCAATCAATCGAAAAGAGCACTCAATTGGAACCAGTCCTCTTTGCAACACTTGCCCTCTGTCATCTCAGCAGATTGCAACAACCTGTCATAAGGTACTCACAGCCGGGTGACCTGCGGAGTTTATTCGGACGTCAATGGGAGCCGATTCAATAGATGGCCTTTTGTGATTCATTGATACTTATCTCATATACAACCCGGCAGCAGCCTTGAAAAAGGTATTTATCCTCTTTTCAGCCTCCGGGAACTGCATATTTCTTTTGAAACCGCCACTTCATGTGTCTTCCGGATCCGGCATCTGCCCTTTTGCCCCCCAGCTACCTTAAAAAGGATTTAGCCTTCATACGGAATTCGAAATTAAACAGTACCGGAACCGTCACCTCCCGGTACAGTGTCTTTAACTAAGCTATCAGTTTACCTTGATACTCTTTGGTTTGACCACTTCGGCCTTCGGGACGGCCAGCTTCAGCACGCCATCTTTAAATGTGGCCTTAATCTCCTCATCCTTGATCGGCTCGGGAAGGGTAAATGAACGATAGAAGCTTCCATAGTAGCGCTCGCGGCGAATGTAATCTCGTTTCTCCTCCTTCTCTTCGGTTTTGCGCTCACCGGTAATGGTAATTCTGCCATCCTGATAGTTCACCTTGATGTCACTCTTCTCCATTCCGGGGATATCCATACGGATCATATACTCCTTTTCGTCTTCCGAAATATCTGCACTGGGCGTCCAGGTCCGAAGCTCCTTGCCGCTGTTATCCCGGCTCCAGGAGAAGGGTACCAAATCATCAAAAAAGTGATCCATTTCACGCCGTAACAGGTCAATGGTACTGGGTTCGTGTACTCGTTTCGTCAGCTTCATAGATTTACCTCTTCTCAATTATTTTTTTGGGTTAAATGGAATTCATGGGCTTCTGATTCCAAGTAAAGAAGAAATTGCATGCCGGCACTCAGAAACTGTCTGATCAACCGTGTAATAGTTTTGTGAACAACAGGATAAGGGTTTTCCCTACACTACGCTGATGGCTGCCTACAAGGCAAATTAAAACCCTTTTGAGATATGAAAACTTTGCTCAAGCAGGATTCCGTTGTCATTTGTAATTTCGATAGATTTGCACGTGAATTCTCTTGATGGAGTCTCCTGGCCTGAAGTCTGAGCCGGCCTGAATGCCTGATCACGGTACCCGGCCGGTCACATCTTGTGCTCTCCTTCCACCCATTTTACCGCATGAAAAATCATCTCGGTTGAATTTTTAAAATCCATCTTCTCCTTGATCCGTGAGCGATAGGTTTCAACCGTTTTGGAGGCCAAATGGAGCTGATCGGCAATTTCATTGCTGCTTTTGCCCCTCCCGATCAACTCAAACACTTCCAGTTCCCGATCGCTCAGGATATCGACAGACGAGCCGGTTCCATCTTTTTTGCCCTGCATGGCATTGATCAGCAGCTTTTCATTCAACTCATCACTTACATAGATTCCGCCGTTCAATACTTTTCTGACAGCTTTCAAGAGGGTTTCGCTCGACTCAAACTTCATGATGTATCCTTTGGCACCTGCTCTGAGTGCACGCTCGGCGTAGAGTGACTCTTCGTGGCGCGAGATCACCAGTATTTTCTGGTCGGGATTCTGAAAGATCACGTTCTTAACCAGCTCAATTCCATTCATTCCGGGTAGGGAGACATCGATAATGAGCAGATCCAGTTTGTGTTCTGTAAGCACATCCAGTACATCCTCGGCCTTTTCAAGCTGAAATGTCACCTCGATACCGGGTTCTGATTCCAGTGAACTGGCAAGCCCCTTTCGCATAATCGGATGATCATCAACGATCAGTACCTTTTTCTTAAATGAGTTGCTCATAAGCCTCCCTCTTTGGATTAATTTAGATATTAAGTTTCTGTATGATAACCGGATTTTGGTTTTTGTTCTTCAAAATGATTCAGGTTGTTGGGTACTATACACCGCACCTGCGTGTAATTGTCGAGGGTGCGGGCAATTTCAAGCACGCCTCCCATCATGCCGGCCCTGTGTTTCATAATTTCAATTCCCGTACCCAGTCTGGGATTCGGCTCGCTTGAAAATCCAACTCCATCGTCAATCACCGTCAGGGAGGTATGATACTCGTTGCAGGACAGCCTCACTTTGATTTCACCCGGCTTGCCGTGCTTCACCGCATTGCTGATCGCCTCCTGGCCTATCCGATAGAGATGAAGTGCCATATTGTGATTTTTCACATCTGCACTCTCTAAGTCTAGGTAGGTACACTGAACACCTGTCAGTTTTTCCGTCCGATTGCACAAATTTTGCAGTGCCACACTCAGCCCCTTGCTCTCCAGGTCAACCTGCACCAATCCTCGCGAAAGGGTTCTGGCAAACTCATCGGCTTCCCGGATCATCTCGGCAATCTCTTCGACTTCATCGGCCGCGGGCAGTCCGTTCACACGAAGCTTGCGTGCCAGGTTTTCCGAAAGCATTCTGATTCCGGTCAGCATCTGGCCCAGCCCGTCGTGCAAGTCCCTTCCAATCTTCCGCCGCTCCTCCTGGCCAATTTCAAGAATTTTTCGCTCCATCTGCCTCCGGAACGTCAAATCGCGGATAATTCCCGTGAATAGCCGCTGGCCTTTCCACTTAACTTCACTTACGGCAATCTCTATTGAAAAGATTTTCCCTTTTTTTGTTCGCCCCTGAACCTCCCGGTTTTTCCCGATCACTTTTTTTATACCCGAAAACAGGTAGTTCTTGAGAAAACCGTCATGATCTTCACTGTAGGGAAAAGGCATCAGGGTATTAACCGGTTGCCCAACCAGCTCCTCTTTTCCATACCCGAACAGTTTTTCGGTACCCCGGTTGCAGCTCAGAATCAAGCCGTTTTCATCAATCGTGATGATCGCATTGTCTGAAGCGTTGTAAATAGCTTCAGAAAGAGCTTTATTCTTGTTTAGCAGCTCTTCCGTTTGAACCAGTTTCTCAATCTCACAAACCGTTATAACACACCCAATCGTACTCTGATCACTTTTTTTGAGGATATTTGCCCGGATATCGAGCCAAACCTTCTCCCCGTTTTTCTTCAGACCGTGCCACTTGCCATGAACGGCGTCTCCCTCAATGCACCTGCGCATAATCTCCTTGAATGGCATATTCTCCTCATCCCCATAGAGCACCTGGAGATGTTTTCCGATAATTTCATCAGCCGGATAGCCAAATATTTTCTGATTCGCCAGGTTCCAGTACACAATTCCGCCGCGGACATCCGTAATGATGACTCCGTGCTGGATGGTTTCCAGCACATCGCTGTTATTTACGACCGATTTATAAGGCATAACCTTCCTTCATCCGGGTAAAATCGAGTAAAAAATGGTGCTAATTGGATATTATCATACAATTGACAACATCCCAATTAATAGTAATTAATATTTCTCCCACTCTTTATAAGCAAAATCCCTTCGAAACGGTAAGGGATTACCCTACAATACGTTATAAAGGAGTAGAGTGTCTTATTTAGGTAAACCCTGCTTGCTACAAACCAAATTTATCTCTTAATTCAGTATCCAACCCAAATAAACCGGATGCCCATGAAACCAACCCTACTGTTTACCATATGCTTCACAACATTCTGGCTGCTGTTTGCCTCCTGCACTCCACAACAGGATGGCTCACTCTATGAACAGCTGGGCCTGGAGGAGATCACCATTGATGAGCTGCAGGAACGTTATGAATCGGGCGAACTGACTGCATCACAAGTCACCCAAGCCTATATCGAAAGGATTGAACATTTGGATCAAAACGGGCCCGGGCTAAACTCTGTACTGGCCCTCAACCCGAATGCACTGGATATCGCAGAACAACTGGACAGGGAGCGAAATGAGGGGACCGTAAGGGGAACTCTTCACGGGGTACCGGTTCTGTTAAAAGACAATATTGACACCTACGACATGCCCACCACGGCCGGGTCGCGTCTCATGGATGGTTCGGTTCCTCCCCGCGATGCATTTATTGCAGAGCGGCTGAGAGAGCAGGGAGCCATCATCCTGGGGAAGACCAACCTGAGTGAGTGGGCCAACTTTCACAGCAATTTCTCATCGAGCGGATGGAGCGGGCTGGGCGGGCAGGTACACAATCCATACGACCTGACCCGAAACCCATGCGGATCCAGTTCCGGTTCCGGGGCTGCCGCCGCCGCCAACATGGCAACCCTCACCATTGGCACTGAGACCAACGGATCGATCGTCTGCCCCTCAAACGCCAACGGGGTTGTTGGGATGAAACCAACGGTCGGGCTCTGGAGCCGCAGCGGCATCATTCCGATCTCCTATACGACCGACAGTGCGGGCCCTATGGTACGCACCGTGCGCGATGCAGCCATTCTTTTGGGTGCCCTGGCCGGCGTGGATCCGAACGACGCCCTCACTGAAGAGAGTGCAGAACATCTCTACAGTGATTACACACGTTTTCTGAATGAAAACGGGCTGGAGGGCAAACGCATCGGATTTTATACAGCCCCCATGGGAAATCACTTTCGCGTCGATACCCTGATGAACCGGGCCATTGAAAAGATGAAGGAGCTTGGGGCTGAAATTATTGAGATCAGCCAAATCTCTGAAACCAATGTGGGCGGCGACTCTTTCCAGGTTTTGCTCTACGAATTCAAGGACGGATTGAATAACTACTTTGCCTCTCTGGGTGATGACTCCCCGGTATCGTCGATCGAAGAGCTTGCTGAATGGACCCGGAACACCCCGGAAGAGACCTCCCGCTTTGACCGTGCACTGATCGATATGGCTGCTGAAAAAGAGGGGCTGGATTCGGAAGAGTACCGGGATGCTTTGGAGCGCATGCTCCGATACAGCCGCGAGGAGGGCATTGACCGGGTGATGAATGAGCACAACCTGGACGCGATCGTCTCCCCGACAGGGTCGCCTGCCTGGAAAACCGACCTCACACTGGGAGATAACTTTAAACTTGCATCCAGCTCACCGTCGGCCCGCGCCGGATACCCGATCATCTCCCTGCCAATGGGACAGATTGACGGGTTGCCTGTCGGACTCTCCTTTTTTGGCCGGGCGTGGAGCGAACCGGTTCTGCTGGAGGTTGCCTATGCCTATGAACAGGCGACTCTGCACCGGTTTGTTCCTCAATTTGACCGGTAAAACTTACTCTGTCGCTCTCACCTGAGGTATCATGATCGCTGGTGAACAACCGGGCCGGATAACGGCCCGGTTTTTTGAATTCATTGTGTGTAAAGTTCACTCATTTTCAGGCTCCCGCACCGGAACATTCGCAGCTGATTCGACTCCAATAAGGGATAGAAATCTCTATTAAACGTACTCTGTTTTGAAACTGACCAGAATTTCAAACCTTCCCAAGTGGGTCATCGTTTGTGCCGGGGCGGCCATTTTGCCGTTTTTCCTGGCTGCAACAATCCTATTTATGACATGGATCGGCCTGTTCGGGCCGCTGCCGAATACCGACGAACTGAAAAAAATTCAGCATCACCGCGGAGCTGCGGTCATCTCATCCGACGGGGTTGAAATCGGACGCTTTCAAACCCGGAATCACTCTGTAATTACCCTGGATGAGGTAAGCCCCTATATGCTCGATGCCCTTCTGGCCATTGAAGATATCCGTTTTTACCAGCACAAGGGGATCGACTACCGTGCACTGGGGCGTGTGCTGGTCAGAACCATCCTATTGCAACAGGATGCCGGAGGCGGGAGTACCCTGACCCAGCAACTGGTTAAAAACCTCTACCCCCGAAATAACCGCAGCGGACCTTTACTGGTCACCGATAAGCTCAGGGAGATGATGACTGCCCGCCGCCTGGAGTCGGTCTACACGAAAGATGAAATCCTGGAGCTCTATCTGAATACGGTATCATTCGGTGAAGATACCTACGGAATCGAGATGGGGAGCTATCGATTTTTCAACAAGCCGCCGGCTGACTTGACGCTGAACGAATCGGCAACCCTTGCCGGACTGCTGCAGGCCACAACCCTCTACAACCCGTACCGAAATCCCGAACGCTCTCTTCAGCGACGAAATATTGTACTCAGCCAGATGGCCCGATATGGAATGATTACCCAGGAAGAGGCCGCAGAAAATTACACCAGCGACCTGGAGGTGGATTATAACCGGTCGGCTCTCGCACACGAGATGGCACCCTACTTCAGGGAGCAGCTTCGCCGTCAACTGGTACAGCTTCTCGCCGATAAACCCGCCCTTGACGGCGAGACATACTCCCTCTTTGAAGATGGCCTGGTGATCCACACAACACTCGATTCACGAATTCAGCATTCGGCCGAAAAAGCCCTCAAAACCCGGATGAGTCAGCTGCAGCAAATGTTTGACAGAGAGCTGGAGCAAGAACCTGTATTCGGCATGGACGACCCGGAAGTTCTTCGGGTCTGGCGGCAGAGTGAACAGTACCGCATGCTCAAACAGGAGGGAATCAGCGAAGAGGAGATGGAGACGATACTTCACATGCCCGTTGCTGCAAGGCTTTTTTCATGGGATGGGTATCGGGAGGCTGAAATCTCCCCCTATGATGAGATACGTTACTATATCTCATTTCTGAATGCCGGATTTATTGCCATGGACCCCGGCAGCGGTGATATCCTGGCGTGGGTTGGCGGAATCGATTACCGTCATTTTCAGTATGACCAGGTGCTTGCACGCCGCCAGCCCGGATCGGCCTTCAAACCGGTACTCTATGCCGCAGCCCTGGAGAACGGGCGCTCACCCTGTGACTATCAACGAAATATGCTGGCCAGGTTTACCGACTATGACGGATGGACCCCTCAAAATGTGGATGAGGAGTATGGCGGACGATACTCCCTTCAGGCGGCCCTTGCCCGATCGGTCAACACGGTAGCCGTACACCTGGCCATGGAAACCGGAATTCCGGAGATACAGCAGACTGCCGCACGCCTGGGAATTACCTCTCCGCTGCCCGAAGCCCCCTCCATCGCCCTTGGCACATCGCCGGTAAGCCTGCTTGAACTCACATCGGCATATACCTCCTTCCTGAATGAAGGGGTTCCCGCTCACCCCCGTTTTATCACAAAAATTTATAATGCCAACGGCGAACTGATTTATGATTTTACTGACCGCGCTGACACCCGGCCGGCTGGCCTACGGGGAAACAATCGCCTCCTGCACTCCCTGCAGGCGATCCGGAGCCCGGATGCCGATGCCGGGCCCGATGAGACGGAAACCGTCTTTCTTCCGCCCTCCGGACAACATAGCGGCATCAGCCCGGAAGCAGCGGCTACCATGACAGCCATGCTTGAAAAAGCGGTCAATGAAGGAACCGGTGCCCCCCTGAGAAGTCAATTCGGGATCACCCATGCTCTGGGCGGGAAAACCGGAACGACTCAGCAGTTTGCCGATGGCTGGTTTGTCGGGTTTACCCCTGAAATTGCGTTTGGTGTCAGGGTCGGGGGATGGAATAACCGGGTTCGTTTCAGGGAATTTCCCGCATACGCATCCCAAACTGCCCTGCCGGTTGCAGGACTGTTTCTTCAGAACCTGGAACAGGATCCGGATCTTTCCCGGCAGCCTGAACTCTTCTACCCTGAGCAGATCGACACCCCCCATTCGCTTGAATGCCCCGATTACAGGGATGACCGGGTCAGAGACCGACTTCGTGATTTCTTTACAGGACGCAGCAGTGACCAACCTCGGGAAATAGGTGGTGAAAACGATGGTGAAGAGGAAAAGAGCCGGAATATTTTTCGGAGAATTGGCCGCTCACTGGGTATTTCAGGCAATTAATGGAAACGTTCGATCAAATGAGTCCATAAAATTTACCTGAAAAGTGAATGTTTGCGGTCAGGCATTTATTTTACGGCTTGTACCATCAATACTATACTGTTTTCACTGAATGTTGTAGCAAGTGGTCATGTTTGCAGTACAGAGTAACTACGATCGTTTCAGGCCGGTTTTCAAAAAATGGATCAAAAAAGCACAATGATTACAGATTTCTCCAATCTGGCATCCCAGCAGTGGCAGATTGTGAATGACGGTGTCATGGGAGGTAAATCTGAAAGCCGGTTCCAAATTAACGAAGATGGGAACGGGCTCTTCCTGGGGACGTTATCTCTGAAGAGCGGAGGCGGATTTGCCTCAGTACATAACCGTCAGCCACTGAACCTGACCGGCTATCCCAGTATTCGACTTCGAATTCGAGGTGATGGCAAGCGGTACAGTTTTCGGCTTAGAACCGGAAAAGAGAACCAGCCCGATCCCTGGTGGTATGAAAGCCGGTTTGATACTATAAAAGACGAATGGCTGGAGATTATATTGCCGCTTAAAGGGTTTTCAGCAACCTATCGCGGACAGGAACCGAAAAATGCCTCTCCCCTGGATCCGGCAAATATTGTTCAATTCGGTTTTCTGATCAGTGACCGTCAGCGCGGGGAGTTCAGGCTGGAGGTTGAGTCGATCGAAGCCATTCTTCTGAAATAGCAGGCAACCCAAAGCCTGTTGTGGGGCCAGGAG
>JBJHCX010000062.1:0-11227 GCA_050486245.1 Rhodohalobacter sp.
GTTGGCAGTGACTGTCCTGAAATCAAGTCAGAACATTTTTCAAAAGCACTTAATAAACTGGACCGGGCAGATGTTGTGCTGGGACCGGCCCGTGATGGCGGGTACTATTTAATCGGGCTAAAAAAATGTTATGCAGAGCTTTTTCAGGGGATCGATTGGAGTACTCAATGGGTGTTGAAGCAGACGATGGATAAAATCAGATCGTTGAACCTCACCTGTGAGCTTCTGGAGGAACTTGCTGATATTGATACCCTTGAGGATCTCAGGAAAAGCCGTCTGAAGCTATGAAAATCAGTGTGATCATCCCTGTATTGAATGAAGAGAAGCGAATCGGCCAGGTCATCAAGGGGGTCAGGGAGCGGTCTGATGGGCACCTCGGCGAAATCATCGTTGTGGATGGCGGCAGTGAAGACCAGACGGCGGCAATAGCCGGGTCTATGGGGGTAATGGTCATAGAATCAGAAAAAGGAAGGGGGCGGCAAATGAATCGGGGTGCAGAGAGGGCTCAATATGATATACTCTACTTCCTTCACGCAGACACCCTGCCTCCGGACGGATTTGACAGAGTCATCATCGGGAGGGTGGCTGAAGGAAATCAGGCAGGATGCTTTCGGCTGCGCTTTGACTGGAACCACCCAATCCTGAATCTTTACGCTTTCTTTACCCGGTTAAAGACCACATTGGTCCGATTCGGTGACCAAAGTTTATTTGTTGAAAAATCACTATTCAAAAAAATTGACGGATTCCGGGAAAATCTGATTGTGATGGAGGATCAGAAAATTGTTCGCGACCTGAAAAAAAACGGACGGTTTGTACTGTGTAAAGAAGAGGTGATTACCTCAGCCAGGAAGTACCGGGAGGTGGGGGTGATCAAGCTTCAATTTGTCTTTATTCTGATCTGGATGGGGTATTATTTGGGAATTGAACAGGACGCCCTTACAGGTTTTTACCGAAAGTTTATTCTACCTGAATAGTTGACTGCATTCAATCTGAATTTTAGGGATAAATACACGGTATTTTATAGCCTGTTTAACAATTATTTAATGCCAAAAACGCTACCATTCGCTTCAAAAAATCCCTACCTTATTGCACGTTCATAAAATCGAATTATCATTTCGATTTCTACGAATACATGGTACCTTAAAATAATCTCAAACGAAAATCCATCGTAATATGATGCGTTACATACTACTACTGGTCGGTTTGATGTTGCTGCCTTTTGTGGCCTTTTCACAAAGCACAACAACGGGCTCGATTGAAGGAACAATTACAGATATAGCAGGAGAGCCATTGCCCGGAGCAACGGTTGTTGCTGTGCACATGCCAACAGGAACTGAATATGGAACCTCTACTCGTGCCGACGGACGATATACGTTCAGAAACGTACGGGTTGGCGGCCCTTATGAAGTGAGGGTTACATTTATTGGATTTAACTCTCAGATTCAAGAGATCAGGAGAGTGGAGCTCGGTGAACGGGTGACCCTGGACTTTGAACTTGAAGAGGGGGCTTTGGAACTGGATGAAATCTCCGTTACTGCAGTGCCTGATCAGGTATTTAACCGTGACAGAACCGGTGCCAGAACGAATATTTCAGGTGAGGATATTGCACGGACCCCAAGTGTGGCCCGTTCATTGGGTGATTTTACACGTCTGACACCCCAGGTTACCAGCGGTAACAGCTTTGGTGGTGCAAATAACCGTTACAATAATATCCAGGTAGACGGTGCTACACTGAATGATGTGTTTGGATTGGGAGATGCAACACCCGGTTCTCAGGTAGGGGTTGGTGCGCCGCTGAGTATCGATGCGATTGCAGAATTTAATGTGGATATTGCTCCTTTTGACGTAACCAATAGCGGATTTACCGGCGGACAGGTGAACGCCATTACAAAGAGCGGTACAAACGATTATACGGGTTCAGTCTATTTTCAGACAAGAAACCAGAACCTGATTGGGAATTATGAAATTGACGGTGAAAGAGCTGCAGATTTTCCAGACTTTACCGAAAGGTATATTGGGATAAACGTTGGCGGGCCGATTATTCAGGATCGTCTCTTTTTCTTTGTAAATGCCGAATTTAAAAGAGAGACCAGCCCAATTACCGGCGGAATCCTGGGCAGTGGAGCGACAAATCAGGTCAATTTTGAAGCATCTACATTTGATCAGATTTCAAGCGTGCTGCAGAACCAGTATGGATACGATCCCGGAGGGTACACATCACCGCTCGATTCCGATACCAACAATGACAAGGTACTGGTTAAGCTCGACTGGAATATTAACCAGAACCACAACCTGAGCTTCAGGTATAACTATGTGGATGGAGTTGCAAACCGTGGAATCAGCCGCGGCTCCAGTTCATTCACTTTCAGCAACCGCCAGTATGATTTTAACCACAATCAAAACTCCGTGGTTGCAGAACTGACCAGCGCACTGAGCAACAACGCCTATAACGAGGCCAGGGTAGTTTACACCCGAATCCGAGATTCCAGGGATGTGCCATCACAAAGATTCCCGAGTATCACATTAAGTATTCCGTATGATGATGACCGAAGCGGGTTTGGTACAATCAATGCCGGTGTGGAGCGATTCTCGCAGGCAAACCGGCTGGACCAGGATCTGATCGAAATCACGAATGATTTCACCTACATTGCAGGAAACCATGAATTGACGGTGGGAACCAGCAATCAGATCTTTGCATTCGACAACCTCTTTGTACAGGATGCATTCGGAACCTATACCTTCTGGAGTATTGACGATCTGGAAGCCGGTGATCCTGTAAGCTACCAGCACAGTTACCTGCTGCCTGGCGGTAATGAGACAGCCAACTTTACCGGAATTCAGCTCGGCTTTTATGCGCAGGATAAATGGTCTGTGTCTGACAATCTGAGACTGACATTTGGTTTGAGAATGGATATTCCGATCATGCCGGAAGATCCTACCTTTAATCCACTGGTTCCAAATGCGTTCCCAGGGTATTCTACCGATAATGTGGCTTCCGGAAATATTCTCTGGGCTCCTCGATTCGGTTTTAACTGGGATGCAAGCGGCGGGCAGCGTACCACTCAGATTCGTGGCGGTGTGGGTGTATTTTCAGGCACCCCGCCATTTGTATGGATTTCAAACCAGTACAGCAATACCGGGGTAGACTACGGGCGTGTGGATGTTTTTAACCCCGGCAGATTTGATGGTCTCTTTTCGCCTGACCCCGACAATCAGCCGCGTCCGGGCGACGACCCCGCACTTCAGCCGGAAGAGACATCCGAGATCAACCTGATTGAGGATGACTTCAAATATCCTCAAACGCTGAGGTTCAACCTTGCCATTGACCAGGAACTGCCGTTCGGTTTTGTGGGAACTCTTGAAGGGATCTACTCCAATATGCTGAATGACATTACCTACTCCAATATCAATCTTGAACAGGTCGGAACCTCTGCATACGGTCGTCCGATCTATGGGGATATCAATTTCAATCCGCAATTTGGAAATGCATCCGGTACACCCCAGCGGATTGACCCGAATTTCACCAATGCTCTGCTGCTTGGCAATACCAATGAAGGGTATAATTATAGCATTACCGGTGAACTGGAGCGTCAGTTCAGCAACGGCCTGTTTACAAAGTTTGCCTATACCTACAACCGGGCAACCAACGTGAATAATGGTGCATCCAGCCGTGCAATTTCAAACTGGCAATTCACTGAAAATGTGGATGTGAACAATACCCGCGCGGGAACTGCCAATTTTGAAAGGCGTCACAGAATCCTGGGTATCGTATCCTACCAGACAACCTGGGCCGACAGATTTGCAACCACTTTCTCACTGATCTATGATGGACGGTCAGGTGCTCCATACAGCTACATCTATGCAGGTGATGCCAATGCTGATGGACGCCACGATAATGACCTGATCTATGTGCCTGCCACGGCAGATGAGATCGTACTGATGAGCAACAACTGGGATGAGATGGACAGCTGGATCTCAAGCACAGACGCTCTGAATGATTATCGCGGAGGCCATGTAGACCGGAATACTGACCGTGAGCCGTGGACCAACTTCCTCGATTTCAAGGTGAGCCAGCAAATTCAAACATTCGGCGGCCAATCCATTGAGTTCAGTGCCAGCATGATCAATGTCATGAATTTCCTGAACTCTGAATGGGGTGTTCGCAGAGGGGTGAGTTTCAACAATCACATGGCGCTTGATTTCTGGCAATATGTTGACCAGGACTTTATCGATGACAACCCTGACCTGGGCTTGTCCGGTGATGACATCGGGAAGCCGGTTGTCTCATTTGATCCTGCGGAACAGGAAGATGATAACAAGTTTAACGTGAGTGACTTCAGCTCACGCTGGCAGATGCAATTTTCAGTTCGTTACAACTTTTAAACCGAACTGAAAAACTAATCTTTAAAAAAGGGTGGCCGGATATTCCGGTCACCCTTTTTTTGTAAGTAAAATCCCCTCTATTGCAGGAAATAAATCAATTCAATTAGGTAACATCTGTGACATTTTTCGGAAGCGCTTCCAATGGTTATAAATTATTCTGTACTGTTCTAATTTTGATAATAATTAGGTAATATTTGACTCATATCCTACCGATGCAAAAGTAAAGGTGCAAAACCTAAAACAATAGATTAGCTAAAAATGAAACAACTATACTATAGTCTAATAATAACAATGTGTTTGTTCTTGTTTGCCGGATTGGCACAGCAAGCGGCGGCACAGGTTACAACAGCAGCCTTAACGGGTGTGGTTGTAGATGAAAATGGAGAAACTCTTCCGGGAGCATCTGTGGTAGCAGTGCATACTCCCTCCGGGACAACATACGGAGCTTCCAGCCGGGCTGACGGTTCCTACCGGATCTCCAACATGCGTGTGGGTGGTCCGTATACCATCACGTTCTCGTTTGTCGGTTTCCGGTCGTATGTAGTGGAAGATGTCTATCTGACTCTGGGTGAAACATTCAATCAGAGAGGAATTCTAAACTCAGAAGCCGTAGCACTTGATGAGCTGATCGTTACAGCTCGTGAAGATCGTATTTTTGACCAGGAGAGAACCGGTGCAGGGACGAATGTGACCTCCGATCGAATGATAAATGTTCCAACCATCAACCGCTCGATCAACGACCTCACCCGGTTAACTCCGCAAAGCAGCGGAACCAGCTTTGCAGGCCGTGACAACCGTTTCAATAACTATACCATTGACGGTAACCAGTACAACAACAATTTTGGACTGGGCAGCGCACAGTATGCCGGCGGCAACCCTGTTAGCCTGGATGCCATTGAAGAGGTGCAGATCAACCTGGCCCCGTACGATGTGCGTCAGGGCGGATTTACCGGCGCCAATGTAAATGCTATTACTAAAAGCGGAAGCAACACCTACCAGGGAACGGCCTACATGTACTACAGGAATCAGGACCTGGTCGGTACCCGAGTCGGCGATGTTGAACTCAACGTAGACGACTCATTTACCCGGACTTTAGGATTCTCCCTGGGCGGTCCGATTATCCGTGACAGGCTCTTCTTCTTTGTCTCTGTTGAGCAGGAAGAGGCCGATAACCCGGGCGATAACCGCCGTGCCCTGCGTCCGGGCGAAACATACGATCCTGCAGCAAATATTACCCGCGTACCGCTTGAACGCGCTGAGTTCGTAAGAGACCAGATGCAGCAGATCTACGGTTACAATACAGGCGGATTTGAAAATATTCCTTTTGGTAATGAAGCGCTCAGATTGAATGCCCGTGTAGATTACAACATCAGCAACGACCACCGGGCTATGATCCGATTCAACCGATTCGACAGTTTCCGTGATGTGAGCATTAATGGAAACAGTATTCGTGGTTTCCCAGGCTCAGAACGTTACCGAAACACCAACCGATTCGGTCCGGAAGCCCTTACGTTCCGAAACGCGAACTACTCTGTAGACAATGTGGTATCCTCCATAGTGGGTGAGCTGAACTCCACTCTGACCAATAACCTTGCAAACAGTTTCCGCGTCGGGTTTACATGGATTACCGACCCGCAGCGAAGCGTGCCGGGCAGCAACGATCCTTTCCCGATGATTGAGGTGATGGAACCGCTGGAAGGTGAGCCGAATGTATACTACATGGCAATGGGTGACGAGCTCTTTACCGTAGGGAACCTGCTCGAGAATGATAACTTTAACATTTCGAACACACTCACCTACTTTGCAGGAAGAAACACCATCACTGCCGGATTGGACTTTGAGTATATGACCTTTGCAAATGCCTTTAACCCGGTATGGAACTCCTGGTACCGATATGCCACCTATGACGATTTTGTAGCGTCAGTTATCGACCAGGATCCAAATGTAAGGCCATCTCACTTTGCAATCGGATTTACCTATGATGAAGACAACCCGACAGCCTTGCCGCTGGATGAGGTGAACTTCGCACAGATGGGTGTCTATTTCCAAAATGAATTCCAGCTGAATCCGGATTTCAAACTGACTACCGGATTGAGAGTGGACCTGCCATTTTATCCAATGGATGCACCGCGCAACATGGCCGTTGAAAACCTGAACCTCTCAATTCCCAACCCGAGAGGCGGTGACAACATTAACCCGGATGTAAGCAATTTCCCAAGCATTAATCCGCTTTGGTCTCCGCGCATCGGTTTTAACTGGGATGTTCGCGGCGACAGAACCAGCCAGCTTCGCGGGGGTACCGGTATCTTCTCCGGGCGTCTGCCATTTGTATGGATCTCAAACCAGATCAACGCAAACGGTGTAATGCGCGGCCAGCGCGGTTATTTTGCAAGTGACTGGGGTGTAGATGGCAATCCTACATGGGACGGATTCCAGCCGGATGTGAACTACTACCGACCGGACCCATCCACACTCGATGCCGAGATTCCTAACCAGATTAATGTGACTGCAGATGATTTCCGTCTGCCGCAGGTGTGGAGATCCAATCTCGCACTTGATCAAAGGCTGCCTTACGGAATGATCGGTACTGCCGAACTGATCTACTCACGAGACTTTAACAGCCCGCTGGCTGTGAATCTCGCTCACCAGCGAACAGGTGATACCGTAAACATCGCAGGTAATGAGTACTCTCTCTATACACAGGAACTTCCCGGCGCTGAAGGAACGCCGCTGAATGAAGTGTACTACCTGACAAATATCAATTCCGGTTCATACATCTCGATGAACATCGGTCTTGAAAAGACATGGGATTTCGGACTCTTCACACGTGTAGACTATACGCTAAGCCGTGCACGCGATTACGGCCTGATTGGCGGTTCACAGGCACAATCTCTGTGGCCTGATGTTGCGATCGACGACAGAAACAATCCGGAAACCGGTTTCTCCAGATTCGATACACCGAACCGTATTGTCGGCCAAATCGCTTATGACACACGCCTGTTCAGCCAGAATAACCTGACCCGATTCTCACTGCTCTATATCGGTGGTGACCAGGGACGCTACAGCTACACCTATTCCGGCAGCTTTGGCGACGGTTCTGGTGTGCGCCTGATGTATGTTCCGACCAGCTTCGAAGATGCACAGCTGATCGACATCCAGGACGGAAGAACAGCACAGGAACAGTGGGCGGCACTCGATGCCTTTATCGAACAGGATCCGTATTTAAGTGGCAAGCGTGGTGAGATCACCGAGCGAAACGGTGCCAAACTGCCATGGCTGCACAGATTCGACTTCCGTGTTGCACAGGATGTGAACCTGTTCAGGGGCCAGCACAAACTTCAGCTGACATTCGATGTTCTGAACGTGGGCAACCTCTTCAATAGCGATTGGGGAGTTTCCAGGTCTGCGGTTCAAAACAACCCGATGGTCTACCAGGGAGCGGATGCGAACGGCAACGCTCAATTTACGGTATCCTCGGAAATCGTACCCGGCGCTGAGTCATTCCGACAAAATACAAGTATCAACAACACCTGGAGTGCTCAGTTTGGTGTGAGATATCTGTTTAACTAAATCAGTTCTAAAAACTGGTAAGTATTGAAGTGAAAAGGGCGGCCTCTCTCAGGCTGCCCTTTTTTTATCTCCTGGATACAAGTAAAAGGGTGTCTGGATCCGTATAAATAGAATCCACAATTCTTGTTATCTTTGTCTGTCAGAAATTCCCTGTAGTTGTATAAAAAAGATTGAAAATTAACCCCTGTTTCAATGCCTAAAAGAAGTATACTGATTTCGTTCGCCCTGATATTTTCACTCATCACCACTCAATGTGACGCCCATGAGTATGCTGCAGAGAAGCCAAACCCGGTACTTCTGGTGTCGATTGATGGTTTTATGAATGAATACCTTGAGAGAAACGAAACCCCGAACTTTGACCGGTTTCTGTCAAATGGGGTGCAGGCAGAATATCTGATACCGGTCTTCCCGACGAAAACCTTTCCAAACCACTGGTCGATAGCAACCGGCCTCTATGTTGAAAATCACGGTATCATTACGAACAGTTTTTATGACTACGAACTGGAAGAACAGTTTAGTTATGGTCCGCCGGAAGATCAGAATGATGAACGATGGTGGGGTGGCGAACCGATCTGGGTGACTGCCGAACAACAGGGTTTAACCGCGACAACGTTTTTCTGGCCAGGCTCCGAAGCCTCAATTCATGGGGTGCGTCCGACGAAGTGGGTCGATTATGACGGATCCATTCCCAATAGTACACGGATTGACAGTGTTGCCGCCTGGCTGGACCCATCAGGTGAAGTGGCTGCCAATTTTGCCACTCTCTATTTTAGTTTTGTGGATAGCCGCGGACACTCATACGGGCCCAACTCCCCTGAAGTGGACCAGGCGGTTGTTGAAATGGACGGCTTGCTGGGCTACCTGATGGAACAACTCGAATCGGTTGGCCTAAAAGACCGGGTCAATATCATCCTGGCATCCGATCATGGAATGGCCGAACTATCTGATGAGAAGGTGATCTTTCTGGACGAGATCATTAACATGGATGATGTGGATGTGATCGACTGGACTCCGGTTGCGATGCTTCGTCCGGCCGAGGGTAAGCTGACAGAGGTCTATAACACCCTGAAAGAGAATGAAGAGAACTACACGGTCTATTTGAGGGATGAACTGCCTGAAAGATTCCGGTTCAGAAACCACTATCGGATCCCGGAAATCCTGATGATCGCAGATATGTCGTACACCATCACCAGCCGCCCGTTCTTTGAAGACCGGGGTGTCATTGGAGGAACACACGGATATGATAATATGACGGAAGAGATGTACACCTTTCTTGCAGGCTCCGGCCCCGATTTTAAACGCGGTGCCGTAACCGGTCCGGTTGAGTCGGTTCATTTATATGAATTGATGGCCTACCTGTTAAATCTTGATCCGGCAGAAAATGATGGTGACCTGAGTCGGATTATAGAGATGGTGAATCAGTAAATTCACATTGGCAGGGAATGTAAAATCCGGCCGAATGGTTAAACTGAAAGCCGTTTTTGGCAATATATCCGATATGAAAAATTTAAAATGCCATGCTGCTGATTGCAATGTGCTTCGGTTGCATCTTTTAATTTTTTCGGATACCATAACAAGTTGAAGAATTTTAGAAAAACCCCGAACAACAACACTTAAAAATAGATGGCATACGTAGTAACAGAACCCTGTATAAATTGTAAATATACCAACTGTGCGGCGGTGTGTCCGGTAGATGCGTTCAGAGAAGGCCCCAACTTTCTGGTGATTGATCCGTTAGAGTGCATTGATTGTGATGCCTGCGTTTCTGAATGTCCGGTCGAAGCAATTTACCCCGATGATGAAGTGCCCGAAGAGTGGGAGCAGTACATTGAGCTGAATGAGCGTCTTGCCGAAAAATGGGAAGACAGAATTATCAATGAGCATCAGGATGAACTTCCCGGTGCTGATGAGTGGGCAGAGAAAAGCGATAAGCTCACACATCTGCAAGAAGAGTGGGATTAATACTGTCTTCAAAAGCCATGCACCTCACTGCATGGCTTTTTTAATACCTGTTCATAAACAGACTTTCTGCGAGAAATAGCACATAACAGACACATATTAAACCTGAGAGGCCGTACTCTCGACCTGGGAATACCCAAAGTGATGGGGATTTTGAATGTAACTCCGGACTCATTTTCGGATGGTGGCCACTATACGGATATTGCTTCTGCAGTTGATCGTATCTGGATGATGCTTAAAGAGGGAGCAGATGTGATTGATATCGGAGGCGAATCTACACGCCCCGGTTCTGATCCGGTTTCAGCTGATGAGGAACTTTCGAGAGTCTTGCCGGTACTTGAAAAGGCGTTGGACTATTTTCCCGATGCCATATACTCTGTAGATACCACGAAGCCGGAAGTCGCTTCAGAAGCGTTAAAGGCGGGAGCGCATATTATCAATGATGTGAGTGGCTTGAAAAAATCACCCGAATTTGCCGATATCTGTGCTGAATATGGTGCAGGTTATGTATTGATGCACTCCCAGGGAGATCCCAAAACCATGCAGGATAATCCTTCATACGATGACGTTACAGAGGATATTCTGCTTTTTTTTAAGCAGCAGGTTCAACGGCTTGAAAATGCGGGTGTGAAGAATATTTTGATCGACCCCGGAATCGGTTTTGGAAAAACTCTTGAACATAACTGTAAAATCGTTTCAGAACTTCAAAAATTCAGTAAATTTGACTACCCTGTATTAATGGGAGCGTCGCGCAAGTCCATGATTGGGCAGATTTTGGACGGCCGACCCAAAGATGACCGGCTCATTGGAACCATTTGTGTACACTATCACAGCTTGATGAATGGTGCATCGATGTTACGGGTGCATGATGTCAAGGAAGCTGCAGACTCAATTAAAATTTATAGCGCCATAAAAAACCGGACCGGATAGCCGTGGTGCCGGCTTTCGGGCTGCAATTAACATCGTTCGTAGAACACGAAATCATGATACCGATAGGATTTCTGGAATTTGGGATAAAAGATTTGCTGGAGACGCTGGTCATTGCGTTGGTCCTGTTCTATCTCTATCGCTGGATCCGAGGTACATTTGCCATTCAGGCAGCGCTTGGGCTCCTGTTTGTGATTGTATTGAACGGGGTGGTGAGCCTGCTGGGCTTTACCACGCTGAATTTCATGCTTCGAAGTATACTGGATGTAGGTGTGCTGGCCGTCTTTATCATTTTTCAGCCGGAGATTCGGAAACTGCTCTACAGCCTTGGCCAGAATACGACATTCGACCGGTTTATCGGGAGCAGCGGAGCCGATGATGTGATTGA
>JBJHCX010000063.1:0-11081 GCA_050486245.1 Rhodohalobacter sp.
TCCCTACCCCGAAAGAGGTGGAGACTGAAGAGGGTGAAACCGTGACGTACGACGCCTTCACCGACAAGGAGCAGCGTTACCGTCAGCGATATGTCGACCTGATTGTGAATCCCCATGTCCGGGATACATTTGTGAAACGCACAGAAATGGTTCAGGCAATGCGTAACTTTATGAATGATCGCGGCTATCTGGAGGTGGAAACCCCGATCCTGCAGCCAATCTATGGAGGTGCAGCTGCACGGCCTTTTGTAACACACCACAATGCACTCGACATGGATCTCTACCTGAGAATAGCCAATGAGCTCTATCTGAAGAGGCTGATAGTCGGGGGATTTGACGGAGTTTATGAGTTTTCAAAAGATTTCAGGAATGAGGGACTCTCCCGTTTCCACAATCCGGAGTTTACGCAGGTTGAACTCTATGTAGCCTGGAAAGATTACTACTGGATGATGGACTTCATGGAGAAGATGATTGAGCATGTGGCCATCACCCTTCACGGATCGACCAAAGTAACCGTTGGCGATCATGAGATCGACTTTAAAGCCCCCTGGCCACGCTTGCCGATGTATGAAGCCATCGAAAAAGAGACCGGCCACGACCTGAGCGAAAAGACGGAAGATGAGATTCGTGCCATTGCCAAAGAACTTCACATCGAAATTGAAGACGGCATGGGCAAAGGCAAACTGATCGATGAGATATTTGGCGACTACGTAGAACCCAAACTGATTCAGCCAACGTTTATTACCGACTATCCAATCGAGATGAGTCCGCTGGCCAAGAAACACCGCACCAAAGAGGGGCTTGTTGAGCGGTTTGAAGCGATCTGTAACGGTAAGGAGATCGCAAATGCGTTTACCGAGCTCAATGACCCTGTAGACCAGCGTGAGCGATTTGAAGAGCAGGCCAGGCTGCGTGCAGCCGGCGATGATGAAGCGATGGCTGTTGATGAAGACTTTCTTCGCGCCATTGAGTACGGAATGCCCCCCACCGCCGGTATCGGCATCGGCATCGACCGGCTGGCGATGATCATGACCAACTCCGAATCGATCCGCGATGTCCTCTTCTTCCCGCAGATGAGGCCCGAGTGAGTGCAGGTTGCACGGTTCAGGTTTCAGGGTGCAAAGCAGGATTTGGAATTTGGGATTTGGGATTTAAACTTTGAGTATGATTATGACTTTTTTGCCTTTTCACTGCGCGGTTCTTTGCTTCGCTACGAATCACGTTTGCCTTTGGCTGCGCGTTTTTTGCGCAGTCCCGAACTATCGGGGCCTTTTGCCATGAAAACGATATTTTAACCCGGCAACAAGAACCTGAAACAATTTCCGGACTGTTGATCAGTTACAACCCGGTACCGTCATTTATTAACAGGGACCTTCATGAAATTTACGTGGTACATTGCAGGCAGATACTTCAAGGGAAATAAGCGGGAGTCCCGTTTTCTCTCGTTTATTAAAATCATGGCGATTGCAGGGGTCGCCGTCGGATCTGCCGGACTCCTGATCTCCCTCTCCATTGTACACGGGTTTAAATCGACCATCAACGAAAAAATTCTGGGATTTGCCCCGCATGTAACGGTCCACACGTTTCTGAACGATCCGATGAACCGGGCCGATACCCTTCAGGTCTTCCTGGATGATATTCCCGGCATCTCGAAGGCTCAGCCTGCCATATTGGGCCAGGGCATGATACAGGCCAGGTCTGACGTGAGCGGAACAGGGGTTAAAGGAGTGCCTGATGAAGGTGATGTAACCGACCTGAGATCCTACATTATTGAAGGGGAATACCGCCTCGGTATGACCGATTCAGGCCGGCCGGGCATCATCATCGGATCGTCCATGGCCAGAACCATCGGAGCTGAAGTGGACGGACGGGTCACCGTATACGCACTCGACGGGATGCCCTCTCCCCTCAATACTCCCGAGATCCTGCAATTCACCGTAACGGGGATCTACCAGACCGGCATCGCACGGTTCGACGATAACTTTGCGCTGACCGATATCGAATCGGCCCGACGGCTATTTGAGTTCGGGCCCAATCAGGCCAGTGCATTCGATATCAATGTGGCAAACCTGGGTGAAATAGAGTCTGTCTACGCCACTGTTCGCGATGAAACGCGTTTTCCCTATATCACCGAAAATATCTACCAGCGCTACCGAAATATCTTTGCCTGGGTCGACCTTCAGGAGGAGACCATTCCGTTGGTGATCGGGGTCATGATCATCGTAGCGGCATTCAACCTGATCGGCACGGTTCTGATGATGGTGCTGGAGCGTGTGCGCGATATCGGAATATTGAAGACAATCGGCGCTAAAAGTAAAGCGATACGCAGGATATTCCTGCTGGAGGGGCTCTTTGTAGCCGGAACAGGATTGGTTTTCGGAATCGGCATCTCCCTGCTCTTCTACTGGCTGCAGATCAATTATCAGATCATTCCGCTCTCTGAGGAGAACTACTACATGAGTTACGCTCCCGTTGAGCCCCATTTCATTGACTTTGTGATCGTAAGCGGTGTCACCATCCTGCTCTGCGCACTGGCCTCCTGGCTGCCGGCCCGCATCGCAGCCAAAACCGACCCGGTGAAGGTGCTTTCGATCGGGAAGTGACAGTTGCAGGCCTCTTTTTCAGTATGATTACAGCGATGATCTATTATTTTGCCAGAAAGCGATAGAACAGCTGCAGCATTCTGTTTTATGATTCTATCAGGAGTGGATCTGACGGAGGGAATCGGCACCGCGGTTCCCCCCGATGCAGCAGGGTTTATGCGTCAGGATGGGGTTCGTTATTTCACGTTTTGAGTGCACCAAAATCGATCCATTTCAGTTCAGGTTTTCTCCATCAGTACCGATGTGGGGATCCTGCATTCCACCTTTAGCAGGTCATTTTCGTCATTAAACTCGCTCGTAATGGTTCCGCCCAGTAGATTGGAACGGTACTTCATCAGGTCCGAAATGGCCCGGGATTCGCTTTCCGAGCGGCTTACAGCTTTATATTGTATCGTGAGAGAAGAGGTTCTGCCATCCTTCGAACAGATGATCTGTATCCTGTCCGGATTGTCTTGATCAATAGCGTGATCCACTCCATCTTTTACGATATGAAAAAGGTGAACCCCGGCTGTGTTGTTTTCACAACGAAACTCTTCATCGGCCTCCACCAATATTTTGCAGCTGCCGTTGCCATTGGGTATTTCCGATAAGAGCTGGAATGAGCGCACCAAACCGCCCATTGCATGTTCTACGATCACAAGTTCCTGAAACAGCTGTTGTGCATGCCGGTCGGCTTCCCTGATCGATTCTGTAACCTGCTCTAATTCATCAGCAACCGGGTGATTCTCTTTGGTCAGCCGCCTGGCAATTTGCCCCGCTATAAAATGAAGGCCAGTCAATGTTTGTCCCAATCCCTCGTGAATCTCATGGCCTATTTTACTGCGCTCTTTCAATCCCGCATCCAACATGTTTCGCTCCAATTTGCGTTCGTAGGTGAGATCCCGAACAATGGCAGATACAATTTTTTGATTGCCCCACTCTGCCAGGCTGCAGGAACAGCCAACCGGAAAGGTGCTCTCGTCTTTTCGGATCCCGATACAGGGGCGGCTGACAGCCCCTGTTTCATCCTCGCTATTGTTCAAAAGCTGTTCTACCGGCTGACCCATGGCCGGCAGGATATCCTGGATCATTTTTGATGCCAGTTCATCCCGGGTGAATCCGAACATACGAACGGCCGCTTCATTGACCTCTTCGATTTGATTCCCCTTTACAATTGTAAGAATGGCATCGGCGCTGGTTTCAAACACGGCTTGCAGGCGAGCCTGGTTCTCTGTCAGCTCTTCATTGGCGGCACGCAGCCGGTTTAACAGTTCGGTAATCTCTTGCCTGTTCTGTTCAAGGCTGTCTGTCATGACCTGGAGTGCGGCGCCAAGCTTGTCATCCTCTCCTGCCCGGTGCACCTCCTCACGATAACTGCCGGAAGCAATCCGGTTAGCGTCTTCAATCTTTTTCTTCAGGTATTCTGCAGTTTGGTTGGCGCTTTGGGCAAGATCTCCAAACTCATCTTTTCGGCTGACCGCCAGTGGATCTGAGAGTTTTCCTCTGCTGAGCCTTGAGAAGGTTTGATTCAGTTTTTCAATTAACCCGGCCGCAGAAGAAGAGATAAAGTATGCTAAAATCAATGACAAGAGAGAGAGTACAATCACGCCCAGCAGCAATCGATAGAGAAAGGCGTTCACCGGCTCAAGAACCTCTGCTGTATTGATTTTCCCAACCACTGCCCAGTTCATTTCGGGCAGCTGCCGGCTCACGGCCAGAACCGGTTCTCCGTGATGATCCATCGTCAAGCCGTCTCGGTGTGTATCTAATAAAAACTCGGGATTGTCAAACGCTGCCACATCAATATCTATGGCCAGTCCGGGAGAGTATTCGTTGCGCATTCCGGCGATGACTCTTGCAGTTTCGGCTGAGGGGTCCCCAAAATCAATAATTAACATCTCACCCGTATACTTCAGGCCGGGTTCATTACCTGCAATCTCTTGCAAAATACCCGGGTGTACCGATAGAATTACCGCGCCAGACAATTCACCGGTCTCATAATGGATCAGGTCACTGACAATGGTAAGATGATTTCTTCCTGTCGTCTCATCCATGCGATACCCCCCAAAAAAGGTCCCCTCTTCAGGCAGGCGATTGATCAAATGTTCATCGTAAAAAATCCCGATTCGCCCCCGGTCGGTTGAAGCCACAATCCTGCCGTTCAGGTCGGCCAGTTCAATACGTTCGATAAATGACCGTGCAAACCGTCTCGCACGATCATTCTCTATGAACCTCTCTTGCAGCCCAGTCAGTGTTGATTCAATATGCCCCTGAATCACCTCTAAAAAATCTGCCGGAATCGTCCCGTCAGGCTGAATCTGGCGCGGCACATAGTTACCGGAGATCAGGCGGGCCTGCTCCTTTCTGAGTTCAATCAATATCTCTACATCAAACACCCTTGACTCTACGATCGATTCCAACGATGCTCGTTGCTGCTGTAAAATAGCCTGCTTTGCATTCACATAGCTTATATACCCGATAACTGCCAGTGGTACGACGGCCAGCAGAAGAAATAATATGTATAGCTTATAGCGAATTTTCATGGGTTGCAGGTATATACATCAGGATGCTTCTCTAAATGACAAAAATATTATGAGGAAGAAAAGTTAACAAACGAAAGGCAGAACTCTATTAACGTTTCGATTTATAAATAAAAAAGCCGATGCTGAAACGAATCAACATCGGCCACTCTGAATCGAACTCTGTTTGGATCTTACTTAGCTGCATACGAAGCGTACATCCAAACCAGTTTCTCCTGCTCACTGATATAGTCACTCATCAGGGCATTAGTGCCTTCATCATCTGCATGTTCAGACAGCTCAAGAATTTCACGCTGAATCTTCAGTGTAACTTCAAAAGCTTCCAATATTTCACGCACTGCAGCCTTTCCATCGGTCACCGTTCCGCTCTCTGAAATTTCAGAGACCTCAACGTAGGTTGAATATTGATGGTCGGGCGTAAAGCCGAGTGTCAAGATTCTCTCGGCCACTTCATCAATTTTAACCTTCAGGTCGTCATACAGCTCTTCAAACTTTTCGTGAAGAACAAAGAACGAATCCCCTTTAATGTTCCAGTGGTAGCCTCTGGTATTTTGGTAAAAAACCGAATAGTTTGCTAAAAGAATATTCAGTTTTTCAGCCAGTTTTTTCGTCTTTTCGGTATCCAGTCCAATTCTGCTTTTGGTACTCATAATGTTTATAGAAGTTTAAATGATTATTGCCTTACTCCTATCATAAATTTAAGGATTTCCTACAGATATATCACTTCTATAGAATCAATTGGGATGATAGATAAAAACTCAACGACATCCCGATTTGAATGGGTAAGAACTTAAATGTTTGGTTTTAGTTTTCGTCTGATTCTATTTGTTCAATGAAATGCTGAACCCACTGTCCGATTTCTCTGTTTACATCCGATAACCATTTACGCAGTGTTCGAATTATGCTCCACTACTACCGTTCGAAAGAAAAGCTCTTTGAAAAGGTCTATCAGTTATCCATCATACGGTTGATCCCTCAGATCGCAAACCTTCTAAACGAGGATATTGAACTTGAACATATCCGTCACAACCCGGATATACCACTATTTCATATCTCGATCTGACCGGATCAGCTGGATGACAATTCCCCCCAGAAACAGAAGAATCGCTGCAATATTTCCATAACTTCCAATTTTTCGAATATGATCCCAAAAGAGCAGATCACCAGTTATTCTGAGCAACAAAAATCCGTGCAACAAAATCAGCGGCAGATAGAAGTATCGGCTGTAGGGCACTATTTTACCGGTGAGAGACGGTATGATGACAGCCGCATGGGCAAAGATCATGCTGAAGACAAAGCCTACAAAATAGATATGCAGTACAGCATCGTAGATCACACCAGCTTTGGGCAGTCCATAAAGGATTCCGATAAGTCCGCCAATGATGATCCAGCCGTACCCGGTAAGCAGGCTCCAGGCGCTGTACCGGGTCCACTGCACAGACCTGATCGTTCGTCTGGCAACATCATATCGAATCAGCCATACGGCTATACCTGTCAGAAACAGCGATCCTGTAAACCAGAATATCTCCCTGTGTATGTGAATGCCTGCAAGGGTTAAGATCCAGCCTGCAATCAGGATGGTAAAGAGGTTTACGGCTTTTTGCGGGGGACGCATAACCCGGTTCAACTCCAGGCGTTCGCCGAAAATGGTCAGCATCGGAAAGGCGATCCACCAGCCGATCAGTTCAAAAACAGGGGCATGAAAAATAAACAGAAGGTTTCCGATGAGAAGAGCCAGTGCACCGCCTGCCATGATATAGTGGTGATTCACACTCTGTATGTAGCAGAGATAGCCCATAATCAGTAACAGGGTCACAGAGCCGAGAATCAGAAAATAGCCCCCCGGCGCCGTTAAGCCGATCGCCAGCAACAGGGTCGAGAGGGCAAATGAAAGAGGTGCTAGATAGCTCCACGCTTTTTCCAGGGCGGCGCCTCTCTCCAGGGAGATCAGCGTGCCGAGAAATCCGTTAATCATCAGGGGACCGTGTGCCATTGCCCCTGTTTCCAGGGCGGATGGAAGCAGGATCCCCATTCTGATCAGGCCTGCGTAGAGTCCGAGCAGCAGTGACACACCGGCCGTTACAAGCAGTAATCCAAAAAGGCTGTTGAGCAATCCCGTTTTATATTCTGTCATATGTTCACTTTCTGGGCGGTGGCGGTACGGCAAAAAACTCGACTCCCGGTTTAATCATGTCAACCGTCCAGTCCGGTTTCATCACCATCTCCACTTCAAATGCAGTTAATGTCTCCTCTTCGGCAACAATCTCCTGAGCAGCTTTCTCCACCTGCTGATGCAGGTAACGGCGCAAAGGGCAGCCCGGCGTCGTGGTTGTGAACTCAACCGCGATCTTTGAATCATCAACCCGGATCTGGTAGACCAATCCCAGGTCAACGATGTTGACACCCAATTCCGGGTCAATGACCTTCCTCAATTTCCGGACTGCCCTGCGCCGTATCTGGCCTGGTTTATTTATAACCATCGTCAATCCCAATGTTCAATCAGTTCATCGTGCTTGTGATCGGCCTCGGCCCATTTATCTGCTTCCGGGAGCGGATCAACTGTCTCGTTGATGATTTTTTCCTGCCATCTCTCCGAGAGCTCTTCATTCAAATCGATGTAATCTTCCCATTTCTCGGGAACCTCGTCATCCGGGTAGATCGCTTCCACCGGACACTCCGATACACAGGCATCACAGTCAATACACTCCAGGGGATCAATCACCAGAAAGTTGGGCCCCTCTCGAAAGGCATCGACCGGACAGACGGCTGCACAATTGGTATATTTACACTGAATACAGGGTTCGGTTACAACGTATGCCATACAGAATGGTGTTTATTTCAAAACTTCTGAATGAAAGGTAGAGAGGGCTGCAGTATTTATCAACCTTTAAATCGGTTTTTTACGTTTTTATTGATTTTTCATCTCTGAACTGCTATCATGAGTGCAGGGAAGGTTCTGACAGATCGAATCTCTATTTGAACTCAATCGATTATGGGGTTATATCTCCTACTGAATCAAGCTGTAAATGCAACCCAAACCATACAATCATGATGCCAAACGGATCCAAAGAGGAGATTTTAAACCTGGTCAAATCTCACGGCACCCTTCAGATAGATCAGGCTGTTGAGCTGACCGATCTGGCCAAGACTACGCTGAGAGAACATTTTTTACAGCTTGAACGGGATGGACTGATCACCCGTGACTATGTTCGTTCGGGCCCCGGAAGGCCCAGCCTCCAATATTCACTGACTCAAAAGGGTCAGTCGCTCTTCCCAAGCCAGGAATCGACCATGCTGCGGGAACTGATCCGGTTTCTCAGGGAGAATGGAAATGAAAAGGATATCGAAGAGTTTTTTACCCGGTTCTGGGAGAAGAGGTACCAGCGCGCCGCATACCTGATGGAGGGGGAAACCGGCCGGGACCAAAAAATCGGCAAGCTGATTGAGATGCTTCGGGACGAGGGATTTATGCCTGAGATTGAGTTGAAAGAGGAGAAAATCATTGTTAAAGAGTGCAATTGTCCTTTTCGGGAAGTGGTCAAAGAGACACGCCTTCCTTGTAAACTGGAGGCGGAGTTTTACAACCGGCTGTTTGATAAAACGATTGAGCGAACCTCTTTTATACCAGACGGCGACCACTCCTGTACCTACTGCATTCCTGCTCCTCCCTCCAATTAACTGCACATAAACCTCTTTCACTGAATACTATGAAATTCCTGTTATTCTCTCTGGCACTTTTCATCGCCACCACTTTTGATGCGGCCGGACAGGTTTCCCCTCTTTCGGAAAAGACGGAAGCAGATAAATTAAGCCTGATTACGGACACGCCGGATGAAGGGTTTTCCCTGGCTATTCAACTGGCCCGCAAAGGGGTGACCTCAACGCAATCTGACCGGGAAGTTCTTTTTGAGCTCAGGGAGAAGTATGCCACCGACCCCGATGCCCTGATTGCCAGTTCGCAGGTGATCGCCATCCATTTTCAGACGATCGCCGCCGCAAATGACTATTGGAGAAATACCCTAAAACCCTGTCAACAGACAACAGACTGACGAAAATGAAACTTTTGAATTTAAATCAATGATATAAAAATGATACCTGAAACTGACGCCAATGTACTGGATGTACGAAACCTGATTCCCATCAAGCGACACGAAAAACTACACAAACTGTTTAAAGAACTGCCGGCCGGTGAGAGTTTTACCTTTATAAACGATCACGACCCCAAACCTCTCTACTACGAATTTCGCTCGATATTCGGCGACGTGGTGGGCTGGGAATACCTGCAGCGCGACCCCGAAGAGTGGAAAGTGCGTGTTACACGCATCGCCGATTCAGAATCGGATAAAGAGAGCGGCGTTTCTACCCTGATCGACCTTCGGGCTGTTGAGGCGAAAGACTGGAAGTACACCGTTTTTCACCGATACGGAATGATGCTGCCGGGTGATACGATGGAGCTTCGTTCATCCGGGGTGCCCGATGAGATCCGCAACATCTTCCAAAAGAAGTTTGACGGTGAACATACCTGGACCGTTAAAAAAGAGCATGAGGATGTAATGGTTGTCCACATCACCAAAAAAAGGGAGAATGATATAGACACCACCGATATCAGTGTGGTTAACAAATTTGATGTACGCCCCTTCCCTCCCGCCAGGCGGCACGAAATGGTGTTTGATGCCTTTGACGAGCTGAAACCGGGTGAAGCGTTCGTATTTATCAACGATCACGATCCCAAGCCTCTCTACTACCAGATGGAGGCCGAAAATGATGTGCAATTTAAGTGGGAGTACCTGATGACACTGCCAGAAGAGTGGAAAGTGAAAGTTATGAAGCTTGAAGAGGAGAGCTAACCCGCAGCCTCGCCGGGAATCCATTTTCCGGCGGGGCACTTTAATGGCTGTTGTACGCTCGGCACAGCCACTTCTGTTTTCAGACGGATAGGTTTGCGATTGCCAGAATGAGCCAGCCTACCGTAATCGTGGCCATCATCTGCTCGGTTGTTAAAGGCTTTCCAATGATCCTGTAGAACACCCACGGAACCATGGCAACCGCTATCGAAAAAACAAGATGTCCAATCATGCTTGACAACATACCTGCAAGCGTAATCTGATAGGATGTAACTGCAGATACAATGCCGGTAGCAGTGATGATCAGCAGCCACCATAATTTATGATCGGTGACAATTTTCATAATAATTCCAATTAAAGTTAAACAATCCACTCTTTTAGGCCGGTATACCGAACCGTTTTCCGCCCGATTCCGGCCAGAAATTGACCCATCGATCCGTGCAGGCTAAAGGAGTGCCTTGCACGGGTGATCGCGGTATAGAGCAGTTCACGCGTCAAAACCGGCGTCTCACGGCCGGGCAGCAACAAGTGCACCCGGTCAAATTCAGATCCCTGACTTTTATGAACCGTTAAAAAATAGGCCGGACTGTAGTCGGTCAAACGGTTTGGCTGCAGTTTTTTGATCTCCGATCCCGACTCCACCCAGACCCACAGTTTCCCCTCCGGATCTTTTGCGCAGACCCCAAGATCACCGTTAAACACTCCCAGTGAGTAGCTGTTGCGGGTAATGATTACCGGCCGCCCGTGATACCAGCCGTTTTCGGGCTCCGCAATCCGCTGCAGCATCAACATCCTCTCGGTCAGCCGGTTCAGCTCACCACTGCCTTGGGGTCCCCTGCGCAGAACAGTGAGCCAGGCCAGCTCCTTCCAATAGCTGAGCAGTTGTTCTGCATCATGAACATTTTGAGCCTGGCGGACTCGCCGGGTCATGCTGCCGGCCAGCTCCTCAAGTTTTTCGCGGCTGAAATCGAACGGTTCGCAGATCAGACCTTCGGCCGATTCGATCAGATTACCGATCTCCTTCCGATCGGCCACCCCTTTTTTGACCAACGCTGCAAGCCGGCCGATGCCGCTTGACGCATCAAAACGATAGCTTTTTGTGAGATAGAGCACCG
>JBJHCX010000064.1:0-10913 GCA_050486245.1 Rhodohalobacter sp.
GGCGGATCCATACGTATTCATACTCCGGAACTCCAGCAGAAGATGTTTGCGTTATTGGGGATCGGCGAAGAGGAGGCTGAAGAGAAGTTCGGCTTTCTGCTGGATGCCTTTAAGTACGGGGCACCGCCGCACGGAGGTATCGCACTTGGACTTGACCGGATCGTCATGCTGATGGCCGGTGCGGGCAGCCTCAGGGATGTGATCGCTTTCCCGAAAAATCAGAAAGCGCAAAGCCTGATGGACAACAGCCCGAGCCCGGTTGATGAAGCTCAGCTGAAAGAGCTGCATATCTCCCTTCGTAAATCAGCAACCTCATAACGATAAACACTTTGAAAACCGCAGGAATAGACGGGTGTAAGGCCGGCTGGCTGTTAATTACCTTTGATGACGAGACACCGGGCTTCCACGTGCTGGAATCAGAAAAAGATTTTGAGCAATCGCTACAGGAGTTCGATCGCATATTTATCGATATGCCAATCGGCCTGGAAGAGGATCAGTATACCCGGCAGTGCGACCAGCTGCTGCGCGATAAACTGGGCGGCGAGTATGCATCCAGTGTATTCAGTCCGCCCATCAGGCCGGCACTGCATGCCCCGTCATATGCCGAGGCAAACATGCAGTGCTACGAGTACACGGAGAAGAACCTCACAGTTCAGGCCTGGAATATCACACCCAAAATCAGATTGCTTGATCGCCTGCTGAAGTTGCAGCCGGAGCTGGCAGACCGTGTTTTTGAGAGCCACCCGGAACTGCTCTTTATGAACCTGAACGGGGGGATGATCTACCAGAAAAAGAATACCAAAAAGGGGCTCAGGCACCGCCTTGACCTGGTGAGCCGCCATGAGCCGGTGGCTGCCGATTTTTTCAGGGATATCAAAGAGGAGTTTCGCAGAAACCAGGTAGAGGAGGATGATATTGTCGACTCGATGGCGTTGGCACTGGCTGCCAAGCTATCGGCAGATAAAGGGATGAAAACCCTCCCTGAAAACCCTCCAACCGATTCGGAAGGATTGAAAATGGCCATTCACTATGTATAGAGGCCGGCCGGCATCAAACAGCTTATAGTTGAACCTAAAAAGGCTTTGATTTCCTGTCAAAGCCTTTTCTTTTTAAAAAAAATGGTGTGCCTACTTTTCAAGAATCTTTTGGTATTTAACACCCGCTTTGTAGACCCGGTTCACCCCGTTAAATGCTGCAATCCGATAGGCTTCTGAATAGGTCGGGTAGTTCAGTACGTTCTCAATGAAGTACTTGATGGAACCGTTTTTGACCATCACGCTTTGTCCGAGGTGCACCAGGTCGGTTGCCTGGTCTCCAAATGCATGGACTCCCAGCAGTTTCAGGTTATCGGTTCTGAATACCAGCTTGAGCATGCCTTCGGTCTTATGGCGAATATCAGCCAGGGTAAGGTTTTCATAATAGGCGCGGCCAACGGTCACATCGATTCCCCGGTCTGTCGCTTGCTGCTCGGTTAATCCGATTCCGGCAACTTCCGGTATGGAGTAGATGCCATACGGAATCTCACCTTCCGGACTCTCTTTGGGCATGTCAAACATGTTGCATGCGGCCAGGCGTCCCTGGACAAACGAAGCGGATGCAGATGACGGGCTGCCGATCACATCACCCGCTGCATAAATTGTGCTTTCGGAAGTCTGGTAGGTTTCATTGGTGCGGATGTATCCATCAGCGTCTTTGTCGACCGAAAATGAGTCGGAAAAGAGTTTTTCGGTGTTCGGCATGCTTCCACCGATATAGAGTACATGGTCGGTTTCGGCAACCTGAATCCTCGTCTCATTTTTCGATCTGAAGGTCACTTCCATACAGGTCCGAAGGTCGTTTCTGGTCACACTCTTCACCTCGGCAAGCGGAGTGACTTCGATATTTCTTCGCTTCAGACCCTTAAGCAGTTCATCCCTGACTTCATTGTCAATAAATGAGAGAAGGTTGTCAGAGTCGTTCAGCAGAGTGATCCGTGTACCCAGGGAAGCAAAGATGGTTGCAAATTCAAATGCAATGACGCCGCTGCCCACAATTACCAGCCGGCGGGGGATGTGTGTGATATCCAGAATGGAGTTGTAATCCAGAACCGTTCGGTGATCGATCTCAAAATTTTCAGGTGGCCTGGGGCTGCTTCCCGATGCAATCAGGATGTGCTTTGCACTGTACGGTGTTGTCTGTTTGAGATTGTCATACACTTCTACCGTATTGGGGCCGGTTATTTTTCCCCAGCCTCGAGCCGTATCAACACGATTTTTGATCAGGTCTGTCTTAACCTTGCGGTTTTTACTGTCTAACGCACTCTTTTTATAGGTTAGCAGATCCTCCATCCGAAAACGTTCAAACGGTTTGCGCCCCCTCTCATCCCCGAACTGTGTATGAAAGTCCTGAATGAGCTCAGCGGCTTCTCGCAATGCTTTGCTCGGCACGGTACCTTTATTGAGCCATGTTCCCCCCAGATGATTGTCATCCGCCTCTACAACTAATACTTTCTTGTCAAATTTTGTGCTTTGCATCGCACATGAAAAACCGGCAGGCCCACTGCCGATGATGATAACATCATAATCGAAACTCATAATAATAGATTGGATTCAGTAAAAACTTCGCAACACCGTAATTTAGTTATCAATTGCTCCCAACATCAAAAAATTTCTTTTCGCCGATTTAAATTTTGTTGGAACGTTTTCTGTCGTTAATTTTTTATTCAGTTGAAACGATATGATAACGTATTGAATAGGAATGCGTTAATAATTATATAACTCAAAAAAAGAAACCTTTATGTCATTCGAATTACCCGATCTTCCATATGCACATGATGCACTGGAACCACACATTGATAAGAGAACGATGGAAATCCACCATGGCAAGCATCACCAGGGGTATACAAACAAGCTGAATGCTGCCCTTGAAGGCCATGAATTTGCCAACTTGCCGATAGAGGAAGTACTGAAAAGGGTTGATGAAGTGCCGGCCGACAAGAAGCAGGCTGTTATTAACAATGGCGGCGGTTATGCCAACCACAACCTGTTTTGGACGGTCATGTCACCGAACGGCGGAGGAAAGCCGTCTGGCGACCTGGCCAAGGCGATTGATGACGCTTTCGGCAGCTTTGACAAATTTAAGGAGGAGTTCAGCACGGCTGCGGCCACACAGTTCGGATCCGGATGGGGATGGCTGGTTGTTGATCAGTCAGGTAACCTGAAGGTAACCTCAACGGCCAATCAGAACAGCCCGATTATGGATGGTTTAACCCCTGTTTTGGGAGTGGATGTGTGGGAACACGCCTACTACCTGAATTACCAGAATCGCCGGCCGGATTACCTGAAGGCTTTTTGGAATGTTGTGAACTGGGAACAGGTAGCGAACTATTACAAAGAGGCGACCTCTTAAGGGTCATTTAACGTTAGACAATGAAAAGGCGTTCACTCACTGAACGCCTTTTTTTTATGGGTTTTGAAAGTTGATTTTGTACCACCTTTCCATCGATCCCAGGTTGCGGCTGATATTTTGCCTGGGCTGTGACCTTTGCCGTGAGCGGTTGCCATAGGCATCTCTTCGGTTGCTGGTTGCCGAGTAGTCTGAATTGTCACGAACACGAAAATCAGGAGGTTCTATGGCAAAGCCGACCCAAACCTCATCACCGCTGAATCGGTATAGGGACGAGCCGTCGCGGGGTATGCGCATCTCCAATCCGATATAGCGGCTATCCCGGTTCACTGCCACGAGCATGCCGTCAACTTCGAGCTGGGAAGGGTCGATAAATCCGTACGATGGATCCGAGCTCCCTTCCTGACGCTCAACGATCATCACTCTTTCAAAGAGTTCTTCGTTCAGCGATTCCAACAATTCACGGTTGGCAGGCTTCGACATCCACTCTCCGTCACGCGTAAACTCTCTGAACGCATTTGGATACTCGCGCAGCATATTAAACGATCCCGGAGGAAACCCCACACCGATCTGTTTTCGGTTGTCTCTGTCGTCACTCAGATAGACCGTCAAGCCTGAACGCCTGATTGCCATATCTTTTTGCGGACTGCGAACCTCAATAAAGAGATAGAGAAATTCGTCATCGAAGGCGGCATAATAGTTAGCCTGGTCTCGCGATTCAAAGACCGCTTCTGACGTGTTCCAGTCAGACAGATTGCCATCTATTTGGAGCTCCTGTGTAACGGGTTTAGGGGTAAACTGTTGAGTGCTTCCGCAGCCTGCAAAGAGTGCTGTCAGAAGAGTTATGGTTGCCAGATATTGGATCGTTGATCTCATTTAATAGAGTAAAAATTTCGGTTTCATTCAGATTCCCGGCAGATCCTTGCAGGGTAGGTGAGGAACGGCCGGCAGATTCATTTATGTTTTAGAAATTCGTTATATTCAGTGCAAATGAAATGTAGCAATTAAAAACAGATATTATTATGCAATTTGGATTTGGAGTCGGCCCGGATACATCCTGGATGCGAGAAGAACTTACGAATTTAGGAGTAGAAGAGCTAAAAACCCCTGACGATGTAGATCGTGCAATGAAGGAGTATAATGAGGGAACCATGCTGATGGTTATCAACTCGGTATGCGGCTGTGCCGCCGGCAATGCAAGGCCGGCTATCGGTGTTGCACTCGAACAGTCTGAGATCAAGCCGGACTATATGGTCACCGTCTTTGCGGGCCAGGATAAGGAGGCTACCGCCCGTGCACGTGAATATTTTAGTGAATACCCACCCTCCTCACCGGCCTTTGCCTATTTTGTGGATGGTGAAATTAAAGCCATGGTGCCAAGGCACAGAATTGAAGGCAGGACCAAAGAGGAAGTTGCCCAGGACCTGTTGATGGTCTTCAACGCTTTTACCGAAGAGAAGTAAGCAGCAACGTCTTCTTACACCCCTTTTAAAAGCCCTGCCGGTTATCCGCGGCGGGGCTTTTTTTGTCGTAGTCTGTGTTCCGAATTAAATTCGATCCGCATTTGAAATGCACGGCAGAAACAGATACATTGTATATGTATAAAACATGTTCAATGTATGAGTCAGTCAATAAAAGGGCGCGGAGCAGCCCACAATCCCAAAAACAGGTTTCAGAAAACAGATGTTGTGTACGACCCTGATGAGATGACGGGCCGGCTCGGCAAGCCGAAGACGCAACTCTTAAAAGACCATACTTCCGGGATCATATCGGTAAATCGAAGTCCCGATATCCCGTTCGATGTGAGTGTCAACCCTTACCGGGGCTGTGAACATGGGTGTGTCTATTGCTATGCGCGTCCAACGCATGAGTTTCTGGGGATGAGCGCAGGACTTGATTTTGAGTCGAGGATCGTCGTTAAATATGATGCCCCGAAGCTTCTGCGTGAAACGTTGTCTGACACGAAATGGATGCCCAAAACCCTGGTGATGAGCGGGGTGACCGATCCCTATCAGCCCATTGAGAAGACCCTCCGGATTACCCGGGGCTGTGTTGAGGTGCTGGCTGAATGCAGGCATCCGCTTGCCATCATCACAAAAAACTACCTCGTTACGCGAGATCTGGACCTTTTGTCAGAATTGGCATTGTATCAGGCCGTAAAGGTGATTGTCTCGGTGACCACTCTCAGGCCAGAACTCACACATGTGATGGAGCCCAGAACGTCGCGTCCGGCCCGGAGGCTGCAAGCCATTCGTGAACTTTCGGATGCCGGCATTCCGGTACACGTCAATATTGCTCCCATTATTCCAGGGCTGACCGATGAGGAGATTGTCCCGGTCATGGAAGCAGTGGCCGATGCGGGTGCAAGTTCGGTTTCGCATACCATCGTTCGGCTTCCATTGGGTGTTAAAGATCTCTTTGTGAAATGGCTCGAAGATCACTTTCCCGATCGTAAAGAGAAGGTATTAAACCGGATCAGGAGCCTGAAAAACGGTCAGCTAAACAGAAGCGAATTCGGGCAGCGATTCAAGAGTGCAGGCCCGTATGCTGAACAGATCCGCCAGTTGATGGAAATACATCGCAAAAGGCTTGGGCTCAACAGGAAGCGCGAATGCCTGAACAGCGATGCGTTCAGAAGGCCGCAAACCGGTCAGAGGTCATTGTTTGATGAAGAATCATTCTGATTCTGCAGGATATTATTTGCTATCTTTGCGGTCTGGATGAACTGAATTCTGACACGGTTCATTCTGTTGATAGAGTAAACCAGAACTCAAACGTTTAGATCAACTGATTATGGCTGCTGTAAATTCAACCATGCTTGAGATAGGAACCCAGGCACCCAAATTTGAGCTTCCGGACAGCGTGACCGGTAAAACCGTAAAACTCAAAGATTATCGCGGTAATAAAGCGCTGCTGGTGATGTTTATCTGCAATCACTGTCCCTATGTTATTCATATCAAAGAGGAGCTGGTCAGGTATGCCAAAGAGTATCTGCCGAAGGGGGTCGGGATCGTGGCCATCAGTTCAAACGATGTTGAAAAATATCCGGACGACAGTCCCGAAAAGATGAAAGAGGATGCAGAGAAGTACGGTTATCCGTTTCCATATCTCTATGATGAAACCCAGGAGGTGGCAATAGCCTATAAAGCTGCCTGTACGCCCGACCTGTTTCTGTTTAATGAGAGGCATGAGCTGGTCTATCGCGGACAGTTTGACGGAAGCCGTCCCAAAAATGAACTTCCCGTGAATGGAAAGGATCTGCGTGAGGCAACCGATAAAGTGTTGTCCGGCCAGCCTGTGTCGGAAGACCAAATTCCCAGTATTGGCTGTAACATTAAATGGAAAAAAGGAAATGAGCCTGACTATTTTTCCGTGTAGGCAGGGAGCCGGGCGAAGCGGGGGTGATCCGGATCAAATTAAATCCTCCAGCGTTAACAGTTGATCAATCAAACCAAGCAGAGCAGCAGGAATGGGCAAGAACAAACTGAAAAAGTTTGATGATGTGGCAAGGTTCTCCAATGTATTTGAGTACACCGATTTTCAGGATGGAAAGATGGAGAAGCCTAAAGGAAAATGGCACCGGAAGATCTTCAGGAATGACAATCCGATTGTACTTGAACTTGCCTGTGGCAAAGGGGAGTACACGGTAAACCTGGCAAGGGCATTTCCGGAAAAGAATTTTGTCGGAATTGACAAAAAAGGGTGGCGAATCTGGACCGGGGCCAAAAAAGCGCTTGAAGAGCCGCTTCCGAATGTCCATTTCATGCGCCTCTATATTGACCATATTGAAGAGTATTTCGGGCAGGGTGAGGTGGATGAGATCTGGATCACCTTTCCCGATCCGTTTCTGCGTGAATCGAAAGAGAAGAAAAGGCTGACCTCTCCCAAGTTTCTGAATATCTACCGCAAGATATTGAAGCCGGGAGCACTGATTCATCTGAAAACAGACTCAGACTTCCTCTATGAGTACACCCTTGAAATCATTGATCAGGAGGGGTGCACCATTCATGAACGCATAGATGATGTATATCGCGACAGGCCTGAAGATCAGGTGCTCTCTATTCAGACCTATTATGAAAAAATGCATCTTGAGAACCGGAAAACGATTCACTACGTCTCCTTTCGGCTCTGAAGATGAGGGTCTGGTGACCTGAGAAAATTTTCAGGCAGGTTGACATTCAGCAAAGATTTGCTAAATTGTGAGTGTAAACTTAACAGTGTTAACCTCTCTTTATGTCTCTCAGAGAAGAAATATTAGAAGTCAGCAAGGATCTGTTGCTGAGTCAGGGATTCAGCAAAATGTCGATGCGAAGAATTGCAAAGCGGGCAGATGTCACAGCCACCAGTATCTATCTTCACTTTAAAAATAAGGATGATCTGCTTCTGGCCCTTGTCGAGGAGAGCATCACCCGCCTCAACCGGTCGCTGCGCGATGCCCTTGATCCCAATGCCGGTCCGGTTGAACAGCTCGATGCACTGGCGCATGCTTACATCCGGTACGCACTGGAAAACCCGAAGGAGTATGAAATTATCTATATGGTCAGGCCCGAAGAGATGCCCAAGTATCCGAAAGAGAAGTTTCAGCAGGTTCGAGACAGCTATGAACTGCTTGCCGGGGTAATCCTTGAAGGTAAAAAAAATGGAGCTCTCGAGGTAGACGACCCCCTGTTAAGTGCCTACACGCTCTGGGCACAGATTCATGGAATCGTTTCGGTGATATTGAGCAAAAGGCTCGATACAAGGGTGCCGAGGGAGAAATTTATTGATCAGGCCATTAACCATATCATTCAGGGCTTTATCATTCAAAAATCACCCGTTTAAACAGGAGGCTGCTATGGAAGCACTCATCAATCAACTTGGAATTTTCAATGAACTGACCGCCTGGGGCGTCTGGGCCGGAATCATCCTGGTATTTTTAGTTTTTGGCTACACCGGGGCTCCGCTTTGGCTATGGGCCGTTGCGGGCCTGGTTGCCCTTGGCGGGCTGGGCGCACCCATCTGGCTGATATCGGCCTATCTCATTCTGGCGGTGGTATTCAATGTGAAACCGGTCAGGAGGACACTGCTATCCGGCCCGATTATGAAAATACTGGAAGCTCTGAAAATACTGCCGGCCATCTCTGAAACGGAACAGACCGCTATTGATGCCGGAACGGTCTGGGCAGAGGGAGAGCTCTTTTCAGGAAAGCCGGACCTGAAGCGTCTCAACTCGGAAGCCTATCCGGAATTAACGGACCGGGAACGGGCCTTTTTGGAAGGGCCGGTCGAAGAGCTCTGTGCCATGGTTTCTGACTGGGAGGTTTTTCAGCGAAGGGAGTTTAAGGATGAAACCTGGGCTTTCATGAAAGAGAAGGGCTTTTTTGGATTGATCATACCGGAAGAGTATGGCGGCCTCGGATTCTCTGCCAATGCACACAGTATGATTGTGGCCAAGCTGGCATCGAGGTGCGGGCCTCTCGCTACCACGGTGATGGTTCCGAATTCACTCGGCCCGGCAGAACTGCTGATGCACTATGGCACGCAGGAGCAGAAAGATCACTATCTGCCTCGCCTTGCCAGGGGAGAAGAGATGCCCTGTTTTGCCCTGACCGAACCCAATGCCGGATCGGATGCAGGGGGGATGCAAAGCCGCGGCGAGGTCTTTCGCGGCGAGGATGGCAATCTCTATCTGAGACTGAACTGGGATAAGCGCTATATCACCCTGGCATCCATATCAACGGTCATCGGGCTGGCATTCAAGCTGCGTGATCCGGAGAATCTTCTGGGCAAAGGCGAAGATTTGGGAATTACAGCCGCGCTGGTGCCAAGCCAGACAGAGGGAGTTGAACTCGGCAAGCGACACGATCCGCTGGGTGTGCCGTTTCACAACTGCCCGACCCGAGGAAAGGATGTGATTGTGCCTGTCGGCTCAATCATCGGTGGAGTTGACGGAGCCGGAAACGGCTGGCGCATGCTGATGGAGTCGCTGGCCGTGGGACGCGGAATTTCACTGCCCGCTCAGGCGATCGGAGGCGCCCGTACAGCGACCCGTGCCGTGGGAGCCTATGCAGCCATACGAAAGCAGTTCGGACTCAATATCGGCAGGTTTGAAGGGATCGAAGAACCGATGGCCAGAATTGGTGGGTATACCTACCTGATGGATGCCGCCAGGGGCTACATTTGCGGAGCGCTGGACAAGGGAGCCAAACCTGCCGTTGTTACAGCCATCGCAAAATATAATTTCACTGAGTTAGGACGTGAGATCATCAACGATGCAATGGATATCACCGGTGGAGCCGGCATCTCACGCGGCCCACGCAACCTGTTTGCACACAGCTATATTGCCATGCCCATTGCAATTACGGTAGAGGGTGCCAATATTCTGACCCGTACACTGATGATCTTTGGCCAGGGGGCCATTCGAAGCCACCCCTACGCATTGAAAGAGATTCAGGCGCTGATGGAGAAAGATGTGAAGGCGTTTGATGATGCTTTCTGGAAGCATATCGGTCATGTGATACAGAACGATGTCCGAACATTTTTGCTGAGCATTACCCGGGGGCGGCTGGCCTCATCGCCGGTTAGCGGACCGGCGGCCAGATATCACAAGCGCCTGGCCTGGGCATCCGCAAACTTTGCCCTGATGGCGGATATTGCCCTCGGATCGTACGGCGGGGCATTGAAGATGAAGGAGAAACTGGCAGGACGGTATGCCGATATATTGAGCTGGATGTTCCTGGCTGCCGCTACCCTGAGGCGGTTTGAAGCGGAAGGGCGAAATAGAGAAGATGAGGCCTATTTTAAATGGGCCATGGAACACTCATTTTACAGAATACAGACCGCATTCGATGAGATCTACCAGGAGATTGAAGTGCCCGGGCTCACCTGGTTCTTCAGGGGGCCCGTCGCACTCTGGTCCCGAATGAACCGGATGGGCAAAAAACCCTCGGATAAACTGGGACATCAAGTGGCACAGGCTATGCAGGTGCGAGGCAGCCAGCGAGACCGTATAACCGCAGATATCTACATCCCGAAGTCAGCCGAAGAGGCCCTGGGCAGATATGAACATGCCATGGCGATGGTTGAGGAGTCATTTCCGGTCTATAAAAAACTATACAAGGCGACAAAAGAGGGTGAGCTGAAAAAAGAGGAAGTCCTCAAACAGCTCGATCCGGCCCTGAAAAAGAGGATCATCACGTCAGAAGAAGCCGGGCAGGTTCGTAAAACCGAACAGGCCCGTTTTGATGCAATCCTGGTCGATGAGTTCACCCTCGAGGAGTACGACCGTTCAGCCCTTGACGGGGAGAAGATACCCCATGGGCTGACAACGGAAACCGACAACACGCTTTTGGTCTGGGGCTGATGAACCGGAACACCCACAACTCCTGTTGCGGGTGTTTCATTCACCGCTTTCATTTTGGTGTTGCATCGGTCATTGCATAATGTGAAATGATCCCGTATCTTTGGTGTCTATTGAAGATTCAACCAATGCCAGACCACGATTATGAAAAAAGGAATTCATCCCGATTACAAAGAAATTACAGTAGTTT
>JBJHCX010000065.1:0-10903 GCA_050486245.1 Rhodohalobacter sp.
GTAAACTTCTTACAACTCTATAGTAGAAGGGTTACACAAGCGGTCTCAGGCTCCCTTACAAATAGATTGACGAAGGGATGGGATATTGTCTGTAGCGGATCCCCGGAAGTTCTGCCGGTTCGGCAATCCCGATGCAGGTTTCTCTGGTCCGGCCGGATGCCCGGATTCATGATAAATCGTGCCCGATGAGGGCAACCACCGGAATTTCCGGATGAATCGTAACCAAAAACCTTGTCAGACATGAAGAACAAAAAGCGGATCAAAATTCCTATCAATGGCATCATACTAAAGGCTGATTTGATCATCCCTGAAGGTGCTGAGAGTGTGATCATATTTTCACACGGCAGTGGCAGCAGCAGGCTCAGCCCGCGCAACGTTAAAGTTGCAGAGATACTTCGCGAAAGCGGATGCGCGACTCTCCTGTGTGATCTTCTCAGCAGCAAAGAGGAGAGCATTCTGTCAAACCGATTTGATATCGGCCTGCTCACAACCCGGCTCAAGTCGATCATCCTCTGGATGCAGCGGCACCGGCAGTACAGACATTTAAAGATCGGCCTGTTCGGAGCCAGTACCGGAGCCGCCTCGGCCCTTAAAGCGGCCTCCGACCTGGAAGGGATCATCGGTGCCGTGGTTTCACGGGGCGGCCGGCCCGACCTGGTTGAACATCTGCTGAACCGGGTAAATGTTCCGGTGATGCTGATTGTGGGCGAGCTCGATTTCGAGGTGATCAGGCTCAACAAATCAGCTTTTAAAAAGCTTGCCGGTGAAAAACAGCTGGTGATCGTTCCGGGAGCTTCACACCTGTTTCAGGAGCCTGGCAAGCTGGAGGAGGTCGCAGATATTGCCGGCACCTGGTTCCGAAAACACCTGGCTTCATTTCACCCGTTAACCGACAAATTACCCCAAACCAAACCCGTTGTACTATGAAGAGAGTCAAATCAGGCCGGAATTTCCGGCGAAAAGAACCTACACAAAATATGAGAGAGTCCAGATATGATTCCTATCACACCACTAAAAACCGGTCAGCCAAACCGGCGCCCCCCACACTATCTGGCTTTCTGGTCATCCAGGACAAATGTGATTTTCGCATTTACCCTGAATTTCACCACTTTATTATTCTCTACAATTCCCTGCATATTTTCACAATATACACTGCGGATGTTGTGTACGGTTTTGGAAGCTTGGGCAACAGCACTCTTCACCGCATCTTCCATGGTTGCTCCCTCTGCAATAACCTCGATTACTTTTGCAAGTGACATAATTTGACCTCTTTATTGAATGGTTCATTGTTATTCGGTTTTTTTAAACCTGTTTCTCTATTTAATGCAAAGAAGCGGTTTTTTGAGGGTATGCCTTATCCCATATTTTCTGGATATCTTTTGGCATCAGCCCTCTCAACTGGTTCATCTCGCCCGCGGAGGTTTTTTCATAAAGAAGCTCCAGTACTATCCGAAATGCCTCGCCGGCCGGAATCTCGTTTACCGTTCCCATATCTTTTCTGATTCTCATCATAAACTCTTCCGAGCTTAATTTTTCCGGTTTGCCCGAAGGTTTATACCCTTCAAAAAAGACCCCTTTAATTACCAGCGGCAGCTGGGCCGCAAACTGGAAGACCTCTTCGATGGTCGATCGGTCTCTGATTGCATGCAGAACCGATTTCAGGGCACTATATGCCCAATCAGGCCTGGAGGGGAAGCCTGCCCTGCCCGAAATTTCATTAATCCATGAAATCGCCTCATTACAGTTTTTTTCAAAGTTTACTTTCATATCCATTCTGCCTACCTCTTTGATTCGTTTGTTGTTTTATCGAAAATGTGGTTAAAAACGGATGGACCACCCCGCTCCGGCAGATAAATCGGGTGCTGCCTCACTCAATCCGAAGGTCAAATGGCTATTCAAAAAGACCACCCGGCTTGCACGAAGGCCTGCCCCCAGCCCAATGGTTAACGGCGGATCGAACTCATCGGCAATCCTTGTAAATCCGTTAAATGATGTTGTGACCAACAGCCGGCCTCCCTGGGTCATCCGGCCTACACTTACACCGTATGCCAGGGTATTATTCAGCTCCAGTTCATCCATATCTCCCATCCACCAGTACATGGCCGAAACAAACACCATCCATTGAGTCCGAAAACTATTGGATACTGCCAGGCCGGCACCTGTATCCCATGCACCGGTACCATACCCGGTTGAAGGGTTTGTCAAAGGAATTTTCACCTGTCCATTCAGGCTTACGGATATACGGCGGGCAGCATTGGAATAGAGATTGAGTGAAGCTGAGAGTGAAGGGTCGCTGAACCCAGCCCTTGTATAGGATGTGGTATCTGAAAGGGCAAGGCGATTTCGTCCTTCTCCATTCCCTCCTCCATGATTACGTCTGCCCGATTGGTGAACCTCACCGCTCTGGGTTCCTCCGGTGGGAACTCCGCCAAATTCTGTATAGGATACCCAGGGTGTGCTCTGTACAACAAACGGAAACGATGCAGACAGGGAGTAACGGTCTGTCTGCCATGAAAATCCATTTGTCAGGTAGAAGCTTTTAGTTGTCTCCTCAAAATAATATGCCCCTGCAGAGTACTGAACTCCGCCGGAATAGACAACGTTTTGAGCCATACTCTGGCCGTAACCGGCTGCAATCATGACCGTGACCAGCCAGATCTGTAGGATGATATCTTGAAACTTTTCTGACAATGGATTCAGTTCCCTCTAATCTTGAGACTGACGAATTCGCAGCCGTTCAGCCATGCGCTCCATCGTTTGAATGGCGTTCTCCATCTCCTCGGTCATTTCAGACAGATGACGGTGCATCCGCTCCATCTCCTGTCTCATTTCCCGGTCACGCATCATTTCCCGGTCATGCAGCATCATTTCACATCGTTCAGCACTGTTTTTCATATTTCCCAGAGTCATTGTCATCTGTTCATTGAACCGGTGCATCATTCGGTACTGGTTGCGCATCTGTTCATTCTGTGCCTGCTCCATCTGCCGGCTCAGTTCCCGGTTCATATTTTGTGTCTTCTCCATCATGCGGTTCATCTGGCTCATCATATGATCCATCTGTTTCTGCATCTGTTGCTGTTGTTGCTGTGCTGTCTGCTGGGCGGATGCCGGGTTAGTGGCCATCATCAGTGAAGCAGTTAAAAAAAGCAGGGTGATTGTCGTTTTCATCTTGATCTCAGTTTAATTTTTAATGCTATAAATGATCCACAGACACACTGTAAAATTGCTTGGAGTCTGTTGGCTTTGGTTCATTCAACTTCTCGATTTTTCCATCTCTTTGTTGTCTAAACAAGTACCGTTCGATGTAAACAATATCCCATTCATTTTGTAATGATATAACTGATATCCGACGTGTTCCGATGAAAAAAATTCAGGGTGTCAAGAAAACCCTACACGCCATTCGGCAAAATGATGAGTCGAGTTCCATCATTACACCGATTCCATGGCAAATTAACTTTCAATAACATAATTGTCAGACAGGGAACCGTTAAAGGCGGGAACCCTGTCCATGTTTAAAATGAACAACCCAGGGAGGAAATATGAAGCCCCATCAAAAACGAATCCGGATTGTGCTCGATGTCCCCAAAGAGACAGTGGTATATCACCAACTGATGCAGCAGTGGGAGAATGAGGGGGGAGCCATCACCATCAGGCAGTCTACCAATCTCATACCCGAAGCCAAACTGCCCTTCCGGGCCGGTGATGCATTCCAGGTCATTAGCGGCGTAATCGACTTTGTAGAGGATGAAGTCTACTACATAGTCGATGTGCAAAAGGTAGATATTGAATGAGAGCTGTTTGCCACGGATAACCGGAAACCACCAGATCAGAATCCGCATCCTGAATTTACATTCACCTTAAATCGAGACATCCATGAAACTGATGATCGTATATGCCACTACCGAGGGCCAGACCCAAAAAATTTGTGAGTTCCTTCGTGATGAAACTGAAAAAGCAGGACATGTGCCGGCACTGTTTGATGCTGTTGTGACACCTCCTGCACCCGATGAGTTCGATGCCGTCATCGTAGCGGCGTCACTTCACGGAGGCAAGTATCAGCTGGCAGTCAAAAACTTTGTCCAGACTCACCATAAGGCCTTGAACCGGATGAATACAGCTTTCCTCTCCGTCAGTTTAACCGCTGCCGCCGATGAGCCCGAATCGTGGAAAGAGCTGAAACAGCATACCGAAGATTTTCTATTGGAAACCGGATGGAACCCCAAGGTTACCGAACAGGTGGCCGGTGCATTGCGTTATACCCAATACGATTTCTTTAAACGTTTCATTATGCGAATGATCAGCAGCCGATCCGGGGGCGACACCGATACCAGCAGGGATCACGAGTACACCGATTGGGAACAGGTGAAGGGGGTTATCGGCAAGATGGAAGAGTTGATGGGTAAATCTATTGCCTGATTCATGCATCTTGTCAATTTATAATTCACAATTCAAATCAAAAAAAGATTACACAACCATTTTCAAAAGCCTTACACCATCCTTTTCAAGGTGTTTGTATACTACAAGTGAAGAGGATTTGAACTCATTGACATACTGACATGCTTTAGAGCACAGAGTAACATAAGGGCTACGGCCGAAGGTTATTCAGTTCAGAAAAAATATTCCGCTGACTCTATTCGAAACTTTTCTACGAAGATTTTGAACAGTGTGCTCCGGTTAACCATTTTGTGAATTTTCGATTGTTAGCAATAACATACAGAGAGCAGAGAAAGAGAGAGCAGCAAAAACCGTAAAACGCAGGAGAGCAGCCGCGTTTTTTTATAAGGCAACCATCGAAGCCACAGCCGGGAGTGTCCTGACTCGTTTGGGACTGAGAAAATATCCCCACAACTTGAATCAGATCATGCTGACGAAAGGAGGTTGATGGCTTCGACCAATTTCAGAAAGAGAGCAGCTCCGGATTCGTTTTCCAGAAACGGTTCGGAGCTTTTTTTTGCACTGTACTTAGCACGATGCTATACCAGCAATACCGATCCCGAACTGCCTGTTACCTTTGCCAAGGCCTCACTTCTATTCATGGGGTTTCTGTCAATGATCATCAACCGTTTCACCCTTTTATGCGCCTCGGCCAAAAACTGTTCACGGCCTTTGCTGCAGTTCATCACCCCATCGGCCGCTCCGGGCAAAACACTTTTCAGTTGATCGTAAAGCCTTTCGAAATCAGGGCGTTCAGTCAGGGATATCGGCCAGATAAACTCAGGTTCTTTTTCAAGGAGCCTGCTGAGTCCCAGTGCCCACCGAATCAAATTTATTGACTCCCGCGGCTCTTGACAAAATGCAGTCAAAACGGGCGGCCACTCTGCTCCGTTATTCCACACCAGCAGCGGAACTTCAGAATGTTGAATAAAAAATCTTGCATTACTCCCCAGTTTGGAAATACCCCGATCCGGGTGACGGTTTCTGCCAATGACAAACAGCCCGAATGAGTCGGCCATTTTCAACAGGCTTCGCTGTGTCAAACCCCGAACCGATTCAAAATGATACTCCACCTGATATTCCGTACTATGATTTTCGACCAGGTTTCTAAGAAGTGCACGGTGGGCCTTGATTTCGCCCTCGATATCTGTCTCGGAAAATGACAAAATCTCACCGGTCAGACTGCTGACACGGCTTGAGAAGGAAAATTTACTGGCCGCATACCACTCATCCTCTTCGATAAACAGAGCATGTAAACTGGCTCCGCTTTTCCGCGACAGTTCAATTGCAGCCCGGATGACAGGTACGGAGCCGGTCACAGAATCTACTCCAACCAGTATAGATTCAATCTTCATGATTCAGTCTCCCCATTTTCACCATTGGCCTTCTGGGTTCTGTTTGCAAAATTTTTCTGAACCGAGGCGTATCGGTCCAGTTGTTTCTCTACCCTGTGGTTGACAGAGTCCTCAGGATATGCACCAGACTCATCCTTTTTCCCCATTTGCAATCCGGTTAGCAGCTCCATACCCTCATCAACATGGTTTACGGCATAAATATGAAACATACCCTCTTCCACGGCACTGACAACCTCTTTTTTAAGCATCAGGTTTTTCACATTTGCAGCCGGTATGAGTACCCCCTGCTCTCCAGTCAATCCCCGTTTTGAGCAAATTTCAAAAAACCCTTCAATTTTTTCATTCACTCCTCCGATGGGCTGAATGTCACCGTGCTGGTTGACCGAGCCGGTAACCGCGATCGACTGTTTGACAGGGATATTACCAATTGCTGAGAGCAGTGCATAGAGTTCGGCAGACGATGCACTGTCGCCGTCTACCCCTCCATACGACTGTTCAAAGACCAGGCTTGCCGTTAACGACAGCGGTTTTTCGGAGGCATACCGGGCGCCCAGAAAACCGGTCAGAATCAGGACGCCCTTGGAGTGGATCGGCCCGCTCATTTTTACCTCTCTCTCGATATTGATGACTTCACCCTTGCCGACCCGGGCCCGGGCTGTAATTCGGGATGGGTGGCCGAAGATCATGTTCCCGAGCATCAGTACCGACAGGCCGTTCACCTGCCCGGATTTCTCGCCTTCGGTATCGATGAAAAGCGTGTTTCGCAGAATCTGTTCGCGATACCGGTCACGAATCCTTCCGGAACGGTACTCCCGCTGTTCAATCGCTTTTTGAACTTCGCCCCTCCCGGTCACCTTACGTCCGTTCTGACGGCTCCAGTAGTCGGCTTCTCTCAAAAGGTCCAAGATTTCAACAGACCGGGTCGACATCTTTTCGTTGTCATCAGCCATTCGTGAAGTATGTTCAATAATTCTGGCCACGGCTCTTTTATCAAAAGGGTTGAGATCGTGTTTACCGGCAAGCCCTGCTATAAGTCTGGCAATGAGCTGTTCAGAATCCGGTGATCGGTCGATCTGTTCTTCAAAGTCAACCTCTACCTTAAACAGGTTTTTAAAGTCCTCATCGTACTCACAGAGCAGATAGTACAGCAAACGGCTGCCCGTCAACACGACTTTTACATCCAGTTCGATCGGTTCCGGTTCGAGTGAAACCGTACTGAAGAGTCCATACATTTCGCCCGGAGCTTCAATTTTAAGCCTCCGGCTCAGCAGCGCTCGCTTGAGCCCTTCCCATGCAAAGGGCTGAGTCAGAAGCCTCATGGCATCCACTATCAGAAAGCCGCCGTTGGCTTTATGCAGGGCTCCCGGTTTGAGATAGGTAAAATCAGTTGTGAGTGCCCCCATTTCAGAAACGTGCTCGATTCTCCCGATCAGGTTATTATAAATCGGGTGCTCTTCATAAACGACGGGAGCCCCCTTACACTCCTGGTTGTTCACCATAACATTTACGGTATATCTCCATAAAAAGGGGTGTTCGGCCGGCGGCACATTTCGATCCTGTTTACCGGAAATGGCCTGTATCAGCGGATTCCCGCCTCCCGGCGAAAGGATCTCCTGAACATGTTCTACAATATCTTTCAGGACGTTGTCAAGGTACCGCAGAATCTCTTTATCATATTCAAACTCCCGGCGAACCTCTTCAATCAGGCCTCTGACTGCATACTCTGCAAACTCTTTGTTTAATTCGGCCCTTTTCTGGCGTACCTTTCTCTGGCGTTCGGGCACTTGTCTCAGAATTTTTTGCAGCTCTTTCTGGAGCTCCTGCACCTCACTCTCCAGTTTCTCTTTCTCTTCGTCACTCATTTTCTGGACATCATCCATGCTCAGAATTTCGCCATCTTTGATAGGAGCAAATGAATAACCCATTGGCGTACGAAGAATTGACAGGTCTCTCTCTTCAGCTTTCTGTTGAATTTCACTGAAATCCTGCTGCTCTTTCTCCTTCAGCTTCTCTTCGCTTGCCTGTCTCCGGTTTTGATACTCTTCACTTTCGAATACCCCGGTGAGCAGGTTGGGCAGCTCCTCTGCAAATCGGTTCATCATATCCCTGAACCGGACGGCATCACCGGCCTTCAAGCGAATCGCCACCGGTTTCTGTTCATCCTCAAAGTTGCAGACATAGACCCAATCGCCGGGCACATCCCTCCGGGCGGCCTCTCTGTCTACCAGATTTTCCACAAGAGACCTCTTATCCATCTCTTCCGGCCCGAGGGCGTAGATATTATACCCATCGAGGCTCATCCTGACACCAAAATCCACTGAAGCAACGGCTCTCTCCTGTCCGACAAAATATACTCCCTCATCCTTCAGGTCGTCGGTCGTATCAAATGAAAATATGTCGCTGTTGCACTTTTTGTAGAGCTGATCGGGCGATACACGCGTTTCGTTTCTCATGGCAGGTTTCATTAGGATTGGATAAACGCCTTCTTTGAGTAGGTAAGTTCATAAAAAACCCTGCCATTTTAACTCCTCAAAAATCCTATTCCGGAGTAAGCCTTTTCCCTACATGAGGCTGCAATATTCCCTAAAATCAGCTGTGATGCCCCTGCAGAAGAGTGGTTGCAGGGGGAGAGTTAAGGTGCCGGAACCCCTGTTCAGGCAGAACCGGGAGTCGCCCCGCCGGTTGCCAGGTAGATGCCCAGGACAACCAGCACCAGTGCCAGGGCTACTTTAAGCCGCCAAACCGGAATTCGCTGAGCCATATACCAGCCGGCAACCGTCCCAATTAGAAGTGGAACGGTTAAAAAGAGAGCCAGCATCCAGTCAACGGCCCCGTGCAGTGCATAGCCGAAGGTCGCCATTCCAGAGATGAAGATCGACTGAACCTGTGCCAGGGCAACCGACATCAGCATGGGCACCCCGAGCACAACCAGCAAAGGCACGGCCAGTACCGGTCCGCCAACACCGAGAAGTCCGCCGGGCAGCCCGACAGCAATTCCCACCCCGCCCATATAGAGTAGGCCTTTACCGGTCTCCATTTTCAGTTTTTTATCGGGAGTCAGCTCATTTTTTTGCCGATAGAGTATCAGAAGTCCCGTAAAAAAGACAAACAGACCCAGAAGTATGGCAAATGTATTGGCATCCAGAAGCGTGTTGATCTGGGCACCGCTGAAAGCTCCGATGACCGATGCCAGGCTCAGTACAATTGCGGCTTTACCCGCTATTTTCCCTTTTAACTGGCCGGAGCGAAGGTATCCCAGGCTTCCCACAATACCGGTGGCGATAAATGTGGCACTTGCCGTTCCGGCCACGGTACTCGGGTCGAGAGGCAGCATGGTAAAGAGTGCAATGGTGACAAAAATACCGCCCGGACCGATCGTGGTGATGCAAAATCCGCCGACAAGCGCGATCAGCAGCAACAGAACTGCAGTTAAAGGATCCATGGAGTTGCTGCCGATAAGAAAAAACAGGTTAAATAGTGTCATTCAGTGAATTTAGGCTTATGAGAACATTCCTCCAAAGATGGCGTTCATAACGCCGCGGCCGGAATTGATCGCGATATAGGCTGAAAAGAGCACCAGCACCACATTTGCCGAGTTGAGCTTCCAGGAGTTGGTGTTGACGCCCATCAGTTTTTTGTCATTGACAGCCCAGAAGAGAAGTGCGGCGGTGAGGGGGAGGCCGAATACACCGTTGTAAGCCGGGAAGAGTGTAACCATTTCGACCACGCTCAGGCCGGTAATATGCGAGACCAGCGGAGAGAACATTCCGATCAGGATTCCACCGGCAAAAATCATCTTAAATGTTTTGCTTGTTCCCTCTTTATGGTCAATATCAAGAGCTTCCAGAATCATATAGGGCACGGTCCACATAATCGGGACAATGCTGTTAAAGGCTGCGGCAATAACCCCCAGCAGGAAGACGATCATTGCCCACTGGCCGAGTACCATCTCCAGGGCTTCGCCCGGTGCGATAAAGGAGGAGAGCTCGGTATAGCCAGCCGGACGAAGCACTGCAGCGGCCACGATAATGATTGCCAGGGTAATCAACCCGCCGACGGTATAACCCATCGCCAGGTCGGTACGCATCAATTTTACATGCCTTTGGCTGTTCCAACCTTTTCTTTTGACCAGGATCGACTCCAGGAAAAAGTTTGGCCACAGGGCTGTGGTACCCAAAATTGCAGCACCCAGCATCATGGCACCCATATCAGGAAGCTGCGGAATAAAACCGGAAGCGAGTTCCGGCAGATTGGGCTGGCTGGCCCCGGCCACAACAAGATAGAGAACAAGAAGCAGGAACATCATACCGGTCATCACCTTCTCCACATGATTGTACTTCAGGATGCCTACAAGGATTGCACAGATACCCGTTACCACCGCAAGAGGCTGCCATATAAGGGCTCCGCCGGTTAATATTTCCACGCTTTTGCCGACAGCTGCAGTCAGCGCCAGTGTCCAGGCGATACAACCGAGAGAAAGAAACAGGGCTATGGTCAGCGCCCCGTTTTTACCCAGTTTTTTCCGAATAAAGGTCATCAGCGTATCCCCGAAAATCCCCAGCCGGGCACTCATATCCTGTGCCATAAAACCAAGCAAGACGGCACCGACAACGGCCCATATCAGAATATAACCGTATTCAACCCCGGCCTGGCTGGCAATAAAGATGGACCCTGAGCCAAAGTAGCTGGCAACCATGATAAAAGACAGACCATACTTGTCAAAAAAGTTTTGAAAGAACTCTTTCATGAATGTGATGAATGTATTTTTAAAGGTTTTTATGATTTCAAGCAGCCCTAAAGCAGTAGAGCAAAATCCGGACAGAGGACAGGGAATTGATTCTTATTTCGGCCGGCAATATCCTGACATCTAATCTACCCTGAGCAATGGTCAGCGTTTTGCCGAAGCCCGGTCAGTGGAATGAATCTGTTGATGAACTCCCCCGGAGAATTTACAAACCGGCCAATATTAAGCATTTCTGAATGCAGAGTAAAATTTTTCTGACAATAAACCCGACAGGCCGTCTTTATCAATGAAAAGTTCATTAAAACCATTCTTCCCTTCAGGCCGGTTAAAACATTTCGCATAAGCAGATCCAAAGTTATCTGACACGCAT
>JBJHCX010000066.1:0-10859 GCA_050486245.1 Rhodohalobacter sp.
GGCCTGGTGTATCGCCTTTGAAAATGCCTGAAATACCGCAACCTCTTCCGTACAGGGCGATTCCAGATCCTCTTTTAGCAACTTCAGCTCCTCAGCCGTCCTATTCTTGCCCTTCTGCTTCAGCACTTTTTCAATATAAGCCCGCTTTTCGGCATGCGGATCGATCCGGTCCACTTCCAGGTTATCGGGAATCTTCATCTCCCCGATGTGATCCATCAGGTGTGCGGCCGGATCGGTTGTGGTGAGATGGACCGGGTATCCCTTTTGAGCCAGGCGTAAGGCAATGGCCGCGGCAATGGTTGTTTTACCAACCCCGCCCTTCCCCATGGTCATCACCAAACCGTGATCTTTGTCGCCGATGATATCCTCCACCATCTCCTCAAGTCCCGGATAATCACTCTCGTGATCTTCGGTCAATATAGATCCGCTGCCCTCCATGATCTCCGTTTTTTCGAGCGGCTCAAAAACCCTTCGCAATTTCTCAATGCCCAGCAGATTGTAGGGCCGGAGAGGAAATACCACCTGCTTCATCCTTTTGAGGCGCTCCGGCATCTTCTCCAGGGTTTCATCTGCCATCTGCTGCATCTTTCGTGCAAACGGGTCCGATTCATCCACCGGCTCAAAATAGCCGTTGATGAGGAGCAGCTGATTCACCAGCCCCATCTCCTTCAGCTCCCGGCCGGATCGATCCGCCTCTCGAAGAGCAGAGCCGTCGGGACGGGTTACCAGGTAGATTGTCGTTTCATCTTTATCCTTCAGCCGATCCACCACTTTCTGATAGCGCTCCTGGCTGGTTTTCAATGCAGACGACGGACCAATACATGACGCTCCGTCCGGATTCGACTCGATAAATTCACTCCAGGCCGCTGGCAGTTCCAACAGGCGCAGGGTGTGTCCGGTCGGCGCGGTATCAAAAATGATCACATCGTAGGGCTGATTCTCTCCATCACCGGCAACGTACCGGGCAAATTCGTCAAATGCCGCGATCTCCGTGGTACAGGCACCTGACAGCTCCTCTCTGATCTTGTTGATCTCCGCTTCCGGCAAAATTCCCTCCATCGGGGATGTCACCCTGTTTCGGTACTCCTCGGCCGACTGCTCAGGGTCGATATTGACTGCATGCAGGTTCTCAACACCTTTCACCGGTGTTAGCCTATCGGTCACCTCAGTCTCAAGAACCTCTTTCAGGTTTGAGGCAGGGTCTGTACAGATCAGCAACACCGACCTGCCCTGATCGGCCAGTTTAACCGCCGTTGCGCTTGCCAGTGACGTTTTACCAACACCTCCCTTTCCTGTAAAAAATATGTATGGCGTAATTTCCGGTAACATCCTTATGTCTCTTAGCCTAATAAATGGTTATGCATGTCTTGCAACTCTCGTATTTTGAATGTCGAATGAAGAAGTGGCCGTTGGTGGGTGGCCTAGGGTACACGGCCGTTATTGCGGGTCAGTCCGCTCCACTGCATCAAGGCAGTCCGGTCAGGGTACCCACCCTCTGACACCATCTCACCGTTAACCATGATAATCGGAAGTACATCAGATCCCTCCTTCTGAATCCGTGTCAGTACCGGAACACACATTTTAAACGCTTCCGGTTCCTGACCCAGGTTATATCGTTTAACCTGAACCCCCTGTGCTTTAAGCCACTTGATATCATTCGCAAAACCGGCAAGTGCATCATCCACATCAGGCCCGCACACTCCGGTACTGCAACACATGGCAGGATCGTACACCTCCATGACTGTTTGTTTCTCAGTTTTATAACTCATTATATCTATTCATTCTTAAGTTTACTGTATTGATCGTAAATTTACGATTAATGTGTTGCAGATCCAACTCCACTTTGGGAATGTTATCTGGCGGACTGATAAAGCGGGCCCAACTCTTTACCAACTATCGTAACTCAACGTTTTCCTTTTGATATCACGTTGAGGCGACTTGATTCATCATATAGAGCATTTCGGCTGCGATCTGGCGGCACCGCTCATCGTAGGTCTCCTCTTCACGATCAGTGCCGTCAGACTCCTTCGGGTCGCGATAGGTGACCGGATTCCGATAGGAGGCTCCCGGTACAAACGGACAGTTTTCATCGGCGTCTGAGCAGGTCATGATTGCTGCAAACTGTTGATCCGGGTTGGCCGAATCGTCAAATGTTTTGGAGAAGCAGGTCATGGGGGCTGCATCATCAGCAAATAGAACGTTATAACGTGGGTTATCACCGCCCGGATTCTCCACATGAAAACCGGCACGTTCAATTGCGGCTACCGCCTTTGGATTAAACGCGGTGGCTTCCGTGCCACCCGAAAAGGTCTCAACCCCCTCTATTTCGTAATAAGCCGCAGCCGTTTGTGTCCAGATCTGTGCCAGGTGACTCCGCCGGCTGTTGTGCGTGCAGATAAAATTCAGCTTTACCGTGCCGTGATTATTGAGTTCACCTGCCACGAAATCTGCAACCTCACGCAGGGTCTTCTTTCTCTCTGCGGGAATGGAATCAAACTCCTGAATCCGTTGTGTGATATACTCTTTCAGTTCTGTGTACATGTGATTAAGGTGTACGGTTTACGGTGTACGGTTTACGGTGTACGGTTTACGGTTTACGGTATAGGTGCTCTGAATGGATTTGCATCTTGCCTCCTGTCAGCAGCAGGTCTGCATCAATTCATCAGAGAGGTCAGACAGCAGGCTCTTAAGCTCCTGTATTCCATCGGGATTGAGGCAGTAACAGGTTCGCACCCCCTCCACTTCGCCTTTGATCAAACCGGCGTTTTTGAGGGCTTTCAGATGCTGGGAAACGGTGGATTGAGCCAGGGGCAAAATCTCCGTGATATCCCCGCAAAAACAGGTGTTACGCTGAGCCAAAATTTTTAATATGGCAATCCGTGCGGGGTGTCCCAGTGCCTTTGCAATCGCGGCCGATCGTTCAACTTCGGGGTCGCTCAGTTTTATGGATTTCCTATCTATCATGGTTATTCTGTTCTATGGATTGTATCTGATGTTGATTGCAATCTTCTATTCACTGACTGTTCAATTAAAAAGGGTTGGTAATTTCACAAACACCAAAATTTGCCCAGGCAGAACATGGGAATGAGTCTTGGATAGACAGAGCCAGAGAGTAAGACTCCATCTACGCAGCTTTTTCTGCATAGACGGTTATGCTGTAAATTCCGGTGGCTGAATGCCGAAAATCACTCAATTCCTCTTTTGAGAAAACATTAAGCAGCAATTCATCGGGCAGAGTAATCTCCTTTAGTTGCTGAATGGTCAGATTCTCAAACCCTGCACTCTTTATGATCTCCAGGTACTCATCCTTACCGATCGCTCCGGCCACACAGCCGGCATACATCTCGGCATCTTGCCTGAGTGTTTCAGGAAGGTTGCCCGAGATCACCACATCCGATATACTGAAGTGCCCGACCGGCTTCAATATCCGCCAGATCTCTTTAAACGCTCTCTCCTTATTGGGCACCAGGTTCAATACACAATTGCTGACCGCCACATCGGCAACAGCATCGCCAAGGGGTATCTCCTCAATATCGCCCAGGACAAATTCCACATTCTTATAACCCAGTTTATCTGCATTTTTTGTTGAAAGGTCAACCATCACTTCAGTCATATCAATTCCGATCACCTTACCCGTATCACCCACGATCTTCCGGGCTACAAAAGCATCGTTACCCGCGCCCGATCCCAGATCGACAACAGTATCACCCGCTTTCATCCTGGCATATTCTGTTGGCAAACCGCAACCCAATCCTAAATCTGCTTCAGGATTGTAGCCTTGCAGGTCAGAATAGTTATCTGCAAATATTGAGTAGTCTATCCCATCCCCCCCTGAACAGCTGCTTTCTGTTCCACAGCATCCTCCGATTTTTGGCCGGGCTGCAATTTTTGCATATTTCTCCTTCACACTGCGTTTAATCTGTTCAGCCGATGAACCGTTGTTATCCACCATAGTATCCTCTGTCTGTTTAACCTGGAGCCAGGCCCCTGTATGTTTTATCGTATTTTTACGATGAATATACGCGCATTATTGCAGAATTCAAATAGGGAGAAGTGGAGAAGGCAAAAGGCAAAAATTGTTGATGCCTGAATATGGTTGACTGCTCTCTTTTGCCTTCTGCTTTTTGCCTTTTGCCCACTGATCACTGTACACTGAAAAAAAAGCGGCCCTGTTTTCACAGAGCCGCTTTGAATTTGTTTGGAATCGGGTCTCTTTAGATGCCCAGTTCCTGCATCACGTCATCGGTGATATCGTACTCTTCCTGTACCTGTGGGGAGACGTAGAGAATGATCACGTCGCCTGCTGAGGTTGTGGTGTTGAGTACGTAGTCAATGCCTTTTCTGGAGGCTACTGCATTGATTGCATTCTGAATATCTTCCAGAAGCGGAGACATCAGTTCTGCACGTCGCTGCTGCATCTCTTGCTGTGCCTGCTGCTGCATCTGACGGAACTCGGTGTCGAGCTGGGTGAGACGCTCCTCTTCCTGCTGGCGTGCCGATTCAGAGATCACACCCACTTTTTGCTGGTAGAGTTCAATTTCGGTCTGCAGTTCACGCTCTTTGGTAGCCAGTTCACTCTGCTTGCGTTCAGCAAAATTCTGAAGCCTCTGCTGTACCGCTCTCATTTCAGGCATTCTGTCGAGTACCGCACGCGGCTCTACAAACCCGATCTTCATATCCTGAGCCTGTACAGCAGGAGCTGCCATAAGTGTTGTAAGTGCAATGAGACAGATAAATCCTAACGTATATACTTTTTTCATGATAATAGAGGGTCTGTATTAGTTCTGTGTAAGTTTTTCGATGACTCTTTGGGTGATATCCACTCCGCGTTCTGAAGCGTAAAAAACAATGGGATCGCCGGTACCGGTATTTTTATTCAGTACAAACTCAAGTCCAAGCTCTTCAGCAACCTCACTCATCGCCTGGTCAACCCGGTTCAGAAGTGGAGAAAACAGTTCATTCTGACGCTGCTGGATCTGACGCTGAATCCGCTCCTGCAGGTTATTGAGCTCTTCCTGCCTTTCGGTCAGGCTCTCTTCCTGGCGGCGCTGTTCCTGCTCAGAGAGCTGTCCGGCCTCAACCTGTTCGGAAAATTGGGTCAGATCTTCCACCCAAGCCTGATATCGGTCTTGAAATGCCTGCTGACGCTCCTGCATATAACTTCTGATTTCGGCTTCTACCTGCTCAGTTTCAGGCAGGGCATCCAGAACCTCGTCGGGGTTCATGATACCCACCTTTAACTGGCCAAAAGCGACCATCGGCAGTGTGATAAACAGTATGGTTAAAAGTGTCTTTTTCATAAACGAATGTTTGATTAAGCGACCTTTGTTAATATTATAGCGTTTTTAATTCGTTGTCACATCCAATCCCATTTCAATCATCACCTCTTCAGTCAGGTTCCACTGCTGACGGACAAACAGAAAACGGGTATCTTCAGCGCGATCAAAGATAAAATCGAATGATTCACGCTCAGCCACACGATTCAAGGCTTCAAATATCTGTCTTTGAATCGGTTCAAGCAACTCTTTTTGACGGGAAAAATATTCACCTTGCGGACCAAACCGGTCTTCAATCATTTGATTGACTTGTGCTTGTTTTAATTCAATTTCGCGCAAGCGTTCTTCACGAATTTCATCTGTAAACAGGATTTCCCGTGCATTAAATTCTTCTTTCATCTGCTCCAGTTCGCGCTCAGCATCTTCAATTTCACGTCGCCAGTTTTCACTCAAAAGTGATAACCTCTGCTCAATACCGGCATATTCCGGCATATTTTGCATAATGACATCAGAATCGATAAACCCTATTTTTTGATTCTGTGCATCTGATAGGTCATAACTTACAGCGAGCAAGAATATTGCAAAGAGTGAAATTTTCTTCATCATGCATATCCGTCATGTTAGTTTAAAACGGTGCACCGATATTGAAGAGGAACTCCCATTCACCTGCCCGCAGGCCAGCTCCTTCCCTCGAAGCGGGTGTTCCATCCAATCGATAACCGTAGCTCAGGTCAACCAGCCCCAGAATCGGCAGGAAGATCCTTGCACCGAACCCGGCAGCACGCTTCACCTCAAACGGGTTGAAATCAGTCATCCCGGCAAATGTATTCCCAGCATCCACAAATGTATAGGGTATCAGCTGGATCTGTTCGGACGATACCGCAGGATAACGCAATTCAAGCGTATATTTGTTATATACACGTCCACCGATCAGATTTTGATTCTCATCCAGCGGCGAAATCACTCCGTTAAACCCTCCCGGGAAACCGCGAAGATCGATATTGTCATTCAGGAAGTTCTGACGCTGCTGAATTTCAGTTCCCCCCAGGAAGAATCGCTGGAAGTTACTGCGTCCGCCATCTCCCATATAGCCCATATAACCATATTCGGCACCGGCACTCAGTACCAGGCGGCCCACAATGGTATGGTGGTGCTGATAGGATGATTTAATCTTGTAAAACTGCTGGAAACCGGGCAGCGGCAGAGCCACTTCACCTGAAATATCAAATTTGGATCCATATCTCGGCGAGATCGGGTTATCCGTCGAGTTACGCTCGATCACCTGGCGCACAGAAAGAATATCAGCCCGTCCGTCTTCAAAGATGCCCGCGTAACCCAATACATTAAAGTGATTATAGGTCAGAACGGTACGCTGTGTAAAATAGTCGTCCGGCCACTGCAGCCTGCGTCCGATGCTGACAGCCGCCGAGAAGAGTTCATTACGGCGGTCGGGCTGCTGAATGCCGCCAATACTACGGTTCGAGTAGTTCAGGAAGTCGTACGACAGGTTGACCCCAAGCGATGTAGGCCGGCCTCGCAGCCAAGGTTCCTGAAAACTGAAGCTATAGCTCTGATAGCCCCGTCCGGTAACCTGAACACCGAGCGAGAGCCGCTGCCCGTCGCCCGACGGTATCGGGTTCCATCCTCCCGGCTCAAACATTCTCTGAACGGAGAAGTTATTGAAGTTGACCCGTGCAGCCAGGATAATTCCGATCTGACGGCCTCCAAAACCACCTGAAAATTCAAAGTTATCGGTGCCCTGCGACTCATCCAGGTCATAGATAATATCTACCGTCCGGTTTTCACGGTCGGGCTGCAGGTCTGGCTGAATCCCTTCCGGATTGAAGTAGCCCAGCTGCCCCAGCTCCCGAATAGACCGGATAATCGCCGACCGGCTGAAATTCTGTCCCGGTACGGTACGCAGGGTACGCCGCACAACATCATCGTGCGTTTTGGTATTTCCGCGGAATGACACCTCGCGAATGGTTGCAATTTCATCTTCGATGATCTCCAGTGTGATATCGAGCGAGTCACCGTCAACAATCTGAATATCGGGATAGACCTGGAAAAAGAGATATCCCACGTTCTGATAGAGGCTGGTTACATCATCCTCTGCACGGTTCATATTCAGGTTTGCATCGAACTTGGTTTCGTTGAATACATCTCCTCTCTGCATACCGAGCGCCTGGGTAAGCTGGTCATCGTCATATACGGTGTTGCCTTCCCAGTTGATGTTTCGAACCCTGTACTGCGGCCCCTCTTCAATCTGGATATCAAACATGACCCCGTCCTTGCTTCGGCGCCAGTTGTCTACGTAGACCGAATCGTCGAGAACGCGCACATCGCGAAACCCATTGTCACGATAGTACTGCAGTACATTTTGAATGCCTTCCTCATACTCATCCTGTGTAAAGACATGGCGCTTGAAAATTCTCCACCACCGGTCTTGTTTAATGGTTGAGAACTCACGTCTTAATCGCCGGTCGCTAAACTCTTCATTCCCGATAAAGTTGATCTCCCGAACCTTGATCCGCTCTCCGGGATCGATTTCAAATGTCAGGACCACACGGTTTGCATCGGTGTCTGAAATCTCTTCAATGACATTGACTTCGGTGTTCCAGTATCCCTCTTCACGGTAGTACCGATGGATCGTATTGAGGGCTTGTGAGCGAACGGAATTGGTGACCGCGAAACCGGAAAGCAGATTGAGTCGTTCACGAAGATCGCGGCGGTGTGAGCGTTTGACTCCTGTAATTTCATAGCGCTGCAGGCGTGGCTGCTCCTGCACTTCAATATTGATCCTGACGCCGCCTGAAACGCGCTCATGTGAAATTTGCACATCCGAGAAGAGACCGGTTCGGTGCAGCCTTCTCACCGCATCCGAGATCTCATCACCCGGAATATTGATCCGGTCGCCAACCCGCAAGCCGCTGCTGCTAATCAGATAGCTTTCACGGGCTGTAACCAGCCCGCTGGTGGTTATTTCCCGGATTTCAAACTCCAGGGGAGTGACGGCCGTGGGATCTTCAATTTGAAACGATGTCGTGTCTTGTGCCTCGGCCAGGTCTATAATCGAAAAGCCTAATACCGAGACAATAGTGCAGATGAAGAGTATCTTAATTTTGTACACGTGAGATCTGTTACTTCTATTTATGATATGATTTTATTGATAACGCTGGCCTTCACTTTCTGAGTGTATCCGGCGGGCTTCACTTTCCCGTACCTACGATCACGCTTCTGATATGAAAATATTGCCTGATAGAGCTCATTTCTTCGAAAGTCGGGCCAATAAGTCTTTGTAATATAAAGCTCGGAATACGCCAGCTGCCACAACAGGAAGTTGCTGATCCTGAATTCACCGCTGGTTCGAATAATCAGGTCGGGATCGGGAACATTGGCCGTCGAGAGATATGAGCTGATCAATTCATCGCTGATATCTTCGGGCGAGAGATTGCTTGCCGCCACTTCAGCAGTGATCTTTTTAACGGCTTCGGTAATATCCCATCGGCCGGAATAGCTGAGCGCCAGGCAGAGCTCCAGGCGGTCATTCTGCCGGGTCAGCTCGATCACCTCCTGCAGCTGCTTCTGACACGTTTCCGGGAGGCGGTTAATCTGGCCGATTGCCGTCAGTTTGATATTGTTTTCAACCAGCCGGTCGGCCTCTTTTCTCAATGAATTGACCAGAAGCTTCATCAAACCGTTAATCTCGGCTGGCGGCCGGTTCCAGTTTTCAGTTGAAAAAGCGTACAGGGTCAGATGCTGCACGCCCAGCTGTGCGCAACTTTCCGTAATGTCACGAACCGATTCAACCCCGGCTTTATGGCCAAAAAGCCGGATATTTCCTTTATCTTGTGCCCATCGCCCATTCCCATCCATAATAATTGCAATATGTCTGGGTATGGAACCGGAGGATTTAACTTTATCCTGTAGTTGTTTATCCTCGTCGCTCTGCTTTGTATCTGTCAGTGTAAGTGGTTCCAATGCGATAATTTATTGAGGGGTTTAAGCCTTAAAAAATAGAGTTAAATGGTGCTATATTCAAGAAAAATTTAATCTCTCAGCTTTTGAGGTGATTCTCCAGTTCAAGCATTTCGAGTGCCGATATTGCAGCTTCCGCACCTTTGTTGCCCTCATCAATATTGGCCCTTTCTATAGCCTGTTCGACGGTATCGGTTGTTAAAACCCCAAACGCCACCGGAATGCCGGCCTGAAGGTTGAGGTCTGAAATTCCACGCGTCACCGCATCACACACATAGTCGAAGTGCGGGGTGCCCCCCCTGATCACGGCCCCAATGGCGACTACTGCGTCCACACCGAGGTGGTCGATCGCATATTTGGATGCCAGCGGAAGCTCGAATGAACCCGGACACCTCAGGGTATGGATATTCTCCTCCAGCAGGCCTTTTGCTTTTAGGGAGGCCAACGCTCCGTCTACCATTTCATCGGTAACAAATGAGTTCCATTTGGCCGCAACAACGGCAACCTTCACCTTTTCCCAGTTCATACTCATACGTTAAATCTGATCTTTAAATGTTTGGTTCGTTCGATTCTTGCAATTCCCTTCTTCTGCGGGCCATTCGCTTGAGCGACTGCACATGCATATCCCCAAGGGTAACAATACCAAAGTAGGGATCATAATCCTTTTTCCCTTTGCCGTGAAAATCACTGCCCCCCGTTACCAAAAGGCTTTGGGATGAGGCCATTTTGGTAAATGTACGCTGCAGGTTAAAATTATGGCTCGGGTGAATGCATTCAATGCCGTCCAGTCCCAGCTCCACCAGTTGACCGATCTCATCCTGGGTGTACATCGGCCCTGGATGGGCCAGCGACAAAACACCCCCTGCCCCTTTTACCACAGTGACCACATGCTCAACGTCTGCATACCCGGTTTTAATATGTGAAATATGCTCTGCAGACAGATACCGGATAAATGCCTCTGCCACGGATGCCACATACCCTTTGCCGATCAATACCGATGCGGCATGCGGACGCCCAATATTTCCAAGTCCGGCTTCTGCCTTAACCTCCTCGATATCAACATCCAGCCCCTGGCTCTTCAGGTGCTCTACAATATCCTTCATACGCTCCACCCTGGCCCTGCGCTGGTTTTTTAACAGGTTCAAAAATGCGGGATCCTCTTCATCAAACAGGTACGCCAATATGTGTACCTCACGGCCTTCCCAGACCGAAGAGATCTCAACTCCCGGTATCAGCTCAAGACCGGCCTCCCTGGCAGGCTCCCTGGCTTTCAAATAACCTGAAATCGTGTCGTGATCGGTTATCGAAATGGCTTTCAGTTTTTTTTTCGTTGCCAGATTGATTAACTCTTCGGGTGAATAGGCTCCATCTGAATAGTATGTATGTGTATGTAGGTCTGTCTTTCCCAATCGCTACGGGTTTAAAATAGAGTAATACCGGTTTCCGCGGGTCAGCAGATCGACAGAGGCGTTGACCTGATCATCCAGCTTCAACAGTTCTTTATACATCTCTTCGGCTGTACGAGTCTGCCTGTACCACTCTTTTGCCAGTTCTTTTTGAATATAATCGCGGCTGTCGTACAACTGCGAGACTTTGTAATCCCTG
>JBJHCX010000067.1:0-10435 GCA_050486245.1 Rhodohalobacter sp.
CCACGGGGGTCACCTGGCCGGTCTGCCGGTCGATATATTCGAGCTTTTTGCCCGTAAAATCGATGAACAGGTGGCGCCCCGCCTCGTGAGTCAGAATGCCGCTGGCCTTGGTGGTCTTCGCCCAGCGATTAAAGTAGGTGGTGAACTGCGTATATGCGTAGCCGTCGGGATGGCTCTGCAGGTATTGAGTCCACAGGGCTTGCAAAGTGCAACCCGGTTTGGCCAGCTCTTGCTGCATATACGGGAAAAAGTTAGCCAGATGCTCGTAGCGGTCGCTTTGCTTATAGTCGCGGGCCGGAAACAGCTCTCGTAATTGCTGTTCGTTATACGCCGACAACTCCTCATAACACAGGCTTTGTCCCTTAAATAAGGTGATATAGCTATTTACGGTATTGCGACTAATGCCCAGCTCTCGGGCTGCTTTCCGGTTGCTGTAGCCTTTCGCTTTAAGCTGAATAAGTTGTTTGAGTTCCATACAGTTAATCCGAGGTCGTGCCATACGTTTTTTATGGCAGATTACAATTATCCTCGGAAAAGTGGCACAATAACCTGCGAAATACAGGCCCTTTTTGTTGCCCGCACTGGCACAATTATGAGCGAAACAGGTGGCACAGTTTAAGCGAAATGGGTGGCACAATTAACTCCGAAATCTCCAGTAAAGCACCAATTTTTAAAATAATTCAGGAATTGGTGGATTATTCCTATTCAATCCTTGATAATCTCGTCCCATTTCGTATAGTTGCATATCGATTTCTAAATGCTTCATCCATTCTTTTAATTCAATAATCTCATCTAAAAGCTTCATTGACTCTTCCCAACTAATACGGCCCCGGACAAAGTTGTGTATATCTTTGGTTAGTCTGTTTTCTTGACTCATAATTCTCCTTTCTTTTGTTTAAAGGGTTGTATAAGTACGAACTAAAAAACGGCAATTCCTTACAGTCTTTTTTGGGATTTAGATTAATTTTAATGCGACTTAAAATTGTTCGTTAGTCTCTCTATTTGCAAATATTGCCAAAATCGAATATTCTGTAACAATAATAGAGGCATTTTGTCAGAAGATGAATCATATGTTATAGAACCATCGGATAAAACCTTTCAGCATTTTCAGGGATTATATTAATATCTATTAGTTTTATATATAAATTTTAAACCAAACAGATTAAATCATGCGAATAGTTTTTTTTAATCATAAGGGAGGAGTAAGTAAAACTACAACTACTTTTCATCTCGGTTGGAAGTTAGCTGAAAAAGGAAATAGAGTCTTGCTGATTGATGCAGATCCTCAATGCAATCTATCAGGTTTAATTATGCAAGAATCTTTTGAAGCCTATTACTTTGAGGATGAAACGAAGAATAAGAATATAATGGATGGTGTTTTTACAGCCTTCCAAGGTCGACCCGAACCAATTAAAGCATTCGATTGCTTTAAAGTGCTCGAAAATGACAACCTTTTTTTATTACCAGGACATCCAAATCTTACAGAATTAGAGCCTGCCTTAAGTTTTTCACAAACATCAAATAATGCATTTGCTACGATGCAAAACTTACCAGGTTCTTTCAATGCTCTTTTTGACAAAATAGAGAATCATCATAATGTGGATTATACTCTGATAGACTTAAATCCTGGCTTAAGTGCCATTAACCAGAATATGTTTAGCATATCTGATTTATTTGTTATACCTACAAATCCAGATCCATTTTCTTTAATGGCAATTCGAACATTATCGGAAATATTGCCAAGATGGTATAACACATCGATTCAGATGCGTGAACTTTTTTCAAATTCTTCTTATCCATTTCCTAATAAGAATCCAAAATACGCTGGCACTGTTATTCAAAGGTTTAATATTAGAAGTGGCAAACCGTCCAAACCATATAGGAATAATATGGATGAGATTATGGAAGAAATTAAAAAAACACTTGTACCAAGTTTAAGAATTAATAATATGTTATTAGAAAATAACCACTACATAGACACTGGCATTTCTGAAGATTATTGTTTAGCTGAAATTCCTGATTTCCAAAGCTTATTGCCTCAGTCACATAAATTTGGTAAACCAGTTTTTGCTTTACGTGATGATGAAATAGAAAGAAGTGGCACTGTTTTAGATCAAATGATAATTAAGAGAGATCAATTTAATCAGCAGTTTAATGAATTTGCAGAAATAATAGAGCATATTAAAGATAATGCAGTGGGCTAAAAATAGATTTGATAAAAATATTGGAAGGGTTAAGAATTTAGATTCCTTGTATTTGCATTTCACTACAACATTAAAAATCCCTCACAATGATGTTGCAGATATACTTAGAAGTGAAATAATGTACTTGATTTCCGCATTTGATAAATTCATTCATGATATAGTTAGACAAGGAATGGTGGATTCATTTATGAATAATCGTCCTAAAACAAAGGCATTTAAAAATTTCACTATTTCATTAAATCAATTTCAGAGTCTAAATAACTTTTCTAGTGTTCCTCCACCACATATTATTTTTGAAAATATAGTTACAGAGAACCATAAGCATTTATCCTTTCAAACACCTGAAAAAGTTTCAGATGCGCTTAGTTTAATTTGGAATGAAACTCATAAGTGGCAAAAGATTGCCAACTGTATGAGCTTGCCAGAAGATGATGTTAGGGTAGAATTAAAAAATATTGTAATTAGAAGAAACCAGATAGTTCATGAAAGCGATGTAGATTTAATGACCAGCAATATCCAACCCATTTCACATAATGATGTAAACGAGTCGATTAACTTTATTGAGAAGCTGGCAGCATGCATTTACTCCAATGTAAATAGCTAAAATACTAACATATTTCCATAAACTGGTTCTATAAGAGATTCGTGCGGACTAGTTAGAGGTTCGGGGCTTTGGAGAGTTGGTCGCCTCGCTCCACAAACGCCAAACCGTTATGTTTCTTTCCCTTTTTAAAAATTTGATACTTATCCCAAGTAGTGTATCTGAGAATTTTCTTAAGCAATTGAAAATGAATACAACATTGAAATACTTCATAAATCTAAATACAGAGGAATCTATACAGATAAATGAGAGGGGCTGGGTGGCAGCTGCACTGATCATAATTTCCTGTTTATACTTTTTTCCATTGCCCGTGTATTTGGACGTTTAGAGTAACCCTCCACATGGAACCCCTTCCTACCCATCCGTTACACAACCTTTACTTGCGGTTGAGACCAGCTGTGCGTATTTGTAGTGTGATCCGCTTTTGACTTTCAGCTCGGAGGCCGTCCAGTTCTTGCGCCGGGTTTCAAGCTCCTCTTCGGTCAGGCCTACATTCAGAATACGTACGTCGGCGTCGATTGTGATGGTGTCGTCATTCTGCTATAACTACTTCCTGAGATAAATTGATAAACTTTAATCATTTTGTCATAATCTATATATATCAAGGCAGGCGGTACAGGTTGAAATTTCAATAACATAACGCTTTTTCTAATGAATTTTACCAACCCTGACATAATGCTGTCACTATCATTAATATTTTGAGTGTGTGCTATAATAAATCAGTGAAGTTTATTATGATAGTTATCAGAATTTACAACTCCGAGGGAGATGTTTTTTTGATATACACTGAATTCAATAAATTTTAGTGAAAAATAGTAGAGTTTTTAAAAAGAAGGTTGGTCAAGTCCCAAATTCTGTGTAAAAACAAAATCGGTTAGGCTGCCAGTTTAAAGGAGATTCGGTCATCATTAAGGGTTATTTGGTGTTCGTTGCACATCGTTTGTCTGAGGGTCTTTAACAGTATCAGGTCTGCGGGCTCCATCGAGACCCGCTGCCAGCGTTTGGCAGCCCGTATCAGGGTTCCATATACCAGTTTCATGGCCCCTTTTTCATTGACATGATTGAGACTGATCTTGGTTCGCCTCTTTTGTTCGACAAACGATCGTTCAATCAAGTTCGTGGTTCGAATGCTTCGGCGGTGTCCATGTGGATACTTCAGATGCACCAGGCACGCTTGTAAGTCATCGTTAAAGCATTTGATCATCGGGGGATACTTTTGACCATACTCTTCGATCAATGCGGTTGCCAGCCCCTGAGCCGTTTCCAGATCTACCGCATAATACACAGCCTTCAGCCGGGCTTTGATTGGATTACAGATCGTTTTGTCTTTAGGCAATTTGTTCATCAGGTTCCTCATCTTATGGGAAATGCACCGGCCCCGATCGGCCAGCGGAAAGCATTGAGCAATCGCCTTTTTCAGCCCGCCGGCTCCATCGCTAACCACCAGAAGCGGATGGGCCAGTCCACGGGATTTTAAAATCCTCGAAGAACTCAGCCCAGCACTCGGCCGATTCACTGGCTACGGCCCGCAGGCCAAGCAGTACCTTGCGCCCATCCGAACAGATGCCCCATCCGCACAGAATCGTTTGCCCTTTTGTATAGCGACGCACCGACTCATACACGCCATCGGCAAACAAATAGACCACATCATAGCCACTCAGATCCTGATCCGCCCAACGCTTGTATTCTTCATACAACTCCTCAGTCAGCCGGCTGGTCACGCTTCTGCTCAACACCGCCTGCCCGTGGCCATCAACAAGGGTTTGCTCAATATCACGCGTGGAAAGCCCGCACACATACATTTCCGAAGCCAACTTGACCAGACGATCCTCCAGTCGGTCTATACGTGTTAAAACAGCGCTTTGAAAGGGCTGATCATTGTCGCGCACGCGAGGTCGTTGCACCGTAATCGGGTCTTGCGTGGTCTTGAAGCTTACCGGGGTGTATCCATTTCGGTAGCCGCGATGTTCCCCGTGGTGACCATCACGTCACTGGTACCAGCCACGGCCTAAAAATTCATCAACCTCCGCTTCGGTGGTTTCCTGCAAGATACGCTCGGCACCAAGACGCAACAGGTCGGTTAACAGCTCATCGGTAGGCTCCGAGCCATTTAAAAGATTTTCAATCGTTTTGCTCAATACCTGAGAAGGTTTTACTTTGCTATTCATGGGTGTTGTCCTATCGGTTTTTGAGGTTATCAGTGGAATGACAACCAAATCTAACCTTTAGGCAGCACCTTTTCTATTTTTACACAAGTATAGAGACATTACCGCGGGTGGGAAGCTTAAGAAACTCGGATCCAGGTTGTACACATAGAACATTCAGGATAATCCCGAAGTTATTGTTCGAAGGCATTGGCATGCGCTGCTAACAGCGCAGCGTTTAACCGGTTTTGCCATTACGGGCAAATAAAGTGAACAAAACTCATGATTTCTGCAAGAGTAAAGACTTTAAATTAAACTATAAACGGCAAAATCCGGTTGATTCGAAGAACCGCGAAGCGCTACGCTGGTTATAATGTGATTCACCTGATTTCATAGTATCATTACTCTATGAAGTACAAGACACCAAAATCAGAAGATGAGATTCTTCCGAATAAACTCGGTTTGACAGATCCTAGACAAATCGCAGAAGAAGAATATCGTGGATTTTTACGAGCTGAAATCAAGTTCGAATCGGATCTGGATGATATTAGCCAATTTAACTGGGAGCTTATTTCATCGATTCACAAAACAGCTTTTAATCATCTGTATGAATTTGCAGGAGATTTGCGACAAGTTAATTTGTCCAAAGGGGGATTCATGTTTCCCGCTGCTAAATTTCTCCCATCTGCTGTAAAAAATTGGAAAAAGAATTCCTAAGTCCATTACCAGGCTCATTTGAAGAGTATGAGCAACTGATCAATCATGTTTCACCTCATCACGCAGAACTTCTATTTATTCATCCATTCCGGGAGGGAAATGGACGTACAGCAAGACTTTTTGCCAACTTGATTGCTTTAAAAAATGGGTTCGATCGCTTTAATTTTGAGAAGATTACCGTGAAAAGAATGCCGGAGTATATAACAGCTGTTCAGGCAGCAGAAGATAAAAATTACGAACCCATGACCCGGCTTTTCAGGAGTTTGAAGAAGTAGAACCATTTTGAAACTCTCGAACAACCTCTCGTCGAATTTGTTCCGCTCTCTGCTTCGGAATATTCATCCCTTCAATTCGAAATGAAGCTCTTTGTGACTTCATGGCCTCACGGGAAATAGAATCGATATTTTTCTTCTTGGAAGCTGATTTCATGCCCTTAATATACGAAAAATTGAGCTCAAATTGTAGGTATTGGTACTTACCCATCCGTCACGCACCCTTTACTCGCGGTTGAGACCAGCTGTGCGTATTTGTAGAGTGAACCGCTTTTGATCTTGAGCTCCGGGGCCGTCCACTGTTGGCGGCGGGTGTCGAGCTCCTCTTCGGTCAGGCCTACATTCAGGATCCGCTCGTCGGCGTCAATGGTGATGGTGTCGCCGTCCTGAACCAGCGCGATAGCACCGCCCAGCTGCGCCTCGGGGGTGACATGGCCGATCACAAACCCATGGGTACCGCCCGAAAAGCGTCCGTCGGTAATCAGCGCCACATCGTTGCCGAGCCCGGCTCCCATGATGGCTGAGGTGATCGACAGCATCTCGCGCATGCCCGGCCCGCCTTTCGGACCTTCATAGCGTATCACCACCACATTCCCTTTTTTCACCTTACCGCCCTGAATGCCCTCCAGGGCATCCTCTTCCGACTCAAACACAACGGCCGGGCCGGTAAACCGGGTCCCCTCCTTGCCGGTGATCTTGGCCACACTCCCCTCGGGCGACAGATTGCCGTAGAGTATCTGCAGATGGCCGGTCTTCTTGACCGGGCTGCTCACCGGGTGAATGATATTCTGCTCTTCAAACAGCCCCGGTACATCGGCTACATTCTCGGCCAGGGTCTTGCCCGTTATGGTGAGGCACTCGCCGCTGAGGAGTCCCTCGTCAAGCAGCAGCTTCTGAACCGCAGGCACCCCGCCCACATTGTAGAGATCTTCCATCACATACTTTCCGCTCGGCTTCAGGTCGGCCAGAAACGGGGTCCGGTCGCTCACCGCCTGGAAGTCGTCGATCGTAAATTCCACCCCGGCCGCATGGGCAATTGCCAGCATGTGCATCACCGCGTTGGTCGACCCGCCCAGCGCAATGATCATCGCCACCGCATTCTCGAGCGAGGTTCGGGTGATGATATCGAGCGGCTTGATATCCTTTTCGAGCAGCAGGCGGATCGCCTTGCCGGCCCGCTCACACTCTTTCTGCTTCTCCCGGTTCACCGCAGGGATGGATGAACTGAACGGCAGGCTCATGCCGAGCGTTTCAATGGCCGACGCCATCGTATTGGCCGTATACATCCCCCCGCAGGCGCCGGCTGTGGGACAGGCGTGCTTCAAAACCCGGTGCATCTGCTCTTTTGTGATCTCGTCAGAGAGGTACTGTCCGTACGACTCAAACGCCGAGACAATATCCAGTTTCTGTCCGTCAAGCTCTCCCGGGCTGATGGTACCCCCGTACACCATGATCGAGGGACGGTTGACACGGGCCATTGCCATGACCGAGCCGGGCATATTCTTGTCGCAGCCTACCACCGAGATGTTGGCGTCATACCACTGCGCCCTCATCACCGTCTCGATCGAATCGGCAATAATATCCCGCGAGGGAAGGGAGTATTTCATCCCCTGGGTACCCATCGATATCCCGTCGCTCACCCCGATCGAGTGGAAGACAAAACCGACCATCCCCTCTTCCCATACACCCTTCTTGACCACACCGGCCAGCCCGTTCAGATGCATGTTGCACGGGTTGCCGTCCCAGCCGGTACTTGCAATGCCCACCTGGGCCTTTTTCATGTCATCCTCGCTCAGGCCGGTGGCGTAGAGCATCGCCCGGGAGCCCACTTGTGATTCACTTTCGGTTAATCTTGAGCTAAATTTGTTGATCTTTGCAGTCATATCGGGTATCGGGGTTTAATCGTTTCTTTACAGATGGTTAGCCATCTATTTTAATTTCAATGGAAGCGCTTTTTGTAATTCCATGTTTCCGTCTTAATGATATTCAAACATTTTTTTAAAAAAAATCTTGACATGACAAAAACCATTGTATAGCTTTTTTGAAGCGATAAACAACAACCCAAAAGCGCAGCTTGACAACAGCCGTTTCACATAGCATCTGCTCAGCCAATCTCCTCTCCGGAGAGATGGCCCATGCTCTGTCTGCTGCCGGCCTGATTCAGGCTCTTTTTGCAACACTCTCACTTATCGCGGGAATTGGAATCATCGTATCTGAGGTCATTATTGACATCAGCATTATTATTGATATTCTAATTCTATCTCTAATCTCTGGCATTCTAATTCTAATTCTAATTATTAGATAATCCCCCCGCCAGAGGTTAAAAGCCAAAATCCTTTCCCTTTTCAACATTGCGATTTCAACTGACAACCTCTGGCGGGTAATCTATACCCATGAGGCAAATGAAATCAAATCCATCGTCATCCACAGCAAAAAAGAAAACCCAGCCGCCTTCGCTCAAGGCCATTGAACAGCCGGAAGACCGACCCCACAACGGTGCGGAAATTCTGATCAAAACCCTGGCCGACCTGGGAGTCGAGACCATTTTCGGATATCCGGGCGGTGCGGTGCTTCCGGTATACGACACCCTTTTTGACAATCACGACCTGAACCATGTGCTGATTCGCCATGAACAGTCGGGCACCCATGCGGCCGACGGGTATGCACGGGCTACCGGCAAGCCCGGCGTGGTGCTGGCCACTTCGGGCCCGGGAGGCACCAACACGGTAACCGGTATCGCCACAGCGATGATGGATTCGATTCCGCTGGTCGTCTTTACCGGACAGGTACCCACCGGCGTGATCGGCAACGACGCTTTTCAGGAAGCCGATATTGTGGGGATCACGCGTCCCATTACCAAACAGAACTACCTGGTCAGGGATGTGGATGAACTGGAGCATGTGATTCGCGAAGCGTTTCATATCGCCACGAATGGCCGTCCGGGCCCGGTTTTGGTCGACCTGCCCAAGGATATGCTCAATACCCCCGCACGTTTCTCCGGAATGAAGAAGGTGGAGATCCCCAGTTTTAAACCACACATCCAGGGCCATGGAACGCAGATTGCCAAAGCGGCCGAGATGCTTACAGAGGCCAAAAAGCCGCTCATCTATGTGGGCGGCGGGGCCATTCTGGGTGAAGCATGGGAAGAGGTGACCGCTTTTGCCGAGCGCCTGAATATCCCGGTGACCACCACCCTGATGGGATTGGGTGCATTTCCCGAAAGCAAGCCCCAGTCGCTCGGCATGCTGGGGATGCACGGCACCTGGACGGCCAACATGGCCATGACCGAATGCGACGTACTGCTTGCCGTGGGGGCCCGGTTCGACGACCGTGTCACCGGACGCCTCGACGGTTTTTCTCAAAAATCCCGGAAGATTCACATCGATATCGATCCCTCCTGTATCGGCAAAAACGTACCCGTTGAGGTGCCGATCGTGGGTGATGTCAAACGAGTCATTCCGGCCATCGATAAAATCGCCGGCCCGCCCGATACCACAGAGTGGTGGGATACCCTCCGCACCTGGCAAAGGGAGCACCCGCTCAAGGTTCCCAAAGCTGACAACTGCATCTATCCGCAGCATATGGTGAAAATGATCTCCGAAGTAACCGGAGGCAATGCCATTGTGGTAACCGATGTAGGCCAGCACCAGATGTGGGCGGCCCAGCACTACAGGTTCAACCATCCCCGATCGTGGATCTCTTCGGGCGGGCTCGGCACGATGGGCTTCGGATTTCCGGCAGCCATGGGCGCAGCCCTGGCCTGTCCCGATCGCGAAGTGGTCTGCATTACCGGCGACGGCGGCTTCCAGATGCTCTCTTGCGAGCTGGCCACAGCCGTTGAGTACAACATCCCCGTCAAGATCGCACTGATGAACAACAACTGCCTCGGCATGGTGCGCCAGTGGCAGCAGCTCTTCTACGGCAACCGAACCAGCTACTCCGTCTTCGGATCCAACAACCCCGATTTCGTCAAAATGGCCGAGTGCTATGGTGCCGTCGGCATGAGAGCCACCACCCCGGCCGAAATGCAGCAGGTGCTCAACGATGCGATGAAGATCAAAGACAAACCCGTGCTGATGGACCTGCGGGTGGTTGAAACTGAAAACTGCTATCCGATGGTGCCGGCCGGCGCAGCCCTCGATGAGATGGTGGAATCGGACGAGGAGTGCCAGGCATAAATCACAGAAAGATGATACCCCAATGCGAACTGACGAACCTGAAATCATAAGGCCCTCCGCCAACAACCGGATGCCTTCCTGCACTGTAATGAAAACTGACTGATGACTCTATCGACCCTCACAAAAGACTCCCGGCACACCCTGTCGGTGCTGGTAAAGCACAACCTGAACACCTTTTCGAGGATTCTCGGGATCTTCAGCGGAAAGGGGTTTGAACTGGAAAGCGTCACCTTTGCCTCAGAGGCTGAACAGGGAATGGCGCGAATCACCATCACCACCTATGGCGATGAATCGACCGTGGAACAGATCAGCAAGCACC
>JBJHCX010000068.1:0-10184 GCA_050486245.1 Rhodohalobacter sp.
AAATCGAAAGGTTCAGTTATTATCGTTGAAGATGACATGCTCCTCTCTTTGGTGCAGGGGCGTATTGTCGAAAAACTTGGGTACACGCTTCTTGCAAAGGTCTCAAACGGAAGGGACGCCATTCAAAAAATGCAGGAACTCGATCCCGATGTCATGATGATGGATATCTCTATCAAAGGCGACCTGGGCGGAGTGGAAACCGCACGTAAAATCCGGGAAATTTCGGATGTACCGGTTATTTTTCTGTCGGGCAGCGCCGACCATGAACTGGTGGAGCGTGCCACATCTCTCTCCAACGCAAATTATCTCGTAAAACCGATAAAGGCCGACGACCTGATTGAACCGCTGAAAAAAGCGGTGAAGAAGGCCCCGAAAAAACACGCCCTCACCCGCCAGTCAGCCTGACCAGCACTTTCCCGACTTGCTTTCCGTCGTAGATTTTTTCTATCTCTCCGGACAACTGATCCAGATCCGTTTCACGTACAAGGCTCTCAAGGGCATCCGGCTTCCAGTCTGAGGCAAGCCGGTTCCAGACCCTGAGGCGATCTTCCATCAGCGCGATGCCCGAATCGATTCCCATCAGCGAAACCCCGCGAAGTATAAAGGGAAAGACATTGGTGTGCAGCTCATGCCCCAGCACATTCCCGCAACAGGCTACCACGCCATTGTGATCGGTCTGACGCAGCACCGCATCGAGCATCTCTCCGCCTACCGTATCGAGCGCTGCCTTCCATCGGGCTGTCAGCATCGGCTTGCCTGGCACATCGGTCACGGTTCGGCGATCGATCACCTCCGAAGCCCCCGCGGTTTCCAAAAACACCTTCTCACCGGTTTTTCCGGTAGCCGCAATGACCCGGTATCCCAGATGGGCCAGCAAGGCAACGGCAAACGACCCCACACCGCCGGTTGCCCCGGTTACCAATACCGAATCTTTTCCGGGCTCGATCTTCTGCCCGACAATCTTCTCTGCTCCGATCGCCGCCGTCAGTCCGGCCGTGCCGATCATCATCGCCTCCCTCACCGACAACCCCGCGGGCAGCGGGATTACCCACTCGCCCGGCACGCGGATATACTCACCGAATCCGCCGGGGGTATTCATGCCCAAATCGTAACTGGTAACCAGCACCCGGTCGCCTTCACGAAATCGTTTATCACGGCTCTGCACCACCTCGCCCGAGGCATCTATGCCCGGTGTGAACGGGTAGGTTTTGGTCACGCCTCGGTTTCCATTGGCCGACAGCGCGTCTTTGTAGTTCAACGAGGAGTAGTGCACCCGGATCAGCACATCATGATCGGGAAGCCGGTCGGTCTGAAGGGTCTCGACCTGCTGAACAAACCGGCCATCTTTTTCGCGGGCAACCAGCGCCCTGTACTCTTTTGGAATCATATCAGATTGAGAATAATTTTTTAATCCATTTCAGGTAGGAGTGATCGTGCGGGGGGTAGCGAAAATCGGGATCGGGCCACGCCGGTTTTTTGTGGATCGCCTGTTTCCTGCTAAAGGTTTCAAAACTGTACCGGCCATGATAAGCCCCCATGCCGCTCTGTCCAACACCCCCATAAGGGAGGTTGGGATTGGCCAGGTGGGTGATTGTTTCATTGACACATCCCCCGCCAAAGGGGACCCGATCGATGATCTCTTTTTCAAACTCCTCACTTTCGGTGAAGATGTAGAGGGCGAGCGGAGCCGGACGCTCTGTCAGACGCCGCACTACCTCTTCACGGTCGCGATAGGTGATCACCGGCAGTATCGGCCCGAATATTTCATCCTGCATAACGGGTGAATTCCAGTCGGCATCGACCAGCGTGGGCTCAATGAACCGGGTCTCTTCGTTCCTCCCGCCACCAAATAGAATCTCAGACTGATCCAGCAGCCCGGTCAGACGCTGAAAGTGGTCGCCGTTGATAATTTGGGTATAGTTGGTTCCGGTGATATAGTCATTGGCAAAAAACCGGGAGAGCACCTGCTTGCCAAGGTCAATAAACTGCTCTTTATTCGAGTGATGAATCAGCACAAAGTCGGGGGCCACACAGGTCTGTCCGGCATTCATCGCCTTGCCCCACCAGATTCGTTTGGCAGCAAGCTCCAGGTTGGCATCGTCGTGGACAATCGCAGGGCTCTTTCCTCCCAGCTCGAGGGTTACCGGTATCAGCTGCTCTGCAGCCGCTTTCATCACGATCCTGCCCACCCGCGGACTGCCGGTAAAGAAGATCTTGTTGAACGGCTGCTTCAGCAGCTCTTGTGTCTCGCCGACTGCCCCCTCCACCACGCTGATGACCGATGGATCAAAGTAGCTGCTGATCAGCCTGTGCAACACGGCCGAGGTGTTAGGCGAGAGCTCAGACGGCTTTATGACGGCTGTGTTGCCAGCAGATATTGCACCGATCAAAGGCTGCAGGGTGAGGTATACCGGATAGTTCCAGGCCCCGATGATCAGTACCGTTCCAAAGGGGTGGCGGTAGACCAGGTTTTTGGATGGAAATGTCAATATGGAGGGCTTGACACTCTCCGGTTTCATCCATTTTGAGAGGTTCTTGAGGTGATTGTCGATCTCAAGAAGCACCGTTAAAATTTCAGAAGTGAACGACTCGAAATAGGGCTTGCCAAAATCATCCCTGATCGCATTGCATATTTCTTCCTCATTCTCCTTGAGCATGCGGCTAAGGGTTTCCAGCAGCTTTCGCCGAAAGGCTTCAGGCTGCGTGACTCCGCTATTAAAACTCTCTTTCTGAAGGTGTACAAGTTCCGGTATTCTCATATCAGGAAGATTTGGGGTCCCGCCCTTTAAATGAGTCCATCGATCGATACACGCCAAGCAAATTTCCTGCAACCCAGTCGAATGCCCTGTAGGGCAGCAGGGTTTTGATCAGGGGCACAAGCCGAACCATAAACGGAGCCTGAATGGTACGTTTCTTTTGTGAGATCCCCTTCAGCATTTTGTCGACAATCTGATCGGTTTCGAGCAGGGGCACCAGTTTCGGTGCACGTACGCCGTCAAACATACCCGTTTTGATATAGCTGGGGATCACTGACGTTACCTGCACACCCGTATCCATTCGCTCCATCTCGAGCCTCAGGGACTCACTCCATCCAATCACCGCCCATTTGCTGGCAGCATACACACTCATCCGCGGGTTGCCGATATAGCCCGATGCGGAGGCCAGGTTGACAATATGGCCCGATCCGCGCTCAATCATCCGTTCGATAAAGGCGCGTGTCACCCACATGCTTCCGGTGGAATTGATGGCCAGGGTCTGCTCGATTTCATCGTACGAGTGTTCGTGGAACATCTTGCCGATCACAATCCCGGCACAGTTGACGATGATATCAGGCACAAGCCCCTCCTTGATGCAGTGGTCGGCCTCAAACTGTATCGCATGCTGGTCGGTTACATCGACGCCGGCCGTATGCACTTCAGCGCCGGGCTCAAGGTCTTGGCGAATCTCCTGAAGCAGTTCGGGGTTGCGGTCCCAGAGTATCAATCGGACAGAGGCCACTCGGCTCACTTTTTCGGCAAATCGCTTGCCAATGCCGCTGGCAGCTCCGGTAATCAGAATGGTTTTTTGGTGGTAAAATGATTTCATCATATTCAAATCATACGAAAAAAGGAGGCGGGGCAAAAATCAATTCCCCCGATTGTCAAAGTATGGTTTAAAATCCTACATTTGGTACGGTAAAGAAGTAACCGAAATATGGATACAACCATCAATTGAAGATATAAATCCGGGATCGATCATGAAGAATTTCAGACAGTATTGGTTTATTGCAATCGCAGCCATCGCGCTGACAGCCTGTGAGCCGTCGGCCATCGAAAAGGCAGCACAGAAAATAACGGCAGAATCCCTGCTGGCCCATGTGGAAGTACTCGCATCGGATGAACTTGAAGGGCGCGCACCGGCTACCCGCGGCGAAGACCTGACCGTTGAGTACCTCATCGGGCAACTGGAAGCGATGGGGATCGAACCGGGAATGGATGACGGAACCTACATCCAGCAGGTGCCGCTGCTGGGTCAGCAGGTAGACGGCGACCGGGCCGTGATGAATATCCGCCATAACGGACAGGTTGTCGAGCGCCTGGATTACCGCACCGAGTTTATGGCCTGGCCGAGCAATGAAGCCGAGAGGGTTCAGCTGCAGAATGCGGAGCTTGTTTACGTGGGATATGGCATTCAGGCTCCCGAATTTGAGTGGGATGACTACAAGGATGTGGATGTCGAAGGAAAAGTGCTGATCTACAAAAACAGTGACCCCTCGTACGATCCCGATATTTTTGAGGGCGACTCCCGCCTCTATTATGGCCGATGGAGCTACAAATTTGAAAAGGCGGAAGAGATGGGTGCGCTCGGCGCCATTATCATCCACACCACTCCAACAGCCGGTTACGGATGGTCGGTTGTCGAAAATAGCTGGGGACGAGAACGCTTCATGCTGAAAGGCGATGACCAGGACACCGTAAAGCCCGAGTTCAATGCATGGTTGACCGAGGAGTATGGCAACCGGTTATTCGAGCTGGCCGGAATGAGCCTGGAGCAGCAGCTTGAAGCGGCCGCCAGCCGGAACTTTTCGCCCGTCACACTTGAGGGGGTGACACTGGATGTCGACTTAAGAGCTTCCTACAGCGACATGTCGACCCGCAACGTGCTTGGGAAACTGCCGGGCAACGACCCCGACCTGATGGATGAGTACCTGGTCTTTACCGCTCATCACGACCACCTGGGCATCACAACCCCCGTAGACGGTGATTCAATCAATAACGGGGCGATCGACAATGCCGCCGGCGTCAGTGCCGTGCTGAACCTGGCCGATGCCTACAAGGCTGTTGAATCTGACCTGAGACGAAGCGTTCTCTTTCTCTTTGTGGGAGCCGAAGAGATGGGCCTGCTCGGTTCTCAGTACTGGTCGCAAAATCCAACCGTTCATCCCGGCAAGGTGACAGCCAACTTCAATATGGACGGCATGCAGGTGTATGGTGAAACCAGTGACGTTGTACTGGTGGGTTATGGCAGAAACACCATTTCTGATGTGATCGAGAAGTATGCGCGTCAGGAGGGCCGAACCGTTCAACCCGACCCGAACCCGGAGCAGGGCTACTTCTACCGATCCGACCACTTCTCGATGGCACGGGTCGGTATTCCGGCCATCTTCCCGAATCCCGGACGCGAATATATTGACAAGCCGGAGAACTTTATTGAAACGGTAGACAGCCTCAACGCTGCTAATTACCATGCCGTCAGTGATGAGATCAATGAATATTGGGATCTTCGCGGAATGGAGAGAGACGTACGCCTCTTCTTCCGGTCAAGCCTCCATATCCTGAATGCCGATGAGATGATGAGATGGGAAGATGGCGATGAGTTCCAGGCCGTTCGCGAAGAGATGCTCTTGCAGGCACCCTAAATCTTTACAGAGACTTCATTTCTGATCACTATTATAAAGCGTCGTATGATAAACTCATCAAATACGACGCTTTCAATTTAATAATCTCTCAATCTATGCATATTCGATTCCGGTCATTACTGCTGGCCTTTATAATCTCATTGATATCGGTTGTTGCTGTGGCATCTGACAAACCGGCCTATCTTCTTTATGACAGCAACGGCAAGGTAGTCTCATACAAAAGCCTGATCGTTCAATCGTTGAATAGCGACATTATCTTCTTTGGAGAGCTCCATAACAGTGCTATTGCACATTGGTATCAGCTGGAGATGGTAAAAGACCTGGCTGATGATGATCAGAAGAAAACCATCATCGGAATGGAAATGTTTGAGGCCGACCAACAGATACTCATTGATGAATATTTTAACGGATGGATCAATCAACGCAGCTTTGAGAGTGAGGCCCGTTTGTGGAACAACTACCAAACCGATTACAAGCCGATCGTCGAATTTGCCAGGGAAAATGAACTCCTTATGATCGCAACAAATATTCCACGGCGATATGCGAATGCAGTTTACAGCGGGGGACTGGATCAGCTTGATTCATTCAGCGACGATGCCAAACAGTGGATGATGCCGCTTCCAGTTGAAGTGGATACGTCTCTTGCATCCTACCAGGATATGCTTGACATGGCCCATGGACACGGGGGAGTTAACCTGATCTATGCCCAGGCCGTTAAAGATGCCACCATGGCACACTTTATCCTTGAAAACCTGACTGAAAAGAGTCGCCTGATTCACTTAAACGGGTCATACCACTCCAATGATTATGAAGGTATCGTTTGGTATGTAGAACAGAATCGTCCGGATCTCTCAATTTTAACCATCAATACAATCACCGCAGAAGATATCCGCAATGTGAATCCGGACAGATTAAAATCGGCCGATTTTACCCTCGTTGTTCCCGAAACAATGACAACAACTCATTAACCTGTATTATGAGCTACTCACAATTTCCATATTCCCGGCCCAGAAGGCTTCGTGCATCCGAAAATATTCGGCGAATGGTTTCGGAGAACAGCTTGTCGCCTGCAGATTTTATCGCTCCGCTCTTTGTGATGGAAGGGGAGAATGAAAAAGCGGAAATACCCTCCATGCCGGGCTACTACCGCTACACGCCCGACCTACTTTTGAAAGAGGCGGAAGAGATTGCCGCACTGGGCATTCCCTCCGTGCTTCTCTTTGCAAAGGTGCCGGATGAGAAGAAAGACAACGAGGGGACCGAAGCGCTCAACCCGAACGGGCTGATGCAGAAGACGGTTCGGGCGCTGAAAAAGGAGTTTCCCGAGCTGGTTGTCATGACCGATGTAGCCATGGATCCCTACTCGAGTTACGGGCACGATGGCGTGGTTAAAGAGGGCAAGATTGTCAACGACGAGAGTGTGGATATCCTGGCGAAAATGGCTGTCAGCCACGCTGAGGCAGGGGCCGATTTTGTGGCCCCGTCGGATATGATGGATGGGCGGATTGCCGCCATGCGCGATGCCCTGGAGGAGTCGGGGTATTCCGATACCGGCATCATGGCGTACAGCGCAAAATATGCCTCCAGTTACTACGGACCGTTCAGGGATGCCCTCGATTCAGCCCCCGGTTTTGGGGATAAAAAGACGTACCAAATGGATCCGTCAAACGTTACCGAAGCTGTTAAAGAAGCGATTACCGATGAGCAGGAAGGCGCCGATATTATCATGGTAAAACCGGGCTTGCCCTACCTTGACGTGGTGCGAGCGGTTAAAGAGTCGGTACACCTGCCGGTGTCGGTCTATAATGTATCGGGCGAGTATGCCATGATCAAAGCTGCCGCCGAAAAGGGGTGGCTCGATGAAGAGCAGGCGATGATGGAGGCACTGATCTCCTTCAAACGCGCCGGAGCCGACCTGATCGCAACCTATTTTGCCAAAGATGCAGCCCGTCTGCTCTCCGGCCGTTAAAAAACACCTTCCAACTCCTCGCTGCAAAAGCATAGGGAGGAGTTGAAAATGATCCCTGAAATTTTAGTGTCATACTCCCTATTTTTACAGCCTGAAAAAGGTGCGAATCCATTTGACGAGTATTTAAAAACAAACCCATTAACGCAATACAAAACATGAAACGAGTACTTCTATTTCTTGCTACCAACCTGGCGATTATTGTCGTGGCCAGTATTACCCTCTCCATCCTTGGCGTTGGTTCTTTCCTGGATGAAACGGGAACCGGCCTCAACCTGCAGAACCTTCTGATCTTCTGTCTGGTATTTGGTATGGCAGGTTCATTCATCTCCCTGCTTCTCTCCAAGAAGATTGCCAAGTGGTCGATGAAAGTGAAAATTATCGATCAGCCTCAAAGCTCACAGGAAGAGTGGCTGATGCGAACCGTTGAAAGCCAGGCTCGCGAAGCCGGTATCGGAATGCCTGAAGTAGGCATCTTTCAGGCTCAGCAAGCCAACGCATTTGCCACCGGAGCCAACCGCAATAAAGCCCTGGTTGCAGTAAGCAGCGGCATGATGCAGCGATTTGACCGCGACGAGATTGAAGCGGTACTGGGACACGAAGTGGGACACGTTGCCAACGGCGATATGATTACCCTGGCCCTGATTCAGGGTGTGGTTAACACCTTTGTGATGTTCCTGGCACGGATTGTCGGATTTGTGGTCGACCGTGTTGTGCTCAAGAATGAAGAGGGGCTCGGCATCGGATATTTTATCACAACGATTGTCACCGAGATTATCCTTGCCATCCTGGCCTCCACCATCGTTTTCTGGTTCTCCAGAAAGAGAGAGTTTGTGGCCGACAGGGCGGGCGCACGACTGGCCAGCCGTCAAGGCATGATCAATGCCCTGCAGCGGCTGAAGGCTGAATCACAGGTGCCGAATCAGCTGCCTGAATCGATGCAGGCATTCGGCATTACCGGCGGAAAGAAAGGGGGACTGAAGGCTCTCTTTATGACCCACCCGCCGCTGGAAGAGCGTATTGCCGCGCTCCAAAATCTGAGCGACTAAATTTGTGTCAGTCGTGAGTCATGAGTCTTGAGTCGTGAGAAAACGACCTCAAGGCTCATAACTAAACTATGGGTATCTGAGTAAACCTGGATTTGCAAACAAATACTCAATAATTCGGCACAATGTAACCACCCCCAACCCCTCCTTAAAAAGGAGGGGAGTTTTTGAGTTTCAATTCAAATTATGAAAGGACTAAAATCTATGAATTTAAACAAGAGCGAGTTTTTATTTAACCGGGCACAGGAATTTATCCCGGGCGGAGTCAACTCTCCGGCACGGGCGTTTAAGTCGGTTGGGGGTGTGCCGGTCTTCTTCAAGAAGGCAAAGGGGTCGGTCATCACCGATGAGGATGGGAATGAGTTTATCGACTATGTCGGATCCTGGGGACCGATGATCCTGGGGCACGCCTACCCGGCTGTGATCAAGGCCGTACAAGACGCTTCGTTTAACTCCACATCGTTCGGGGCTCCGACCGAGATCGAAATTCAGATGGCCGAACTGGTCCAGAAAATGGTGCCCAATGTGGATCGGGTCAGAATGGTCAACTCGGGCACGGAAGCGTGCATGAGTGCCATCCGCGTAGCCCGCGGCTACACCGGCAAGGAGAAGATTATCAAGTTTGAGGGGAACTACCACGGACACGGCGACTCCTTTCTAATTAAGGCGGGTAGCGGTGCGCTGACGCTTGGCAAGCCCAGCAGTCCGGGTGTGACCGAAGGCACGGCCAAAGATACCCTCAATGCGACCTATAATGACCTGAATAGCGTTGAAGAGCTTCTTAAGAAGAACAAGGATAATGTTGCCGCAATCATTGTAGAACCGGTAGCCGGCAATATGGGCTGTATTCCGCCACAACCCGGTTTCCTGGAAGGGTTGCGCAAACTGTGTGACGAGCATGAAACGATCCTCATTTTTGATGAAGTGATGACCGGCTTCCGCCTTGCGCGGGGAGGCGCCCAGGAGCGTTTTGATGTGTGGGCCGACCTGATAACCTACGGTAAAATTATTGGCGGCGGACTCCCGGTCGGAGCCTTTGGCGGAAAGAAAGAGGTGATGGATGTGGTTGCTCCCGTAGGGGATGTCTACCAGGCCGGCACCCTGTCGGGCAATCCGCTTGCAATGAGCGCCGGATTTGCCCAGCTTAGTACGCTGGAGAAACATCCTGAAATATATGTGGAGCTCGAAGAGAAGACCGAATACCTTAAAAAGCGACTCAAGATTGTCCTGAACGAGCATGAGCTTGACTACCACATGAACCAGGTGGGCTCGATGATCAGCGTCTTCTTCACATCTGAGGTGGTCACCGACTTCAATACGGCCAACACCACGAATCAGGAGTTCTTCCGGCTCTTTTTCCACGAGATGCTCAAGCGCGGCATCTATCTGCCGCCATCAGCCTTTGAGAGCTGGTTCCTGGCCTCATCCCTCTCATACGAGATGATCGACAAGACACTGACGGCAGCTGATGAAGCCCTCGGCATAGCCAAACTAAAGCTGGAGAAATAACTCACATCCCCGACATTACCCCACCCGGGAACTTTTAAGGCCGATTGAACTACCAAACATTAAATTTTAATTTAATTAATGTTTGGCAGGGGTTTAAGCCTTACATTAAGGCTGTATTTCCCATAATACCTTAAAACCGAGGGTTTTTAATGTCAAAAAAACAGCTCTACCCTGTCAACCCGGACCGTACGCGACCATGGAATGAGCTTCCGGAGCTGCCGATCGACCGGTCGCTCTACCGGGATGTGGAGGTTTATGAGCAGCT
>JBJHCX010000069.1:0-10141 GCA_050486245.1 Rhodohalobacter sp.
CTGAGCTCGTCCTAAAGACTCAATCAATAATCTGTCTATACTTCACTACCTCAAAGAACATCCCCGCCGCATCCACAAAAATTCATCATCCCCGTTTTTGCGACAGATCCCAAACTTACAACTTTCAATAACCAAATGTCAAATGAAAATTGAAAAAGTTGAGAATAAATATTTGAAAGATCACTTCGGAAAACAGCACTCAAAAAGTTGCCTCGCTGAGCGCTTTTCGCTTCCTCGAAAGGATTACAAATATAGGGGGTAAACCCGATCCAAGTCAAGCGAAATCGCATCTATTTTTCAGAAACTTTTCCACACATAACTATCTCACGGAAAAAGCGCTTTCAGGGCTTTTCTTTCGGGAACAGAGAAACGGAGTAACCGGAAAACTGACAAACCGTGAAAGTGGTTTAAGGATTATGATATACGGAGTATGGTCTACGTTTTGTACGTATACCGTACACCCTATACCGTACCCCGAACATTCGGTGCCTTTTGCCTTCCCTCCCCCCATAAAAAAAGCCGCCCCGGAGAACCGGAGCGGCTTGTACAACGTCTTCTTATATATACGAGAGATTAGTACCCGCTATTCTGCTCCATGTTTCCATTTGCATTCATCTCGGCATTTGGAATGGGGAGAGCATAACGGTAATCACCAAATGGCAGGTCATTGCCATCGTTGAACCTGGCAAACCCTGATGGCGTCGGAGGGTTGGGGATATCCAGCCCGTGACGCGCAAGGTCAAAAAGCCTCTGCCCTTCAAGGGCCAGTTCAAGCCTCCTCTCAGCAAGTACATTCTCAGGAGTTCCTTCGGTATATACTGTGCTGCTTCCTCGTTCAGACGAGAGGTCGTTGATGATCACCAGCGCCTCGGCCTGATCGGCTACGCTGCCTCTCCGGGCCAGTGCCTCGGCCTTATTCAGCAGTACTTCTGCATATCGAATCAAGCGAACGTTATCGGTTCCGAGTTCATCAACATATTTACCAGACATTCGATAGCGTCCGTCTCCTTCATCAGTCAACAGATCGCGGCGCGCATCATCCTCATCATAGGCATTGTAGAGGTCTTCTGTAATCTCAACATCCCCATAATTGGTATCACGCAGAATTCGGGCGATGTTATCTACGCCCAGCCGGTCGGTATCGGTGAAGGCCAGCTCAAAGAGTGAACTGGGGCCGCTGCCCGATGCCCAGGCAGAAACCAGGTCATCAGCGGGAACAAGGTCAAATTCACCGGAGTTGATTACCTCATCGGCAGCATCAATCGCCGCATCAAAATCCTCAGTATAGAGGTAGAAGCGCGATTGCAGTGCCTTGACGGCGTAGTAGCCGATGGTTGTTACCTCGGTATCAAAGTCGGGCGACATCATATCAGCGGCGGTGTTCAGGTCATCTTCGATGGCCGCCCATACATCTGCGATCGAATCACGACCGGGATATAGATTCCCATCAGCATAGGCTGTTACATAGGGAACACCGTGCGCCGGATCTCCGCCATCAACATACTGCTGGCCAAATGCGAGCATCAGGTTGAAGTGAGAGAAGGCACGCAGTGCATACGCCTGGCCTTTTGCATGATCAACCATGGCTCCTGACTCTTCCAGCTCTGCATTGATCACGATATTTGCATTCGCAATTGCAGCATAGAAGTTGTTCCAGATTCCTGCCGGGTACCCGTGGGTCACCGGAAAGTTGAAGTCACGCTGGTTGATAAACCGTCCGGAGTTTTCATTCGACCAGGCGTTATCCGACATCACATCGGGGCCCACATAGAAATCACGGCCAAAAAGTGCCACTCTATTTAATACGTCGTGAATACCCAGTACAAACGACTGCAGGTCTTCGACATCATTTATCGCCTCTTCTGTTGGAATATTCTGATCAACAGAGGGCTCCAGTATATTATCACAGCTTGCAATAAATCCTGCCGTAAACAGCAGTACAAGCGAATATTTAATCAATTTCATCATGTATAATCTTCTGTTTTAGAAGTTAAATTTAACACCAAAGGTAACCGACCTCATGGGGGGAGCAAACAGATCCAGGAATCCGCTTGGGTTCACATCCGGGTCCATCTTCAGATCGTCATCAAAGGTGTGAGTCCAAAGGTTTCGCCCCTGGAAGAACAGCGTTGCTGAAGTCAACCCTACGGCTTCCAGTGCCTGTGGCGGAATATTATATCCAATACTCAGGTCTGTGAGTCTTAAATGGTCACCATCATAAAGGAATCGGGTTGACGCCTGATTGGAGTTTTGATTTCCACCAGGAACAGGAAGCGGGTTTTCTGCTATATCACCGGGTTCCTGCCATCTGTCGGCTTGCCGTGCATATTGCCCGAAAGCTCCCATATATTGGCCATCAGATCTCATATAATTTGCCCAGCCGTCGTACACCTTGTGGCCAAATGCATAGTATAGGTTTGCAGAAACATAGAAATCAAAGATGTCGAACCGCGTATTGATTCCGCCAAACAGGGTTGGCTGTGCATTGGCATCCTGTGAATATTCGGTCGCTGCATTCCAGTTGTTTGTCGTGGTTCTGCCGCCGTTACCGTCATCCATGTACCAGAGCGGATCGCCATTATCCGGATCCACGCCGGCCCATTCACGCATATACCAGTTATTGACGGCATACCCTTCAACGGCAACATACCGCGTACCGGTAATAATCGTAATCGGGTTGCCATCCGCATCGGTAGGCAGAGCAGTCACTTCATTCTCTACAGCTGTCATGTTACCGCCCAAACTCCAGCTGATATTCTGTGTGCGGACCAGGTTCATATTGATATCCAGCTCAATCCCCTGATTGTAGAGTTCACCGACGTTTTGTGTCTGTGAAGTGTGGCCGGTTGTTCTGGAGAGCGGTACGTCAAACAGAAGGTCTTCTGAATCTCTTCTGAAAAAGGTGACACTGCCTGAAAGAAAATCAAACATCTCATACTCAAGAGAGAGATCAAGTGAGTAGGCGGTTTCCCAGGTCAGGTTCGGGTTCCCCAACTGTGACGCCTGTATAATCGGCAGGTTGTTGTAGCTGCCAAATCCGACAAATGCCTGGAAGTTATTCAGACCGATATCGGCATTACCGGTCTTGCCGTACGAGGTTCTCACACGCAGGTAGTCCAGCCAATCCAGATCTCTGAAGAAATCCTCTTCTGTGAGGATGTAGGCCAGTCCGGCAGACCAGAAAGTACCCCATCGCTCTTCATCTGAAAACCGGGAGTTACCTTCTCTTCGGATACTGATATCGGAGTAGAGCCGGTTGTTCCAGCCATAATTGACCAGTCCGGTAAACGACTGCACGCCCCAATCGGTGGTAATTCCATTAACCGACTGCGGATTCGCGGTCGTATTCAGGGTCGTTAAGCCATCGGCCGAAAATCCGGTGCCATAGGCATAGAGATATTCAAAATTGTTCTTCTGAGTCTCAGAAATACCCCTGAAGGTAAAGCTGTTGTTCTGGTCCAGATCCCAGAGATATTCAATCGAATTCTGCCATACCAAATTGATATTTCTGTTGTTCATATCTTCAACAGATCCATTGTTATCCACACCGTCGCCATGCTGGCGGTTACGGTAGTATTTTTCAACCGTCTCCAGGTAGTCAATTGAAAACTTGGATGAGAAAGCCAGGTTATCCATCAGGTTCACATCAAGCGTTGTGTTGTTGAGAATCCTGTAATTTCTCTTCCGGTTGATATCGTTTTCCTGAATGTATACCGGGTTAAAAATCGCAACACTCAGGTCATCAATATTGGCTGTGCCGTCTTCATTGTAAGCACGATCAATAGGCAGCATGAAATATTCAGCCAGAATAGGGCTACCAAAATAACCGGCCCCCTCAAGGATTCCGTCCTGTTCTACAAAGGATCCGGTAAGCGAGTTGCTCAGGCGAACACGGTCGTCAAATCGGTGACGGATATCAATGGTACCGGAATAGCGATCCAGGCTGGATCCGATAATCGGCCCTTCCTGTCCCATGATTCCACCGGAAACATAGAAGTTTGTCGTCTCATTTCCGCCCCTGGCAGAGAGAGTGTACTCCTGCTGCAGTGCATTGTCGTTACGCACAACCTCACCCCAATCGGTATCGGTTTCACCGTCATAAATAGGCGCACCACCCATTTGCTGCCAGATATCATCATACTGAGGTGCACTCAATGCACCTTCACCCGGCACTGCACGGTTGTTGATCCCTAACTGGGCAGAAGCAGAGTATTCCGTTCGGCCTTCAGCACCCGATTTGGTAGTAATTACAATCACACCGTTACTTCCGCGCGCACCGTAAGGCGCTGTTGAAGCGGCGTCTTTCAGGACGGTGATCGATTCAATATCGTTCGGGTTAATATTTGAGAGAACTCCCAGTGAACTGGTGGCACCCGATGCAGCATTCGATCCGCTCACAACGGGAACACCGTCAATAACATAAAGCGGGTCTACCCCGGCATTTACCGAGCTGATACCCCTGATTCTGATATTTTGCACCGCACCCGGTGTACCGGAACTTGCAGAGACCGTCAATCCTGAGGCCGAACCCTGCAGGGCCTGGTCAACCGATGAGACCGGCACATTTTCAAATCTGTCTGAACGAACAGTGGCGGCCGAACCGGTATACGCCTGGCGGTCTATGGTAGCCAGACCGGTTACAACCACTTCGTCCAATCCGGCGGCATCCAGCTCCAGTGCCAGATCAAACACATTTTCACCGGCCTGAATGTTGACCTGTTGAGTCTCTGTTCGGTACCCTATATATGACACCCTTACGGTGTAGGTTCCGACAGGTATGTTATCGATGCGGTAATTCCCTTCAAAATCTGTCGGGGCGCCTCGCTCAAGTTCTTCGATCAGTACAGTTGCGCCAATCAGCGTTTCGCCTGTACCATCATCAGTCACCGTTCCCGTCAGGCTTCCGGTCTGTGCTGTGGCATGAGTAAATGCCCCCATCACAAGAACGAACAGAAACGCTGACAAGGATAACAGTATCTTCTTCATCATGGATATCCTCTATTGGTTTGTTTTGGTTATTTGAGTTACACCGCATGTGTTGAATCCAACAGACTTCGCTAGCCGAATGAATAGTTTACAGCGGTGCCTGCTGCCTGCATGTGCCGGGTCGAGTACCGAATCACAACATTTAGACGGATCACATAAAGCCCGTACCTGGGGCATGTGATCGTTCAGACAACATCATTTAAAACATAGAAGAGAGGAACACCGATAGCAATGTTTTTTAAGTAGTTTGAATAGTAAAAGGCTTTTAACTTCAATCGTAAACAGACGTTAACAGACCTCTTAAATCAATGCCATAGAATTGTTTACGAGATCAGAAAACTTGGTTAAATTGAACTTTATCAACATCCAGTTAACAATCTTTGACACCTTGTTTTAATTGGTTTTACACCATAACAGGGAAAATCAATCGTGTTTTTCACTGCAAATAACATGCAATCAGTTTTTTAGCGATTTTCACCTGTCACTCTGCTATCGAGATTTAATTTGAGGGACATCCCATCAATGCGATTTATGAAAAACATTACAAAATATAGCACTAAAGATTATCCGTGGTTCATTGGCGTGCAATACCACTTCTTAAATCAAGTCATTCGAGATCTCTATTGTAATGAATCAACTCGCTTCAGGGAATTAGTCTGAAAATAATTATTTGATCAATTTCGATGGTTACAGATACAAAACCGGTGCATAAAAAAACCCGGCACAGGAAATCCTGTGCCGGGCTTAATGTCGATTTTATCTAGGGTTAGACTTTAATTAAACCGATTACCCCGTTGTTCCGCAATCACGCGATTCATGTCGATTGCGATGGTGACTTCAAAGGCATCGAAATCGGCTTCGAAATCATTCATCGTAAAGTATGGGGTCGGAATATAATCAGGGATGACCGGTTGTGTATCGGCATCTGTCACATTCGGATTGTTCAGAGCTTCAACATTTGATACCGGCCATCTCACACCCAGGTCAAACATTCGTCGGCCTTCACCGAAAAAGATCTCCTGCCTCAGCAGGTAGAGGGTTCTGAGTGCTTCGGTCTCATCGAGCAGGTCATCCACCATGGCATCCGTGACTGATGTCCCTGAAATAGTGGGAACCACGGTTGCAGCGGTTCGATCCAGAATCAGCCCTGACCTAAATGGTGCATTCTCATCAGCCCGTACTACGAAATCGGAACTATTGGGCCGCTGCGGGAACCCGGGGTTTCCAATTCGGCCTTCCTGGGTTTCGTTAAAGGCTCTCGTCGGACGAGAATCTACCAGCGCGATCACATCTTTCATGGTCTCTCTGGCAAGAGCCAGGTCGTTATCTGCCAGCTGAGCCTCTGCAATAATCAGGTGAGCCTCTTCCATTTTTAACATCGGGATTGGTGAAACGTTAGTACCACCTAAATCGCCATATTTTGGATCCAGGAAGTCTAATCTTGGCAATGGTTGCAGGTCATTGAATGACTGCCTTCCATAAACTGCTGCTTCAAAAGTACTTCCAGGCCCATTGACACCGTCAAATTCAATAAATCTCACATAATCTGCAGGTCCGTTGCTAATGGCGGTATTTGCAAATTGAACAGCTTGCTGCTGGTTTCCCGCACCGTAGTGTGCCCTGGCCAGGGCCAGGTCGTAGCTCGGGTCGGGTGCAATGGCATTGGCCTGCGTAAAAGCATCGATTGCCAAACCGAAATGGGCAGCCGGGCTTTGTGGCACACCTTCAGCTTCGGCCGGCAGACTGGTCATATTCTCTGCAGCCAGCAGATGGGCATACCCCAGATAAAAGTACATTTCGGCTTCCACACGTGTGCCGGCTACAGCCGGGTCGTTTTCCGGAATGACGGTATTAATCCCAAAACTTGCCTGGGCCCGAAGGCGGGCAAACTGGAAGTTTGTGTTTTCAATATCCGTGTCGATGCTTCGTATGACGCCATCGTCTACGTTCTGGTTAAAAAACGTATTTCTGTTCACGTAGTTATCCGTACTGAGTTCAGCCGTTGTTAAAAAGCTGTTCATCACCAGGGCGGTTCTTCGCTCAATCCCTGCAAGCCACTGTTCGCCGGAGTTGGCAGAAGCCACCGCTTCATCGAGTGTCAGATCCGGATTGACAACATTCGTGCCATCAATCAAATCACACCCTGCATAGACAAATAGAATTGTCAAAAGTGTTAATGTTATCTTTCTCATAATAAGTATGGGTATAGATTATAATTTCTTTTGATGGTGTTAGAAGTCAATTCGTATGGTACCGTAGACTTCTCTGTTGGGAGAAAGCTGACGATATGAAAAACCACCTACACCGACACCGCCTTGTCCCTGTGCAATTCCTGCACCGGTCACTTCAGGATCGAAAGAAGTCGATGTAAAGTTCAGTGGATTGGTAACCGTAGCTCCCACAGACACTCTTCTCGCAAGGCCTTCAGTAAACCTTGTCGGGATGGTGTAGTTCAGTGAGATCAATCTCACTTTCAGGAAATCTGCATCTTCTACATAGAGGTTTGCAAAATCAAAGAAGCTTGCCCCGGCAGGAACATTTTCGGTTCGGTCGTCACCCAGGCCTGCGAAATATCGAAGAAGCTCATCCGGCCACACCGCCTGTGCACCCAGCTGCCAGTCTGCGGTTACGGTCAGGGTGAGACCTCTGTAATCTGCATTTAATCCGATGTTACCGAAATAATCAGGCATCGGCTTGCCAAGATTGTCGTTTGGTATGATTTCGGCGACGTTTCCTGCATCATCAAAGACCATTCTGTTACCCCGGAAGTATCCTACCGGATACCCTTGATCAACATAGGATCCCAGGAAGGCAAAACCGCCAATGACAAAGGGTGCGCTGTCACCATTGTCAACAACCTTGTTGGTCAGAGAGTTAAAGGATGCCCTCAGATTTACAAGCATGTCACGGGTTCGCACCACATTGAAATTACCCGACAGTTCGATACCCTTGTTTTCGATCACACCCAGGTTTTGAAGCGCGGTACCCAGGCCCACGGATCTGGCAAAGGGAGCATTAAACAGGGCGTCCTGTGTTTCAGATTCGTAATAGGTGAACTCAAAATTAAATCGATCATCATAAAATGCGATATCACCACCTACTTCGATCGTACGGGTTCTTTCGGGTTTCAGGTTACTGTCACCCGGTGTTCCGAAATCGATGTATGCTTGCCCAAGGTAACCGCCCACTCCTGCCAGAACTTCATTAGAGAAGGGTGTCGGGAAATTACCGGCATACCCCAGGTTGGCCCGTAATCTCAGGTTTGAGATAATATTCCTAGGCACAGCATTCTGGAAGAAGCTTTCATTCGACAGATTATAGATCAGCCCGAATTTTGGATAAACCTGCGTCGCTACATCCGCACCAAAAGCGGTGTTTTTGTCAGCACGGATACCCAATTCAAGGAAGTAGGTGTCCCGGTATCCAATATTTTCAAGTGCATACAGCCCCCAGTTTGCCACGGTTCGTTCAAAATTGCTTCCAACCCGGTCCTGGCCGGTCTGGGCATTTCGCGAACCATCCGGCAAACCACTTGAGAAGATGGAGAGCTGAACATCGTTATTCCGGAAAAACTGACCGCCGGCATTGGTAATGAAAGAGAAGTCTCCAATGTTGGCTTCATGGCGTACACTCGACTCGATCGTGAGACCGAGGAAGTTTCGGTCGGTTTGTGTCAGGTCACCCTGGTCATTGGTCCCTTCAGGGGCAAAACCGCGGGCAATCCGGTAGGCGTTTGTTTGCCTGAAAAACTGGCCGCTGTTTCTGTAGTCCACACCGACAACCGCACGGGCCGTCAAATCTTCCCTGATATTGAAATCAAGGGTTTGAGAAGTCTGAAACCTCTTGACGTCTTCAGAAATATCGTGTAATCCCACATATGTTCGGATCATCTCTTTGTTATCCTGATACTCCTGGTCGCTCCACTCATCCGGGTTGCCGAATGCGCCGGTCTCGACATCAAATATGCTTCCTGAGAAGTTGGCACTAATATTTCTTCTGAACTCATGGCTGGCAAAGCCAAACTGTCCGGTATAGCGTACAGCCGGAGTCAACTGAGCAGAAAAGGATCCGCGCAGGCTGTGGCGTACTGAGTTGTCACCGCCCGGCTGAACCACTCCTTCATTGGCTCGCATTGAACCTGAGAAGCTGTAGGTAAAGGCCTCGGTGCCCCCGCTTGCAGATAGCCTGTACTCCTGGGTAGCGCCGGGTGAAAAGAGAATATCTCCTGAGCGGTCGTAACGGAGAAAATCCTTGGTTGCAAACTCAGCTCCGACAGACGACTGGAAAGAGAATTGTGATCTGCCCTGAACACCTCTTTTGGTAAAGATCTGGATCACACCGTTTGCAGCGTCAGATCCGAATTGTGTCGTTGCCGCACCGCCGCTCACAAACTCGATACGCTCAATATTTTCGATCGGAATATCGGCAATTGCAGAACTTGCGGCACCGCCGGTCGACCGGTTTAGAGCAAAATTTGTGGTATTGTCTACCCGTACCCCGTCAATATAGATAACCGGTGTAGTAGACGTCAGTGCAGATACCACACCGCGTCCCCGTACCAGGGAAGCGGATCCCGGGCTTCCGGAAGATGCCCGAATTTGGGAGTTCGGAACATTTCCTTGCAATAGCTGGTCAAGCTGTACAGTGGGAAGCCTTTCAATTTGACGCGCACCAATTGACGTTACATTAGAGGAGAGGCGCTGGCGTTCTACACCTGCCCCCTGTCCGGTAACGATAATCTCCTGCAGCCCCAAAACATCTTCACTTAATTGAATATTGAGTTCAGTATTTGGAGACTCAATTTCAACCTGACGCATCATCGTTTGGTAACCTACATAGGTAATTCGAAGGTTGTAGGTACCATATGGTATACTTTCAATTCGATACTCGCCATCAATGTTGGTGGCAGCACCCCTTGCCAGTTCCTGAACAAAAATGTTCACACCCGGCAAGCGTTCATCGGTTCGTTGATCTGTAATCACACCGCTTAGGGTTCCTGTCTGTGCAGTCAATACACAAGGCAACAGGAAGAGCAGCGCAAACAGACTAAGCTGTAGCTTTTTCATCATACTATGACCTCAGTTGTTTTGTTTTGGTTTGTTTGATTGAATGAGTAGATCCTCATTATCACACTATTATCACATTTTCCCTGCAT
>JBJHCX010000070.1:0-10117 GCA_050486245.1 Rhodohalobacter sp.
GTTCACGCACGGACCCGAAGCCAGAAGTACAAGGGCGATGCCCGATGGGATTATCTGAAAAAACTGACCGATACACCCGGACTCGAAATCCCAATCATTGGCAACGGCGATGTAACCTCACCCGAACTGGCCAAAAAGATGTTCGATGAAACCGGGGTAGACGGGGTGATGATCGGCCGCGGCGCCATCGGCAATCCCTGGATCTTTGAACAGACCCGTCACTATTTCGAAACCGGCGAGATTCTGCCCGACCCCACCATTCAGGAGAGGCTTGAACTTTGTGCCGAGCAACTTCGGCTATCCGTTAAACATCACGGTGAACGCTATGGCGTGATTATCATGAAGAAGCACTACGGACAGTACCTGAAAGGTGTTCGCAACGGCAAGAAGCTGAGAGCCGCCATTATGGATGAAAAGGAGCTGGGCCCCATTCTTGAGCTCCTGCTCAACTTTAAGGAGGAGAAGCTCTACGCCGTGGCCTGACACACACAACTCAGAGTCGTTCAATCACCCCGGTTCAGCAATACCTTAACGCCAATTGAAAACCTGGCAGGTTCATATCCAAATGCCAGCTCATCGGCGTTTGTCATTGGAGTGGCGATCCCCAATTGTGACTCGATCATAAACCTGTTAAACCCCATTCGCATAAACGCTGAGGGTTCAAAAAAGAGATCGGATGTCTTGGATCCGGTGCCGTCTCTTTCCAGCTCAAGGGTCGTAAAGTTGACATAGCCCGCCCTGAATGACAATCCGGCAACCAGATGACTGCTCATGAGACCTGTGTTCATCTGAACAAAGGGTTTGTTGAAATCACCGCGGCTGTCATTGCTTTTACCGGTTCCAAAACCGATTCCACCCAACATTTCGCCTTTCAGGCGGGTTGTGCCAAATCCAAAATAGTTGATGGCAATTTCTGCATAGGTGTGCTCTTCGGTGCGATCATTTGCACTATCTTCGGCAGAACGGGCTGAAAATCCCGCGCCAATACCCATCCGGTCAGAAAATGCATAGCCCCCGTGAAGGTACGCGCCGCCAACCCCGATGCCGCCGGCGAGGTGAACCTAACCCTCTTCCTGCATCATATGAACCTGGTTGGCAGTTGGCACATAGAGAGTTGTACAGCCTAAAGCCAATAGCGAGAAAACAATGAATACCAATAGAGAGAGAAGCCTGGAGTGAATCATATCGAGAGGGATTAGGTTAACACTCCCTCCCAATATGGTAATTTTCAGATTTTAATCAAATCTTTTCGGCTCCCATAAACGGCTGCAGGGCCTCCGGAACCTCTACATCGCCCGCTTCGGTCTGATAGGTTTCAAGGATGGCAGCCACCACGCGGGGCAGCGCCAGGCCCGATCCGTTCAGGGTGTGGAGCATCTCGGTTTTCCCCTTTTCATTCTTAAACCGAAGCTGCATCCGCCTCGCCTGAAACGATCCGAAATTGGAACAGGAGCTTACTTCCAGCCACCGCTTCTGCCCGGGGCTCCATACCTCCAGGTCATACTTTTTCGTCTGGGTGAATCCCATATCGCCGGTACACATCAGAAGTGTACGATAGGGCAGTTTCAGTTTCTGCAGCAGTGATTCTGCATACTCACGCAGCGACTCCAGCTCCTCATCCGATGTTTCCGGATGTACAATTTTAACCAGCTCTACCTTATCGAACTGATGCAGGCGGTTGAGTCCGCGAACATCTTTTCCATAGCTGCCCGCTTCACGCCTCCAGCAGGGGGTATAGGCGGCATAAAGTACCGGAAGTTCCCGCGTGTTGAAAATTTCATCACGATGAAAATTGGTCACGGGTACCTCTGCGGTAGGTATGACAAAAAAACCGTCCCGATCTATTGTATACATCATATCCTCTTTGTCGGGGATCTGGCCGGTTCCCCTGGCAGAATTTTCGTTGACAAAGTAAGGGGCCTGCAGTTCTGTATAGCCGTGTTCAACCGCTTCATTCAAAAAAAAGTTGATCAGTGCGCGCTGCAGCCGGGCCATTTTGCCTATGTAGAACGGAAATCCTGCTCCGGTCACTTTTGAACCGCGGTCAAAATCAATCCATTTTTTTTCTGCGGCGATCTCCCAGTGGGGCAGCAGCCAATCATCCTCTCGTTTCTCACCCCAGGCCTTAAACACCTCGTTATCCTCTTCGCTCGACCCGACCGGAACCGACTCATCCGGCACATTCGGAATCCGGTAGAGAATCTCGTCCAATTCATCTCTGAGCAAGCCAATCTGATCTTCCAGCTCCTTGATGCGCTCTTTCCCCTCCACAGTTGACTGGATTATCTGTTGAGCCTCCTCTTTCTTGCCCTGCCCCATCAGCTGGCCAATCTTCTTTGAGGCTGCATTATTTTCCGCCCGCAGTCGATCGGCCTCTGTGATCAGCGCTCTCCACTCTTCATCTTTCTGAATAGCGTGATCAACTGCAGAGATCTCCCTCTCCCCCTTGTTTGCCATTCCTTTTTTAACGAGTTCAGGATTTTCCCTGATAAAAGCTATATCGAGCATGGGTTATTTATATCTGAATTGTTTTTTTAGATTACCAGCCGAAAGATACGAGTCATCCGAAACGCATTGAAATTTTTCTGATCTTTTTACCGAAAAGCCCGATAAAAAAAATTTACGGCCATTGTACAACTAACCGTTGATATCCTAACTATTTAAGGATATTTTTCACAGCGATTAGAAATTTTAGGAAATAATGCCTCTTATGAGCCAGATACTTGACGAAACCGATATCAAAATATTAAACCACCTTCAGAAACACGGGCGGGCACAGCGAAATACCATTGCAGAAATTGTACACCTTTCTGTACCATCCGTATCAGAACGGATGCGTAAACTTGAGGAGAAGGGACTGATTTCCAGCTATAACGCCATTCTTGACTCCAAAAAGTTCAATTTTGACATTACGGCTTTCATATTTGTTGAAGTAGACAGTTCTGACCGATACCCAAGCTTTGTCGAACATGTAACCCAACACCCTGAAGTGCTGGAGTGCCACTCGATAACCGGCGACGGCTCTCACATCCTGAAAGTGAGAACAAAAAATACAGAGTCGTTCGAAAAATTCCTCTCTCTTGTTCAGTCATGGGACGGGGTGAGCCGCACTCGGTCAAATATTGTTCTTTCCAGCTTTAAAGAGACCCGTGAACTGCCGATCGAACGAACCGTTGAACTGAAAAAATAACCGAAACCTATTTTGCAACCCCTGATTGTTGCCCTCATTCTATCATGGCTGCTCCACCCTGTTGCAGGCTCAACGTCCGGGCTGCAGGGTGAGCATGAGGTGACGGCAGAAAACAGGATTGCACTTTCACTGATCGACTGCGAAGGATTTGAGATAAGCCAGGAGCAACTCGACCGCGCATCCAATGCAGGTATTTCACTGCTCTATGTGAATGATGCAGAGCAGGTTTCCGGACTTTCGGCCAGTGACTTCCGCTTTCTCTACCAGGTACCCTACCGGTTCCCCACAAATTACCAACTGATCACCCGCAAGGAGAATGTTGCACAATCCATGCTACAGTCGGTTCAACATTTTGAACAGGCCTTTCCCAACCGGATTGCAGCCATAAGCCTTTTTCAATACCCGAATGAGTTTGATGAGGCATTTGCACCAATCGCTTCGGCCATTGCAGATACCGTGCGATCTGCCGTCACTGCCCCCCTGTTCTATCTTTCTGCAGGCTTGGATAGCAGGGCCATTCCCGGAATCGACTTTATCATGCAGTCATACAGCGCGCCCTCACTCAATGAAACTGTACCCGGTGTGCTGCAATTCCGTCCATCTTCTGACCTTCATTCAGATCTTCGGTCATTAGACCGCCTGCTTCGAGAAACAAAGAGTATCCGCAACAGCCTGATTGTACTGCCGGCCTGCTGGGTTTTTCGGGATGATATAGAGAGAAGCGACCTGCTTAACTTGCTTACGGAGTACATGGCCGGCAACTATATTCCGGTACCACTGCCCCGCGAGCCGGAACAGGCTCCCTCCATGAACTGGAATGTACTTTTACTGTTTCTGATTCTGGGTTCGGTGCTCTTTCATATGCGCTATCAGCCCATCTACCTGCACTCACTGTCACGCTACTTTTTCAGCCACACCTTTTTTGTGGAAGATGTAATGGAACACCGCATCCGATCGAGCTCGCCTGGGTGGATCATTCTCATCCAGCACGCTTTTGTGGCCGGCATTGTGCTCTACCTTACCGCTTATACCCTGGTCAGTGATATCGGCTTTGAACTGCTGGCACACTACTTCCCGTCGGTTTTCTGGGCCGGCAACCACCTGCTGTCCCTTTTTATTTTTGGCTTTGGCCTCACCATGTTTCTGCAGGTCCTTTCGCTTCTCTGGATCCACCTGCTGAATCGCAATCTGCGCTATTTCAGCCAAACCCTCAATCTCTACAGCTGGCCGCTGCATCTCAACTTTATTCTTGCCACACTCCTGATCGTACTGGCTGTTCAGGGCCGGGCAGAATTATGGATCTTTATTTTCCTGCTGCTTTTTGGCCTGGTCTGGTTTATGAGTTTCAACATCGCGGCAATCGATGCGGCCCGATACCTTGGCAAATTCAAGCTGCTATACATTCTCTTCACTGCAGGGCTGCATATCCTTCTGATCACATTTCTGATCTGGCTTGTGCTTCATACACCCGCCATCTATGAGCCGGTTCAAATGGCAATCCGTTTCTCCTGACAGCATCTTGGTTAACAGTTCATCCTTCCGGGTGTACAAAACCCTGAATAATTATCCGGCGAAGCCGGATTCATGAAAAACCCTGGTAATTAAAGAATCTGTTTTCTGAGGCGTGCTACCGGCAGCTGAAGCTGTTCGCGATACTTGCTGACGGTTCGGCGGGCTACTTTATACCCCCGCTTTTTTAATAAATTTGTCAGGGCCTGATCACTGTATGGCTTTCTTTTATCTTCATTGTCAATGATATCCTGAAGCACATTCTTCACTTCACGGCTCGATACGTCCTCACCACTTTCGGTTTCCAGCCCTTCACTGAAAAAGTATTTCAGCTCAAACACGCCGAAACTGGTCTGCACATACTTTCCGTTAACCACGCGCGATACCGTCGAAATATCCATATTGATACGATCGGCCACATCCTTGAGAATCATTGGCCTGAGCCCGTCACCGTGTTTAAAAAACTCTTCCTGCAGCGAGACAATCGTTCTCATTGTTTTCATCAGCGTATTTTGCCGCTGGCGTATTGAATCGATAAACCACTGAGCCGACTCAATTTTCTCCTTGATGAAATTTTTTGCCTGTTTTTCCGACTTCTCCTTGCTCCCTTTCTTATTCAATTCATCCCACATCAGTTTATAATCATGCGATATCCTGAGCGGCGGGACATTTCTCTGGTTAAGCCGGATAACAAATTCTCCGTTTTCATCAGAGTGATCCTCGTCGGCCGGCTCATAGTAGACTTCAAAATCAGGCTCTATATACTGCTGATTATCCTCATCGGGGTTGGCAATCGCGCCGGGCTTCGGGTTAAGTCCGCGAATCAGTTCAAATGCTTTTTTCAATTCATCATCATCGATCCCAAGCCTGGACTTCAGTTTGCTGAAATGTTTTTTCTCAAAACTCTCCCAATGCTCTTCAAGCATTTGGATGGCAATCTGCCGGATGTTCGTTTTGTTCTCCATGTTACGAAGCTGAATCAGCAGGCAATCTTTTAAATCGCGCGAAGCAATACCAACCGGATCCAGCTGCTGAATCTTCCGGCGTACGCTTTCCACCTGCTTACTGCTCACCAGGGTTCCGTGGTTAAATGCAATATTATCGATCACTGCCTCTATTTCACGCCTGAAATACCCATCTTTGTCTAAAGATCCCAGGATCTGATCGGCTACCAGCATCTCCTCTTCATCCAGATCGAGCAGGTTAACCTGTGACTCCAGTTCCTCCAGCAGGGATTCATGATATGGGTTCGGCAGATCTCTCCAGTCATCGTCTCCGCTCGATTTGGCGGATGCAGAATAACTGGTGCCCTCATATTCGGTATTGTGCATGAATGACTCCCAGTCGATCTCCTCATTCTTGTCAACGGGGTCGAGGTCTGAGCCATCTTCACGGTCAGCGTCTTTCTTCTCTTTCTCTGCCTCTTTCTCCTTATCCCAGTCACTCTCCTGCTCACTCAGGGTCTCTTCAACAACCGGATCTCCCTCTTCGAGTACCGGATTCATCTCAATTTCCTCCTTGATCCGCTGTTCAAGGCCGATCGCAGGGAGTTGCAGCAGCTTCACAAACTGAATCTGCTGAGGAGAGAGCTTTTGCTGCAAGCTCTGTTTTTGCGATATGTTCTGTCCGGTTTTTAACACGTCTGCTGCTCACGCACCTCATTGCATGTTTCTAAAAACTGATGATACCATTTTTCACCGTAACGCCGTATCAGCGCTTTCTTCAAAAAGTCTGAAAGGTAAATTCCTTTTTCTTTTCCATTTCTGCAACCTGCACCGCACAAATCGGGGATGTATTCAAAGTTGGCATAGTCAAACCCGGCTATATGCTTGAGCCGTATTGGATAGAGATGACAACTGAGTGGTTTTTCCCAGTTGAACTCACCGTTGTAGTAAGCGTTTTGTATGGCACAGGTGGCTGCACCTGTGCTATCTTTCTGAACAAAAACACACTCACCCGTTTCGATACAATTGATTTCAAAGCCGGATTTGGCATCTCCGAGCACGACTCCCTCCTGTTCTGCTTTCTCTACGGCTTCAGGGTCGAGTGCTGATTTGAGCTGATCAAAAGCCTTTCTGAGAACCGGTATTTCATCGCGGGTTACCGGTGCACCGGCATCACCCACCACACAACAGGCCCCCTTGCATTTGGTGATATCGCATGCAAACTTTGCAGTTGCGATATCTTCACTTAAAATAACATCTTGAACACGTATCATACCTGACAATATCCATTAACACTGTGGGGTAAAAATCTCTACCCAAATTCTAACAAAGCTCAAAGTATTTGCCCGCTTTCTGAGTGATGGCTCCTTTCATTTCCAATTCCAGCATAAGGGGCAACAACTTATATGATGGTTCACCGGTCAGTTCACTGATCTGATCGATATGCAGTTTTCGATTCTCCAGGAGCTCACATAACGACCTCTCTTCAGTGGAGAGAGGCATCTCTTTCCAGCCGGGCACAGGCTTTTCATCATTTTCACCGGGATGAATATGAACAGACAGCTCTTCCATGATATCCTGCAGTTTCTGAATCAGCTTGCCTTGCCCCTCCCTGATAAGCTGATTACATCCTTCACCTTTTAAATAGCCCAGGTGATGTGGAACTACAAACACTTCGCGGTTCTGGTCAATGGCCAGCCGGGCAGTGATCATGCTGCCCCCTTTCACGCCACTCTCTACTACAAGTACGCCATGGCTCATACCGCTGACAATTCTGTTTCGTTCCGGAAAATTTCCGGCATCCGGCTGAGTGCCCGGCAGAAATTCACTCATCACCAGTCCGCCATTTTCTGCAATTCGATGGGCCAGCGAGATATTTTTAGCGGGATAGATCTGATCAATACCGGATCCGAGCACGGCAACGGTTCTGCCTCCGTGATCGAGTGTGGTTTGATGGGCCCGGGCATCAATGCCATATGCCAGGCCGCTGTTAATGGCCAGGCCGTTTTTCACCAGTTTCTGCGTCCAGTATTCGGCCTGTTGCAGCCCGTACCGGCTTGGGCTCCGGGTTCCGATCACTGCAATGCCGGGCAGGCCAAGTGCCGCCGGATCACCTTTGTACCAGAGTACCAAAGGCGGATCATAAATATGCTTTAAAAGCTCCGGGTAGGCGTCATCGCCTAAGGTCAGCAGACTGGCGCCGACATTATGCGCTTTCTCCAAAGCAGCCTCTACCCGATCCCATTTGTCAAACTGTATCAGATTTTGGGCAACCTGTTTACCGATACCGTCAACTTTCATGCAATCCGTTGCCGACATTTCAAATAACTTACCGGCATTCTCAACCCCGGTAAGCTGTAAAAGCTTACGTGCTCTTGCCGGTCCCATTTCCGGAACCATGGTTAGAGCAATCAGGGCTTTATGATGTCTCTTCAGGTTCAATTTCTGCCAGTTTTTTCCAGATCACCTCTTTCAACGTTTCAATATTGTGTCCCGTTGCCGAAGAAATCTCAACGATTTCCACTTGATCATCATCTATTTCAACAGGCTCATCCAGCTCAAATCCCTCATTCAGATCCATTTTTGTAATGGCCAGGATCCTCGGCTTATCAAGAAGATCTTTTCGATACTCTTTCAACTCGTGCAACAGTGCATCATACTCGGCCGGGACATCCGAATCGACCCCCACCATAAAAAGTAACAGCTTGTTGCGTTCAATATGCCTCAAAAACTGCAGCCCCAGCCCTTTTCCTTCGTGTGCATCTTCAATTATGCCCGGGATGTCTGCCATCACAAAGCTTCGATAGTCTGAGAACGTAACCACACCCAGGTTGGGTTCAAGCGTTGTAAAGGGATAGTCGGCTACTTTTGGGCGTGCTTCAGAAAGTGCAGACAGCAGGGTGCTTTTACCGGCGTTCGGAAATCCTACAAGCCCTACATCCGCTATCAGCTTTAACTCCAGCTCAACAACACGCTCTTCACCGGCCTCACCCTCCTGTGCATGCTGAGGAGCCTGGTTCGTTGCCGATCGGAAATGCCAGTTGCCCAGCCCCCCTTTTCCGCCCTTTGCGACGACCAGCGACTCTTCGTGTTCGGTGATCTCACCCAGACGCTCTTTCGTTTCAGCATCGTAAACAACGGTTCCGAGAGGGACCTCAAGAATCTCAGGCTTGCCGCTCCGGCCGGCTCTTCGAGACGTTTCACCTCTCTTGCCATGTTCCGCTTTGACAAACTTCCGATACCGAAGGTCGAGAAGGGTATTGAGCTGCTTGTTGCCTTTCAGCACCACATCTCCGCCTTTGCCTCCATCGCCTCCGTCAGGCCCTCCTTTGGGCACAAAAGCTTCGCGCCGGAAATGAGACATCCCCTCGCCTCCTTTTCCAGCTGTCACATAAATTTTCGCGTAGTCGGCAAACCTCATATCAGAAATTAGATAAAGCTTAAGTGAAACGGCTTCAAAAGAGATCTCCGAAGCCCGGGTGTCATTACAATCAGAATCGGATCAAAGCTGCACCCGGCCTGGATTACTTCTTATTTGCCAGCATTTTTAACAAGCGGGCAAGTTTACTCTTGAGTTTGGTTCTGGGAACTATAAAATCCAGAAATCCATGCTCGACCAGGTACTCTGCCGTTTGAAAACCTTCCGGGAGATCACGCCCGATCGTCTGCCTGATCACACGCGGACCTGCAAATCCGATCAGGGATCCCGGTTCAGCGATATTAAAATCCCCAAGCATGGCATAACTGGCGGTCACGCCCCCAGTTGTCGGGTTGGTCATCAGGGAGATATAGGGTATCCCCTCTTTGTCGAGCTGGGCCAGTTTGGCCGATGTCTTGGCCATCTGCATCAGACTCAAAACACTCTCCATCATACGTGCACCCCCCGATTGCGAAATGATAATCAATGGATACTTTTGTTCACGTGCATGATCGATGGCGTGAGCCAGGCGCTCACCGACAACCGACCCCATGCTCCCCCCGATAAATGAAAAATCCATACAGGCAACGACAACATCCTGTTTGTTCAGTTTTCCGACACCAACCCTGCAGGCATCCGAAAGGCCCGACTTTTTCTGGGTCTGCTTGATCCTGTCAGAATATTTCTTTCGATCTTCAAACTTCAGGGGATCCGTTGGCAATATATTGTCTGCAATCTCCTTGAACTTCCCATCATCAAACAGGATGGAAAAATACTCTTTGCTGCCGATGCGAAAATGATAACCGCTGATCGGATCCACCCAAAGGTTCTCCTCCAGTTCACGCCTGTGAATGGTATCCCCTGTTGTGGGCACCTTGATCCAGACGCCTTCAGGCATCTCTTTTCGTTGATTTGTCTGTATGTTTGAATCTTTACGTTTAAACCAGGACATAATACGTTTTTAAGTTTTTGTAGCTTTGAAAAATAACGAATTCACACCGAAGCAAAAATCTTTATCCGCGAATCGCTGAATTATTTATCTGTGACAGGGTCAGG
>JBJHCX010000071.1:0-10079 GCA_050486245.1 Rhodohalobacter sp.
CTCCCTGTTCAAACTCCAGATTCACATCACGAAGTGCATGAACCGGAACGGTTTCCGGATTGTAAACTTTTGACAGGTTATGCGTGGTTATGATAGACATTGTCTTGAGGATTGAAGGTTTACGGCTACAGTTTTCAGGGATCTGTTCATGGGTTCTTATTTCGGATTTGATCAGGTACCTTTGATTATTCACGTACCACTTCACCGGGGTTGAGCCGCAGGGCTTTGATGGCCGGGTAAATGGCTGCAAGCATCGCTGTGGCAGCAACCAAAAGGGTTACTGAGAAATACTCTTCGGGCGTCACAAAGGGGTAGACAATCGCATCATACCCCCACTCTTTCATGGTATCTCCGCCAACAGCGGTCAGGTCGAGTCCGTGTGTGCCGTAGTAGTTGATGGTGAGATAAGCCAGCATGATTCCCGCGGCTGCACCGGTGAGGGTCAGGATCACCGATTCAAGGATGATCATCATAAAAACCCTGAGCTTGCTCATACCCACGGCCAGCAGCATGCCCAGCTCACGCATGCGTTCAAATATGGCCATCAGCATCGTATTCAAAATGCCGAATGCAAGGGCAAACATGATCACCGCCATAATGTAAAACATGTAAGTGCCGCCGCCGGCCTGGGTCATCAGCCGCAGTTCGGGCGAGAGGTCCCACCAGGTTTCAGCTGTAACGTGATCAAATGAACGGTTCAGATCTGCAGCAATCGCGTCACTATCCTGATCACTGTAGAGCAGAATGGCAATTTCATGATATACGGGTTCGTCCGACAGCAGTGAGGAGAGGTCTTCCTGACGCACAAATACCTTGCGCTCATCAATGGCCGGCTGGCCCGTTTCGTAGATACCGGTCACATTGAATGCACCTGAGACCAGTTCGTTATTGACATCCTGGAATGAAAGCACAACCCGGTTTCCGATAGAGATATTCAATTTATTAGCCAGTTGTTGCCCCATAAAGATGGGGTGCCGGATATCGGCATCCAGATATTCACCTTCAATAAGGTTTTCATGGAAGTTGGTGGTGGCGGGTTCCGTGACACGGTTGACACCGCTGATCTGAACCCCGGAGGTGTTGAGCGGCGACTGAATCATGCCATCGGCCAGGGTTCGGGCGGTATGGCTGCTCACCCTCTCATCCTGATCCAGAAATTCAAGAATGGAATGCGCGTCGGTTATATACATAGACGGCTCACGTTCAGCCATAAACTCGGGATGATGGATTTGAACATGCGTCAGCTCCTCATTGATCACACGGTCAACCCGTTGAATGACCATTCCGTTAACCCAGCCTGATACGAGGATGCCCGCCCAAAGTCCGGCAACGATTGCCCCCATCAGAACGCCACTCCTGGCAGGGTGCCGCCAGATATTTCGCCAGGATATGGAGAGTAACATTTTCATGATAAAACCTCTAAATGTGTGGTTCTGTGTAGTTCATAATGATCTGAATTTCTACCCTCTGGATGCGTCCAGAATGTTCAGGCTTGAAATTTTGACAGTGGGATAGAGGCAGATGAAAGTTGTGATGATAAAAATGATCATCCCCTGCCATATAAAAATGTCAGGATACATGGCCATCGGCAGGATCGGTTCAAATCCGAACTCAAACATGAGCTCTTCCATATCCCCTGTCAGCTCAATCGGGTTGAAGTAGAAGTAGAGAATAACCAGGTATCCCAATCCGAAGCCGGCCAGGATACCCAGGATACTGATGAAAAATGTTTCGATGAAGACGATACCCGACAGCTTTGCCCGGCTCAACCCTACCGAAAGCAGGATGCCAAATTCACGCAGCCGCTCCAGTGTCATTGTCAGAATGGTTCCGAAGATTCCGAAACCGATTACGACATAGAGTATCCCCATCATGAACTTTGTTTGAAGGCGATCGAACTCCAGTGCTTCAATGAGTTCCGGAATCATCTGCTTCCAGGTCAGAACCGTGAGCTCCTCATTCTGAATTCCGGCAGACAGTGTGCGTGCGATATCCTCTGTTTCGCGCGGGTTTTCAGGTGTAATGAGAAGATTGGTGATCATCTCATCAGCTGAGAGCATCCATTGGGCATCCGGGATTGAGATATAGACCATCTGGTTGTTAAATTCACGCATAGGGTGTTTGATCAATCCGCTGATCTCATACAGCCCTGAAGCGGTCATGCCAAACCGCCCCTGACCAAGCAGCACCAGAGAATCGCCCACGGCCAGGTCCAGTCGCCTGGCAAGCCCTTCCCCGATCACGACCCGCTGATCTCCGGGCTCAAAAAACTCTCCGTCAGAGAGCCGGTCCATCAACCCGTTTAAACGCTGCTCTGCTTCGGGGTCGATTCCCAATACCATTGCTCCCCGTGTCTGCTCCCTTCCTCCTGCAAGCATAAACGTCTCAATTCGCGGTGTGACGTTTTCGATACGATCTGTGAGATCATGCAGCTCCTGCTTTAAAGCGTCATCATAGTAGAACGAATTATCGAGAGAGGGTTCGTCCTCATAGCGGTAATCCTGAATTTGAAGGTGCCCGGTATGGAAGCTGGTCATATTGTCGATCATTTGATCGTGTGCACCCTGCTCCAGTGATTCAATAAAAAGCGCACAGACAACAGCAAACATGATCGAACTGACGGTGATCATGGTTCGCCGTTTATTTCTCCAGATATTTCGCCAAGCCAGTTTTAAGTACATAAGTGGACCAATTATCAGTGAACAGTGTCAACAGTGCCAACAGTGTCAATAATGCCATCATTGTTGGCGGTTGATAAGATTGTCAGTTGAGGAATATTAGGATTTGAGTAAAATCTGTAAGTCATGTGAGATATTTGGTTCATATCAGTAAGTAGTCTTCAAATCATTTTATACTGCTATGGAAAATAATTTATATGACAAGTCTTATGATTTTGCAGTCCGTGTTGTGAATACATATCAATATCTCAGTGATGAAAAGAGAGAATTTATCTTGTCAAAGCAATTTCTGCGCTCCGGTACAAGTATTGGGGCAAATGTTTCAGAGGCAAATGGTGCCATATCAAAAGCTGAATTCTCATCCAAATTGTCAATTTCATATAAAGAGTGTCTGGAAACCAAATATTGGCTGAATCTTTTAAAAGACACCGGTTTTATTGATAAACAAGTATTTCAAAGTATGTTCAATGATGCTGATGAGTTGGCAAAAATTCTCTATACACTAATCAAAAAAACCAGAAACTGATTCATAATAACCAAAACACCACCAATCACTACTGACACTACCCACTGTTGACACTGTTCACTGTTGACACTGATCACTGTCTCATCTGACTCTTCTCATATTTTGTTGGGTAAAGAAGGATTCATTGATGTCGATATCGAATTCCAGGGTTTCGTACTCCAGGATGGTGCGCTGTCCGGGTTTGTCGGCCGGGGTCAGTGTCATTTTGGATGGAAATATTCTTCCACCCATCTCCCTGATATTTGAAAAAATGATGGTGTTGGCCAGGTTATCCCGCTGGTCGTAATTTTCCTCTTTCAGGAGGATGAATTCTTCCCGGTCTACCCAAATCAGTACCTTGCCCCAAACGATGGGGGTGTCGGGCTTTGGGATGAGTTCCAGAACCCATGAATCACGGCCGTCAATGGTTTCTTCGCGCAAAATTCGATGTTCATAATCGTGAATGGTTGAACTTTCTCTGACTAGATCGTCATTGGTGAAGTCTGATCCCATCCATGATTGTGACATCATCGAGGGCGGCATTTTAATGGTGCGGTCGATATTGGGGACGTAGTTCCATATTTCATTCCGCCGCTTCAGGAATGTTGTGCCGCGGTCGCGTGCAGGGGCTGTGATCAGTATCAATGAGTAATCTTCTCCGAGAGCCCACGCTTTCATGCTCACATCCCTTGTATAACGCGGACGCTCGATCGTCATGGTCATTTCGGCCATACTCGATTCTCCCCGCATCCTCTCTTCCATTCGTTCGATGATATCGGCAGCCGATTGAGCGGAGACACTCACAGTAGCAGCTAGAAGAAAGAACAGTCCTGTCATTGAGCTTTTTACACTTCTATTACCGGGTATTAAACTCATTTAGACTCCTCTCCAATTGATTTTAATTTGAAATACTATTTTCGACCTGCTCGATGAAATACATGATCCAGGCATCGATCACCTTGTCTACGCGCTGGAAAAAACCTCTGATTCCGTTCTGATTATCCGTACTCTTTGGATGTTGAGTTTTCATCTTCATAATATCGGCTCATGATCTTCTTTTTGTCATTTTCCCACTGATGGATGATCTCATTCATCTGATCACCGACCCAGTTATAGAACACCGAAGCTTCCGTCACCCATATTGAGGTATTGTCCTCTCTGTTCTTGATCCGGCTGCCTCTCTCCAGAAGTTCTGCAAATGCAGTGAACTGCTTGATCCTCGATTTTAAAATATCACTGATCTGCATTTCACTGATTCTGAAGTAGGTTTTTCTGTCACCCGGCAGGGAGACGGCTTCAACCATGCCTATCTGTTGAAGCTGCTTCATGGTTCCGCTAATGCTGCCTTTACTTGCCTGTAAGGCATCTTTTATCTGGCTGAATGAGACCGCGTCTTCATCACAAACAATCAGATATCCGAATACGCGTCCGGCCATTCGGGTAATGCCCATCTGTTCAAACATCAGGCCGAACTCTTCTATATACTTTAGTTTATCGTGATTCATATAAAAAAGTTACACGAAAGTTTATTTAGTTCAAAAATTATTGAACCAAGTTTTGTAGGGAAAACTCAACAAAGTGAGTGGGGAAGTGGGGAAGTGGAGAAGTGGGGAAGTGGGGAAGTGGGGAAGTGGAGAAGTGGAGAAGTGGAGAAGTGGAGAAGTGGAGAAGTGGAGAAGTAAAAAAGGCGGTGAACAAGATGTGTCCACCGCCTGTATGCGTTACTTAAGATGTTTTTCGAAGAAGTTGAAGATTCTCAGGTACTCATCATACCAGGAGTGCGGACTGGTAAATCCGTGCCTTTCGGATGGGTAGATCATCATCTCAAAGTCGGTATTGCCGTTTTGAATCAGCTCCTCGGCATATTGAAATGCATCCTGTGCGCCAACATTGTCATCGATAAGCCCGTGAAGCAGTATGACGGGGCGTTCAAGTTCGGGTGCATACGTCAGTGGTGAACTGCGGTCGTAATGCTCGGGCACCTCTTCGGGGTCGCCCAGCCTGGGCAGGGTATACCAGGGGTTGGCATAGTAGTAATTTCTCCAGTTGGTCACTTTTCGCAGGGCGGCTGCGGCATGGAAACGGTCGGGCTTGTCAGTTACGGCATAGAGTGCCATAAATCCGCCGTAGCTGCCACCGTAAATGCCAACATTGTCGAGGTCGAGGGCACCGCCGGTCTGCTCCTGTACCCAATCCAGTCCGTCGACGATATCCTGTGTTTCATACTTGCCCATCCAGTTGGTGACATCTTCGCGGAATTTACGGCCATAGCCGGTACTGTGGCGAAAATCCACTTCTATAACCACATAACCGTGGTTCAGCAGATATTGATGGAACATATACTCCCGCCAGTAGTTGTTTGACCACCCTTTGTATACATTCTGAAGCGATCCCGCGCCGTGTGCAAAAACAACAACGGGGTATTGTTTACTGCTGTCAAAATCTTTTGGATAGAGCACAGACATCGGCAAAATGGTCTCCCCGTCACGCCCGGTAAAATGTACATACTCCTCTTTCTGCCAGTTGTATTCACTGAAACGCTCAGGCACCGAATGAGTCAGCCTGACCTCCTCTTCCGGATTCTCCAGGTCGATCATATAGAGATCGTATGGTTCGTTGAAGTAGGTTTTTGCATAGACCAGTTTGGTTCGGTCAGGAGAAAGCCTGAACTGGTAGCGATAAGCCTCGCGCGATGTGATCTGACGGGTGGAGCCATCGCGAAGGTCATGAATGAAAAGGTGTCGTTCTCCGAAATCAGCCTCATTGTTGGCGTAAATAATAGTATGGTCATCAATCCATTGTGCCCATGTTATTTCGAAGTTACCGTGGGTCAGCTGCTCCACATTTCCGGTGCGGAGGCTGGCAATGTAGATATGGTTCCAGCCGCTCTGTTCTGACAGGAACATGAGCCTGTCGGTGCGCGGAGCAAACCAGAGTCCGGTGCCGTGCAGCCAGCCGTCTGTTGTATCCTCAAAGATGACTTTACGGCTGTCATCCCTGTGATTATAGACCACTATTTTTCTCTCTTTTAAGGCAGCATCCGAAGAGTCTTTAACTGAGAAGTTTCCTGAAAAGCTGCCTCTTGCCGAACTTCGCTGCACTCCGCTCGAGAGGGTGTCAAGTTCCATGGTGGTCAGGTCGGCAGCAAAAAAGGCGACCGAAGGAATGCCGCGCCTGGATGCGCCGGGTGTTACGAACTCATCTACATATTCTGGAAAGTAGACCGTTCGTGAGTCTGAAAAATCGGTTTGGCGTAAAATCAGGCGCTGGTTGCCCGACCAGCTTTCAATCGAGATGCCGGGTTCCTGGTTTGCTCTTCGTGTGACCTGGATCAGTTCAGGTGTCGTTACATTGGTAACCCAAACGTCGCCTGCACGGACGAAAGCCAGTTTCCGGCTGTTGGGTGACCATACCGGGCTTATGTCACGCTCCTTGCTTGCGATAATGCGCCGTTCGTTCGATCCGTCTGGGTTTGACACATAGATGTTGCCTTGACGGGTATATGCGATCAATCGGCCATTTGGAGAGTGTAAAACCCTGGCTGGAGAACTTTCAACGGCTTCGGGCTCACCGCCTGTCAATGCCATTTTATATGTCCCCGTATCGAAATAGGAGGAGTCATTCCAGGAGAAATAGAGGGTATCCTGGGTGGGTGAGAACGAGCTGAATGATGGCCTGATTCCGGGGATGACAGGCTCGTGGAAGATCTCTTTTAGTGTGAGGTTATCGGGTACATCCTGAGCATCGGCCTGCAGGCTGAAGAGCCCGGTGAGCAGTAAAAGTATAAGTATGTAGCTGATTTTTTTCATGGAAAGTTCATTTCGTTAGAGAGTGTGGTAAAAATAGAAAATTCAGACAAGGGGTAAAGGATGAATTTTGCTTCTGCAGTTTGAATAGAACCTTTTTACAAAAAAAAGCGCCCCGGTAAGCCGGCGCGCTTCAATTTCCGGTTGAAATACAGATTAGCCGGCAGGCACGGTCATATCCGCATTTTTTAAAACGGTTGGCTTGATGGCCTCAAACGCGTTGAGGGTTTTTTCAATGTGCTCATCGGTATGGCCGGCCATCGGAATAAGCCTGAGCAGAACAACACCTTTGGGGACAACGGGGTAGGCTACGCCGCTGACAAAAACGCCATGCTCTTCCCTCATCACCCGCATGATCGTTTGCGCCAGCTCTGTGCTCCCTTCGGTCAGGACGGGAGTTACCGGGCTTTCAGATGGCAGAACATTATATCCGATTTCGATCAGTCCCGATCGAATTTTACGGGTATTTTCCCAGAGCTGTTCTCTCCACTGCGGATTCTCTTTAATTAGTTTAAGTCTTTCGCGTGCCGATACCACAATAGGCATTGGCAGTGACTTGGCAAAGATCTGGCTTCGCGTGTTTGCTTTTAAAAATTCAATGACCCGCGGCTCTGCCGCAATAAAAGCTCCGATCAATGCAACAGCCTTGGCAAACGTGCCAAAATAGATGTCAATGCCATCGTGGCAGCCAAGCTGGGTGCCCGCACCCGACCCGTCATGCCCAAGTGTGCCGAAGCCGTGGGCATCGTCAACAAGCAGGCGGAATGGGTATTTCTCTTTAAGGGCAATAATCTCTTTCAGCTTGCCCAGGTCGCCGGTCATGCCAAAAACTCCTTCGGTCACCACCAGAATAGAGGAGTTGGATTTCATTTTACGGGTAGCTCTTTTGAGCTGTTTTTCAAGGCTTTCGAGATCGTTGTGCTTGAAAACGGACTTCTCTGCCATTGCAAGCTGTTTGCCGTCAACAATACAGGCGTGGCTCAATTCATCATAGATAAGGAAGTCATTGCGGTCTACCAGGGCGTGAATCACACTCATGATTCCCTGGTACCCGTAATTTAACAGAAGGGCTTCAGGTTTATGCACAAAGTCGGCCAGCTCACGCTCCAGGGATTCATGTTCATCCGAGTTTCCGGTCATGAGCCGTGCACCCATTGGTGCACTTAATCCATATTTTTCGGCGGCTTTTTTATCGGCTTCGCGAACGCGCGGATGGTTGCCCACACTGAGGTAGTCATTGACGCTCCATACGACGACGTCTTTGCCGTTGAATTTCATTTCAGGTCCGATGGGCCCTTCCAGTTTAGGGTAGGTGTAATATCCGTAGCCGTCTGAGGTAAACTCACCGAGCGGACTCGGCCTGTTTTCAAGTTTATCAAATAAATCCATATGGAAAATGGGTTTCGTCTGGTGTAATAAATAATATTGAAAGATTTCAGGTCAAAATATCACCTTTGCAGTGATGATTATCAAAAAATGTTTTTCGAAAATGGGGAATCATTTATCACCCGGGGAGAACTGAGTGCTATTATTGAATAGAACAGCCAAAGTCTGATCCCAAAAGATCAGGATTTATAATGACCTGTAAACAGTTGGTATTCAATTTATTGACAATAAACGGCCTCTGTAAGAGTTATTCTTTGTGGGTGTGTGATTTGATTTATTGAAGGATTCTCCCATTTTTAAAAGAGTCATGTTTACATTAAAAGCGTAGCTATGTCTAATGAAGAAAAATTTGAAGAGATGATTGAAAACCCCACCAAGCACCAAATGCGTGCTATTCGCCATGCGAGGGAGCGGGCCTGTATCGATGCAATGAAATCATCATCTTCAAAAAACCCGCATAATAAAGGGTCTGACCTGGCCGGTTTATGGGAATATGTCTACCAGGAGTACCTGGAAATTCAGTAACCTGTTATGACCTTTAATTGCCCTGCATGCAGTTGAATATTCAGTTTTTGAATATCTGTGCCGATATGTTCCCCATCCGCGTGAAGGGCAATAGGGCGGTCTGAGCTGATCTCAATCTGTTTGCATTCGATCGTCTCTAATGCACTCATCCATTTTGCGGGTCCCCACCGAAACCGTGGCAGGTATGCCATAATTTTTAAAAAAGGAATTTTTCGGATCGTGACAAAATGGATGCTGCCATCGGTTAACTCTGCATCGGGAGCCAGATAAAACTTTCCGCCCTCCCATTTTCCATTGCAGGCTGTCATCATCAGGTAGTTGCCTTTACGGACTGTATGGTCAATTGTCATATCAATCCCGGCCCCTTTAAAGTTCCAGGCAGCTTTGATCGCACCGAATACATAGACCAGGGGGCCGCTAATGGTTTTAAATGACTTGGTGTAGTAGTTGGCAAGCCCGTCCAGCCCCAGACCCAGGGTGTTGGCACACCAACCATCCGCATCACCGCTGTATTGAATCAGGTCGACCAACGAAACCTGCTCCTGCTGAAGCAGATCCAGGTTCCTGGAAAATGAACGTTTTGACCGGATGGCCTTGGCAAAATCATTTCCTGTACCGATTGCCAGAACGCCTAGTGTGCTGCCAGTCTCTGCCAGGCCGTTGACTACACGATTAACGGTGCCATCACCCCCGCACGCCACGATGATGTCATATGTTTCTGCATAATAAGATGCCAGTTCTGATAAGGATTCGTCGGGAGAGGCAACAGCAATTTCAAAGCTGTGCCACCTTCGGGAAGCTTCATGCTTCAGGTTTGTGATAAAATTTTCAGAATATCGTTTTCCGGCCGACGGGTTTACCAGAAAGCAGATTCGAGAGCTACTTTTTTCCATGTATGGATACTAAGTCAAAACCCGTAAAGTTTAAAATATTAATTTTCACTCTCTATCGGGATAAACTTGATGCGGTCACCCTCCAGGATGTTTGCGGTTGAGATCGCAGATTCATGATTTCGAGCAATTAATATTTGATCGTCGGCAAGGGGAAATGCAACCCATGCACATGAAAAAAGACCTGGCCGGTAGCGTTATGAGGTATGGCAATTTTATAGGGAGCTCCGTTCAGTTCCCCTTTGTGCAGATTCTGAACCTCTTGTGCCGTCACAATCGTACTGAAGGT
>JBJHCX010000072.1:0-10077 GCA_050486245.1 Rhodohalobacter sp.
CTTCCTTATCTATCCAATTATCCTATCATAACCTAAAGGAAAAGACATTATGAAATTTACAGAGTATATAAAGTATTTATTGATCGGTACGGCATTTGGCTTCGTACTGATGAAATCTGAGGTGGTATCCTGGTTCAGAATACAGGAGATGTTCAGGTTTGACGCATTCCACATGTATGGCATTATCGGAGTGGCCGTAATCGTGGGAATCATATCTGTGCAGATTATCAAGCGATTCAACATGAAAGATGCAGATGGCAACCCGATTTCGATTCCGCCAAAAGATGCATCACAAGTCTATCGCTATATCATTGGCGGGTCCATCTTTGGACTTGGCTGGGCGCTTCTGGGTGCCTGTCCCGGACCCATGTTTGCACTGCTTGGAAGCGGACTCACCATTATGGTAGTGCCTATCCTGGCAGCATTGGCTGGTACCTATACATACGGCCTGCTGAGAGACAAACTACCCCATTAAAAGAGTATCAAAAACAAAACAAAAAGGAGAAATAAACATGTATTTCAAACAATTCTTTGACGACAAACTGGCACAATATGCTTACCTGATCGGATGTCAGGCAAACGGCACGGCCGTTGTAATTGACCCGATGCGGGATATCGATCAGTATATTGATGCCGCAGCAAAAGAGAACCTCACCATTGTAGCAGCTGCCGATACCCATATCCATGCTGACTACATTTCAGGATTGCGTGAATTCGCTGAGAGAGGCGTTAAGGTTTACGCATCTGATGAAGGTGACAAAGACTGGAAATATGAGTGGCTGAAAGACAGCAACTACGATTTTGAACTGCTGAAAGATGGAGATGAGTTCAAAATTGGAAATATCACCATCAAGGCATGGCACACCCCGGGACACACCCCGGAGCACCTGAGCTACTTCGTAACAGACGGAGCCGCTGCCGATGAACCCATGGGTATCGCAACCGGCGACTTTGTCTTCGTTGGCGATGTGGGCCGGCCAGACCTCCTGGAATCAGCTGCAGGACAAGAGAATGTCATGGAGCCTTCCGCAAGAACACTGTTTAAAACTGTGGAAGAGTTCAAGAAGGTTCCGGAGTATGTACAGGTATGGCCGGGACACGGTGCAGGCAGTGCTTGCGGTAAGGCCCTGGGTGCAATTCCGGAAACAACCGTTGGATATGAGCTTCGCTATAATAACTCGTTGAAATCGGCTACATCGGAAGATAACTTCGTGAAGTTTATCCTCGAAGGCCAGCCCGAACCGCCTCTCTATTTCGCAAGAATGAAGAGAGATAACAAGATCGGCCCTGCGCTGATTGGCGGGCTGCCAAAGCCAAAACGTCTCACTCTCAAAGAGATCAGAGAGCTGAAAGGCAAAGAGAACAGTGTCATCCTGGATACCCGCGAACGAAATGATTACGCTACCGGACACATTCCCGGTTCACTGCTTTCACCAATGAACAAGCAGTTCAACACCGTAGCCGGATCGTATATCACCGATGAGGAGGATATCTATCTGTTGGTCAATGAACACCAGCTTACCGAGGCAGTTCGTGATCTGTACAACATTGGCCTGGATCGTGTAAAAGGGTTCTTTACCCCCCGGGATCTGCTGATGTACAAAGAACAGGGCGGTGAACTGGATACCCTTGAAGTGGTCAGCTTTGATTCAATAGATCATCTCGGCCAAAATGAAGAGGTTTTTGATGTGAGAAAAGCATCAGAGTTCAATGAGAGCCATGTTGAAGGAGCGCTGAACATTGCGCATACCCGACTGCTGGCACGCAAGGATGAAGTGCCATCAGGCAAGAAGTACTATGTGCACTGCATGACCGGCGGACGATCTGCCGTCGCTGCGGCATTCCTCAAAAGCGAGGGTCACGAAGTTGCACTGATTGACGATAACTTCGAAGAATACATGAGCAAACAACTGCTCAAATCATAAATCAAGACGAATGGCCGGCAACCGCGAAAGGTTGCCGGCTTTTTTTAAAATGAAACCTTTAAAAAAACATATTCTTACCATATTTCCCCTTCTGAACCTGTTTAAGCATTACAACAAAGAGAGATTGAAGGGAGATATGACAGCGGGTGTTACCGTTGGGATCATGCTGATCCCTCAGGGAATGGCCTATGCCCTGATTGCCGGATTGCCCCCTGAATATGGACTCTATACCGCACTGATCCCGCTGCTGATCTACGCTTTTATGGGCAGTTCAAGACACCTGGCCGTTGGACCGGTGGCGCTTGTTGCACTGCTTGTTGCATCCGCAGTTTCACCACTGGCACAGAGTCCGGAGGAGTATATCGCATTAAGCATTCTTCTGGCTCTGATGGTGGGGGTGATGCAGTTGCTCTTCGGTTTGTTAAAAATGGGATTTGTTGTGAACCTGCTTTCACATCCTGTACTCTCAGGGTTTATTTCGGCAGCGGCAATCGTCATTGGCCTGAGCCAGCTCCATCACCTTCTGGGCGTTGAAGCGGTCAGCGGCGGGCTTCACGAAATCCTCTACGGCATCGGCATTCAGCTAGCGAATGTCAGCGGATTGACAATTACGGTCGGAATAGCGGGTATCGCATTGATTATCTTTTTAAAGAGATGGCTGCCATCCCTGCCGGGACCGGTATTTGCAGTTGCTGCAGGCATACTACTTGTTTGGCTGACCGGACTCGATAACAGGGGGATTTCAATTGTGGGTGAAGTAACTCGAGGTATACCGTCTTTCCAGGTTCCCGTGTTGGACTTGGCAATGATTAGTGCCCTGTTACCGATGGCTCTGGCGATTTCACTGGTAGGATACATGGAGGCAATTGCCGTTGCCAAAGCGATTCAGCAGAAAGCAAAAACCTATAAAGTGGATGCCAACCAGGAACTGGTAGCGTTGGGCATGGCAAACATTGGGGGTTCCTTTTTTAACTCCTTCCCCGGAACCGGAAGTTTTTCACGATCTGCGGTGAATTACGATACCGGGGGCAAAACCGGTGTTTCATCTGTAATCAGCGCAATTACCGTCGCATTGACGTTGATCTTTCTAACGCCTGTATTTTACTATCTGCCAAATGCAATACTTGCAGCAATCATTATGGTATCGGTATTTGGCCTGATTGAGTTTGGTGAATTTAAAAAGCTCTGGAAACTTGGCCATTACGACAGGTATATGCTGCTGGCTACATTTTTGGGAACTCTCTTTATCGGGATCAAAGAGGGAATTATCATTGGCGTGCTGCTCTCTGTGACCATGCTGCTCTACAGAAGTGCACGTCCAAATCACTCAGTTCTTGGAAAATTACCCGGCACAACGATCTACAGAAATGTTGAACGGTATGAAACCGAACAACAGCCACGTAATCTGATTTTCAGATTTGACGCACCCCTGCACTTTGCAAATGCGGAGTATTTCAGGAATAGGGTATACCAGACACTTCAGGACAACCCTGATGCGAACTGCCTGATCTTAGACCTGAACGGAGTCAACGAAATTGATTCCACTGGGGTAGATGAATTGTTTGAAGTGATCGAAAACCTTGAGAAGGAGCAGATCAGCGTTTACCTGGCTGAAGTAAAAGCGCCCGTGAGGGATATGATCTTAAAAAGTCATGGTGAAGAGGATGATCATCAATTTTATATGACGGTAGAAGATGCCGTGCATGCCGCTTCACCCGACTTTGAAACACATACGGAGACTACAGTACACACAGACACTCGATAAGGTGGTTTGTGACCCCATTTGAGCAACTGAAAAGCATACACTCCCTAAAATTGTAAAAATATGGACACAGAAATACTGATTGTATTGGCTATCATGGCCTTCACCATTTTCATGCTGGTAACGGAGAAAGTGAGGATCGATGTTACGGCATTGATTACCATGCTGCTGCTTTCATGGACAGGAATTCTGACCAGCAGTGAGGCTCTTTCCGGATTTTCAAGCAATGCGGTTGTCGCAATGATTGCGGTCATGATCCTGGGTGAGGGTGTGGCCAAAACCGGAATGATGTCACGTTTTTCGAAATGGCTGCTCAAGCGGGTCGGTTCCAAAAAGAACAGTATCCTGGGGTCCCTTTCGCTGTCGGTGGGGACGCTTTCCGGAGTGATCCAGAATATCGGAGCGGCAGCCCTCTTTTTGCCAAGCATTCTGGATATTGCACGGCGAGTAAAAGTATCGGCTTCTGTGTTTATTATGCCGATCGGATTTGCAGCGATTATCGGCGGTACCCTAACCATGGTTGGGTCAGGCCATCTTATTTTAACGAATGACCTGCTTGAAAGTGCGGAACTGGCACCCTACGGCCTATTTGCCGTAACCGGTGTCGGGGTGGCGTTACTGGCAGCGGCCATCATCTACTTCATCTTTTTTGGTAAATATGTACTACCTCAGGGTGAAACGGGGGGAAAGCTTGAAAAGACAGAGCAGGAAAAAGTAATCGACGCATTTAACCTGAAAAAGGATATTCGTTATCTGAAAATAAAGCCCAATAGTGCGGCGATTGGCAAAACAATCGAGGAGACCGGTATATGGAGTGTTTATGATATCAATATACTGGCAATAGCCAGTGACAAACACCCAAGCTTTGCTCCATGGCGGCAGACAAAACTTGAAGAGGGGCAGATTATGGCACTCTACGGTGATGAGAAGAGAATTGAAATCTATGCAGATGAATATGACTTGAAAGAGACCACAGATGAAGGGATCTTTGAAGAACTGACCGACCCTGAAGAGTCGGGTTTTGTTGAGGTGATCGTACCGCCCAGATCTGACCTGGTCGGACAATCGATCCGGGAATTTTCACTCCGCAAAAGATATGGCGTGGAGCCCGTAATGCTGTTTAGCGAAGGAAAGCGGGTAGAAGGTGACTTTTCAGATAAAACGATTCAGACCGGCGATACATTTATCATTCACGGTCCCTGGAATCATATCAGGGATCTGCAGAACAGCCAGCCATTTGTTGTGGCTACTCCCGTAACGGCCGGGGAGAAGGATCCATCAAAAACCTGGCATGCCGCCGGCAGCTTTTTGCTTGCAATTGTACTGGCAATGAGCGGTTTTTCAATATCCATTTCATTCCTGACCGGCGCACTCGTGATGGTATTAACGAAAGTGATGTCGATCCAGGAAGCGTATAAAGCCGTAGAGTGGAAGGTGGTCTTCCTGCTCGTTGGCTTGATTCCACTTGGTATTGCCATGCAAAATAGCGGCACGGCTGAATTTTTGGCTGAAAATGTGATGAAAGTCGTAGAGGGCAGCCACCTGCTGGTATTGCTGTTTACCGTAGGCATCCTCTCTACCGTCTTTTCACTGGTGATGTCGAATGTAGGAGCCGTCGTGGTTCTGGCTCCGCTGGTTGTCAGTATCGGCCTGCTTGCAGGAGTGGACCCGCGTCCGCTCGTGCTCCTGGCCGCCGTTAATGCCGGGAACTCATTTATACTGCCCACACACCAGGTGAATGCCCTGATGATGACTGCAGGAGGGTATAAAACCAAAGATTATTTTAAAGCCGGCGGGGGAATGACCGTTGTCTTTCTGGTCGTTTCCGTCTTGTTTTTCTACTTCCTGTTCTTTTAAGCATTGAACGGGTAGACACTTGCAAGGGTTATGCGCCAAAAGGTTTATTGACCATGAAAAATAGTATAATATTAATTATAACAATTATAAGTATATTCACGATTATGTTTAGTTTTTTATCAAAATCAAATCCGATAGACATCAGTCCGGCTGAATTTCAGCAAAAACTCAGTGAGGAGAGGGGCGTGATTATAGATGTCCGCACCCAAATGGAATATGATGACGGCCATCTCAAGGAGACCGATCAGCTGATCGATTTTAATTCAGGTGAATTTCACAACAGAGTGGATGATCTGGATAAAGATCAAACCTATTATCTCTATTGCCGGTCGGGTAATCGAAGCGGGCAGGCAGCCCGGCTAATGAAGAGCAAGGGTTTTGAAAAGGTCTACAATGTGGGCGGTTTTCAGGAACTTGTCAGCAACGGATTTGAGACGGAGTAACAATTAATAACCATCACAGGAGTGATAAAATGATGAACCTGAATGTTCCGGAAGAAGAGCTGCGTGAGATTGAAGAGGCGATCGGCAGCGAAGAGAGCGTGGTTGGCATCGATGCCAAAAAAACCCATGTTATCATTATTCATATGCTTCACCGTATAGAAGAGAAGCTCGCCAGTCTGGAAAAAAGAATCAATGAACTGGATGATTAACCCTCTCTTTGTTGTTGCAGGGTGTGCCCTGAACGCCTTGGTATACAGCCATCATGAAAGTTGAATGATCTGTTCTCAAGGGCCGCGGGATGGTTGCGAATCCCATCTGGAGGAGTCGCACTCTGCTCAACGTCCCGCGGTCTGTTTTTTCCGGTTTAATCAGCGATAGTCTGAAGGTCGGTTACTGTTTTGTGAACCATGAAAAGGAGTGTTCTTTTGATCGATCAATAATTGAGCCGGCCTGAACCGGTCTCCGTGTTTCTGCCGCAGGCTGTTCATTTGGTCTGCCACGGCTTCAGCACCCATCCGGTCGATATACCGAAAGGGCCCGCCCAGGAATGGCGGAAAACCGAGGCCGAGTATTGCGCCCAGATCACCGTCTGTCGGACTCTCCAGAATGTTATCCTGCAGACAGTGTACCGCTTCATTCACCATCATCAATGAAAGCCGCTGCTGAATGTCCGGCATCGCGATGGTTTTCCGGTCCGATCCGCCGAAGAACGTATAGATCTCGGGGTTGATCCCTTTCTTTTTCCCCGATCCCTCGTCATACTTGTAGAACCCTTTTCTGTTTTTCCGCCCTTTGTAGCCGGATTGTACCAGCTCCCGGGCTTTTTTACTGGTTTTGGCTCCGCGGGCTTCAAATGTGCCGCTAAGTACATCCGCAACATGAGCGCCCACATCAATGCCCACCTCATCAAGCAGGGCAGCAGGTCCCACAGGGAAACCGAATTGTTTCATGGCGCGGTCAAGCTCTTCAATATCGGCTCCCTCTTCCAAAAGCAGCAGGGCTTCATTTATAAAGGGTGCCAGGATACGGGTGGTGTAGAAACCGGGACCGTCGTTTACAACTATGACGGTTTTGCCCTGCCTGATACCGATGTCATAAGCCGTTGCCGTTACCCAATCGGCGGTTTGATCGGTTTTGATGATCTCCAAAAGCGGCATTTTTTGAACCGGAGAAAAGTAGTGCATTCCAATAATATTTTCAGGCCTCTTTGCACGTGAGGCAATCTCGCTGATGGGCAATGAGGAGGTATTGGAGGCGAATATAGCGTGTTCCGGTGCTTGATGTTCAAACTCCTCTACAATCTTCTGTTTAAGGCTCAAATCTTCAAAGACGGCCTCTATCACCAGATCGATATGCTCAAATCCGTCGTACGATTCAGTGGGGTGGATCAGGCTTGCTTTTTCATCACGCTGAAAGGATGTAAGAATCCTCTTGTGTACCTTTTTATCGAGATTTTTGAGAATCTCCGATTCCCCCTTGACGGCATTTTCCAATGTCTGATCTTTAAGCCAGACATGATACCCCCCGTCAATGCTGACTTCGGTGATGCCTGCTCCCATCAATCCGGCACCTAAAACACCGATTCGCTGGATATCTCTGACGCTCTCCGGCATCGGATTTTTCTTGGCACCTGTCATGCCGAAAAAGAGCTGAACGAGAGCCCTCGATTCAGGTGTCACGGCAAGCTCACCGAAAAGTTTTGATTCATTTTTTAATCCTTTTTGAAATCCATGCTTGTATCCGTACTCGACGCTCTCAATAATCTTCGGCGGGGCGGGGTAGTTCCCTTTTGTCTGCCGTTCTGTTCGCCTGCGGGCCTGCTGAAACAGGATGCTCCTCCCCGGCGGATTCCCTTCCAGGATCTTTTCAAGCAGTGACCGCCTGTCCTTACGGGTATACCCATTTCTGTTCAGCTTTTTAACGGCCTGGATTCCAGCGGTGATCAATGCGTGTTTGTGGACGATTTCATCTGCAAAACCACTCTTGACGGCCTGATAGGGGTACATGTTCTTCCCGGTTAGCAGGTAGGTGAGGGCTTTCTGAATACCGATCAGGCGCGGCAGACGCTGGGTGCCGCCCATGCCCGGAAGCAGTCCGAGCTGTACTTCCGGCAATCCAATCTTGGTTGAGCTGTCATCGGATACGATGCGGTAGTGACAGGCAAGGGCGAGTTCGGTTCCCCCACCCATGCATGAGCCGTTGATACAGGCGATAACCGGCTTTTTTGACTGTTCGATACGCAGCAGAATCTCATGGCCGGTCCAGCTCAGTTCAGACAGCTCAGCCGACGTCTCCCGCGATTTGAACATCTCAATATCGGCCCCTGCTATGAAGTTATTCTCTTTGCCGCTCACGAGTAGGGCTCCTGCTATCTGATCATCTTGTTCCAGGCGGGCAACCATGTCAAAAAATTCATCAATGAGGGTGGTGTTCAGTTTGTTAACCTTCTCGCCGGGGGTGTCCAGCGTGATGATGGCAACACCCTCTTGTTGATGGATCTGAAAAATCTTTTTTTTATTCATTGGAAATCTCCGTTCAGATTGTGAATAGTCTGCTGATAAACACTAGGTTTCATACCGTTCGATGATCATGGCGTGCCCCTGTCCGCCGGCGGCACATGCGGCAATCAGGGCGTACCGGCCATTTTCCCGGATCAGCCGGTTTGCTGCAGTGGTCACCAGCCTGACACCGGTTGCGCCAAAGGGGTGCCCGATGGAGAGAGAGCCGCCCCACCGGTTTAATTTGTTATCAGGCACCTGTCCTGCCTTGTGGTCCCGGCCAAGGCGCTCACGGGCAAACGAGTCGCTGTTCAGTGCATGCAATACGGTGACAACCTGCCCTGCAAAAGCTTCGTGAAACTCAAAAACATCGATATCATCGAGGCTGAGGTTCATTTGGTCAAGTACGTTCGGGACAGCTATGGCGGGTCCGATCAGCAGTTCATCACCGGGACGCTGGGCAACATAGCTGAAGTTTCGTATGGTTGCCTTGGGCCGGTATCCCTCCTGCAAGGCTCTCTCCTCACTCATAACCAGCGAAGCTGATGCGCCGTCTGTAAGAAAAGAGGCATTGCCGGCGGTCACCGTGCCGTGAGGCTTGATGAAAGCGGGCTTCAGGGATCCCAGCTTCTCCAGGGTGCTGTCGCCTCTGATGCCGTTATCCGAATCGATAATCTGCTTGCCATTCCTGACGGGTACCGGGTAGATCTCGTCACGCAACCGCCGGGCAGCTTCTGCGGCGCGTAAATGTGACTGAAGTGCATAACGGTCTTGTTCTTCTCGGGTAACCCCATATTTGGCAGCCATTTTGTCGCAGCTTTCACCCATTGTTTCACCGGTAGAAAATTCAGAGATTGAGGGAATTTCCGGCAGCAGGTGGGAGGGGCGCAACCCCTTGAAAAATTTAAGCCAGTCGGTGGGTTTTCGATATTTTTGTGTTTCCAGTAGTTTTTGACGGAATGGTTTTCTGAACCGGATAGGGATATCACTCATCACCTCAACCCCGCCGGCAACGGCCCCGTCAATCTGCCCTGTTGCAATCGCCTGCCAGGCAGAGGTCAGCGCCAGACTGGAGGAGATGCAGGCCATAGAGAGGGTGGTGGCAGGAGTTGTGTCAGACAATCCCGCAGCCAGCGAGGCTTCGCGGGCCACATTGCTGGTGTTGATATCCTGGATCACATTGCCAAAGTAGACGTGGCCGATATGTGCAGGGTCCAGTTTGGTCTGGCTGACCAATCCGGCAATTGCCCGCCGGGCCAGGTCGTAAGCCGAGAAGGTGCTAAAATCTGTTTGAGCCCGAAGGAACGGGGTGCGTCCGCCGTCAATGAATACAACCTTGCGCAATCTGTTTTGAGAGTTCATACGAAATCAGGTCTGATGGGTTATAAAAAGCAACTTAACACTGTTAAGTGCATGCCTATAAATAAAAAAAATTTTTATGCTAAAAAACTGTTTTGTGTGAGCAGAGAAGTTCTTATATTTGAAATCTGTTAAACAAAACGGGTGGTTAGCTCAGTTGGTTCAGAGCACCTGCCTTACAAGCAGGGGGTCACAGGTTCGAATCCTGTACCACCCACATATGGAAAGCCTTG
>JBJHCX010000073.1:0-9858 GCA_050486245.1 Rhodohalobacter sp.
CCGATCGATGGATTGCGAAGAGAATTGTTACCCGATGATGTCCTGAACCGATACAGAGACCTGATCGATCCGGAAAGTGATCCTGAACAGGAACTGGATATTGCACACATAGAACAACCTTAGTTGAACCCATCACATTCACCTGCTTTTTAATTCATGGACTGACTAACCTATGCTTCAGATTTTTCTTTACAACCTGGATATTGCAATTGATGCAATTAAACGTAATAAACTGCGATCCATGCTCACCTCTCTTGGAATTATTTTTGGAGTGGCTTCTGTGATCGCAATGCTTGCCATTGGCAGCGGCGCTCAGCAGGAAATTCTTGCCAATATGCAGTTACTGGGAACCAATAATGTGATCATCCAACCGGTTGTCGAACAAAGAGAAGGAGAGGTAGAGGATGATGAATCTGAATTCACTACACAACGCCGATACACTCCCGGCCTGACTCTGGACGACCTGAAGAGTATACAAGCCCACATCCCAAATGTGAATGCAGCAACTCCGGAAATAATATATGACACACAATTTATCCGTTCCGGCCAGATGCGATCCGGGAAACTGGTTGGGGTAAACAGGGACTATTTCAGTATCAACAATTTTCAAATAGCTTCGGGATCCAATTTTTCAGATCAGCACTTTGAAGATACAATGCCGGTTGCCATCATTGGATACGGAGTCCGTACACGCTTTTTCCCGGGTGAAGATCCGATCGGACAGCGTATCAAGGCAGGTAATGTCTGGTTTACCATTGTTGGAGTGCTGCAGGAGCGACAACTTACTTCCAGCCAAATCGAAAACCTTGGCCTCCGCGATTTTAATATGGATATTTTTGTGCCGGCCGAAAGCATATTGCTGCGTTACAGAAACCGGGCCGCAATTACCAGCCGGGACGTTCAACAGGCACAAGCCCAGCAAAACAATAATAATAATAATGAATCCTCCAGGGATATTAATATTCATCAACTTGACAGGGCAATTATCCAGGTGTCGGACAACCGGTACAGCATCACCATTGCAGAAATAATCTCCAGGATGCTGGAAAGGCGACATAATGATGTGATCGATTTTGAAATCATCGTTCCGGAATTGCTGTTACAACAGGAACAGCGCACCCGCCGTATCTTCAACATCGTACTGGCATCTATTGCATCAATCTCACTGATTGTAGGCGGTATCGGCATCATGAATATCATGCTCGCATCGGTGATTGAACGATACAAAGAGATTGGTGTGCGCCGTGCAGTCGGAGCCAAACGGCATGATATCCAGTTGCAGTTCCTGACCGAAGCCCTGGCCATCAGTGTTACAGGCGGCTTTATCGGAATCATGCTGGGAATCGGGTTCAGCTATCTGATTGAAATCACGACTGGCATTGTATCAATTGTCACCATCAGTTCCATTTTGATCTCCTTTGGTGTTGCAACCATAATTGGAATCATCTTTGGATTTTTTCCGGCCAAGCGAGCCGCAGAGCAGGAACCTGTGACTGCTTTGAGGCATGAGTAAAATTCTATCATCAAACATTATCATCACACACCTTTGACAATGAAATATCCAGATCGAGTTCTCACCCGGCTATTGACCTCACTCCTGTTGATCCTCTTTTTGAACCTGACAGTTTCTGCTCAGCCAGCATCAGATGAACCCGGTGTTGCACTATCACTGCAGGAAACGATCGAAATTGCGATCTCAACCAGCCCGCTCTCCCGTTCTGCCAGATATGCTTTAATTGCCAGTGAATGGAGGTATCAGTCCTTCCGGGCGGATTTGTTGCCGGGGCTGTCGCTCGAAGGAAATGCCCCAAACTACAGACGATCATTTCGTGAAAATTTTAATCCGGATGGGACTACTTCCCTGATCTACAGTCAGCAGTCGAACGCATCCGCGGCTTTGTCGGTAAATCAGTCCATCTTGCCGACAGGCGGTACTCTCTCCCTCTCCAGCGGTATCACCCGGCTGGGAATTTTTGCCAGTGAAAACACCTATCTCTGGAGCTCCACACCCCTTGTAATCGGATACAGCCAGCCGTTGTTTCAATTTAACAACCTCCGCTGGAGAAACCGGATTGAGCCGCTGCAACTGCAGATTGCACAAAAAAGATATACAGAATCGATGGAAGAGCTGTCTCTGACCGTTACTCAACGCTATTTTGATGTTCTGCTCTCCAAAATTAACCTGGATATTGCAGAATTTAACGTATCGGTGAACGATTCCATCTACAACATCTCAAGAGGAAGATACAATGTAGGTAACATCGCGGAGAACGACCTGTTACAATCAGAACTCCAGTTACGAAATGCAGAGTCGTCACTCACACAGGCCAGAATCAATTATGACCAGCAGCTCAACAGTTTCAGATTGCTCCTGGGGCTAAGCCCCGATACCCCGATCGATGTAAAAATTCCTGAATATGTCCCGGATTTTCAGGTAGATGAACAATTGGCCCTGGAGATGGCACGGCGCAACAACAGCACGTCTCTCAATTTTGATATGCAGACTCTTCAGGCTGAACGCGATCTTGACATGGCCGTTAAACAGAGCACCTTTTCCGCCACCGTTCAGGCCAATTTCGGTCTGAACCAGACGTCTGAAAACTTCAATGACCTTTATAGCAGCCCACTAAATCAGCAATTTGTAACACTCAACTTTCAGATCCCTATTTTTAACTGGGGCAAACAGCGTGCGGAAGTCAATTTTGCACAAAATACACGCAGGCAGGTGGCAGATGATATCGCTTTTGAACAGGCACAGTTTGATCTGCAGGTCAGCAGTATTGTGGCTGAATTTTTGCAGCTCCGGGAACAGGTTCTGCTGGCAGAACTTTCAGATGGGATAGCCGATCGCCGGTACCAGGTTGCAAGGAACCGGTATCGTATCGGACAAATTGATATCACGAATCTTTTTATCGCCCAAAATGAGCGTGATGCTGCACTCAGAAATTATATTCAGGCCATGCGTAACTACTGGATCAGTGTATATAACCTGCGCCGCCTCACCCTCTACGATTTCGAAAACAATATCCTCATCTATCACGATTATTGACAAAATTTCCCTTCTGAAATCAACAATCTCCAATCTCCAATCTGAGATCAATTCATCTCACCGGCCGATCCGGTACTCATTCGGTGGCTTCTTACCGGCCAGATGCTCATAGAAATAATCCCAGCTTCGTCGCAGGTGATACGGTTCATTGGCATAACCGTGGCCGCGATTCGGCATCACAATCAGGTCAAAATCTTTGTTATGACGGATCAGTTCATTCACCAGCAGCAGCGTCATGGATGGGTGCACATTCGTATCCATCGTACCATAACTGATCAGCAGTTTGCCTTGCAAGTTCTCCGCTTTAAGGTGAACCGCCTGGTTTTCATAGTTATCGCCATCCGGTGTCTGTTCCAGCAAACCCTGATACTTCTCACCCCAATAATAAGTATATCCACGATTGTCATGGTTGCCCGCACTTGAAACCCCCACTTTGAAAAAATCGGGATATTGTAAAAGTGCTGATGATGTGGCATATCCACCACCTGAGTGGCCGTAAATTCCTGCCCGATCAATATCGATAAAACTGTACCTCTCTGCGAGCTGCTCCATTCCGGTAATCTGATCCGGCAAGCCATTATCCATCATATCGCCCTGATAGAACGTATGAAATTCCCTCGATCGTGCCGGACTGCTCCCCAATGCATCGATCGCCACTACCACAAAACCAAGCTCAGCCAATGCCTGCATTTGTCCGCGCTGACCCGCTGAAAAATTACGCGCACCAAGACTGCCTCCCTGCGGGCCCGGATAGATCATATTGATGATTGGATAACTCTGATTTTCATCAAATGAAGAAGGCAATATCATCAATCCGTACAGATCGGTTTCTCCATCCCTTGCAAGTACAGAGAACGGCCTCGGTTTTTTCCACCCGGTTTCCAGCAAATCTGATACATCAGCCTCTTCAAGCTCCATGATCAGCCTGCCATAGATATCTCTCAGAACGGTCTTTTGCGGGGTATCATATGTTGAAAACGTATCCACAAACCAGGCTGCATTTTCGCTTAGAGTAATATTATGATTAGCGTCTTCAGGTGTAAGCAGCCTAAGATCGGAACCGTCAAAACGGACGCTGTACAGATGTTCAAAATAGGGATCCCTGCCACTCTCTTTACCGACACCGGTAAAGATAATTTTGCGGTTCTCTTCATCCACATGGAGGATGTCGATCACATTCCAATCCCCTTCTGTAATACGATTTTTGAGTTCGCCTGTGGCAAGATCGTGCAGATACAAATGGCCCCAGTTCTCCTTTCGGGTGAACCAGAGAAACTCATCAGAATTATGCAACACACGCCAGTTGGGAAGTCCCCGTGAGGTCAGGTTTGATTCAAAAAAGATCTCATCATGTTCGTGATACACATCCCTCACTTCACCCGATACCGGATCAGCCACACGCAATATTACATCTTTATAGTCTCTTGATGTCGATACAAATGCCAGCTTTGATGCATCCTCATTCCACTCCACATCTGCCCAGTTCCCCTGCCGGATCAAACCACAGCAATTGGAAGTTCTCTGATGATCCGGTTCTGTATCCAAAAAAGCAGTCTCCATACGTTCAATATCCAGAATCACACGTTCCAGCATCGGCACATGCTCATCACCAGGCAGTGCATATGGCCAGATATCCGCTTCCGGGCGTCCCACCCGGGTTCTCCAGAGGGTCATCATCTCCACATCACGCTCATCCAGGCGGAATGTGGCAATCCTGCGGGAATCGGGCGACCATAGCAATATCGGACGTTCCGAACGGCTCCAGCCATGATTATTCGTTCCATAACTACGATGCTCCACTCCATCAAAAGTAAGCTGCAAATCATCACCGTTTTTCATATCACGCACCCACAAATTGTACTCCTTTGTATAGGCAGCATAGCGCCCGTTTGGTGACATCACCGAAAAAGATGGCGGGGCAACCACTTCTTCACCCATCTCACACGTATAGAAACGCAATGAACAGCTCCAGTTCATTTGGTTGCGTTCAAAAGTAATCGTATTGAGATCCCGGCTGAATGACAAATTGCGCAGGTTCAATGATGCAGGATCTGCATCCGATTCACTTTGATCCGAAATGGCCTGAGCCAGCCGTTCATGATCAAAAGCGAGATCTTTTGATCGGTTCGATACATCCACAACAATATATTGATCGCCATTCCGGCTATTCAGCATATACCAAAAACGGTTATGATCAATCTGAACCGGGCTCACCTGATGATTAAAAATGGTGCCATTCAAATTCCAGCTCAACATCCTTTCGGCCCGTTCATAAGCTTCAAATGCTTCATCCTCTACAGAATCACTAAAGGCAGGCTGAGCTGTCAGTGCCGGATTGTTGATAATAAAAAAGAGCACCAGAATTGAAAAAAAGGTTCGCTTGAAAGGATTACTAAAAAATCGGATCGATCTGTTCATTTATACATTGTCTATCATTTCGGTTAATTTATCCCCCGGACTCAAACCCGGATTTCTGAGACAATCTCACGTCTCACGTCTCACGTCTCACGTCTCACGTCTCACGTCTCACGCCCCCCAAAAGGTATAAAAATGAAAATTTAAAAACGGGACAAACTTTTCACCTCAACCCAAGCCCATTACTTTCAGAAAGACCTCTCTCTTTAGCTGATCTTATTTTCTTCAATAAATTTATTCAAACCGTTGAAGTATCAGTTTTTATAAAACTTTTGAACAAAGATATATCCTCAATTGCTCAAAATAGTGTACCGGAAATAATCGAATCAGTAACATTCTTAATTGACTCTCGTAAAGAGTTTTATAAGCGAAGTCATGAAAAAATGGATAAAACGATGAAACGAAAAAAACTCTGGATCACATTAACAACCATAATTGTTTTAAGCAGCGGAGCTTTTATTTATCTGCAAAGCAATTCCAATAATGAAAACACTGATGAAGCGCCACATATCTTTGCGGAAGTCGGTACTGTCATTGAGAAAGCGCTCGCAGTGGGTAAAATTGAACCTGAAAATGAGATTGAAGTAAAATCCAAGATCTCGGGTGTGGTCAGCCGTATTTTCGCTGAACCCGGCAGTTATGTCCGAAAAGGCGACCCGCTAATTGAAGTGAGCCCCGATCCCACTCCTCTTGAATTAGCTGAAGCCAAACGAAACCTGGAGCGGACCGAAATTGAGATGCAGAATCTGCTTCGTGAATTAAACCGCCTCGAAACTCTGTTAAAAAGTAACCTCGTCTCGCAGCAGGAATATGATCAGGCTGAGCAGCGGTATAACGATGTGGTTGTGCGGGCACAAATCAACAAGGAGCGGCTTGAGCTGCTTGAACACGGACGTGTCACAATGGGTGATACCGTAATCGAATCGATAATCCGGTCGCCAATCGATGGTTATATCCTTGAGAAGATGGTCGATATCGGTGAGCCTGTAGTACCACTGACATCTTACCAGGCAGGGACTCCGCTGATGAGCCTCGCAGGTATGGATAGATTACTTTTCAAAGGTACCGTAGATGAAATCGATGTAGGTAAGCTGGAAGAAGGTATGCCGGCTGAACTCAAGATAGGAGCCCTTCCCGGAGCAACTGTGAAGGGTGTGGTCTCCAGAATCTCACTCAAAGCAAATCAGCAGGACAACGCTACTGTTTTTCCGGTTGAAATCATGATCACCGATACACAGGGAGCTGTTTTGAGAGCCGGATACTCTGCCAATGCAGATATCATCATTGAGCGTATGGAGAATGTGATCACCATTCCCGAGCGTGTTGTCACACTAAAAGACGGGAAAGCATTTGTTGAGGTGCCTGGCAGTGGTGAAAACGGCAAAACCGAACGTGAAGTAGAACTCGGCCTCAGCGATGCCATCACCGTAGCTGTAGTAGATGGCCTCGAAGAAGGAGAAAAAGTATATGAAAAACCCTTGAGAAGACTGACGGTTAGATAGGTGAACTTGAATTCAGATTGGAGAATGGAGATTGAAGATTGGAGATTGTTGAAGTGTAGCTCAACCTGAACCCTGAACCACTTATCAGATCATCAATCAATATTCGACATTCTGAGATCACTCCCCCCCGACAGCTGTCGGGGTCCACGGTCATAAAACTCAAAACTAAACACTCAACACTCAACACTCAACACTCAAAACTAAACACTAAACACTAAACATGTCACTATCCTCCCTCATATCCGATCTCTACCGGAACTTAAGCAGTCAGAAGCTGAGAAGTTTTCTCACGATCTTCGGGATCATGTGGGGGACTGCGACGCTGATTTTATTACTTGCTTTCGGGATGGGTTTCCGGGATCAGACCATGCTGAACATGCGGGGAATGGGGGATCAAATCGCTATTGTTTGGGGCGGCCAAACCACCAAAGCATTTGAAGGGTACGGAGTTGGCAGGCCCATTCGTCTACGGGAGGCAGATGCGTGGATGCTTCAGGATGAAATTGCAGATATTGCCATTGCACTCCCCGAATACAATCGTACATATACAGTTTCAAACGGTGAAAAACGGAGAACCACCCAGGTGGGAGGTGTCTATGTGGAATATTCAGATCTCAGAAATATATTTGAAAGGGAAGGGGGGCGATGGCTCAATCAAAATGATCTGGATGAACGGCGCCGGGTACTTTTTATCGGGAATCAATTAGCGGAAAATCTTTTTGGTGATGAAGACCCGGTTGGCCAGACTGTCATGCTCAACCAAACCCCGTTTACCGTGATTGGCGTGATGCAGGAAAAGATCCAGAACTCTTCATATTCACAGCGGGATCATGATCGCGCTTTTATCCCGGCCACCACGCTCTCTGCCATGATCGGCTCAGACCGGATCAGCAATATCCTTTATGTGCCGCAAGATCCTGCATATGCTTCTGAAACCCTCGATCAGGTTTATGAAGTGATGGCGCGAAAACACCGGTTTGATGCTTCCGACCGTGATGCAATCACCGTTTGGGATACCAATGAATTTTGGGCATTTATCAATATCCTTTTTTATGGAATCAACGGTTTTCTGGCTTTGATTGGATTTTTTACACTGGCCGTTGGTGGTATCGGTGTTGCCAATATCATGTTTGTGGTGGTTCAGGAACGGATGCTGGAAATCGGTTTACGGCGTTCAGCAGGAGCCAGACGATATCACATCATGGGTCAGTTTTTCCTGGAGACCTTTTTAATAATCGGGCTGGGAGCCTCTTTCGGTTATGCTATTGGATGGTTACTGGTTCGTGTCACACAAAATCTTCCGATCCAGGAGTTTGTAGGATCACCTCATTTTTCTCCTGAAGTAGGTATGCTTGCATTCCTGGTACTTGGTTTCGTAGGATTTGCATCCGGATTGCTTCCTGCCTGGAGAGCATCACGGTTAAATATCATTGATTGTTTGAGGAGGTAACGAATATGTGGCTCACTATTTTTAAAGAATTTTTCAACGATTTAAGAAGGCAGAAACTGAGATCATCACTCACGCTGGTTGCGATTGCCTGGGGAACTTTATCGGTTGTGATCCTTCTTGCATTTGGCCGCGGTCTCGGCACCTCTCTCATGGAAGGCATGCTTGGAGCCGGCAGTCAGATCATAATTGTCTATCCCGGACAAACCGGAATGCCTTATGAAGGAAATCCCGAAGGACGACGCATCCGGTTTGTAGAAGGTGATGCCTATCTTATTCAAAGAGCAGTACCCGGGGTGGAGCAGGTGAGTCCGCAGTACGGCCGTGGCGGCGCATCACTTCAAACAGATTTTAATCGTACCAATACCTATATGGAAGGTGTGAACCCTGAGTTTGAGATCATGAGAACCATGTATCCGACCGCCGGCGGACGTTTTATCAACCAGAGGGATGTCGATGAAATGCGGCGTGTGATATTTTTGGGGAATGAGATTGCAGAGCGTCTGTTCGGTGATGAAGATCCGATTGGCCGGGAATTGACACTTGATGGAAATCCCTTTACCGTGGTCGGTGTGATGCAGGAAAAAATGCAGACCTCCATGAATTATGGGCCTGATGCGAATCGTGCGATTATTCCATATACCACTTTTCGAAATATTTATGGCCATCAATATGTAGGATCGATCCTGGTCAGGCCGGGTGACCCAGCCATGCAGGAAGAAGTTATATCTGGTGTCCGAAATCTGCTTGCATCGAAATACAAATTTCATCCGGATGATACACAGGCCCTGCCGATGTGGGATTTTATTGAGATGGAAGAGATGAACCGGAAAGTGGCCGTGGGGATTGAAATATTTCTATTTGTGATCGGCTTTTTCACCCTGATGATCGCCGGTGTGGGTGTGGCAAATATCATGTTTGTTGTTGTCAAAGAGAGAACCAAAGAGATCGGCCTCAAGATGGCGGTTGGAGCACGTAAGATGCATATCATTGTGCAGTTTGTATTCGAATCGCTCTTCATCTCCTTCCTGGGAGGCGGCCTGGGACTGTTGATCTCAACCGGCATTGTGAAAGGTGTTCAAGCCATGAATATGACAGACGGAGCCGGCGAGTTTCTCGGCAAACCTGAAATATCAGAAGTAGCCGTATTTGTCACAATCACCGTCCTGGTACTCATTGGACTCATCGCAGGGATTTTCCCGGCCATTAAAGCTTCAAGAGTTGATCCGGTGGAATCGCTAAGATATGAGTGAAGTTTTGAGTGTTGAGTGTTGAGTGTTGAGTGTTGAGTGTTTAGTGTTGAGTGTTGAGTGTTTAGTTGTAGGTGCCTAGAATAGGTTGACATAAATTTTCACTAATAAACCGATTATTTATGTCTAAAAAATATCTTCGGCAACGTCGTCAATTTTCACCTAATTTACGAAAACAAATTGTTGGATTGATTG
>JBJHCX010000074.1:0-9837 GCA_050486245.1 Rhodohalobacter sp.
GCCGGCGTATTTGCCAGATATTGCTAAACACATTGTAAAAGAACCCCAGCGTCTTAATCACTTCTCCAACGCTGTAGTTACTTTTATGCAACATCTGTTCCGATATGCCAAGGGCTGCATTCAGGTTACGGTTCACAACGGCTTCTTTCAGCTCTATGACGCTATAATCGCGATATGAGCCGGAAATTTTTTTTATGTGCTCTTTTTGAATGCTCTCTGAGGTGTCCACAAAAGTGCACACTTTATCTATTTCTGTGGACAGTAACTTTAAATCAGGGCCCACCATCTGGCCCAGAATCTGGGCCGCAGCGGGTTCAATCTCTCGTTTATGAATATTCCGGGTCCAGTCTGAAATCCAGTCGGCAAGCTGGTACTCTTTCACATTGTCAAACTCATAGCCGGCTACATTCCGGCTGCTGTTCAGCTCTTTGCCCAGCCCGGTTCGTTTATCCGGAAATTTGTTGTCGATCAGGCAGAGTACGCAAGACGGGTTTGGCTGCTGAACATATGAGACAAAGTCGTTGAGGGAGCCGTCGTCACTCTTCTCTCCCAGTTTGAGAAAATCTTTGACAATCACCACCCTTCTCTCTGCCATCATGGGATAACTGCGCGCAATACCGAGCACCTTTCCGGGTGTGGAGTCATTGCCATAGATCAGGTCGAAATTGAAATCTTTCTGTTCGGGCGGAACCAGCTTTTCAATCTCATCCTGCAGCAGATCCTTGAAGAAATCCTCTTCCCCGTAAAAGTAGTAGACAGGACGGATCTCTTTTCCGCTCTTGATATCGCGGAAAACCTTGCGGAATTGTTCGATACTGTCTGTTTTACGTGCCAATGGGGGTATTCTGTGAGTCTGTCTTCAGCCTGCGTCGGTTCAGGAGAAAGATCCGTTTAAAGCGTATCAAATTCAAACCCGATTGACTCACTCTCCCAACTTTTTGCAGATCCATTCGATGGTGTCAATCCCGTCGGGTTTCCACCAAAGGGGCGGCGTCTGGGCATCCGATAGTTTTTCACACTCCAGGCCGGGAAACTGCCTGGATATTTCCTGTGGAAGGGTGCCCGATTGTGTATAGACCGACTGGAGTCCGCCAGACAGCCGGGAGAGTATATTGCCCAGCTCCCGCTCCCCGCCGGGTATCCATTGGAGGGTGTATGCAGTGGGATAGGGATCAAATCTCTCTTCAACCAGAAAATGGTCCAGCCAGGCCTGTTCAATCCCCAGTGCCTTGTTCGCCGCGTATTGATGATAGAGGATTGCTCCCGGCTTGCTGTGCTGGGGATTGCCCAGCCAGAACTCCTCCACATAATCCGTAAAGTGGCACTTCTGTGAGTGAAGTCCGAACGGTGCCACAACATAGGCTGCCGAACGGCATCCGTTGCCACCATACCTGAATACCGCTTCGGTCAGGTCTCTCATCGTTTGCGGGTCTGAATCTTCAATAAATGCCACGGAGTAGTGTGCCGTTCGCATAAGGCGCGGCACCCGTGCATCACAGATCCGGTTCTCCACAAGCACACTCTCCACCTGAGGCACGGTTTGAGCCGACCCCGCAAAGAGAATGGCGTCGGCTGACCGTCCGCTAAAGTCTGTAATTTCTGTTGTATATGATTCTTTATCCAGAATCCCTCTTTCGGCCATCTGATCAAGCAGGCTTGACATCAGGTAGGGATCTTTTCGGGAGAGCTTGCCCATATAGGTTCCTCCTGACAGGATCACGGCCAGCGCGTCCTGCAGGCCAACCAGCGGCAGGTTTCCGGCATGGAGGGCGAGTATCTTTTTTCTGACCGGAAAATAATCGGTCAGCCCGGTGCGCTGAACCCACTCAACCAGGCTGTTCCGGTTGAGTGAGGCTTTCAGATGACGAATCCGGTGTTTGACATCGTGAAAGGCAAACAGGCCCTCGTCAACCGTGCGATCAACAGCCTTTTTCAGCCGTGCATTATCAGGCTGCAGCCATGACTCGATGGCCCCTGAAACTTCCTCAAGCTGTCTGTTTAAATCTTTCATCATCTCAATCCCTGTCGATCAAAAAGTTACACCCTCTCAGCTCGGCTCCGTGCCATCGCCCCAAAATCCGGATCTCTCCCTTCCTGCTGGACACCCCCCGGTCTTCCGTCAGGATAAACGGACAGGAGCAGATGTTGGCCAGGTCAATGATCCCGATCATCCCCTCTTCGCCCGGTTCACATAACAGTGAGGGGTCATTTGGATTCCTGACGCTGAGCTCTGCCCAGTGTGGAGGCGCAAACCACTCACCGCCGATGGCATACGACTGACTGAGCAGCTCGCACATGCCATATTCAGAGTGGATCTGATTCTGTGGAATCGAGAATCCCTCTGCCAGCCGTTCTCTGAGCATCGTTTTACTCATCTCCCTGCGGTAGGTTTTCATGCCGCCGGTCTCAATCACTTCGGTTTCGGGCGGCAGCGGTCCCGTACCGGCATCGATCATATCGAGCAATCCGAAGGCTGCACCGAAGAGAACCGGTTTTCTGCCTGCATCCACAATGGCGGTAAACAGAGTGGCATCGGGTGCCTTGTCAAGCGGAAGGAAACCTGACAATCCGGAGGGGTCCTGATTGACCAGGTGGTTGAGCATCCAGGTCAGCGAAGATTCCGGATTCTCATTGTAACCGGGTGTGTAACACAGGATGGATGTTTCATCTTTTGGAAAATGCCTGTAGAACTCCTCTTCAACCGACTTTTTATAGAGGTGCCGGTAAGCCACCCTGTGAACGCTTCGCTTGTGGCCGGCTGTACCGCTGCTTTTGAAAAGGAGTTCAGGCTCCGAGGCTTCCGTATAGAGAGTGCCCTCCTTAAACGCACGGATGGGAAGCAGAGGCACACTTGCGGGCGACAGGTTTTCGGGGTCGGGCAGGTCAAACATCCCAGAAAAGGTTTGATAGGCCCTGTTGTGAGCCAGCTGGTAATCAAAGACACGCCTCAGGCGCTCCTGAAAAGAGATGGACGGGTTGAAGATAAAGTCGAACATACGAACGGTTTAACGTAACTCAATACAAGATCGATTCATCTGAATGGTTCCTGTATATCGTTCTCCGGGGGTGAATACACCTTTTATCACAGCTCCAATTCTCAAATAAACGTTCTCTCGATCAGGCAATTGAATATGAGTACAATCCTCAATTGAAATTTCCTGCATTTGATCAGGATCTTCAGAATAACCAAAAAAGATTTTAAAATCCTTCAGATCCACTTTCTCTCCACGGCTGTTTGTTAAAACAATTTGAGGTGGCAGATAAACAGAAAATATTTCACCGGGACGAACATCCAATTGAACCCGTGCAGCTTCATCACTAAAGGGGTCGATAATAATTTGGTCAGACTCAGAAAGAGTTGTTTGAACCCAAACATCCATGCTCTTTAAATAGAATGCCGAGCCTTCCGAAACCTCTGCACGGATTTCCATTTTGGCCTGAGAGGTACTCTGTGACATTAATTGAAACGGTGTAAACACCAACATAATCAGTGATATGATTATGAGTCGTATCACTTTAAATGCTGCAACCCTTTCTTGCCGATGTCCCGGCGGAAGTAGGCCCCCTCAAAATGGAGCCGGTCGATATTTCGGTATGCATGATCGATGGCCTCGTTCAGGGTGGACCCTTTTCCGACCACATTCAATACGCGTCCTCCATTCGTCACAAGGCGTCCCTCTTCCAATCGGGTGCCAGCATGGAAGACGATGGCATCCTCATTCACCTTTTCAATGCCGGTGATCTCTTTGCCTTTCTCATAGCTTCCCGGGTATCCGGCACTGGCCATTACGACAACACACCGGTAGAGTCCGTCAAGCTGCACCGAAGCCTCATCCAGGCGCTGTTCGGTGGTGGCAATCATCAGGTTTAGAAGGTCATTTTCAACAGATGGCAGGATCACCTGGCACTCAGGATCACCAAATCTGCAGTTGTACTCAACAACTTTGGGTCCCTCTTCGGTGATCATCAGCCCCACATAGAGAATTCCCTGGTATGCCGACTCTTCGAGCTGCATTCCGGTGATGGTCCGTTCAATAATTTCATTTTGAACCCTTTCAGTCAGCTCATCGGTCAGAACCGGTGCGGGCGAGTAGGCTCCCATGCCTCCGGTGTTGAGGCCAGTGTCATTTTCGCCAATACGCTTATGGTCTTGCGCATTGTGAATGATGTGTGAGGTGTGTCCGTCAGAGATCACAAAAACCGATGCCTCCTCCCCCTCCATAAACTCTTCTATGACAAGCTTGGCAGCTGCACTTTTAAGGCTTTCATCATGTTTCAGCGTTTCCAGCCTCTGCTTCACCTCCTCTTCAGAGTCGCAGATGAAGACTCCTTTTCCGGCAGCCAGTCCGTCGGCCTTCAGAACAATGGGGTAGCTATCTTTTGACTGGACAAATTTGAGTGCGTCATCAAATTCTTCGGCTGAAAACACAGCGTAATCGGCCGTGGGGATGTTATACTTGACCATAAACTCTTTGGCATACTCTTTACTGCCTTCGAGCATTGCAGCTGCTTTACGGGGGCCAAAAACGGCGATCCCATGAGTGTCAAGATGGTCTGCGATACCGTTTACAAGCGGTGCTTCCGGACCGACAACCACAAGATCCACGGAGTTCTCCTCACAAAATGCGGTCACATCATCAAAACGTGAGGCGTCCAGGCTGACATTGGTCCCGATTTGTGCGGTACCCGGGTTTCCCGGGGCAATATAGAGGGTTCCCAGAAGGGGCGACTGATGTAATTTCCATGCCATGGCATGCTCTCTTCCGCCGCCGCCAAGCAGCAACACATTGTATTTGGTATCCATTATTTAGAGATTGATTCCGCTATTGAAATAATTTCACTGAAACTGTCCGTTTTCAGACTGGCTCCTCCAATCAGTCCGCCATCCACATCATCCTGCTCAAGCAGTTCACGGGCATTGTCGGGTTTCATGCTTCCGCCGTATAAGATTCTCACCTTGCCGGCAGCCTCCTCATCCCACATGTCAGTCAGGTAGGATCGGATGAATGCGTGCATCTGCTGTGCCTGTTCGGGGGTTGCCGTCTCGCCTGTGCCGATAGCCCAAACGGGTTCATAAGCAATCACAAAATCGCCTGCAGAGGATCCCGGCAGCTCGGTTAATACTTTTTTCAATTGCGACTGAACAATGTCTTCCTGTTGACCGGCTTTGCGCTGGTCCAGTTTTTCACCGACGCATAAAATTGGCCGCATGCCATCGGAGAGTACTTTGCTTACTTTTTTGGCAATCAGTTCATCCGTTTCCAAGAAGTATTCACGCCTTTCGGAGTGACCCAGGATGACGTAGTCGCAGGTGAGTTCCTTCAGCATGGATGTACTGATTTCACCGGTATAGGCTCCGTTATCTTCGGTATGGACATTCTGCGCTCCGGATTTAAATGAGCTTTCGCGAAAGCTTTTTACGACAAATGGAAGCGATACGTATGGCGGACAGATCAACACTTCTGAGGCGGTCTCTCTCCCATTCCACTCTGCAACCAGGTCGTCAGCCAGCTTCTTGGCCTCAGTCGGGCCAGCGTTCATTTTCCAGTTTCCGGCAATCAGTAATTGTCTCATGGTGATCTAACGTTCAGTTAATTTATCTGGTAATGTTTTGCAGTCCCCTGACCACATCCTGGTATTCGTTTCCGATATACCTTCGAATAATGTTTCCTTCACTGTCTACCAAAAAGCGCGTTGGAACCCGCGAGATATTAAACCGGTCGGCCAGTTCATCCACATCAAACGTATCGGGTTCAATCAGTTCCCACAACAGGTCTCTCTCCTGGAAGAACGCTTCCAGCATGATCCGGTTGGTACCCAGCGGCACGGTTATAATCTCTAGTCCAAAGTTATTATAAATCTGGTAGATCGCAACCGTTCTGTCGAACTGTGCCTGGTACATTCGGTTATTAAAGTTGGTAAACTCAATCAGGTAGGGCCGTCCTCTCATCGTATCGGATGAGAGTGAATCGCCTTCGATAGTGACAAAGCCAAAATCCGGAAACGGTGAGCCGGGTGCCAGAAACTCGATGTCGTAGCCTATATTCTCTGCCCATTCAAGAGCCAGCTGGTTATCCGTGTATTGCTCTTTGAACCGGTCGAGTTCACGGGTGGCTTCCACGGTGCGTGAACTGTCATAGAGCAGTTCGATTTTATCCATTCGGATGGTCATCAGCTGGCTGTTACTTCGCGTCAGGTTCTCCAGGCGGTTCAGAAAGGAGATCGCCCGGTCAAGCCCTTCGGTTTCGGCATAGTAATTGACCATCACGTTGCGTCCGGTAGAGCGCAGTTTACTGTCAGCTCCGATCAGCTGTTCGGCCCGTTCAACCATCAATGAGTCGTTCCAGCCGCTCAGCAGTGAAAGCGACATGTTACCGGCCAGTTCGGATGCCAGCGTGTTCCGGTTCTCTTCGTATACCTGCCAGTAGATATTGCTCCAGTTTTCAAGCTCGATATAGACGGAGTCTTCCGAGATGGCACCCGCATTGATAAATTGCGCCACCCGGTTAAAGTTCCGTTCAATTCGCTCATAGGTACTCAGTACATCATTTTCACGGGATGAGACCTCTGCCGTCTGGTTTACGTTCGGGATCTGAGCGTTAAAGGTGATGGAGTCGCCGCCGGCAAATACCATATTGACAATGCCAAACGTATTCCGGTTTCTGGATACGATAACCGGGTAGATATCCCTTTCATCAAAGACGGCAGTTCCTGAAAAATAGCCATCTGCATCGGTGACGGCATAAAAGAGGGTATCTCTCGACTCACCGTCACTTTGCTGGAAGGAGACCAGAAGTTCGATGTCACTATAATTTTGACTCTGGTCCAGATCGGGATCTACCGTGATTCTTCCGCTGATATACGTCGTCTCTGTTTCTGAATCGGATCTGGAACAACTATATAGCACTAACGCTGCCAGGATGAATAATAAAGCCGATTTAAATTTCATAGAGCAATTTAAAATGAATATTACAAGAAATTGGAGTACCTAAAGCTTGTACCCTGTTAGCCTTCAAGTTTTTCAGTAATGCGTTCACGTACCTGTTTGGGGTTCGCCTTGCCTTGTGACTGCTTCATAACCTGTCCGATAAAAAACCCGATCAATGCCTTTTTGCCCTCGCGGTAACGGGCTACCTCATCGGGATTATCTGCGATCACCTCATCAATAATGGGATCGATAAAGCCGGAGTCAGAGACCTGAATCAAGTTCATCTCTTTTGCCAGATCCAGCGCGGAGCACTCACTGTTCAGCATCTCATTGAAAATATCCTGCATGGCAGACGAGTTGATCTTGTCGTCGCTCTTGAGCTGAATCAGTTCAGCCAAGCGACCTGCAGAGATCGGGAATTTATCGATCGATATGCTCTGTTCATTCAGGATACGAAGCACTTCGGTCAGTACAACATTTGCCACTGCGCGGGGATCGTTCAGCCGGCTCAGCACCTTTTCATAGTAATCTGCGAGTCTCCGGGATTCGGTCAATGTGTAGGCGGCATCCTCATTCAGGCCAAGCTCCTCTTTGAAACGCTTAAAGCGCACACTTGGCAGCTCGGGCAGTTCTGCGCGAACATCCTCAAGAAGCTCATCGGTGACCACAACGGGAGGAAGGTCGGGCTCAGGGAAGTATCTGTAATCGTGCGCCTCCTCCTTGCTTCTCATCTGCCGGGTTTCCAGTTTATTGGCATCCCAGAGCAGAGTCTGCTGCACCACTTCACCACCCGACTCAACCAGTTCGATCTGCCGCTCAATTTCAAAAGCGATTGCCCGCTCCACATTTCGGAACGAGTTCATATTCTTCAGTTCGGTACGGGTTCCGAACTCTTTCTGTCCGCGCGGACGGATAGAAACATTCGCATCGCACCGAAGGCTCCCCTCTTCCATATTGCCGTCACAGATCTCCAGATACTGTACAATCTGCTTGATCTTGGCCAGATACGCATAGGCTTCCTGGGGTGTCCGGATATCGGGCTCGGATACAATTTCAATCAGAGGGGTTCCCGCACGGTTCAAATCGACCAGCGTATGATAGGGATCCTGGTCGTGAATCGACTTGCCGGCATCCTCTTCCATGTGGATACGTGTTATTCCGATCGTCTTGTTATAATCGTCCATTTCTATGTCAATCTTGCCATTATAGCAGATTGGCGTATCGTACTGCGAGATCTGGTACCCTTTGGGGAGGTCGGGGTAAAAATAGTTTTTCCGGGCAAAAATGGATTTCTCTGCAACGCTGCAATCCGTTGCCAGCCCCATCTTTATGATATACCGCACCAGGTTTTCATTCAGAACCGGCAGGGTGCCCGGGTGTCCCAGGCAGAGCGGTGTAACCTGTGTATTTGGAGCTGAACCGTACTCAGCAGAAACTGCTGCAAATGCTTTGCTTTTCGTTAAGAGCTGGGCGTGCACCTCAAGCCCGATAACCGCTTCGTACTTCTCGTTTGAAATCGTCGACATTTGAATGATTAAAATTGCTGTAACACGTTAGCTCGGAAGATATGAAAGTATCGAGACAATGTAATAATGAATTCTTCTTATTTCATACGTGCTCATATTGCCCGCCCGGCTTAACTATTTTAAAACATTTCCTCAATAAACTTCAAAAAGTAGTGAAATTTTTGTTAATTGAATTAACTTCTAATTACAAAAATGGAGGTTATGATGGCATCAAAAGGTACAATGGTGATGACCGCACTTCTGTCAATGCTGTTCGCGATGTCCCCCGCACAATCGCAGGATCGCGAAGGCCAATATATGCATATCGACTATCTGATGGTCGAACCAGACCTTGAACAGGCCTTTCTGGAGCATTTAAGCCAGACGTTCATCCCAGTTCAGAGAGCCCGTAAGGAGAATCAAAAAATATCCAACTGGTATCTGTACAGGGTATCCTACCCCGGCACCCAGAACTCCTTCTACAATTATGTTGTCATCACCCTGAGTGATTCCATTTCAGGCTTTGAGGATGTAACCGACCAGCTGAACGGACAGATGGACAATGATGACCGCATGACGATTACCCGCGATTACAAACGGTTGCTGAGTCCCAATCACTCCGAACTGTGGCGTATTCGTAACAGCGTGATTCAGGGCAGCGAATTTGAACCGAGCCGCTATATCGTCATGAACTATATGAATGTCGGGCTTGGCCTTGAATATGAGTACCAGATGTTTGAAGATGAGGTGGCCCGCCCACTTCATGAACTTCGCATGGAACGAGATAAAATGAACGGCTGGGAACTCAATGAGCTGATTACGCCCGGCGGACTCGCATACGGGTATAATTTTTCTACGATGGATTACTTTAAGAAACTGGAGCATATAGAGTTCGGGTTCACAACCGAACTCATTCGCCAGACCCACCCTGACACCAACATCAATGAGTTTTTTGACAACATCTACCGCACCCGCGACCTGGTCAGAAGCGAAGTCTGGGAACTGGTCCGTAAACTGGATTGACAGGTTTCAGGACAATTCCCCCCTAAAAAGGGGCTCATCTTTTAACGCGCAGCAAACGCGCGGATTTTCACGGAATGGGTTAACCGAACTTCAACATTCGATATTCGCTAGTCGTTATTCTGCGGTTCCCCCCAAAGGTACCGCACCTACGGCGCAGATAGGGTTTTTAGCAGCAATGAAATTGTGTCAGGAGACATTCCTCATCTACAAATATGCTGCTCCTCCGGAGCAAAAGATCAAGGTTCCAATCTAGCTGTAGGTGCCTGGAATAGGTTGACATAAAATTTCACTTATATCCTGAATATTATGTCAAAAAAATATCTTCGGCAACGCCGCACATTTTCACCTACCTTACGAAAGGAGGTTGTAGGATTGGTAGAA
>JBJHCX010000075.1:0-9503 GCA_050486245.1 Rhodohalobacter sp.
AGCGGCACACTCACACTCTCTGAGTATCCGATGAGTGTTGGCGTTCGCACACGGGCAGCCAGAAATGACCCTTTTGGAAGCTTTTTTGGGGGCACCAACCAGCGGCGGGTGTCGATTGAAAGCGAAGCGGTTGAGCTCAATGTTTCACCGCTGCCGGCAACCCAGAATGCACTGATGATCAATGCTGTTGGCGATCTATCGGTTGAACGGCGACTAAACCGCCGGCAGGTTGAAACCGGCGAAACCATTGAGCTCACCACAACCATCAGGGGAACCGGGAACATTCCGCTTGTCAGGCGGCCGGAATACCCTTTGCCAGAAGGCCTCGACAAATACACGCCCCAGGAGAGCAGCAATGTGGAGCGGCGGGGGCTAAATATCCGGGGTGAAAAAAGCTACACGGAACTGCTCGTTCCCCGGTCGCCCGGCCGGTATACCATACCGGAACAACAAATAGCCATTTTCGATGCATCCCTGAACCGGTATCGTTACACAACACTTCCCGAGCTGCAATTTGAAGCACGGCCCGGAACCCGGGTTGCCCTGGCCGCAGACGGACCCGGAACCGGGCAGCTTCCGCAACCGGTAACCGGTTTGGCTGTGTGGCACTCCGGACAACCGGCCCCGCTTCATCAACAGTCACTCTTCTGGATACTCCTGCTCCTTCCATTTCTGGCTGCATCGGCAGCCTATCTGAAAAAGCGGCAATTAGTCCGCCTTCACGGAGACAGAGAGTATGCCCGGGCCCATACGGCATCAGACAGAGCCGGCCAGAGAGTGTCTGCCGCTGCCGAGGCTCTTGAAAACCGGGAGCCCAAGCGACTCTACAGTGAACTCCACAAAGCCATCAGCGGATATATCACCGACAAGCTCGGGCTTCCGGAAGCGGGGCTGTCTGATACTGAGCTGATTGAACGGGTTAAAGAGCGGGGTGCAGATCCTCAAACCGTAAAGAGTTTAAAAACACTGCTCGATCGCTGCTCCACCATCAGCTATGCACCGGCGGGTTCGGTCGGAGACCAGCAGAGCGACATCGAAAAAACCAAATTGATCATCAAAGAGCTGAGAAAACTGTTTTGAAAAGGATAGCCTCCATTTTCTTGTTTATCATTTTGGCCATTCCCTGCTTGCAAACAGCCGATGCACAGCAGGCACGTTTTGAGCAAGCCAATGAACTCCTGGAGCAGAGGGAGTACCGGCAAGCCATCTCACAGTATCAGGCCATCGCAGAGGAGGGCTACCGGTCGGGTGCACTCTGGCTCAACCTGGGCATTGCCTACACGAAACTCGATTCGCTTGGGCTGTCGAAATACTATTTCCTGAAAGCCTCCAAATACCCGGAGACCCAAACGGAAGCCGAGAGCGGCCTCCAATTTGTAGAAGAGCGATTCAGCCGCCGGTCGGCCGTTCTGCCGCCATTGCCCTGGGAGCGATTTTTCAGTCACCTGTCGGATCAATACGGCACTTCGGGCCTTTTCACAATGGGTTATCTGGCTCTCTACCTGGGGATAGCCGGCATTGTCATCGCCTGGTTTCTGCCGGCCTTCCGAACCTATCTCAACTATTCAGGGGGTTCGCTCCTCGGGCTGGCGATGCTACTGTTTTTCTCCGCTTTCTATATCAACTATCTGGAAAACCGCTATCAGCAGGCGGTGGTCACCGACCGCCAGGCCATAGTCTATTCAAACCCTGACACAAACTCGGCCCAGATCAGCACCGCCCATGAAGGGTATCTGCTGCGAATTGACCGGCACAACAGCGAAGATCACAGCGGCTGGCACTACATCCGGCTTGAAAATGGTATGACCGGCTGGATCGAAAATCAACCGTTCAAGGTCCTGTGACATTCAGCCTGCAATGGCTTATCTTATTTAGTCAATACAAACTAAAAATCATATATGAGCTCCCTAACAACATATATTGAAAAGAACAGCGAAAAATTTGAAAAAGAGCTATTCGAACTGCTCAGGATTCCATCAGTCAGTACGGACTCCAAACACAAGGGCGACGTTAAAAAGGCGGCACAGTTTTTAATCAGTCAGCTTGAGGAGATCGGGCTGGACGAAGTTACACTTCATGAAACACCCGGACATCCCATTATCACGGCGCAAAAGTGTCCGCATGACGACCGTCCCACCGTTTTGATTTATGGCCATTATGATGTGCAGCCATCCGATCCGGACGATCTTTGGGAAACGCCTCCTTTCGAGCCTACCGTGAAAGACGGACGGGTATATGCGCGAGGTGCAAGTGATGACAAGGGTCAGGCATTTACCCATGTGAAAGCGATTGAAGCTTACATGAAAACCGGAACCGATCTGCCGGTGAATGTGAAATTTATCCTGGAGGGGGAAGAGGAGATCGGCTCACCCAACCTGGTGCCTTTTATCAAGGAAAACAAGGATCTGCTTGAGTGCGATATGGTGCTGATCTCCGATACCGCGATGTTTGGCGAAGATCAGCCGTCGATCACGTACGGGCTGCGCGGACTCGCCTACATGGAAGTTCATGTAACCGGGCCTAACCGCGACCTGCACTCCGGGGTCTATGGGGGAGCTGTTGAAAATCCCGCAAATGTCCTGGCAGAGATCATCTCCAAACTGAAAGATGAGAATGGCGTCATTCAGGTGGAAGGCTTTTATGATGACGTGGCCCCCATGACCGATGAGATGCGTGAAGCCTACAAGCAGCTTCCCTTTGACGAAGAGGAGTATAAGAAAAACCTCAATCTGAAAGCTCTGCATGGCGAGAAAGGGTACAGCACGCTGGAACGTGCCTCTGCCCGGCCCACTCTCGATGTAAATGGCATGTGGAGCGGCTATCAGGGTGAAGGAGCCAAGACGGTACTGCCGGCCAAGGCAGGAGCCAAAATCAGCATGCGCCTGGTGCCTGACCAGGATCCAAAAAAGATAGCCAAACTCTTTGCCGATCATGTGAAATCGCTCGCTCCCGATACGGTAACCGTAGAGGTGGAAGAGCATCATGGCGGACACCCGGTCGTCATCGACCTTGAATTCTATGGGCTTCAGGCTGCTGCAAAAGCATTTGAAGAGGTGTACGACAAAGAGGTACTCTTCTCACGCGAAGGCGGTTCCATTCCGATTGTGGCCGATTTTAAAAAGGTACTCGGCGTCAACTCAATCCTGATGGGTTTTGGACTGACCAAGGATGCACTCCATTCGCCCAACGAGAGTTTTTCACTGAAAGATTTCCATCGGGGCATTCAGACATCGGCGCGGTTCTTTGAACTGCTTCCGGAGTATGCAAAATAACCGATAACGGAAGGGTGCCCGGCATTTACCGGCCGGATCACTTAGCGATAGATATAAAAAAAGCCTCTGCATCATCAACATGCAGAGGCTTTTTATTTTCATTCTTCAGAAGCAGCATCAGGGATTTTCAATGATGCCGTTTTCCAGCCCATACTTTTTCCCATGGGTAACGTTCTCAAGCACATCTTTGGGATTGTTCTCTTCATCCACAATGACAACCGTTGGCTTGTAATTTTCTGCTTCCTCTCGCTCCATTTGAGCATAAGAGATGACAATTATACGATCGTCAACCTGTGTGAGGCGTGCTGCAGCACCGTTCAGACAGCAGACACGGCTTCCGCGTTCACCCGGAATGGTATAGGTTTCGAGGCGCGAACCGTTTGTGATATTGACAACCTGTACCTTCTCATACGGAAGGATATCGGCCATCTCGAGCAGCTCCTCGTCGATGGTGATGCTTCCCTCATACATAAGGTTGGCTTCGGTTACGCGCATTTGGTGCAATTTGGATTTAAACATCGAGAGCTTCATAGCTGAAAAACTTACAGTTGGAACAACAAATTATCGATTAATCGGGTTTTACCGAGCCAGCAGGCGCCGGCAAGTATATAGTTACCGCCTTTTTCTAACGTTTCTGCAGGCTGTAACGTTTTTTTCTCAAACACATCAAGATAATCAATTTTGAAACCTTTTGCTTCCAGTTCCGCTTTTTGGTGCTCAATGAGCAATTTGGGAGTATGCACACCGCCCTGTATCTGTTTTTCGATGTAGTTCAATGCCCGGTACAGTCCCGGAGCAAGCTCTCTCTCTTCAGCCGAGAGGTACGCATTCCGGCTGCTGAGTGCCAGTCCGTCATTGGCCCGCTTGATCGGAGCCATCATCATCTTCACGTCGTGATTAAACTCTTTCACCATTTGGCTCAGGATGAAAAATTGCTGGATATCTTTCTGGCCAAAGACGGCCACGTCGGGCCTCACGATATTAAACAGCTTATTGACAACCAGCAGAATACCCTCAAAAAATCCCGGCCGGCTGCCTCCGCACATATGCCTGTTCAACTCATCCAGTTCAATACGAAGGTACTTTTTTTCGTCGTACACTTCGTTACGGTCGGGGGCAAAAACGGCCGCAACCCCTTCATTCCGGCACTTCTCCAGGTCTGTTTCGAGTTTTCGCGGGTAGCTCTCAAAATCTTCGTTGGGGCCAAACTGTTCCGGGTTTACAAAGATCGAAACAATGACCACGTCAGCGTTCTCTTTTGCTATGTTCATCAGTGAGAGGTGCCCTTCGTGAAGAGCTCCCATGGTGGGTACAAAACCGATTCGTTTACCTTCCCGTTTAAACAGTTTAACCGCTTCACGAACCTCACTGATGGTTTTGTAAACCTGCATACCTTGTCATTGAATTAATTTTTTGAAAATGTAAACAAAAGAAGCGGCACAATCACTTATGCCGCTTCTTTTTTTAAGAACCTGTTATGTGATTCAAGCTTAAATTGCCCGGTTCGGATCAAAGTTTTCGAGCAGCTCCTTCACACGGGTGGTAAAGGCTCCGCCGTGAGCTCCGTCAATAATCCGGTGATCGTAACTCATGGTCAGATACATCATATGTCGTATACCGATCATATCGCCCTGGCTTGTCTCCATGACAACCGGCCGTTTTTCGATTACACCGGTACCCAGGATCGCTACCTGTGGCTGATTGATAATCGGGGTCCCCATCAGGTTGCCAACACTGCCGTAGTTGGTCAGGGTGATGGTGCCGCCAACCAGGTCGTCCGGGCTCAGCTCCTTGTTACGGGCCTTATGGGCCAGGTCACTCACTGCTTTGGCAATTCCCACAAGGTTCAGGTCTTGCGCTTTCTTGATCACCGGAACAATCAGGCCGCCTTTGCCGCCTTCGCCCAGTGCAACGGCAAGTCCGAAGTTGATATCCTTCTTCACGATAATATTATCCCCATCAACTGAGCTGTTCAGAAGCGGAAACTCTCCGATCGCCTTGATAAAGGCTTCAATAAAGATCGGTGTGAAGGTCAGTTTGATTCCGGTCTGTTCCTGGAACTTCTTCTTATTGGCATTTCGCCATTTCACGATATTGGTTACATCCAGGTCACTGAACGTGCTGACGTGAGCCGATGTCTGCTTGGATCGAACCATATGCTCGGCAATCATCTTGCGCATGCGGTCCATCTTGATCACCTCAACATTCTCATCCGGCCGGGCGATATTCAGCTCACCGGCTGAAATTCGTCCGCTGTCGCCTGAAGATGGCTTGGAGAGTCCGCCGCTCTTGGCTGCAGGTTTCACCTTACCGGCCTTGCGGTCTTTCAGGTAGCTCAATACGTCATCTTTGGTCACACGGTTATCTTTGCCGCTGCCTGTGATCGACTCAAGTTCTTCCTGGCTGATTCCCTCCTCTTTGGCGATGGAGCGAACAAGCGGTGAAAAGAATCGGCCGTCGCTGCCAACGCGCTGCGGCTCGGTTCCTTCGGCCGCTGCAGGCTGCTCTGCCTTGGGTGCAGGCTCTGCTTTTTTCGTTTCGCTCTTCGGAGCCTCTTTCTTCGGTGCAGGTGCAGAACCGGAGGCGGCCTTGCCGGTTGCGATGATGGCAATTGGCTGGCCAACCTCAACGGTGTCACCGGCTTCAACCAGTATTTCAACAAGGGTTCCGCCTTCAGGAGAAGGAACTTCGGTATCCACCTTGTCGGTTGCAATTTCGAGGAGCGGTTCATCCACCTCAACGGCGTCACCCACGCCCTTAAGCCATTCGATCACTTCACCTTCCATAACCGATTCGCCCATCTGTGGCATCACCACTTCAATACGTTCACCATCTCCATCAGCGCCACCGCCTGAATCGGCAGAGGCCGTTTCTGCAGGCTCTTCGGCTTGTTCTGCCGCCGGCTCCTCAGCTGGCTCTGTTGAACCGGAATCATCCGATTCAGGTGCACCGGCCTCGCCTTCGGTGTCAATAATGGCGATTGGCTGGCCAACCTCAACGGTTTCATCGGCTTCCACTAAAATTTCTACTAATACTCCGGCTTCGGGTGACGGTACCTCGGTATCCACTTTATCTGTTGCAATTTCAAGAAGTGTTTCATCCACTTCCACTTTGTCACCAACTTTTTTGGCCCACTCAATTACGGTCCCCTCCATTACAGATTCGCCCATCTGGGGCATCACGACTTCAACCTTTGCCATGCTGATGTATGCTTAATTTCTGATTTTAAATATGGTTTAAACGTAAGAATTTACGAGCTGAAAGATCAGAATAATCACTATCAGATCAAAATTGAACTGTTCACGTTCGTAAGGTTTTACCGCCTGAAAAAACGCTTTTTTACGATATCGAACCTGAAGGCTCCATTTCAGCCTTTTTAAATAATCCGAAAACGGGATATTTCGCTTTACCCTACAAAATCCTATACTCTTACTCTCTTTGACCAACATAGTGTATTGCCATTATTATGCGTTCATTTTTTATCATCTTCTTTTTTACCTGGCTCTTAAACCTGTTCCTGCCCTGGTGGAGCACAGTGCTACCGGCTCTCATTATCGGAGCCTGGCTGCTTGACCACTGGCTTCACGCATTTCTCATCGGGTTTTCAGGTGCCGGATCGGGCTGGTTTATTCAGGCATTTTACATACACGTCATGAATGAAGGCATCCTGGCCGAGCGTATTGCAAACCTTCTGCAGGTACAGACACCTGAAAATGTACTTCTGGCAACATTCCTTGTCGGCGGACTGTTAGGCGGTGTTGCGTCGGCTGCAGGCCTGCTTTTCCGGCAGGCTTTAAACCCTGAAACCGTTTCTTCATCCTGAAATTTAAAGATTCTCTTAATTTATGAGTGAGTATCCAAAAACAGACGACCCGAAAGTGCCTGAGACCGGTTCTCAGAAAAAAACGCTCTTTACCCGGTTTCTCGATTTTGTAGAGTGGCTTGGCAACCTGCTTCCTCACCCGGTAACCCTGTTTGCACTCTTTGCAGCCGGAGTGGTTGTGCTGAGCGGCGTGGCCGAATGGCTGGACTGGAGCGCCCCCGATCCGCGTCCCGAAGGGGCCGCCGGACGAGCTGAAGATGGCATCATACGCCCCATCAGCCTGCTCAATGCAGAAGGATTGCGGATGATCATTACCAATATGGTCAGCAACTTCACTGGGTTTGCCCCTCTGGGAGTGGTCCTGGTAGCCCTGCTGGGAGTCGGTGTTGCCGAACACTCCGGACTGATCAGCGCCGTGATTCGGGGCATCGTGCTGAAAGCCGCCTCCTTCAAACCTGAAGGATCCGTCGGCACCGGCTTCTTCTCATGGCCCAAACGTGCCTTCCGGTTCATCGTAACCCCCAAGAACCTCGTCACCATTGCCATCTGTTTCGCGGCGGTCATCTCCAATACGGCATCCGAAATGGGCTATGTGGTACTCGTACCCCTGGCGGCCGTGATCTTCCATTCCATGGGAAGACATCCGCTTGCCGGACTCGCCTGTGCGTTTGCCTGTGTGTCGGGCGGCTACAGTGCGAACCTGCTGCTTGGCACGATCGATCCGCTTCTTGCCGGACTCACCCAGGAGGCAGCCCAGCTGATCGATCCCGATTATGTAGTTGTGGCAACCGCCAACTACTACTTCATGTTTGTCAGCACCTTTATGATTACCGCAATTGGTGCGTTTGTTACCCTGAAAATTGTAGAACCCAAACTGGGTGAGTATGACGAGAGCATGGCAATGGAAGACATCTCAGATGAGGGATCCATGGAGCCGCTGACATCCAAAGAGAAGCGTGCATTACTCTGGACCGGTGTCTCTGTCGTAATCATGATGGGCGTGCTGGCCCTGACCATTGTCCCTGAAAACGGTATTCTGAGAAACCCCGAAACCGGCGACTGGAAAGACTCTCCCTTCCTGAGAGGGGTGGTTACCCTGATTTTTGTCTGCTTCCTGATACCCGGATTTGTTTACGGCAAGCTGGTCGGAACCATGGAGTCTGACAGAGATATTATCAAGGGGATGTCGAATGCGATGTCTACACTCGGACTTTACATTGTGATCGTCTTTTTTGCCGCACAGTTTGTAGCCTACTTCGGATGGAGTAACCTCGGTCAGATCTTTGCCGTAAAAGGGGCTCAGTTCTTACAGGATATGGGAGCTACCGGACCCATCATTTTCATCGGATTTATCCTCGTTTCGGGCTCCGTGAACCTGATGCTCGGATCGGCATCGGCACAGTGGGCAGTCACCGCTCCGATCTTTGTTCCGATGCTGATGCTGATTGGCTACACGCCTGAAGTGATTCAGGCCGCCTACCGTATCGGCGACTCGGTCACCAACATTATCACCCCGATGATGAGTTACTTCGGGCTGATACTCGCCTTTGCAAACAAATATGACAAAGATCTGGGCATCGGAACGATCATCGCCATGATGTTGCCCTACAGTATATTCTTCCTGATTGGATGGATTATCCTCTTCTACACGATGGTCTTCGGACTGGGCATACCGGTAGGGCCGGGTGAAGAGATCTACTACATGATTGATGGAGCCATCGGAAGCGGAGGAGGAGAATAGAGCCATAACCACTCTCCCGTCCCGATCCTGCGATCAGGCCAAAACGGGCGGGAGAAAGTGCCGGGCAATCCCGCACAGCGTGACGGCTACTGGTCCCACAGCTCGGCCCGGATCATGCGGGCGCTCTTTTCAGAGATGATATACTCCAATTTAATGCGCTTCATCTCGGGCACTTTGGCCTCTACCAGGCGTGCACTTGCGGGGGTATAGATAATCAGGTCGGTATTTCGCACAAAGAGCGGGAGGGATTTCCCGTAGGTTGCCCCGGCAACAAATGCCCCTTCAAAGTTCATCAGGGTTTTCAGCTCATCAATAATCTTGGGGATGGTAGCCTCTTCGGCCGTCACCAGCCCGATCGCTTCAATCCCCGCCCGGTCTACAATAGAGAGCAAGACGTCGGCATCATAGTGAAACACCACCGGCATGATGCGAATGGTATCGCTAAGGCTTCTGAATTCGCTGACCAGGTGAATTGGAACAAAAAGGGCGTCGTAGTTCACCGCTTCACCATAGTCATCGGCCGAGAGCACCGAGCTTTTGACGCCGATCTGGTTTTTGATCGAATCGGAGAGCAGTTTGGCCAGCTCCAGGGTTTCACCCACGGTGGCAATACTCTGAATTCTGTCGGGCCACTCCATGTAGCTGATCTGTTCCTCAAAGATCGCTT
>JBJHCX010000076.1:0-9459 GCA_050486245.1 Rhodohalobacter sp.
TAGAGCGAAAAATTGTATATTTAAGGTTTGATCAAATCCGATATACCGTGCATCATAGGATGGGGTTTGGTTCGTTTGACAAGCCTGAATTCAACGCATCGCTCAACAAAATCGTCTGTTACCATGAAGTACGAAGTCATTCTTTACTATAACTTCAAACATATTGAAAATCCCGAACAGTTTTGCAACGAGCATAAGGCTTTTCTGAAAAAGCTGGGTGTAAAGGGCCGGGTCTACATCAGCGGCGAGGGAATCAATGGCACCATTGGCGGCACGCCTGAACAGATGCAGGCGTACAAAGAGTATGTGTGGAGCCTGCCCGGATTTGAGGATACGGAGTTCAAGTGCGACATGCACGACACCGTGCCGTTTGCCAAACTGAAATGCAAGGTGCGTGAAGAGATCGTTGCCCTGCATGTGGATGGTGTGGATCCCGCAGAAGGCGGCTATCACATGCCGCCGGCCGAGTGGCGCAAGACGATGGAGTCTGGCGAAGAGTATGTCATGATCGATGTGAGGAACGACTATGAATCGAGGGTCGGGCATTTTGAGGGTGCACTCAAGCCCCCGGTCGAGAATTTTTACGACTTCCCGAAGTGGCTCGATGAGGTTGAGAAGGAGATCCCCAAAGAGAAGAAGGTTCTGATGTACTGCACCGGCGGCATCCGCTGTGAGAAGTTCTCCGTTTTGATGAAGAAGAAGGGCTGGGAGGATGTGAACCAGCTGCACGGCGGCATCCTGAAATACGCCAAGGAGGAGGGCGGCGAACATTTTAAAGGGAAGTGTTTCGTGTTTGACGACCGGCTGGTTGTGCCGGTCAACAAGGAGAGTATTGAGCCGATTGCCCACTGCGACATCACCGGGAAGCCGGCCGATAACTACATCAACTGCGCCAATATGGAGTGCAACAAGCTCTTTATCTGCTCTGAAGAGGGTGCCCGGCAGATGGAGGGGTGCTGCAGCAAGGAGTGCAGGCAGAGTGAATTCAAGCGGCCGTTCGATCCCAAAAACGCATTTCGCCCGTTCAGAAAATGGTATAACTACTTTGATGATGATTTCAAGGAGAGAGAGCTCAGCCTGCCCGGTTCGGGTAGTTGCTCCCTATGAGCTGACGCGCACGATCAAGGTCAGGCAGCGCGATGCCGGCAAGACCCTTCTGGAACTGTTCAGTGAGCGGTTCCCCTATATACCCGAGCAGGAGTGGCTCTGGCGGATAGAGCAGGGGTGGCTGTCGGCGAACGGAACGCCGCTCACCCCTGAATACCGGATTGGCCGGAATATGCATGTGGAGCACTATTCGCCACGGGTGAAAGAGCCTGCTGTTGCTTCGGGGGTGCAGATACTGCAGGAGACAGATCAATGGCTGGCCGTCTATAAGCCGGCTCCGCTGCCCATGCATCCCGGGGGACGCTATAACAAGAACTCCTTGAGTGTCATTTTGGAGGAGATGGGGTATGAAAAACTCCATATTGTCCACCGCCTCGATGCGGTGACTTCCGGTATTGTGATGTTTTCACGCAATCGTGAATTTGCCTTTGAAATCCATCGTGCATTTGAGTCGGGAAAGGTTGAGAAGTGGTACTACGCCAGGGTGCACGGGAGGATGGAATCTCCCATCTCGGTTTCAGCTCCAATACGGCGAAAGAGAGGATTTGTCTTTGAGTGCGGCCGGGATCTGCAAGGGGCAAAACCGGCCGTGACACACTTCTATCCGGAACAGTATGAGGAAGGAGTCACATGGGTGCGGTGCGTTCCGGTTACCGGTCGAACCCATCAGATCCGGCTTCATGCGGCCCATTCCGGGTTCCCGATACTCGACGACCCGATCTATGGCCCGATGGGCGACGACAGCGGCCGGCGCCTGCAGAATTGTGCAATCAGCCTCTGCAGTGCCGGGTTTGTGGTCGGGGAATTGGATATTGGTGTAGAAGTGAGTCTTGAGAGATTGCTGTCAATCTCATAATAAAAAAGCCCTGACCTCACAGGGCTTTTCGTGTGCAGGCAAACAGGTGGATTGAATTACAATCCGGAAGCGAATCGAATATTCTCACTGCTCACCAGCCGGGTGTATTTATTCTGTTGAACGGCATTGGCAGCAGCCTGTTTGGCATACATTTCACCCTTGCAGTCATAGTTGATCTCAATATTACCACCCAGGTCGATATCGATCGGATTATCCTCATAATCACCGGTATTTCCAATAAGTACGGAACCGTTAATCGTTGGAGTTCCGCGTGCATCAAAAATTTGGGCGTTTTCAAAAACCACGAGCCCGTTAAATTCGAAATTACCACGAATGACGAGGGTATTTCCATCATCATCCTGATACTCCATAAAGGCATCGTTTCGAATCACCATAATCCCGTACCCTTCGCTCTGCCGGCCGGTAAGTCGTACGTCGCCTTCAATAAAAAAGACTCCGGGATTAGATGCTGAACCCAGGGTTCCGCCATAATCCGAGTTTACAATGGTCCGGTTACTGGAGTTCCAGAGGCGTTCGATGAGCTCATCGGTCGGCTCATAGTTCAAGCTGGGGTCTACATCAATATCACCGTCGAGCTGGTTGTGTTCAGCTATACCATCTTCAATTTTTTCTTTCGTTGAATCTGAGTTCACGACAATGGGTGGTTTTACCTCAGGACAGTTGTGCTCGGCCGGTGGAGTACCATTGATTCCGTAGGCGTTTCCGTCAACATTAAATTCTCCGATATCTGTCGGAAACTGAAGGGCCCCATTGAATTCCGGTACAAGATCAAAAAATGGCCGCTTCTCATAGTGGCTTCTGACTTCCACATATCGGTTTCCAAACTCTTCACCTAACTGAGCCCTTGAGTAGAACCAGAGGAGGTCATGCTCTTCGGTTTCCCAATAATCATTCTCTTCATATTGTGTATGCAGCCGAACCTCGAGCCCCTGAACGGTTGTAATCCATGGAGACCCCTCGGGATGCTGATTCGGCCAATCTTCATCCTGGTTGATCTCCTGCATGGCAATCTGGATAGCTGTATGAGCGGCATTCTTCGCCATCGTATACTCGGCGTAATTCACGTTCTGCTGAACCAGCATTTTACCGGTATTGGAGGTGCTGATGGTCACAAAGCCCATCGCGACCAACACACCGGCACAGATAATTAACATGGCTCGTCCCATAATGGCAGTGGCTTAAGTTAAAAATTAATGTTGGGTGGAGTAAATCTCTTTTCCCAGACCGATCGAATATACCTGCCCTGACCGCTTGCCCGGTTATAAATCGGTTCGGCACTCTGCAGTTCAAGGGTGACATGTATCTGTCGAATTTGATCCAGCTGATTTTTTAGCTGGCCCGGAGGGGTTACATTTTTATCAAACTGTGCACCTACTTTATTATAATACCGAATAAAGAACCGGGTGACTCCGGTGCGAATTGCGGTTGTATCTACGGCACCGGTTTCAAGGTCTTCAACTAAACGGTAAAGCGTACGGTGATCAGGGTTTTTGGTGGCAGGAATATCATCACTGTCTATTTTCCAGGTAATCAGATGTGGTGGCCTGTTCGGATCTTCTACAAGATTTCTGTAAAAACTGATTTCATTGTTTCGGGCATAGGTTAACACCATATTTTCAAGGCTGTCAATTTCGCTGGTTGACATATTTACATGATATCCCATATTTGGGAAATCATCATTGATCATGTCAGCGATATTCGCTACATGGCTACGGGTAATCTGAGTGATTGTCAGCTCTGCACTGCTGTTCTGAACATTGATATTCATCATCACAATGCCGAGCATGATCATGCCTGCGATTATGTAACTGATGACAATTCCTAAGTTCATAGTCTGCCTCTCTGGCTGAGTTTAATCGGCGTAGTAGTTTCGGATAAATTCGAGCTTATAGGTGCGCGGCTCATCCCCGCTTCTCAAAAACTCACTCTTTACAGTGACTTCAATCTTTTTGAATGTGGACTGAGTGTTAATTTTTTCAAAATTCGTATCGTCCACATAAAACACTTCAACGGAGATGCTAAAATCCCCGTGATCGGTCGTGATGGTCTCTTCCCATCCGTCATAATCATCAAAATCATTAAAGCAGTAACGGGCCGGTTCACCGCCGTCACAATAGTTTTCAGCATCCGGCCCCAGGTTTTCTGCAGGGGTAAATCCACCCGGAATAATCGTAGGCGGCATGGCTGCTTCATCCACAACATGGTCAAATGCTTTGGCACGAGACTCCTCGATAATCTCCTGTCCCAGCGCGATCACCTCCTGTTCCAGTTCACCGTCGATCTGAATCACGGTGTTGCGGTGGATCATGTGGTTGGCATTCATCAGGATCATCGAAAAGATGATCATTGCTGCCATGGTTTGTAAAATTTCACTGTAACCAATCATTGTACAGCCAAATTGGTGAAAGGGTTGAATGTTGAGGCCGTTGAATGCATCATTCGGATACTGAATGCAATATCTGCTGCCTCATATATATTATAAAGAGAAATATAGAAACCATTTGTTACAGTTTTCTTAAGATTTTAATGTCCCAAAGCCTCATAATCCATATGATCGGTCATATAGACTATCAACATGGCCTCTCCTGAGCAGTCCAAATATTAAAAAACCCCAATCCGGGGGGCGGATTGGGGTTTAAATGCAAGTAGTGAAGAGCCAAGTCTTCTTTTATTTGCGGTTTATTTATCCATCAGCTTTTTGAAGTCCTCCAGTGTGGATCGGACTGCTTTTTCTGATGCTCTTAACAATTCGGTTTCTGCTTCATCAAGATCAACTTCTATGATCTCCTTGATTCCGCCGTGGCCCAGTTTTACCGGCACACCGAGGAACAGATCGTTAATTCCGTACTCGCCATTCAACAGGGCCGCACATGGGAATATACGATTCTGATCGAGCATTATTGCCTCAACCATCTGAGCAGCCGCAGCACCTGGTGCGTACCAGGCAGAGGTGCCCATCAGGCCAACGATTTCGCCGCCGCCTTTCTTGGTCCGCTCTACAATGGCATCCAGCCTGTCGCTGTCTATCAACTGTGTAACGGGGATTCCCGATACGGTGGTATATCGTGGCAGCGGAACCATGGTGTCACCGTGTCCGCCCATCAGCAGCGCCTGAATATCTTTTGGCGATACATTCAGCTCTTCTGCCAGGAATGCCCGGTAACGGGCGGTGTCCAGAATGCCGGCCATGCCCATCACTTTTTTGGAATCCAGGCTGCTTGCCGCGTGCGCCACATAGGTCATCACATCCAGCGGATTTGAGACCACAATGATGATGGTGTCCGGTGAATACTTGACGAGCTGCTCGGTGACGCTTTTGACAATCTTTCCGTTGATTTCAAGCAGGTCGTCACGGCTCATTCCGGGACGTCTCGGCACACCGGCTGTAATCACGCAAACATCCGATCCTTTGGTGTCTGCATACTCTACGGTGCCTTTCAGGCGGGTGTCAAACCCGATGATGGGAGCGGTTTCCCACTGGTCAAGAGCTCGGCCTTTTGATGGATAGAATGTTTTGTCCCCGTCTTTTTTTTCAATATCAAGCATGACAACTTCTTTGGCGAAATCACGCTCTGCGATGGTATATGCTACGGTTGAACCTACATTACCACCGGCTCCAACTACTGTTACTTTCATGGTTAGTCTGTTTTTGGGTTAGTAAAGATCATTTCCCGGCACAATATCCGGGTGTTTCTCCTAATAATGTCTCCTTTAAAATAAAGGAAATATGGATGGAATTGAAGTATTGGAGGCAATTATCCTATTCGCCGGTCCATGCCCCACATCAGCTTGTTTCTGAGCGTCTCGAAGTAGTTCTGCTCGGGCAGCTGAATCAGCCTGATGGAGTATTGGCTGCGGGTGATCTGCACTTCAAACTCCGACTCGTTGGGCTGAATCAGCCCGTCGTAGGCAAACAGGGTGTGCTTTCCGTTCTCGGTACTCTTGATGGTGAGGGTGTGGTGATCGGGAAGCACCAGCGGACGTGTGGTGAGGGTGTGCGGATTGATGGGTGTAAGCAGCATGACCGGGGTGTCAGGCATCACGATGGGTCCGCCGGCCGAAAGGTTGTAGGCTGTCGATCCGGTTGGGGTTGAAACCAGGAGCCCGTCTGCCCAGTAGTTGTTGATAAACTGTCCGTTATAATCAGCCTGAAGGGTGATCATCGAAGAGGTGTCCTTTTTTGTGAAAAGGAATTCATTGAGGGCATAATATTGATTGCCATTGAGGGATGTTGCCTTGAGCATATGCCGCTCATCAATTTTATAGCTGCCTGCAGCGACCTGGCTCAGCGTATGGTCGATCATTTCAGGCTGTATGTTTGCCATAAACCCCAGCCTGCCGGAGTTTATTCCCAAGACCGGCCGGTCTGCATCCTTAATCAGGTGTGCCGTATGGAGCAGGGTGCCGTCACCGCCGATAGCGATCACAACATCGCAGCGCTGAACCCCTTCCATTTCTGTTGCAACAAGGCTAACCTTTTCAAGCACACCCATCCCCGGAAAGTGCTTTTTCAGTTTGTCTGTTATATAGAGCACATGCCCTTGCGATGTACACCATTTCACCACCTGCTTGAGGGGCAGCTGGATCGTATACTTCTCGGGATTGGCCAGAATGCAAAATTTCATAGATTTGGGATCAGTTCCGGTTCTGGACTCTGATTCTGTCTAAAGGCATGGCCCAAGGGGCAGCATGCGATTCAACCCCCCGTATATGCGGGTGATAGAGCCCGTTAACAGGAGTGGAGACGGTGATCCAGGCACCCTCCAGAAATCCGGTATTCATATATGGATAGTGAAAACTGTCTGATACCCGGGTGTAGAGAACCGATTCACGGGTCGGTACCCTGATTTCTATAAATGCAAACTCTGCGCGGTTGACGGCAACATTTCTTCCCAGGTCGGTATAGAGAACCCTTCCATAAGGATCATCTGTTAGCGCAATGTAGAACTCTGCAGGTGAATGCTCCTGGTCTGACACCTCAAAACCGGCATCGATCCGGAGGGTTCCCGGCAGGGAAAAATGCCCCTCTTCCGCATCGTTGAGAATCTGTTTGAGTAAATCCAGGTTTCGGTTGGATTCCTCATTTACATACGAGAGGAGCTGCCTGGAAGCAGGGCTTCGCATCACTTCAAACTGGTTTTGATACGAGGACCTGAGCTGCCGGTCGGCATCGAGCACCTGATGAAAGGTCTGCGGACCTATTTCAGGAATCCAGTCGATATCTCCCCGGATAAACTGCTGAAAGAGTTCGCCTTCATCGGAGAGCTTGATCAAATCGATTCGATTAACCCGGTATCCGTGCTCCTGCTCGGTGAAGCGGGGGGATGTGTTCAGCTCAAGGATGATGCGGTTCTCCTCAATTGAGTTGAGCATATAAGCCCCCGTGCCAACCGGCCTGCGATTCAGCCCATGGCCGCCGTCAAGAGCCTCCCTGGGATAGATGGAGAGATAGGGAGAGGCCAGCTTTTTCAGGAAATCGGGATCGGGCCTGCTGAGATGAAACTCAACGGTTTCGGCATCCGGGACCCGTATCCCCCGCACGCCATCCAGGACCCGTTTTTCAGGGTCATATACCCCGCGCTGCTCGGTAAAGAAACTGGAGTAACCTCGAATGTTCATTAAAAGCTGTGATGCCGCCGGGGGTACGTCGATCCTGGCGGTTCGCTCAAACGCAAATTTAACATCCCCTGCATGCACCCGTCGCCCAACACCGGCAGAGAAGACATTGCTGTCCTGGTAAAAGGTTTCCCGGTCGATCACCACCCGGTAGGTCAGGCTGTCATCAGACACCTCTGCGCGCTCGGCGAGTGCCGGAACCGGATTGCCATCGCGATCAAGGTCAAAAAGGGTGTCATAGATTAAGGATATGGCGCGCAATGTGCTCAGGTTATCGGCAAAGAGCGGGTCAAAATTGGTTACCGGGTCGATCAAGCCGATGCGGATCTGCTGAAAGTCTTCTTCATCGGTATCAGGAGCCCTTTCACGTTCATCCGATACGGTTCGGGGACCCTCTTGAACAACGGTTACGGTATCGGTGGGCCCGCACGCATAGAGTGCAAAAAGGGCCGTCAGAATGAATAGAGTGCGGTTCAGTAGTTTTTTTGTCATGGCTGTTTGTTTCCTTTTAAACCTTTCATCCCCTTAACAGCTTTTTGACTCAGTAAGTTTGTTTCGTAACTCTGAATCCGGCCATTCTTTTTTTGATGCTGTGTGACGGCGATGTCAATCAGTCGGGAGAGCAGGTCAGTAAACGTGATACCTGACTCTTTCCACAGGTAAAACGAGAAAGATCCGGGTATGGTGTTAATTTCATTGAAATAAAATGTTTCCGTACCCGATTCGACCAAAAAGTCGAGCCGTGCGAGTCCGCTGCAGTTCAGCGTTTTAAAAATATCCACGGATGCATTCCTTATCTGTTGAGTCAGGGATTCGGATATATCGGCGGGGATAACCCGGTCGGCCGAAGCCATCCCCTTGCCGCCCTCTTCACGCATATATTTATCCTGAAAGGAGAGCAGCTCTTCGGTGCCTAACGGACGCTCACAGACGCTGGTTTCACACCGTTCGGCCGTGCCGATGACCGAGCAGTTGATTTCGGTAAGCGGTGAGACCGCTTTTTCAACCAGCAGATGCTCATCGTAACGAAATGCTGTCTCAACTGCTTCAATGAGTACATCCGGACTTGAAACCACTTTAACCCCGATGCTGCTCCCCAGATGAACGGGCTTGACAACAACGGGGTATCCGAGCGATTCAATTTGCCCGAGAATCTGGCCCTGACTCTCAATCCAGTGTGATTCGATAAAGTCGATTCCCTCGACAACCGGGATGCCGGCAGCACGGCAGAGGGCCTTTGCCGTGACTTTGTTCATGCCGGCGGCCGAAGCCAGGACTCCGCTTCCGGTGTATGGGATATTGTACATTTCACAAACTCCCTGGAAGGAACCGTTTTCTCCTTCAGAGCCGTGAAAAGCCGTTAGAACGGCATATATCACCGTCTGTCTGGGTTTTGAGAAGATGGCGGACCTGCCCTCTTCCAGAACCGGCTGACCCAGATCATTGTGATTGAACTTGCACGGGGTTAACCGGCCGGTCAGCTTGTCCAGGTCCTCATAATTTTCCAGATCTTTGAGCGGTTCACCGGTAAACCACCTGCCGTTTTTTGAGATATAGAGGGGTTTTAGGGTGTAGGGTGTATCTGACAGCGCAGACATGGCCTGAATTGCGGTTAAAACCGAAACTTCATGTTCAGGTGAAGAGCCTCCAAATGCAACGATGACTGTTTTTTCCATACAATGTGTTTAAAATGAATAGGTTGATGATACAAAGTTCAGGTTTTAATTCACAGCGGGTAAAACGGTTGCAATTCGATTAAAAATTGTGAAGGTTATCCATGTGGCTGCTCAACGAACGGTGAGAAAATTTTATATTTTACATCCGTATAAAAATATGTCTGAAAATCTTGCTAACATCTG
>JBJHCX010000077.1:0-9060 GCA_050486245.1 Rhodohalobacter sp.
AATCACACGATTATGAAATCCATTATTCTCTCTATTGCATTTGCCGTTGCCATCCTGTTCACCGGCTGCGCTACCGTCACCGACGCCAACGCCGACCTGGCCCCTGAACCCGACAACTCCGTCATTACCGTTGAAACCACCGGTGACACCTGGGACCAAAAAGGTGGCGATGATATGGACCCCATCATCATCAAACCTGAGATGACCGACTAAGGTGATAAGCCGGAAAATTTGTATCTTTGCGATGTTACTGCTCACGTGATGAAACCCGTATGTTCCAATCGATCCTGTTTGCTCTCTTTTTGGCTTTTTCACCTGCCTCGGGAGAAAACTATATTGAACAGTATGTTGACCGGTATATCAACCCGGAACTGACGGAGGAGTCGATTTGGGCGGCCGGCGTGCTCTACTACACCGGACCGGAAGAGTACCGGGAGGCTCTGTTAAGCCGGATCGAGGATAAACGGATTAGAGAGCTGTTATCGGGACATCAGGACCTGGCGGGATACTTTCAGCAAGCCGGATTCACATTTCACTCCGAGCGCCTGATTCTGGCCTACTTGCTCCATGATGATTCTGAGGCCAACCGGCTGGAGACACTGGAAACTTTTTATCAGGACCGGGAACGCGACGGCCTCTATGAACTCAACCGTATGGCCGCGAACGGTGATGCGTGGACAGAAGGGATCATTTCCAATGGAGGTCTAGATTTTGAGCACTTTTTGGTCTCTTTTCATGTCAGCAGCAACAACATCTCATCGGATGAGATGTTCCAGCAAGTTCTGAACTACTGGAAGAACAACCTGAATCGGGATACTGAAAACCTGGAGCAAAATGGGCTTGCATTGGCCACCCTGTTAAAAGCGTTCTATGAGCTGGGTGAATACAGCCATATCAATTCCGTGTATGAACAGATTCATCTGCTCGATCAGCTGCCGAACTCAAGGCTCAAACTGAACCTTCTCTGGGGGTCGGAATTCGCACTTTACAGACTAGGCTATATAGACAAGAGCCTCCAAATCCAGAGAAGCTACACATTGCCCATCAGCGAATACCTACAAAACTACTCCACACTCTACTCCATCTTGGCTTCACAAGGTGGATATCTCTATCAGATAGGAAGATACCAAGAAGCCAAAAGTAGTTTTTTGTCAATTTTAAACCATGCAGACAGTCTCCCAGATAATTTCAGAATTAGTCTATTTAATAATCTAAGCCTGATATACTACAAAACCGGTGAGTCAAATGAATATGTAGACACACAGTTAAAAGCATTATCTATTGCTCAAGAGTCTGACAACTATACGCTACAAAGCAGAATTTATCGAAATCTCCACATCTTTTACCGTAAGTATCAAAATTGGAACTTATCTGAAGAGTACATTAATAAAGCACTTAATCTGGCTGAAGTTAATAATAATAAGGACGACCTTATATCAATAAGTATTTCTGAAGCAGTTTTCAAAAATAGGTATTTAGATGACACAGAAAACGCATTTCAAGTCTTAAAAAGTATCAAACCTCTAATTAATAAAGATTCTCAATATCAATTATATATACGAGTACTATTTGAATTGAACGACATTTATTTGCAAACAAGAGATTTTCCTAAAAGCGTTGAAGTATTAAATAAAATCAAAACCTTATCAAGTTCGATATCTGACACTCAAAACTTTTTAGAAGCTACAATCAGATTATCATTATCAAAAATTGAAACAGGCGATTTCCAAACAGCTCAAACACTCTTAAATGAATACAAGACTCATAACGCCTCAAACCTAGATTTCTCAATCTTAATACTTGCAGAAACTATTAAATCTATTCTTTCAATTCACTCTGATAACAATATCAAAGCCGACAAACTCTTTTCAGAAGCCGCAGAATTGGTCTTTGAGCGATCGCGCAATACCTCTGAGCCTGAATCGGGGTACTGGGCGGTTGAGGATGAGTATCTGTACCTGTTTCAGCGGTTTGCAGATTTTCTGGTGGAGCGGGGCGAGACCCATCGCGCCCTGAATCTGTTTGACCGGATTAAAACCATCAATGATGCCAGTTTAACGGAAAATCCGCTGGTTCAGTCGGCACACCTGAGTGAAACGGAACTGACGCGCCTTCGCAATTTATCGGATGAAATGGATCGCCTGCGCCGGCAGATCCTTCTGGCCGATGGCAGCCGGCAGCTATCGCTGCAGAATGAACTGGAGCGGCTCAATGCCGAAAGGCGCTCCCTGATGGCTGAGGTGAGTCCGAACAGCAGCCGGTCCGATATTCCCGTCCGAACCATTCAAAGACAGCTCAGGCCTGATGAACTGCTGCTGCATATTACAGAAGTGGGCGATCGGCTCTACATGGCTGAAATCAGACGATCCGGCATCGATATCCGGAAACTGGCCATCACCCCGGAAATGGAAGAACTCTTTGTTGCGGCTTCAGAGTCGGTGATCACCGGACGTTCTGACCTGGAAAAACTGTATGAGATCGGCCAGCTCATAGATATCGAATCGCTGGTTGACCGTGCAGGTTCTCTGATTGTCATGCCTGGCGGTTATTTCCATCAAATACCGTTGAATATCCTCCCATTGCGCAAGCCGGCCTCTCCATTTAGTTACGGCTCCGCATCCTATGTCATAGAGCATTCTGATGTCCGCTATCTGAACAGCCTGAGAGATCTGGTTGACCGATCGGCCAGGGGACGTTTTGCCTCTGACTATTCAGGCTTTGGTGTATCCGATTTTCAAAACGAGATCACATCGCGAAACCTGGTTTCACTGCCAAAGGCCCCCTCAGAAATTACCGCGATCTCCGAGCGCCTGCACAGGCTTGGAAGCCGTGACAGCTTTATCAACCATGGAGCAACCGTAGAGCAGTTTCAGCAGAGTGCCGGCAGCAGCCGCATCCTGCACATGGCCACACACAGTGAGATTTCTGAAAGTGACCCGCTTTTTTCGACCATTCACTTCTATGCAGACGAACCGGAGACGGATGGACAAGTACTGACCGGCCGGCTTTTTGCCTATGAATTATTTGACTTAAATCTGAACAACGATTTAATCATGCTGAATTCGTGCGAGTCTGGCGGTGACCGATACATACAGGGTACCGGAATAATGGGAATCAGCCGTGCCCTCAGGTATGCCGGTGCTCAAAGCCTGGTCCTGAACTCGTGGTCTGTCAATGATCATTACGCGGCCGATTTTGCAGAGACCTTCTACTCCTACCTGAATGAGGGCGAGACCAAATCGGACGCCCTGCGCCTTACCCAGATTGAGTTTATTCAGACAAGGAATGCCAACCCTCACTTCTGGGGCCCATACATTCTGAATGGTGATAACCGCCCGATCATTCACAGGCCGGAAAGGAGACAGGGCACCCTGCTACTGGCCATACTTTTTGTCACCGGACTTGTGCTTACCGGTTACAGGAAGCGATCGGAGGCGGCCTGATAAGGAAAAGCGCTCAGAAGCCGCCGGATTTCCCTATCTGTTCAGGGCCTGAAGATAGCGTTGTGCGATGCGGCTGTATGCTCCATTCAGCTCATAAGCTTTCTCAAGTGCTGCCCTGGCCTCTTCAATTTTGTTGAGCTGAAAGTAGGTATTACCGAGATACCAGTAGTTCTGCTCTGCCAGCAGCACATCATCCGGCTGAAGAGCAATTGCCCGCTCGAAATAACCCTCGGCCTCCTGATAACGGCCTGCATTGTAGAGAACAGACCCGGCCGTTCCGCTCAGCTCAGCCTTGTGGTTATCCGACTCCAGGTTCTCCAGGTTTCGCTCAACAATGGCAATGGCTTGATCCACCTGGCCTTCATTGGCAGCCGCTATGATCTCCATGACGATGAGTGAAAGGTCATTTTCAGCGGCCATTCCGTCGGCTGAGCGGTAATAATCCAGTTCAATAGAGCTGATGGGCTGCAGGACAAACTCACGATCCTGCTGAATGTTAAACAGGACAAGGGAGACCGCAATCAGGAGTACGGCAGCAGCGGCATACCAGTGCCTGCCAATTTGCGGAATGGATCTGCCGGCTTTTTGACCGTTTGCCAGCCCCTTCAGGTTTGCCACTGTTTTCATATAGTCGTAGTAGTAGTCGTCCAGAATCACTTCAGACCACAGCTCTTCAACTTCTTCACCGTTCAGTTTTCCCTCTACATACTGATCGATCTTATGTTCCAGTTCTGTATTTGTATTGCTCTCAATCATTATTCAGATATTATGGCTTTGTCGATTGCTAAATGATAAATTTATCGTTTTACTGCTCAGTGAACTTATTTCTTTGCTAATGGTTATCCGTTTTTTAAACGGGGCCTTCAATCCGAGCCTGAACTTTACAACCTTGCACATTTTATTTTTTGGTATACTGTGCTCAGTCTTTCAAATAGGACCCACGCCCAAACGGGTGAATCTCAATACGCTTTCAGAACTCTGCTTATATACAAGAGTATTGAATCGGCCATTTGTTACAAATTTTAAGATTAAAAAATGCTAATCTAAGCCCCTGTCACAGCCAATACCGGAAAACCGATAGCGAAAAACACTGACACCGACATTTTAACTCATTGAATTCAAACATGTTAAAACGTTTCACCCTCTTTACGTTTACGATTGCACTTTTTTTTAATGCATGCAGCAGTGACGCACAAAAATCTGTAACACTCGATGAGATGATCGGTGAAATGCTCATGATCGGCTTCAAGGGTTTTGCGGCCGACGACACCTCGCACATTGTCCGTGACATCACCGAATATCATGTGGGCGGAGTCATTCTGTTTGACTACGATGTTCCGACCTCCGCTCCCAACCGGAATATCGAATCAGCCTCACAGGTTATTGAACTGAACCGGCAGCTTCAGGAGCTTGGAAGGCAGCGGCTCTTGATCGCTGTTGACCAGGAAGGAGGACGCGTTGCCCGGCTGAAACCCGATCGCGGTTTCCGCGAGCATCGATCTGCCGGATATCTCGGCAACCTGAACAGCGCCGACTCCACCCGCCATTACGCACGTTCAATGGCCGATCAGCTCTCCGATCTGGGCTTTAATGTCAACTTCGCACCGGTTGTCGACCTGAACACCAACCCTGAAAATCCGATCATCGGTCAGCTGGATCGCAGCTTTTCAGAAGATCCGGAGGTTGTTGTCAACCATTCACAGATCTTTTTGGATGAGTTCAGCCGCCAGAACATCCTCGGTGTCATCAAGCACTTTCCCGGCCATGGCAGTGCCTGGAACGACTCACATGTCGGGATGGCCGATGTAACAGACACCTGGGATGAGGCTGAACTGGAACCATACCGCAGCCTGATCCAATCCGACAGCCGGTTTGCCGTCATGACTGCCCATGTCTTTAATGAGCATCTGGATGAAGAGCTCCCCGCAACACTTTCACACAGTGTGCAGACCGGCCTGCTCCGAAATGAACTGGGATACAACGGAGTTCTCTTCTCGGACGATATGCAGATGGATGCCATCAGGGCTTACTACGGACTTGAACCGGCCATCAGGCATGCCATCAATGCGGGAGTTGATATCCTGGTTTTCGCCAACAATTCAGTTTATGACCCCGATATCGCCCCGGAAGCGGTACGGATTATCAAACAACTGATTCAGGAGGGTGATATTGAAGAGGATCGTATCCGGGAATCGTACCAGCGAATCATGGCACTCAAACGTGAACTCTTTGATGAATACAGTGGCTTATGAAAAAACAATACTCCTATGCCGACCTGGAGGAGAGATTTCAATCCGCTCTTCAAAAAATTGACGGATATCAAACCGTATCCGGTGATCTTTTCTTCCTGAAGCCGGCAGAAAATGTCTGGAGCGCAGCAGAGGTACTGGACCATATCACACAGTTTAACCGGCTCTACATTCCTGAAATGGAGGCGCTGACGCTCCGGCTCTCACCGGCGGCGAATGATCATTTTAAACCGCGGCTGCTGGCAGCCCTGATGATCCGGATGATTGAACCGCCCTACAAAATGAAGATCCCAACCCTGAAGCCGATGACGCCTAAAAGAGACACAGCTGCCTCCAGGGAGGAGTTCATTTCCGCACTTCGTGCTACAAACAGTGAAACACTGCAGATCGTGCAGAAGCTTCGTGAGGATCAGCTGAACCCCAACAGTGCCAGGGGGAGCCACCCCCTGTACGGCTGGATCCGGATGACACTTACAGAGATGCTCCTGCTGATTGAAGCTCATCAGCGGAGACACTTTTGGCAGGCCGATCAGACCCTGAAACGACTCTCTGGAAACAGCGGGTAACCTACTTTTTTACAGTTACATATTTGAGAATGTCAACCACCTGCGCAGGAGTTCTGCAAACGGCCAGGGCAGCAGCATCCACCTCCTTCAGTGCATGTGTGTGCTCTTCCGGGTGCATGACAATCAGTTTTTTCCCGAGGGCTGCGGCATAGCCTGCATCAAAGGCAGCATTCCACTGCCGGTACTTTTCACCAAACCTGACTACAACCACATCGGCCATTTCAATCAGCGTACGGGTCCGGATTGCATTGATCTTGCCCCCTTTGTGATCCCTCCAAAAAGCATCGGCCTCCTCACCCAGAATATCTGCCCCCACATCGTCTGATGCGGGGTGATCCGTTACCGGAGCTGAAAGCTCAACAGGCAGTTTCTCTTTCTTTACCATTTTTCCAATCTCTTCACGCCAGTTTGAGTGAATCTCACCGGCCAGGTATACATTCCAATCCATTTTTTTATGATTTTTTAGTTCGTTGTCTGTCTGTTTCTAAACAAGCTGCAACACGGCAGCATTCAATAAAAAAACCTCTCCCTGAAACCAGAGAGAGGTTTTTATTAAAGATGATCTTCATCACGCAGATTAATCACCCCGATAGGGAGCCCCGTCGGTAATCCAGGCAGGTGCCGGTTTACCCTTCAGGTAGTGATCCATATACTCTTTCATCTTCATGGCATAGTCGAGCCGGTTTGAGAAATTCCGGAGATGGTGCGGCTCGTCATAATAGTGCAGAAAGACCGACTCTTTATCATTTCGGCGCAGGGCCAGGTAGAGTTCGATCGACTGGTACCAGGGCACCGCCTCATCCACATCACCGTGCTGAATCATCAGCGGGGTGTTGATCCGGTCAGCAAAAAAGACGGGCGAGTTCTCTATGTATGGAGCAAGATTCTCCCACATACTCACACCCAGGCGGCTCTGTGTCTTTTCATACTGAAACTGCCGTGCCAGTCCCGTTCCCCAGCGAATACCGCTGTACGCACTGGTCATATTCCCAACCGGTGCACCGGCTACGGCAGCAGCAAACATGTCGGTTTGAGTTACGACGTGTGCCGTCAGGTAACCGCTCCAGGAGTGTCCGTGAAGCCCGATCGCATCGGGATCGGCAATTCCCATTTCAATCAGCTTATGGACGCCGGGCACCAGGTTCTTGGTCGCAGAGTAGCCCGGTATGGGTACATCGAACCAGATATCAGGCAGGAACACCGCATAGCCGTCGCTCGCATACTGAGCCAGGTTTGGCCTGTGATTGGTTACCGGTGTGTTAAAGTTGTATAACCGCTGTGAATAGCGCTCATAATAGTAAATAAATACAGGATATCTCTTGCCGGGCTCATAATCACCGGGATAGATCAGAATTCCCTGTACCACATCACCGTCCAGGTTGTGCCAGTCAACCAGCTCTGCATGCCCCCATGCAAAACGGTCGAGCAGATCCTCGTGAAGGTTTGAAACCTGCACCGGATTCCGAAAACGCCGGTCTGAAGCAACCCACAGGTTTGGATACTCCTGGTAGGTCTCCTGTGTAAAGAGGATGGCATCGTCACGTTCGGCGAGCGATACAATATTGAATCGCTTCTCATCTTCCATCACCCGGCTCACTCCGCTGCGGCCAACACGCGCTTCATAAAAGCCGTAATTTTTGTCCCAGTCATGATACATGGTCAGCAGCAGCCGTTCGTTTGAGGCAAAGGTCTCCTTGTCGGGATTCAGGTCCCGGATACGGAAAATTCTCTGCTCTTCCCGGCCCTGCCCGCCTGTAACCGACACGGCATGCCCGCTTTGGGTGTTGAACTGCCAGATATCGTATTTGTCATAGATCAACACCGAAGCGTCGTTATCTGTCCATCCCGCTATGCCGTACGATGAGGATGGCTGCGGACGGTCATTATCCTCATTATAAAACGGAGTCGATATCCCTTCTGTGAGGTTTCGAACCATTCCGCTTTCGGTATGGCGAAGGATGAAATCATCACCGTCAAACCAGATGGCATAGGTGCCGTTTGGCGACAGCCACGCCCTGAAGCGGTGTTTCTCGATGATCTGTTCAGCTTCACCTGTTTCCAGATCTATCAGGTAAAAATCGCGGTATGTTCCGTCCCATGTCCGAAGCTTTTGATATGGCAGATCTGTAGAGCCCAGGGCCTTGCCGGTGTGGTGTACCGGTCGCACGGATGGAACCTCTCCGGTTGCAAGCTGAACCACATTTCCGCTGTCAACGTGATAAACCGCCGTAAACAGATGGTTTTTCCGGCTGTTCCAGGTCTGCTTCTCATGTGTCTTGATCTGAGGGTCATCCCAGTGCCAGACCTTTCCTTCCACACCGTCAAGGATTCGATCCAGATCGTAAAGGTTCTCTGCGGTCAGTGAATCTGACTCCTCCCTGACCTCATCGAGGGCAACCATTTCGGCAGCCTGCACGCCAAAGAAGAGGCGCCCGCCATCATTAGACCAGGTCAGATTGTTGCGTGAGCGGAGCCGGTACCCTTCCGCGACATCCTCAGGCGCTATCAGCATCACCGTTTCACCGTCAGATGCATTCAGCTGGTAAACCGACGCATCGCCGGGAAGGTAGTCGTGGCCAGGGTCCATTTCAGACACGGTATAGGCGATACGGCCATTCTTATGGTCCCATGTCAGATTTGAATAGAGTGCATGGTCAAACCCTGCAATTTTCCGCTCACTTTGAAGTCCGTCCGACAGGTCAAGTAGATAGAGCCCGTTTTCCGTGCCCGATGTATCCACCACTGAATAGGCAAAATAGCTTGATGTGCTGTCAACAGCAGATTCACGGATAAAGTCAAACG
>JBJHCX010000078.1:0-9024 GCA_050486245.1 Rhodohalobacter sp.
TGAGCTAACGTCCAGTCCTTCTGTAATTTGATGTTCATGGAAGTGGAATATAAATTCGGGATTATTTAATTATCGGCAAAATTTTATTGATTAACAATAAAATTTTGCCATTAAAGCTTCGACAATTCAGGAACAGATCCCTTACATTACCGCAGACTATCGTATTCTGCGGGGCCTTTTCAGGGGTGCCGCCGGGCCGGCACGGCTGACCTGTAACTTTTAATGCTTAAATTTTTGATGATGTACGCACGGCTATTGACTCTTTTTATGACAGCGGCAATGGGCTCGATTCTGTTTGCTGCCAATTCTCAGGCGCAGGATCTTCAGACACCCCATGAGCTGTCGAACCTTGAACAGCACACTTCTCACTCTGAAATCATTGACTACCTCCACCGGGTCAATGCCCGCTCAGATGTGATGACCCTTGGGATGGTTGGTGAAAGCCTGCGAGGCAGGGAGCTGCCCTATGCCATATTCAGCAGAACCGGTGCGGTGACGCCGGCTGAAGCGCACGCCACAGGCAAGCCGATAGTGGTGCTGAGTGCGAATGTTCACGGCCATAATCACGTATTGAAAGAGGCCCTGTTGATTATGGCCCGGGAATTCAGCAATGACGGCTCTTCCCTGAATCAGCTGCTTGATGATATCATTGTGATCGTTGTTCCTACAAAGAATCCGGATGGACTGGAGCTGAACGACCGGTTTAACTTTGTGGGTGCCGACCTGAATCGTGATTACACCATGCTCGAGCAGCCGGCCATGGCAGCGTTTATTGGAAACATCATCAACAGATGGAATCCGCATATAATGGTTGACGGCCACGATGGCGGGGCGGTGCAGTTTGGCGGAGCCTATCCCTATCATTTACTGTACCAGGCATCGGCACTTGCGGGAGCGGATCAGTCGATTACCCGGCTGGCCGATGAAGCTGTATTTCCCTATCTCACGCAGAGAATGGAAGGAGAGGGATACCGGGCGTTCTACTGGGCCCACGGTGATGAAGAGGCGTATTATGGTGGCGGACACGCACCCCGGATGGGTCGCAACTATGGCGGATTGGCCAATAAGTTGTCCATTCTGTTCGAGCTGGCTGCATGGCATGATGCTGAAACTGCGCTGAAAAGCGGCATGCTGGGCTACACTGCCATCCTGGAGTTTGCCCGTGACAATCCGGAACTCCTCAAGCAGACCATTGAGGATGCCCGGGCTGAGACTGTTCGGCTGGGAAGAGAGGCTGAAGGTGAAATACCTGTACGGGAGGAGATGGTGGCCGATGACTTTCGGGTGAGCTATGAAATCCAGCACCCTGACAACCCGGAAGAGACGATTTCCGTTGAGAATGCAGAGTTCATCAAAAAACCGGTGGGTACCCAATTTCGCGACCGGCCCTGGGCTTATGTTCTCCCTCCGCATGCAACTGATGCGGTCGATATGCTCCGGCGCCATAACATCATCGTAGAGCAGACCACAGAGGCCAAAACCGTTGAGGCTGCCGCGTACACACTTGGCGGACTGAGCTACGAGGATACCGATAACAATCACCGTTCTGCAGTGGTGATTGATGTCGCCTCTGAGATCCATGACCAATTTGACATCCCGAAGGGTTCTTATGTGATCCGGACCGGCCAGGTGCTGGGGCGGGTTGTGACCCACCTTCTGGAACCTGAAAACAGGGATAACGTTTTCTACTGGAACCGAATGACTCCGCTGATTCCGATTGCCGCATTTAAAGAGTACCAGGACAGCCCGGAAGGGGTGAATCCGCCGCTTCTGCCAATGTGGAAGCTGATGTCTGAGACAGCGATACCTTCCGTCTCGCTTTAAGAATATAAAACGATAGATGACTGCCCCGGGCATATCCGGGGAATTAAGATAGATCGGATCAGTATATTTAGGCTGGTAATACGGTTTGTCCTTTCCAGACGAACCGAGAATCATTATCTCTCTGAGCGGAATAATAGACAGGTAATTCAGTTGCTGTTTGGGTTGAATCCAAAAAGTTTGAATTCGAATCAATCACAGGTAATTAAAAACTGGTAAACAGGACTGGTGATAATAATGCAATCATTGTGCAAAACTGTCTGCAAAAAAAAATGATATTCAGGCCGGTAAATCAAGGTCATAATTCTATAATAAAATTCAAATAAAAAAACATAACTTAAGTTAAGTATTATCGAAAGTTTAATTTTTAGCTTGCATACCAATAAAATCAATACTTGTAAAAGTATAATGGCGTTGAAAATTTATTTCATCATCATTTAAAATGATGGCAATGTGCAAGACATTTAATGGTAGTTGAAGTAAACTTAATGAATAATACTTGTGATTGTTTTTTTTTTTTTATAACCTCAAGCTTCAATTTAAACAAAAGTATGAGGCTAATATGAAATATATTACTATTATTCTTTTTTCCGCTGTTTTAAGCATTGGATTTGCGATAGGAATAGCATTTTCTTCAACAATTACTGACCCAGATATAGATGAAAGAAAAGTATGTAGACATTCGACAGGGGATTGCGTTACAGCTACATTTCCAAATGAATGCCCTCCGTGCACAATAATTGAAGAATTGTAAGTATTAATAATTACTATGAAGAAGGGATGTCCCTTCTTCATAGCTGATTAATATCAATATATATGGCATATAAATATCTATTATTTTCAGTGTTTTTATTAATATTTTCGTCATGCAAGAGAGATTTAACGAAAAACACTGGTGAAATTCACCCGGATTATTTATTAGCGTTAGATAATGAGGCATATCTGATAGAGGTGAATAATGATAACCTACTCAAGTGGGGCGAGTATTACTCCTTTAATATTAGTAATGAATTAGAAATTGATATTTCAAGAAGTGATTACACAATACAGAGATTGACTGATGTCTTAATAACAAATCAAGATATTTTAATTCTAGATGGAGGAAGGAATAAGATTCACAATATAGACTTTTCAGGAAATGTTCATAAACCAATTGCAGTAGGTGGCAGAGGGCCGGGTGAATTAAGTGAACCAGTAAATTTCATGAGAGTATCAGATGGATTTATGGTGGCAGATAGAGTAAATGGTATTCACCATTTTAACACTGACAATGAGTTGGTCAACACAAGCACTATTGATTTAATGCCTGATGGAATATGTAATCTTGGTAACTATTTTATTAAATCTTCTTATGTGGTTTTGGATGAAGGGCCTGAAGATTATCTAATTTTTGAATTAAACGAAGAAGGCGATATCGTAAATAAGTTCTCTAATCGATATAAGCACGAAAGCAACATGTTGGTATATAACATGTCAGATGGCCCGATCACTTGTGTTAAATCAAGGGAAATAGTGATTAATAGCTATAATTTTACGATTCCTTTTATAGAAATTCATTATCCAAATGAAAACAAAAGTGAATCTTATTATTTTTCAGATATTAGGCCAGCTAAAGTTGAGTATTTAAATAATGCATTATCATTTTCTGATTTAAATCTGGGTACCAAATACCATACTTTCAGCAACCATAGCGTTCTTAATGACAGGTTTGTAATAGTGCAATTTAATGAGGTCAATCGCCCAAGAGATAGTGACTTGCCTTATAATTCAAAGTTAATTAGTTACATAATTGATCTTGACAAGAATATGTTTTTCTACACGTATACTTTTCCAAAAATTCTCACGTCAAATGAAGATTCTGTTCTTTTCAAAGATGGTGGTGATGATTATAAACTAATATTTGCCAGATTTGAAATTAACTAAACTAAGAGTTGTTTTATTGTTAGTTGTGTCGTTCCTCTTCGCAATTTTATGTGGTTATCTATATGATCGGGTTAAGTTAGGTAATACGTACTCTTCGATTTTAAACAACTCGAATATTTTAACTAGTAAAAGTATAAAGGAAACAGACATACTAATAATTTACATTACGGATATTAACTGTGAAAGTAGTCATAATAAAAAAATCATTTCACACATCAATGAAATTGTTCATGACGCAAAGCTTTTTGGTAATTCGCAAAACTATGATGTGAAATTTAAAGTTGCTGCTTTAAATAATCCATACAGAGCCATTCACCTATTGTCAGAGTTTAAATATGTGGATGAAGTTAATTTCGGAAATGAATGGAAAGGAATAACTGTGTCAAGATTGTTACTTAATAATGGTTATTCAGAGAAAAGCACTCCTCAGTTAATAATACTTGAAAGAACTAATGTTGTTACAAACCATGGTGTAGAATCTTTTTATAGTGGTTTTTCAGAAGAAAAAACTTTATACCATTTGAAAACAATGCCACAAATTTTAGAATTTGATATCATTAAATTTTGAGCTCAATTAAAGTGAAACTATTAATTAATAGGAAAAGAATCTAAATAAATACTGTGTTCAATTGCCGATTGAATATCTCATCCGTACCACCTTGCAGGGAAAGGTTTGGGTGTCTATGAGGGTAAGTTTCTGATTCAATCCAGCCGGGAAATAGGGTTTGCCCCCTCCCAGCACCACGGGGTGCACATAGAGCCAGACCTGGTCAACCAGGCCGAGTTGCAAAAAGGATGTGGCAAGATTGGCTCCGGCCACTTCGATCAGGCTGCCGGGCCGCTCTTTTAGCTTTTGAATTTCCTCCGGGTCTATTTCCCGTTCTAACTTTGAACTCCACTCAGCTTCTTTCAGCGTTTTTGAATAGACGATTTTAGGAGTCTGTTTCCAGACGCGTGCATACTCTTTTTCAACTTCAGGCACGTCAGATTCATCCGTAATGGATGGCCAGTAGCCGGCCATATTTTCATAGAGCCTTCGTCCATACAGGGAGGTGTCAATCTCACCTGTCAGGTAGAGGTCGTTGAAATGTTTGTGGAGCTCCTTACTGGGTTCAGACCATGACAGTTTTCCATCGGGTCCCTCAATGTACCCATCCAATGATACATTGAGTGCATAGACTATTTTTCGCATGCTCATTTGTCTCCATAATTGATCATCCACTGAACCATGAACTTGTCTGCAAACATGGCAAACTTCTCGGCCCAGTCGGTTTCTTCAAGGGGCATGAATATTTTGCCGTCTTCAGACAGTTTGGCGAAGATCTTTTCTGCTTCTTCGGCACTTTCCGGTTCAATAGACAGGTAGTAATTGCCGTTTTTTTGGATGTTTGCCTCATGTCCGCTTCCGGCATCCGAAGCCATTAATATTTGCTCTTTGCCGGCAATAGCCAGTGCTACATGCGCCAGTTTATTCTGGTCTTCATCCGGCATCTCTTCTGTGCCGGGCATTTCACTGAACCGCATTTTAAACATCTCTCCGCCAAAAACGGATTGATAAAAGTCAAAAGCCTCTTCGGCGTTTCCGTTGAAGATAAGATAGGGGTTGATCGTTTTCATGGTGGTCTTGTTCAGGGTTGATATTTAAAATCTGACTGAATTCATAAAACCTGTCAGGATTGGCCATCATAGGCCTTTTGGATGGTCGCAATATCCAGTTTTTTCATCGGAAGGAAGGTTTGCGTGACCCGGTTTACCTGTTCGGGAGTTCCCTTTCGGATCATTTCTCCCAGTAGCCGGGGTGCGACCTGCCAGGAAACGCCATACCGATCTTTGAGCCAGCCGCACTGCTGTGCATTCGGATCACCTCCCTCTTTCAGTTTTTCCCAGTAATCATCAATCTCATCCTGGGTGTCGCAATAGACCATCAGGGAGATCGCTTCACTGAACTCGAAATTGTGATCGTGTGCACTCTCCATGATCATGAACGTTTGTCCTTCAATCATGAACTGAGCGTGCTTCACTTTTCCCTCGACGTCGGGGACTTCATCGGCCCCGAAGCGAAGAATTCCCTCGATCTCTGAATGGTTGAACAGGGAGGTGTACTGGTCAATGGCCTTTTCAGCGCGGCCATACACACTGCCCGTAAACATCAGGCAAGGAGTGATGGTTTGTCCGCCGGTATCCTTTTTGCTGCCGAGTGAGATCTGCCAGGTGACTCCGTACCGGTCTTGCAGCCAGCCGTATCGTTCACTCCACGGGTATTTGTCGAGTGGCATCATCACTTGTCCGCCTTGAATAAGTTCATTCCACAGCCGGTCGACCTCCTCTGCCGGTTCGATCTGCACAAAAAAGGAGATAGAGGGATTGAACGTGAAATGCGGACCGGCCGATATCGCCATGAAAGAGGTTCCGGCCAGGTTAAAGGTGACCGAATCCACATCGCCCGAGGGTGTGTCGTGAAGAGTGGAGATGCCGGTGATTTCTGAATCACCGCCAAAAGCGGACACATAAAATTGCGCGGCTTCTTTCGCCTGCGTGTCAAACCAAAGGTGTGGTACGATTTTTTGCATGTTTTTCAGGTTACAGGTTACAGGTTACAGGGTTCAGGGGCCAGGGTTCAGGGTGCAGGGTAATTAGATGCTTCGGAAGTGTTTTTTCTGTTGTGGGTTCAGGTTTTCCATCATGGTGGTCAGAGTGGTTGGCCGGATACTTTTGGTGTGTTGCTCCAGGAACTCGAGAAGTCGGTTTTCATCCGATTTGCCTGCATGCCGTACCCAGGTCCCGACCGCTTTCTGTACGTACTCGTGATCATCATTCAGGAGGCGGACGGCGATGCTGTAGGTATCATCCGTCTCCCCCTTTTTGATGAACCAGGCCGTGCTGACAATGGCCGTTCGGCGTTCCCACGGGTTTTCCGATCCTGTCAGATCGTATAACAGATCGCGCGGCATCTCATAGTCGTAGAGGTAGCTTCCGATGACGCGGGGAGCGGCGCGGTCGACAAAGTCCCAGTTGTTGATCCGGTCGTGGCGGTTCAGGTAGAGTTCAAACCGTTCTCCGCGGTACTCTTCGGAGGCGCTTTTGGACCGCACCTGGAAATCCATCACGCTCACTGCTCCCATCCGGGCTTCGTAAAAAGGGCTTTCCAACAGGGTTTCAACCTCTTCGAGGGACATCTCGCTGCTGAACTCCTTGGCCAGGTCAAACGTATGTTTCATCCGGACGCCGATGATGCGGTTATCGACATCATCATCTTTGAAATAACGCCGGATTTTTTTGGCCTCGGTGTCGGACCGGTTTGATTTTAATTCTTCTATAAAACGGTTTGCGGTACCTTGACTCATGGATTGTGTTATTCGATTATTTCCAGCGGTTACTGAAAAGTTAATCGAATTATCCACTTTTGAAAGAGGGGATTCCGACAACCTGTAGGGTGCATTGCGTCAATCAGCGTAATCTTTTTTAGACTGGAATTTCGGGGTGGCAAACTGCTCAGACCTTTCAGTTAAGAATTATATTCTGTACTTTTAATAAAGAAAAGAATAATTATCTGATTATGCCCGTCAAGTTAGACTCTATCGACAAGAAGATTGTGAGCCTCCTTCAGGAGAATGGGAGGATTGCAAACAACGAACTTGCCAGGAGGGTCGGATTGACAACCACTCCGACGCTCGAGAGAGTGAAGCGCCTGGAGAGGGAAGGGGTAATCAAAGGGTACACGGCATGGATCGATCGCGACGCGATCGGGAAGGGTTTGACGGTCTTCTGCTCCATTAAACTGACTGTTCATCAACTGGGAAAAATGGAAGAGTTTACAAGCCACATCGCCCGTGTACCCGAAATTTTAGCGTGTTACAACACAACCGGTGAATATGATTACCTCCTGCACGTTGTCGTTAAAGACACCAGGGAGTATGAGCATTTTCTACGGACCAAGCTGACCCAGATTCCGGGTGTGGAGCGGATTCACACCGGTATCGTGCTGTCGGTGTTAAAGGAACAATCAAAAATTACGGTGACGGATGATGATGACATTAACTAAAGAGATGAAATCGATGGAGACGATCTGCGCACAGGCCGATCACCCGCAGCAGGATCCCTACGGATCTCACGCCATGCCGCTCTACCAAACCTCAACGTTTGGGTTTAAGGATGTTGAGCAGGGGCGCCGGTTTTTTGCCCACGAAGAGGGCGGGGCCACCCATAGCTACTCGCGCCTGGGCAACCCGACGGTTCAGCAGACAGAACGAACCATCGCCGCACTGGAGTCGATCGACCTGGATATTGAAACCGAAGGGATGCTTTTCGGATCGGGTATGGCAGCAATCACCACCGGGATGATGGCACTGGCAGCCGGCAAGCGAATCCTGGCCCAGGAAGCTCTCTATGGCTGCACATCGCAATTTCTGCAGGAGGAGGCTGGCCGGTATAACATCCGTGTGACCAATGTCGATCCGAACGACCTGGAGGCCGTTCAGGCCGCCCTCGATCGATATGACGACATCGCCCTGGTCTATCTTGAGAGTATTGCCAATCCCACTATGCGTGTCTGCGATATCGAACGGATCTCGGAGATGGCTCACCGCGCCGGTGCATGGGTGATGGTAGACAACACCTTTGCAACCCCCTATCATATGCGTCCGCTTAACTGGGGGGCTGATCTGGTGGCCCATTCGACAACCAAATACCTGAACGGACATGGCACCGTTGTGGGCGGCGCCCTGGTGGCATCCAAAGAGTTTATTCAGGAGACCGAAATGCATACCTACCGAAAAAATTTCGGCGGTGTGTCGGGCCCGTTTGACGCCTGGCTGACACTGATGGGGTTGAAAACGTTTACGCTTCGCATGCGCCAGCATAATGAAAACGGACAGAAAGTGGCCGATTTTCTAAACGCTCATCCTAAAATTGGCCGTATCTGGCATGCCGGACTGACCAATCACCCGGATCGTGAAATCATCGAAAAACTGATGATCAACGGTTACGGCGGCATGATCGCGTTTGAAGTGGAGGGCGGACTGCAGGCCGGTATCGACCTTCTGAACCGGGTGAAGCTGGCTACCCTGGCCGTGAGCCTGGGAACCGTCGATACCCTGATTCAGCACCCCGCTTCGATGACACACTCTGTGGTGAAGCCTGAAATTCGGATGGAGGCCGGGATCACCGACGGACTGGTGCGGCTTTCGGTTGGAATTGAGTCGGCCGCCGATATCATCGCAGACCTCGAGCAGGCTCTCGGGTAAGGCGGCCTGACGCCTCTACATCTCTTTTAATACCTGA
>JBJHCX010000079.1:0-8713 GCA_050486245.1 Rhodohalobacter sp.
CGGTTCTCCTCAGGGTTTCCGATTCCCAGTAGCTGCGCCGGCTGTTTAAATCTGACACTGTGCGATAAAAATGTTCACGGCGTTCAGCACGCTCCACAGCCTGGCGGGTTCGGCGGTTCTGCCTGAGGTTTAACTGTTCAGCAGACTCATTTCCGCTGGCTGTGAGATCAGAGGCAAGAGTCATGGTGCCGCTGATGGCATCCATAGTACGCGATGTGCGCTCGGCAGCCCTGGCCCGGGATGCCATCAGGTCGAGGTCGAGCAGCATTTTTTCCGGATCCTTGGCCACACCTTCGGCTACAGGATCGTAGCTGCCATCAAAATAGGAGTGTATCGCACTGAATGTGACGTTTGATGCGTCTATCGTCAGTATTTCACCTGAATAGTTGACAATTTCGGCATCCATAACAATGACATCACCGATATGCCGATAGTATGCCAGGATGACCGCAGACTCCTCTTTTTCACTGTTCAGATACTCCATTCCCTGGTAGTTCATCACATCCTGGTGGTCGGCTGTCAGCCGAAAAACCGGCTCCGGTGCACATGCGGCAGCGATCAGCACGACTGCAATGAACCCAATACCCTTTTTAATATTTTTCATGATTTGAAGCTTTTGTATTACAAACTCTGTAATGTAGTGTACCTTGAATCTTTCAATGGTTCCATCACATGTTCATGTTAAAGGAAATCCTGCATGATTAGAAACATAATATTTTCCAGGAAGTATATTTCATGAATCCATAACCAATTAAATCTTCTATGAAAACTAATACGATTTCGCTATTCATTGCACTGTTACTGGCCTCCACGCTGGTGGTATCGGGATGTTCAAACTGGAGCAACACGGCTCGCGGAGCTGTTATCGGAACCGGGGCCGGAGCCGCTGCCGGGGCGGTGATCGGCAAAACATTGGGCAACACGGCAGCCGGAGCCCTTGCCGGAGCAGCCGTAGGCGGCTCCGTTGGCGCAATTATCGGCCGCAATATGGACCGCAAAGCTGAACGCCTGGAGCGGGAAATGGATGGCGTGACCATTCAGCGTGTGGAAGAGGGTATCGCTGTAAGTTTTGACAGCGGACTTCTATTCGGGTTTGACTCTGCCGATCTGCGGGAGACATCCAAAGAGAACCTGCGCAAACTGGCAGCCATCATGGCCGAAGATAATGACACCAACCTGATGATTGTGGGCCATACCGACTCTATCGGCGACGAAAACTACAACCTGGGCCTGAGTGAACGCCGCGCACGATCGGCCGCCAGCTACCTGATTGAACAGGGGATTGCCTCAAACCGGGTACAGATTGAAGGCCGCGGCGAGTATGAACCAATTGCAGATAATGAAACGGAAGCCGGCCGGCAGGAAAACCGGCGGGTTGAAGTGGCCATTTTTGCCAGTGAAGAGTACATCGCACGGCTTGAACGAGCCAATCAATAATTTGTTGAGCCTTGAGCAGATGTCTGTCCCGGCGCACTGTGCCGGGACGTTCGGGGCTATTTTTGTGAAAAGGCAGTAGGCAAAAGGCAAAAGGTGTTGATGCCTGAATTGAGTCAGTCAATCTACCATATACTATCTACCATCTTCCATCTTCCTTTCTATCGGCTCCCCCGGTCCCGTAAGGGCATATTGTGCAACTGATTAGATAAAATCGTCCAGATCGCGAAATCTGTTTGCACCTTTTAAGACCCGGTGGATCTTTTCATGCGGCTCTTCAGGCTCCAGGTGGATCGTCACAATGACATCGCTTTTTAAGGTATCGATCAGCTTTCTCTCTACGATGGTTGCATCGTCATGTGCTTTTTTCAGGCTGATATCCTTCTCAAAGGTAAGGTGAAGCTCAACCCAGGTGGTCTGCCCGGATGTTCGGTGCCGGAGATGATGCCACCCGGTAACCGAATCCGGCAATTCATTTTCGAGAATCTTTTCAAACTCTGCATGAACCTTCGGGTCACGCGTGTCCATGATGCCATCTACAGCATACCGGATCAGCTTGAATCCCTCAAAGGAAATATATGTGGCAATTGAAAGGCTCACAATCGTATCCAGGTAGACCCAGCCCGTTACATGAATGAGCAGCAGTGTTACAATCACGCCGCCGCTGGTCCACACATCCGTTAATACATGCCTGCCGTTGCTGACTGCAATCATGCTATTCTCCTCGCGCCCGACCCGCTGCACATAGAGTCCAAGGGCCAGGTTAATCAGGGAGGCTCCGGCTACCAGGTAGATTCCCGCTTCCAGGTTTTTCAGTTCAAACCCGGTAATCAGGTTTTGAATGGCAAGCCAGCTAATCGTTAAGCCTGCCAGAATAATCACAGCCCCCTCAACCCCTACCGAAAGAAATTCTACCCGTTCATGTCCATAGAGATGTTTTTCATCGGCCGGTTTCAGGCTCAGGTAATATCCATACAGAACAAATGCAACGGCCAGGGTATGCACAACCGATTCTGCAGCATCACTCATTGCCGCCGTCGAGTCGGTAATCAGAAATGCAGCAATCTTTGCCATCAGAGATAGAAAGGATACGACAAAGCTGATTTTAAGTGCTTTTTTTACTCTGTTCTGATTACTCATTCAATACTCTTCCGTTCAATCATTAACATTCATTCACCCTTACAGCCTCTCTTTTTGACAGCCACGGAACCACGGGGGATTCACAAAGTGTTCAATTGCAAATACTTTGGCATTTCCACAAACCACTTGCTCTGTTGATCGGTTTTTCAGTTTATCCGTTTCTCTGTTCCTGTAAGAGTACACCCTGCAAAACAGATTTCAAAAAGAATCGGCAATAAAGCTGAATGCTATCCCGATTGTTTTTATTTTAGGAAGCTAATAAAAAATTGATACAACATTTTGCTGGAGATCCCCAAACAACACAACGAAATTTTTAAAATTGTCGGAAACGTAGCCGACTCCATCGGCCAGAAGGTATATGTGGTGGGCGGATATGTTCGCGATTACTACCTGAAGCGCCTCAGTGAGCAGGAGATTACCGATATCGACTTTGTTACGGTTGGTTCCGGTATTCAACTGGCACAGGAAATTGCCGCTGAGCTGGATTCTAAAAAGCTGACTGTTTTTAAAAAATTCGGCACCGCTCAAATCAAGTACAATGACCTTGACCTGGAATTTGTGGGGGCCCGAAAAGAGAGTTATCGGCGCGATTCACGCAAACCGATTGTTGAAGACGGAACCCTTCAAGACGATCAGATGCGCCGCGACCTTACCATCAATGCGCTCTCATGGTGCCTGAACCCTGATGAGTATGGCGTGCTTCACGATCCGTTCAATGGAATACAGGACCTGGAGAAGAAGCTGATCCGGACACCCATCGACCCGGAAACGACTTTTGATGACGACCCGCTCCGAATGATGCGGGCCATTCGATTTGCCACCCAGCTTCAATTCGATATCGAGACAAAGACTTTTCAGGCAATCAAAAAGATGTCGCACAGGCTCTCTATCATCTCAAAAGAGAGGATTCTGGATGAACTCAACAAAATCGTTATGAGTCCCATACCTTCAATCGGGTTTGCCCACCTGCTGAAGACCGGCTTGCTAAAGGAGTTCTTCCCTGAAATGGTGAACCTGGTCGGTGTCGATGAAAAAAACGGCCAGCGCCACAAAGACAACTTCTGGCATACCCTCGAGGTACTTGACAATACTGCCAAAGTGAGTGATGATCTTTGGCTTCGATGGGCGGCCATTCTGCATGACATTGCGAAACCACCTACCAAAAAGTATTCAAAAGGTGTGGGGTGGACCTTTCACGGACATGATGCACTTGGAGCTAAATGGGTACCGCGCATTTTCAAACGCCTGGGGCTGCCGCTCGATGAACGAATGAGATATGTACAGAAGCTGGTTCGCCTGCACCTCAGGCCCATTGCACTGGTATCTGATGAAGTGAGCGACAGTGCCGTTCGACGGCTGATCTATGAAGCCGGCGATGACATTGACGACCTGATGACCCTCTGCCGTGCCGATATCACCAGTAAAAATGAGTGGAGGGTTAAAAAGTACCGAAACAACTTTGACAGGGTTGAGAAGAAAATTGTCGAGGTTGAAGAGAAAGACCGCATTCGCAACTGGAAGAACCCGATCAGCGGAGAATTGATCATGAGTGAACTGGGGGTTAAACCCGGACCGATCGTAGGAAGGGTTAAAGACCGTATCAAGGATGCTATCCTGGACGGGGATATCCCCAACGATTTTGACGCCGCCTATCAGTACCTTATGGATATCAAACAGGAAATAACGGAATCATAGAAAAATTCCTCACGGGCGTAATATGGAACTCACCACAATCATTGGCCTGCTGGCCGGTTTCTGCACAACCGCCGCATTTCTCCCCCAGGCAATCAAAACCTGGAGGTCCAGATCGGCCAAAGACCTTTCCCTGGGCATGTATTCAATCTTTTGCACCGGAGTCCTGCTCTGGCTTATTTATGGACTGATCATCGCAGACCTGCCCATCATCGTTGCAAATGCCGCCACCCTGATGCTGGCCCTCAGCATACTTTACTTCAAACTGAGCTTTAAAGAGTGACCAACCCGAACAGACAAACCTTATCCTGATCATGTGGATAGCAAATGCTTACGGAAAAATTAACCTGGGACTTCATGTCCTCGAAAAGCTGCCTACCGGTTACCACCGAATTGAAACCGGACTCTGCTTTATAGAGTGGAACGACAGGTTTGAAGTTCAAAAATCGGCCGATTACAATCTGGATATTCACGGAGCCGGTATATCAAACGGTGAAAACAATCTGATTACCCGGGCATACCGAACGTTTGACAAATATGTCGGGCTAAAAAACCACTATTCGTTTTCGGTAACCAAGCATATTCCGGCAGGTGCCGGATTGGGCGGAGGCAGCAGCAATGCGGCACTCACCCTCCGCATATTGAACAAACTGGAAGAGACCGGCCTGAGCAGTGACGAATTGATTGACCTGAGCCGTACACTGGGCGCCGATGTACCCTTCTTCATCAAAGGAAAGCCCGGCATAGCCACCGGACTCGGCCACGACATCGAGCCGGCCGACATTCAGCCTGACGCGTGGATTGTGTGTGTCTGGCCTAATTTCGAAAGTTCAACTGCCGAGGTATACCAGCACTGCATTCCCAACCCAGAACCCGACTTCTCCATTAAAGGTGTTCTGCTGGAAGAGGAGATCGATCAGTGGCAGTACCTGCTCGATAACGATCTCGAAGCACCGGTATTTGCAAAACACGAACTAGTTGGAAATATTAAAGATCAAATGATCGACTTTGGCGCTGTATACGCCTCCATGAGCGGAAGCGGTTCCACGGTTTTCGGTATTTTTGATCAAGATTTTGTTGCAATTAACGCCTATGAATCGTTTCATAGTCTTGGATTTCAAGCAAATCTGACCAGGCCAAATTTTAAGCCTGACAACGGTATATACAAAAAAGATTAAATTGGAGCCGTCAAACAGGCTATTCTGAAGAGCCGGTTCAATTGAATCGACTAAATAAATTTTTTGAAAATATGGGTACAAAAAAGAGTATAAATCCGCGTACCGGAATGGATGTGGATTCGTTTAAAGAAGACATCAAACAACACCTGAGATATACCCTTTCGAAAGACGAATATTCATCCACTGAATGGGACAATTATCGAAGCGTGGTACTGTCGGTCATGGACCGCCTGCACGACCGCTGGCTCAACACCCAGCAAAACTATTATGAAAAGGGCGAAAAGCGTGTTTACTACATTTCAATGGAGTATCTGATTGGAAGGCTCCTGGATAACATGCTCGTAAACCTCGGCCTGCAGGATGTTGCTGCCGATGCGATGAAAGAGGTTGGCCTGGATTACGACAAGGTGCGCAGTGCTGAATGGGATGCGGGGCTCGGAAATGGCGGGCTGGGCCGCCTGGCCGCGTGCTTCCTTGACTCCATGGCAACCCTGGGAATCCCTGCCATCGGCTATGGTATCCGGTACGATTATGGAATTTTTTATCAGCAGATTGAAAACGGTTTCCAGATTGAAAAACCGGACCTCTGGTTGAGATATGGAAACCCCTGGGATATCGTCAGGCCAAAAATCCAGTACAATGTCCCATTTTACGGAAACTCACACGCTTATCATGACGATAATGGCGCCCTGCGCTTTCGGTGGGACAACACCCATGACGTGCTGGCCGTCGCATACGACACCCCGATTCCGGGCTACAAAAATGATGTCGTTAACAACCTCAGATTGTGGAAAGCCTCTTCATCCTCGTCTATCGACCTGAAGAGTTTCAACCAGGGCCAGTATATCGACGCCGTGCGTGATACACAGCTCAATGAGAACATCTCCCGGGTACTCTATCCCAACGACAAGGTGTTTGTAGGGCAGGAACTGCGGCTCAAACAGGAGTTTTTCCTGGTAGCCGCTTCTGTGCGCGACATTCTAAGGCGATTTAAAAAACAGCACGACGACTGGAGAAAACTGCCCGAAAAAGTAGCCATTCAGTGTAACGACACCCATCCGAACCTGGCCATTCCGGAGTTGATGCGTATTCTGGTCGATGAAGAGGGGCTCTCCTGGGAACTGGCCTGGGATATCACCGTGAAAACGATGGCCTATACCAACCACACCCTTCTTCCCGAGGCACTCGAGAAGTGGCCGGTATCCCTGCTCCGAAACCTTCTTCCGCGCCATCTGCAGATTATCTATGAGATCAATCGCCGTTTCCTGAATGAAATCAGTGACAAGGTAGGCGGAGACAAAGGCAAGATCAGCCGCCTCTCCATCGTAGGCGAAGGCGAAGACCCCGTTGTTCACATGGCTTCGCTGGGTATTGTAGGGTCGCACAAAGTGAACGGTGTTGCACAGCTTCACAGCGACCTGATCAAAAAGACTCTCTTTAAGGATTTTCACGAAATCTACCCGGAGAAGTTTACGAACAAAACCAATGGCATTACGCCCAGGAGATGGCTGCGTCAGTCGAACCGTGAACTCTCTGACCTGATAACCGAAAAAATCGGTGAGGATTGGGTTACCGATCTGGATCAGCTGAAAAAGATCGAGAAATTTGCAAAGAACAAGTCGTTCATGAAAAAGTTTGCCAGCGTGAAGCTGAAGAACAAACAGCGCATGGCCGACTATATCGAGGAGAAGCGCGGAATCAAGATCAATACCACATCGATGTTTGATATTCAGATCAAACGGATACATGAGTACAAGCGTCAGCTAATGCTTACGCTCTATGCCATCACGCAGTACAACCGCATCAAGGCAAATCCGGACGGAGAATATACCCCCCGCACGATTCTGGTTGCAGGTAAAGCCGCGCCGGGTTACACGATGGCCAAACTCTTTATCAAATTGATGAACGATGTGGGCGAGAAGATCAACAACGACCCGGATGTAGGCGACAAGCTGAAGTTTCTCTTCCTCGAGAATTACAGCGTTACCCTGGCAGAGAAGATGATACCGTCGGCCAACCTCTCCGAACAGATCTCGACGGCCGGGTTTGAAGCATCGGGTACCGGGAACATGAAATTTGCCCTGAACGGCGCCCTTACGATCGGCACCCTTGACGGCGCCAATGTTGAGATCAAAGAGGAGGTGGGTGATGAAAATATCTTCATCTTTGGAAATACCGTTGAAGATGTCGAGCGCCTGCGCCATGAAGGGTATAATCCGTGGGATTACTACAATACCAACCGTGAACTGAAGCAGGCACTCGATCAGATCCGTGACGGATTCTTCAATCCGGATGCCGAACTCTTTAAGCCGATCCTGGATTCACTGCTCCACAAGGGTGATTACTTTCTCGTGCTGGCCGACTACGCTGCGTATGTTGAGATGCAGGAGAAGGTTGATGAACTCTACAAAGACCCGGATGAGTGGAACCGCAAGGCGCTGCTTAACACGGCTCGTGTAGGCAAGTTCTCCTCAGATCGAACCATACGCGACTATGCGGATGAGATCTGGGGGGTTGACGTCAGATAACCCGCCATTTAAATATCGAATATCACAAACCCCTGACCCAGGTCAGGGGTTTTTTTATATTCCAAAAATCATTCAGAGGATTGTTACCTGCCGGAAAAGAGCGGCAGTGATCTGACAACAACTTCATAGACACCCCAGCCAAGAGGAATTGTCACAAATATCCACGCCAGTACAATGTAGATGACAGGGGTTTTTTCCACCATTTCAGGCTGTGCATGATTCTGTTTATTCCGGCTCATCTGCTTACTCCTGTTTAAATCCTTTCAAATGATGCTTTTCATCAACGGCCTTTACCAGGTAGTTGCTGATCAACCCGATCAGCAGCAGCCCCGCCATGATATACATGGTAACGGTATAGGCTTCAGCCCTTTCAACACCCGCATTGATCTGAATTTCACGGATATAATTGACCAGAACGGGCCCAAGAACCCCGGCCGTTGCCCATGCGGTAAGCAGCCTTCCGTGTATCGCTCCAACCTGAAAGGTTCCAAAGAGGTCGCGCAGATATGCGGGGATCGTGGCAAACCCGCCGCCGTACATACTCATAATGACACCAAAACCGATCACAAACCAGAGTGCCGTATCGAGACGTCCGAGTGATGGTATCAGGGCATAGAGAAGCAGTCCGAACCCGAAATAGATTCCATACACACTTTTTCGGCCGATCTTATCTGACAGTGAAGACCAGAAAAACCTTCCCGCCAGGTTAAAGAGGCTCAGCAGCCCTACAAAGCCGGCTGC
>JBJHCX010000080.1:0-8602 GCA_050486245.1 Rhodohalobacter sp.
CGGGTAAAACGGTTGCAATTCGATTAAAAATTGTGAAGGTTATCCATGTGGCTGCTCAACGAACGGTGAGAAAATTTTATATTTTACATCCGTATAAAAATATGTCTGAAAATCTTGCTAACATCTGTCTGAATGTCTGAAAAAAGAATCCTTGTTGTTGAAGATGAAGAGATGACCGCCCGGCTTATCACCTACCGGCTGAAATCTCTTGGGCATGATGTGCACCATAAAAAAGACGGCGTCGAGGGGTTGAAAGCAATTAAAGAGCTGAAACCCGATGTTGTGGTGCTCGACATCATGCTTCCGGGACTTTCCGGCTTTGAAATTTTGCAAAAGATGCAGGAAGACGATGAGATTCATACCGATTCAATCAAGGTTCTGATGCTCTCAAGTAAAAAGCGGAGCGAGGATATTTCTCGCGGTTTCAATCTCGGGGCGATGGAATATGTTCCGAAACCGTTTAAAATGGATGAATTTTTGCTTCGTCTAAACAGGGTTCTCAACCAATAATTGACATCTTTGGCCGATTATTTAAATACACATGCCGAAACCATTGTACTGATCGTGGTGGTTTTTCTGGCTCTTTTTAGCCTGATCGTATTTGTTGGTGCCGTCTACAGCCGCTGGATGCTGAATCTCAGGGAGAAGAAAAAAGATGAAGTTCGTGAAAAACTGTCGGAACTGATTATTCAATATATCTCGGACGACCTGACTCTGAAAGAGCTGAAGTCTCATCTGTCAACCAAAATCGATTACAGTATTCTGCTGAAACTGTCGAACAAGCTGGATCAGTCGCTCGAAGGCGAAGAGGAGGCGCGCTTGAAAAGGCTCATGAACCTGCAGCCCATTCGCCACTATTTTACCTCGCGGTTTGATTCCGGTTCACCGCTCGATAAAGCCAAGGCTTGCCTCTACTTCTCAAGACAACCGAATATTAAAAAATCCCACATTCCGGTAATCTTAAAATATACCGGCAGTGATTTTCCAATGCTGGCATATTCAGCGTGCCTGGTTATCGTAGTGCACGGCCGGCAAGAGCAGAAGATGAAAGCTATTCACAACCTGCTGGTCAACCGCGGTATTTCAGACCAGGCACTCAATGATATTTTTTCAGAATTCCAGGCAAATGCCGATGACGACGGACAGCAAGAGGCAAAAATGTTGATGAGCCTCATAGAGTCAGGCAGATACAGCGATGAACGAATCGCTCTGTTGATTCGAATCCTGGGTGAACTGAATGTATATGAAAGCACCGATTTTCTATTTAAAAAGTATTGTAGCCTGAGTCAGAGTGACTACCCGGAACCTGTAGCCTGCGCACTTCTCGACACCCTGTCAGGTTTTGGTGATGTCAGGATTCTGGATCGCATTCAAAGGGTTTTTGTAAATTCAAGCGATCGTGAAGTCAGAGAGTCTGCGGCCCGCGCCATGGGTAAGATTATGGACCCGGTCAATGTGCCGATCCTGAAATGGATGCTTTTTGATCCTGATTTTTATGTGCGGTTTCATGCTGCCACGTCGCTGGCCGGCTACCCGGATGTCGATCTGCTGAATCTGAACCTGCCGGATCTTGACAGTGAGGAGTATGACGAGCTGCTGGGTGAAATTGAATCGGCTAATCAGATGGAGTATTAGATGATGGAAATTTTGGCCCCGATACTCCTTGCTGTCAACGTGATCATCTTCATCTACTTTGTGGTTGTGAATTTTTCATACATCACTCTGGTGATCTTCTCCTATATACAGACCCGGCGCTCTAAAAAAGAGAGCACCATCTATAAGCTGAGCGGCCTTTTTGATACCCGCCTCTATAAATCGATCTCCATTTTGGCGCCCGCCTATAACGAAGAGGCATCGATCATTGAATCGACAGAAGCACTGCTTCACCTGGAGTTTGCCGATTATGAAATCATTGTCATAAATGACGGGAGCAGTGATCAGACGCTCGCCAGGCTGATCGACCACTTCCGGCTTAAAAAAATCGATCGTTATGTACCCAAATCACTCGAGACGGAGCCTGTGAAGGCGATCTACGGCAGCCGGCTCCATCCAAACCTGTTTGTGGTCGACAAGGAGAACGGCCGCAAGGCTGATGCACTGAATGCGGGAATCAATGTATCGCGCAAAGACCTGATCTGTGCAGTCGATTCGGATACACTGCTTGAACCGACCGTGTTGCAGCAGATGCTGATGGCGTTTGTGGCCGATCCCAATACGGTTGCCGTGGGCGGGGTTGTCAGGGTGGCCAATGGGTGTAAATTCAGCCTGGGGGAGGTGGCCGAAGTCAACGTTCCCAGGACGTTTATCGGCCGGATTCAGGCGGTAGAGTATCTGAGGGCGTTTCTGTTTGGCCGCACCGGCTGGGACTATTTCGACAGCCTGCTCATCATTTCAGGTGCTTTTGGCGTGTTTGACCGGAAATCGGTCATTGAAGTGGGAGGGTACCTGCACGATACCGTAGGCGAGGATATGGAGCTGGTTGTCAGGCTGCATCGCCACTACAGAGACCGCAAGGAGAAGTACAGGGTGCGATTCCTGCCCGAACCGGTCTGCTGGACCGAAGTGCCCGAATCGTGGACCGTTCTGGGGCGGCAGCGCAACCGCTGGCAGCGCGGACTGGCCGATACGCTCTGGCGTCACAAGAAAATGCTGTTTAATCCCAAGTATGGCAGGCTGGGATTCATGGCGATGCCGTTTTTCCTGTTTGTGGAGCTGCTTTCGCCGATTATTGAATTGGGAGGCTATCTCATCCTGATTGTTTCGCTCTGGCTGGGTGTGATCAATATCCAGTTTGCACTGCTCTTTCTGACAGCTGCGATCCTGCTCGGCATGATTTTATCCGTTCTCTCGGTGCTGATGGAAGAGCTGACTTTCAGGCGCTACGACCGTATACGTGACGTGATGATTCTGATTTTCTTTGCTTTCCTTGAAAACCTGGGCTACCGGCAAACCCACGCCTGGTGGAGATTCCGGGGACTGATCGACTTCCTGAAGGGGAATAAATCGTGGGGAGAGATGACAAGAGTGGGAACCTTTAACAAATAATACCGGCGCAGAAGTTACGCAATGGTACGGTTTGTGAGATTTGGCCGAAGTTGTCAGTCCGGCTCAGGGTGTGCGATGCAATGTGTGCCGGAAGGTTCTGGCTATTCTATAGGCACCCATGATTACCGTATAAAAAAAGGTGTCAACAGAGAAACGCCGGTTTCCATGCTGACACCTTTAAACGGTTCTGCCGGCAGTGAATTCAGGTTCAGCTGCCGGAGAAATCCCGGAATGTGTCCGGTCGATTATTTGCTCAGGTAGAGGTTTTTAAACTCATACGGTTTTCTGAAATGCTCATCGTCGAAATCTTTCATAAAGTAGATGCTTTCGCCGGTTGACTTCATCTCTGGGCCGAGCTCTTTTTTCACCTCCGGGAATTTGTCGAACGGGAAGACCGGCTCTTTTATCGCCCAGTGCTCCAGTTTCGACTCCAGGTCGAACTCTTTCAGCTTGGCTCCGAGCATCACTTTTACGCCAATCTGCGCTTCAGGCCTCTGCGTTGCTTTGGCCAGGAATGGAATGGTTCGAGTTGACCTCGGATTGGCTTCCAGGATGTAAACTTTCTCATCTTTCACCGCATACTGCACATTCAAAAAGCCGACGATCCCCATCTCTTTGGCAATTCTGAACTGATACTCCTCGATGGTTTTGATCACCTCATCACTCAGTGAATAGGGCGGAAGTACCGCTGTTGAGTCGCCCGAGTGTACCCCGGCCGGTTCGATGTGCTGCATGATACCGGCAATGTGGAGCTGATCTCCGTCAAAAACCGAATCCACATCAACCTCAACCGCTTTGTCGAGATACTTGTCGATCAGGAAGTCGTTTTCGGGATGGGTTTTCAGAATCCGATCTACATAGTCGCGCAGTTCCTCCTCTTTCACCGCAATACGCATTCCTTGTCCGCCAAGTACATAGCTTGGGCGGATCAACACCGGGTACCCTACGCGGTTTGCAATCTTAAGGGCATCTTCCACATTTCGCGCCGTTCCGTATTCGGGGAAAGGGATGTCGAGTCTCTTCAGGAATCTGGAGAATTCTCCGCGGTCTTCGGCAAAGTCAATCTTTTCAAACTCGGTTCCGAAGATCTTGATTCCGGCTTTCACAAATCGCTTCCCTAGCTTCAGTGCGGTCTGTCCGCCAACCTGAAGGATGACACCCTCCGGTTTTTCGTGTTCGAAAATATCGAGCACGCGCTCCCAGAAGATCGGCTCAAAGTAGAGCTTGTCGGCAATGTCAAAGTCGGTCGATACCGTTTCAGGGTTGCAGTTGACCATGATCGCTTCATAGCCCATATCCTGTGCCGCTTTCACTGCGTGTACGCAGGAGTAGTCAAACTCGATCCCCTGGCCAATACGGTTGGGTCCGCTGCCCAGAATCATCACTTTTTTGCGGCCGGTCACCTCGCTTTCGTTTTCTGTTTCGTAGGCAGAGTAGTAGTAGGGTGTCTCTGCGGGGAATTCAGCCGCACAGGTATCCACCAGTTTGAAGACCGGTTTCAGCCCGAGATCCAGGCGCTTTTTCCTGACATCGTCATCTTTCAGCCCATTTCCGCTCTTGCTGAGCAGCCAGGCGATTTGGGCATCCGAGAAGCCGGCCTGCTTCAGTTCGAAGAGGTCCTCTTTTGTGATGGAGTCGAGCGACTGCCCTTCGGTCCGGTTCTCCAGGCTGACCATGTAGCGGATTTGCTGCAGAAACCAGGGATCTACTTTGGTGATATCCGCAATCTCTTCAACGGATGCTCCCAGTTTGAACGCATTGCGAATCTGCATGGTGCGGTCCCAGTAAGGTTTGATCAGGCGCTCACGGATGGTTTTGCGGTCAGGATCATCATATCCGTCGGCACCCAGGCCAGCCCTTCCCACTTCGAGCGACTGCCACGCTTTGTTGAGGGCTTCGGGGAAGTTTCGTCCGATCGACATCACCTCGCCCACCGCTTTCATCTGGGTGGTCAGCTCTTCATCGACAGCCGGGAATTTATCGAAGTTGAATCGTGGAATTTTCACTACAACGTAGTCGATCGAGGGCTCAAAACAGGCTGAAGAGACCTGTGTAATCGGATTTGGCAGTTCATCGAGTGTGTAGCCGATCGCCAGTTTGGTGGCAATTTTGGCAATCGGGTAGCCGGTTGCTTTGGAAGCGAGAGCCGATGAGCGGCTTACCCTTGGGTTAATCTCAATGGCGACCAGCCGATCGCTGCCCGGCTCCATCGCAAACTGCACATTGCAGCCGCCGGCAAAATCACCGATCGAGCGCATCATGCGGATAGCTGCATCGCGCAACATCTGATACTGCTTGTCGGTCAATGTCTGGGTCGGGGCCACGGTGACCGAGTCGCCGGTGTGAACCCCCATCGGATCGAGGTTCTCGATCGGGCAGACAATGACAACGTTGTCATTTTTATCACGAAGGAGTTCCAGCTCAAACTCTTTCCATCCAAAAATACTCTCTTCAATCAAGACCTGGTGGACCGGGCTGAGTTCCAGTCCGCGCAGTACTTTTCGCTCAAATTCATCCTCATTCCAGACAATTCCCCCGCCGGTGCCGCCCAGGGTAAAGGATGGGCGGATCACAATGGGGAGGCCTCCCAGCTCTTCAACGATCTCTTTGGCATCGAGAAGGGAGTTGGCGGTACGGCTGCGGCACTGTTCAATTCCGATATCCTCCATCAGGTCGCGGAAGAGCTGACGGTCTTCGGTGATATCAACGGCGTCCATATTCACGCCGATTATTTCGACGCCATTCTCTTCCCAGAAACCTTCATGCTGCAGGTCTCTTGCCAGGTTCAGGGCTGTTTGACCGCCCATGGTAGGCAGGACGGCATCGGGTTTCTCGTCCAGGACAATTTTTTTGATAGAGTCTGTAGTCAGCGGATCCAGGTAGATCGCGTCGGCCATCATGGGGTCGGTCATAATGGTAGCCGGATTGGAGTTGATCAAGACAACTTCATACCCCTCCTCTTTCAGAGAGCGGCATGCCTGGGTTCCGGAGTAGTCAAATTCACAGGCCTGGCCAATAACAATGGGGCCGGAGCCGATAATCAGAATTTTTTGTATGTCGTCGCGACGTGGCATGTTGAGTTTTTTTCGTGGTTAATATTCTGTAGTAAAAAGTGGCTTGGCAGTCAGGGTTCAGACTCCTTTAGCGTCCTTGATCATATCGATAAACTGATCGAACAGGTAGGAGGAGTCGTGCGGGCCGGGCGATGCCTCGGGGTGATACTGTACCGACATGCCCGGGAAATTTTTAAACCGCAGGCCTTCAATGGTATTGTCGTTCAGGTTGATATGAGTGATTTCAACCTTTGATTCATCGATCTTCTTTTCATCGACGGCAAACCCGTGGTTTTGTGTAGAGATTTCGACAAGCCCGGTATTCAGATTTTTGACCGGCTGATTGGCGCCGCGATGTCCGACATACATTTTCCGGACCGGGATACCCTCGCTCATGGCCATGACCTGGTGGCCCAGGCAGATGCCGAAAAGCGGCTTCCCGCTCTTTTTGGCAGCTTCTACAACCGGCAGTGCGTAGTGGGTGGATGCATTCGGGTCGCCGGGGCCGTTGCTGAAGAAATAACCGTCGGCCTCCCACTCCATGACCTCCTCAGCAGGGGTTTCTGCCGGGAAGATGCGCAGGGTGCACCCTCTCTCTGTAAAGTTATTGATGATATTCTGTTTGACGCCATAATCCATCATGGCTACCCGGTAGCTGCCATCTGATTTAACGGTCTGTGCTTCTTTGCGTGTGACCCTGGTGGCCAGCTCAAGCCCTTCCATGGAGTCCCATTCCCGGGCCATTTTGATAAGTTCCTTCTCATCGGTGATCTCCGAACTGATCACGGCATTCATCACCCCTTCGCTTCGGATATGGCGAACCAGCATACGGGTATCCACTCCCGAAATTCCGATGACGTTGTTATTTTCGAGGTACTCCTGGAGACTGCCGTCTGCAATCGGGTTGCTGTAATCATCAGAGAATGAACGGACAATCAATCCTGCGATCATCACTTTTCGGGCTTCATCATCCCGGCTCATGGTTCCGTAATTTCCGATGTGCGGATAGGTCATCATCATCAGCTGTCCGTAGTAACTGGGATCGGTGAAGATCTCCTGGTATCCGGTCATGCTGGTGTTGAAGCAGAGTTCACCGCCTGTGGTGCCGATTTTACCGATTGCACGGCCGCGGATAACCGTTCCGTCAGAGAGTGCGAGGGTTGCAGGGGTGTGTTTAGGATGTTGAGGGGTCATATCTTAAACAGAAAGATTAAAGGTGAAAAGGTGAGGAGGGAGTTTGCAGAGGTGAATGGAAGGCCAAAAAAAATCCGACAACGGAAACCGTGTCGGATTTGTGAAGAAAATTTTTCGTATGTGCAGATGTTCGGGTTTGGCGATCTCATCAGCTCTGTTTCAAAGTTTCACAAAGGTAAGGAGAGACTGGAAATTTTAAAAGGGATTTTTTGATTTTTGACATCCGTCCGGGTAAATCCCTTGTGTTTTGTTTGTTTAGCATTTAAAATTTCGTGCGGATCTCCCATAGGTCCGGAAAGATCGGGTTGTTGAGTGTGCGTCTCAGATATTTGGCACCGTCTGATCCGCCGGTTCCCTTCTTGGTTCCGATGGTTCGCTCCACCATTTTGACATGCCGGTACCGCCACTCCATCAGTCCTTCGTCGTAGTCGACCATCAGCTCGCAGAGCATGGCTGCTTCCGGGTCGCTGTTCATGATTTTAACCAGTTCCTGCTGGTTGTGTTCGGCCGGCTCGAAGACCAGTCCCTGGTCGTTGACCCGTTCTGGCGACTGAATATCATGTCCCCGTTTCTGCAGATAGGTGCAGAAGCTCTCCCAGAGGGTCGGCTCATTTTCACGGTCAATCAGGTTCTGCTGCAGCTCCGGCTGATCTTTGTGCACATCGATAATGTGTTTGGAGCGCATGCCGCAGATGATCTCCATCTCCCGGAACTGAACCGACTGAAACCCGCTGGCGCTCTGAAGGAATCCCCTGAAACTGTTGAACTCAAGCGGTGTCATGGTTTCAAGCACATCGATCTGAGACACCATCGTCTTCAGGATGGTCAGGATCCTTCTCATGGTCTTGGTGGCCCCCCAGGTATTTCCCTCTTCCAGGTCACTGCGAAGTTTGTCAAATTCATGAAGGATCTGCTTGAACCAGAGCTCATACACCTGGTGGATGACGATAAAGAGCATCTCATCGTGCTCTTCAGGGGTTGATTCCGGCTTCTGTAGCTCCAGAAGTTCGGTAACTTTCAGGTAAGAGGTGTAGGTCAGGCTTTTCGATTGACTCATGGAAAATTACTCTTAGGCAGTTGATTGCGATTTTTTGGAAGTTAAGAAAAATAGTTGTGAGTCATGAGACTTGAGTCGTGAGTCTTGAGCTCAGGCTCAAGACTTTCACTCCATCTACCATCTACCATGTTGATGCCTGAATAAGGTTGACGTTTTTAGTTAACATTTAACATTTTGGTCGAAGTTAACTTCGACCAAATGTTCACGCGATAATCAGGGTAGCTACCCTGATTTAGCTCGTTGACAAACTGAT
>JBJHCX010000081.1:0-8504 GCA_050486245.1 Rhodohalobacter sp.
CCTGAACCGGCAGGCCAAGGCCGCTCACAAGGCATCGAGGGCCGTTAACGCATCCTGAGATTTTCAACGGCCTGCTGCTTCATGCCGGCTTCGATTACTCCAGGTCCAGCCTTCTCTCCCGTATGATTCGTGAAAGCCACGCTTCGCTCTGTTTGGTTCGTTGTATATTGCGCAGGTAGGGAACTGCCTCATCGGCCGTCTCAAATCCTTTGTATGCCACAAAATAGAAATCGGTATGCGGGTTAAAGAGCATATGTGCCTCATATCCCTCATCCAGAAAGCGCCTGTAGAGCCTGTCTGCATTGTCACGCACCAGGAAAGATCCGCCGATGACATAAAAATTGAGATGGTCATAGCCACCGTTCATATTCGTCATTCGAACATCCCTCCACTCTCCGGCAAACTCTGAGATGTCACGCCCGAGTACTTCAGCTTCCCTCAGTTGACGCCTTTCCAGGTCGGCCCGAAGCTCCCTGATCTCGTCAGGTGAGAGAGTTTGCGGGGTGGTTTCGAGCTCCACCTGCTCTTCAATAATTTCAATGTGCTCGGTTTCATCGACCACCTCTTCAGGTTCGGTGCGGATGGAACCGACGCCGAGGGCCGGTGAACGCGGACTCACATACTCCATTCTGTTTCGATGAGATTCCTGCTTGCCCTCAAGCAGCTCCTGCTGCGACTGAAACCTGCGTGCAAACCGATCGGGGATCGGGTCTTCGAGTTCTGCCTGAAGCAGGATGATCAGTTCATTCTCCTGGATATCGGATGAGTTATAGCCAAAGAGGTATTTCAGCCCGAAAAACCATCCGGGCAGGTCTTTGAGTATCGGGATACCGCGGCGAACTTTCGCCTCCTCGGTTCGATAGAGGCCTGCAATAACCGTGCTTTCACCGTCGAGAAGCAGCGCATGCGTATTGGCCTGCTGCTTGCTGATCACGGTGCTGACCGGATCGGGCTGTGCAGACGACCGTTCTGCTTCAATTGTCATATAGATCAGCGTGGTGTCTGCATATTCGACAATCTGCGGGGTGACACGCAGAATGGTACCCGTGCTGAAAAACTGATCGGTCACATTCCCGGCAAAGTCCCGCTGCTTGATGGAGAAGTCTTCACCCACCTGAATGCGGCCCTCCTCCCCGTTCACCACCTTAACGGAAGGCGTAGCCAGGATCTGTCCCAGGTTATCCGCTTCAAAAGCGCTAAAGAGCGCCTGCACTTCAATACCGCCAACTTCCCCGAAGTTCACGATCGAGTTAAACACATTTTGTGAGACATTCTGTGCACCGCGTGCATTGACATTCACAAAGCTGTTTTCAAATTCCGTGCTTGGAAGCTGTGCGTCACCGCCACCGCCTCCTTCCTGATTTACAAAACCGGCAAGGTTTTCAGGAACCCCACTGGTCAGTGTTGACCAGTCGACGCCCACTTCACGCAGGGCTCGCTTGCTCCCCTCAAAAAAGGTTGCGTTAATTCGAATCTCACGGGTACTGGTGTTTACCAGCGGTTCATCTTCAGGCCTTGGCGGAGCCGAGGGATCCACGCCCGGGTCTCTTTCACGCCTGTCGATCTCTTCCGCTTCGGCCTGAGTGACGATTTCGTACATATCCGGCTCCTCAAATGCAACAAACCGCTGCACCCTCAATACGTAGTCGAGGGCGTCGCGCCAGTGCATCGGGGGCAGTGACACGCCGATGGGGCCGTCATAGCCGGTGCGGTCAACGATAAACCTGTTTTCATACTCCTGCGCAAAGGTGTTGAACACATCTATGGCCTCCGGAAAAGTTGTTCTCCGGTCAAGTGAGATCACTTCATCCGGGTTGACATGCTCTCTGGGAATCCGGTCTTGTGCCGAAACAAGGTCAGTGCCGGCCATGCCGATTAAAAGGCAAGCTGTGAGCGTTATCATTCCTAATTTTTTCATAGAGTATTGTAGATTTTTCATCGTTGTACCTCCAATGTAACCACATCAATTATACCGCCCCGGTTCAGCCTGAATGTAGCGGATCCCTGTTGCACATTTATCGATTCAAGCCTGCCGAGATAGACCCTGTCGTTGACCCGCAGGGTATTCATCACGCCGTTCTGATCCAGCAGATAGACAACCGAACCACTCAAACCCACAATTCTGCTCTGATCCACATCCGGCAAACCCTCTTCGTTGGGTTCCACGGTACGGATCAATGGAAAAAACGGGTTGTGATTCGATTGGTTGTTTCTAAAGGAGATGCCGGGTGTGCCCTGGCGGCCGGAACTCACATCCTGCCGGTCGTAATGGCTTGCCAGCCTGAATGTAAAGTTGACATTTTGAAAATTTCCGACTCCGCCAACCGGCGTGATCGTAACTTCATTAATTTTTTGTACCGGTTCGCTGTACTCAATGGCATTGAAAAAGCGCACCACGTTTCGATAGGGCCCGGAACCGGTGATCTCTGAGTTCACAATACCATACTCATCAGAGAGTGTTGAGTCACGGAATGTATAATTAAAGTCGACCCTTGCCCCCTCATTGATCAGCGACAGAAACCGAAAAATTTCATCCGGATTGTTTGTGTGAAAGATCGTTTTGTCAAAATTCTCAATGACGTCTGTTGCATGTTCAAACTGTTCGCGAAGCATCGGAACCGTCTCGGCAATCTGTGACGACTCGGTCAGCTCACCGCTTAGCCGCTCAGATCGCTCTTCCAGCTGCTCAATCTCAGCCTCCTGGAAAAATTTCATATAAGCATATCCCCCTCCGTAAATCAGCAGGAGGAAAAAGAGTAAAATCAGTGTATTTCGAAGTGCGTATGACATAGATTTATTCTGAATTAGTTTAGTAACTCATTAACACTTCGTGTGTTATCAGGTGTAAATCGTGCTTCATCGTCTATTACCCTGCGTATCATCATGGTAAAGTAGAAGACATCACGTTCACGCACCTCTTCTCTTCTCACCGACATCAGCGTCACGGAGTCGAAGCGGTTGGCAAGTGCCGGAATCCGTTCCCTGAAAAGCGAGTATCCGTCTACCATGATCACGTCATTGTTCTGCCGGAACGAGTTTACCCAAGTGCTTCCGACGTTTTCAACGGCCCGGTTAAATTCATCGAGCGTCACGCTCCAACGGATGTTCCCCTCGCTCAGTTCTCCCAGCAGCTGGAGCTGGCTCTGCATCTGCCCAAGTCTCATGGTAAGTTCTTCGGCTTCATCGACCAGGGGCTGCAGTTCATTGATCTGGCTCTGCAGCGTGTTGGTTTCGAACGTTAAACGGTCAATTTCTGCCACATTCTGCTGGTAGAAATGGTTCAGAATGACCGGGCTGGCACCGATCAGAATGAGAAGCAAAAAGCCGTGCCAGTGCAGTTTGAATGTTTTCTGCCGGTCTGATACATATTTGGGTAAAAAAGTCAGGGCCGGGTAGTTCTCCTTCCCGACACCAGCCGCGGCGGATGCGAGTCCGATGACGGTGGTAAAGCCCGGAAGGGTCTCTTTCATCGCCGGTTCGAAAGAGAAGAGTTCCGGGTTGAATTTAAAATCCTCTACCTGGAGGTCCGGAAAATTCTTCCTGAAAAAGTCGGATGCATTCTCTCCGACAGCATTGTTAAACAGGATGAACCGGTCGAGTCCCGGAATCTCTCCGGTATCGAGCTGAAAAAGGATTTTTGAGAAGATGGTATTCAGAAAATTCTTATCCGAGGTCCCTTCATTGATTACCGGCGATACCTGCAAAATTTCATGGCCCTTCATGAAAACCATGCGGCACTTTTGGGGGCCGATCTGGAGCAGGCCGGTAATCTCCTGGTCGTGTTTCTCATAGTGGTTTTTAAAAAGGCCGGCCATCAGAAGCTCATCCGGGTAAACATCATGGATATAGAATTTCTGGTTAAATTTCTCAACTGTTTTGGTTGCCAGCTGGAGGACCGGCGACTCTTCATCGATGGAAGCCAGCACCAGGCTACCGTCTTTTCGGATAATATATTTGTAATAGTCATCGGTTGTGGCTGAACCGTAGATCGCCTCAAGTTTTTCCAGTACGATCTGGCTGACCTCTTTCTTCTTTAGCTCGTTGAAATTTTCAGAGCGGATAACCTGAAAAATGGTATTGCCCATCTCATTATTCAGGGCAATGGTCACCTTGTTCTTTTTGAAATCGTCGAGGAAGTTGGCCAGCAGTTCCTCATTTGACTTCACCTGTGAGGACTCCTGCAGCAGATCTGACTCCTCGATATCCATATCGGCCGTTCCACCTAACTCATCCAGGTCAATCTCCTCAATATCCTCATCGCCCTGGTCGTCGTCCAGTTCCAGGCCAAAAATATCATCCGAATCCTCTTCACTGAATACATCCTCAGAAGAGATTTCCTTAGCCCCGACCGCATCTTTTTTCTTTTCGGTTACAATAGGATTTACGAGCTTGAGCTTGTCAAGCCTGACCAGTTCAAACCCTTTTTTCCTGGGTTTGATGCGGGCAATTTTCAAAAACTCGCCCTCCAGGCTGATTCCTATGTATTCACGAGATTTAAACATCCGATATCAGGGGTTATGTTAGGTTAATCCAACTCGTTGAAGAGCTGCTGCATCCGTTTTTTATTGTTTGCATTGTTGTAGGCTTCCTCTTTGGAGATTCTGCCCTCATCATACAGCCTCTTCAGGTCCTGTTCCATGGTATTCATTCCCAGTTCGCCGCCTTCGTTCAGCATCTGGTAGATCTCATTAATATTGTTATTCCGGATAGCAGCCCTGACAGAAGGGGAAACCGTGAGTACCTCTTTGGCCAGCACCCTTTTCCCGTCGAGGCTGGAGACCAGCTTCTGGCTGATCACACAGGTCAGAACATCGGCCAGGCGGTTTCTGACACGATCCTGCTCCTCGGTAGGCACCTCACCCAGAATACGCTCGATACTCTCCATGGCTGAAGAGGTGTGGAGCGTACCGAACGTTTTGTGCCCCGAATCGGTAATTTCAAGAGTAGTGGTAATGGTTTCGGCATCCCGGAGCTCACCGATCACGATTATGTCGGGATCCTGACGCAGGGCCTGTACCGCACCGTTCTTGAAAGAGGTTACATCGCGGCCCACTTCACGGTGTCGAACCACGCTTCGGATCGGGTTGTGAATCAATTCGACCGGAGATGCGATGATCACGATATGGGCATCAACGGTCCGGTTATTGGCATCGATAATGGTGTCGAGCGTAGAAGATTTACCCGATCCGGTGATACCGGTGACCAGCGTCAGCCCGTATTTATAGTACTTCAGGCTCAGTGCCTTTGCCACCTCCGGGTGAACCCCGAGTGATTTAAAGGGGCGAATTTCGGTATCAATTTTACGCATATTGAGCGCCAGAGACTCCAGATCCATATACATGTTGGCCCTGTACCGCCGGTTTCGGTTGCCGTCGGCCTGGATTGTGTAGGAGAAGTCGAGGCTTTTCTTTTCGAGCAGCTCCTGCCGCTGTGTGCGCGTAATTGTATTGTGCAGAAGTACATCCGTCTCCCTGACAGGGATCTCCTTATCCATATTGAGCGGAGATTTTTTCCCAAATACACGATACCATATGCGTCCGTTGCACCCGGGTCCGCCCAGGTCGATATCGGATGCTTCAATCTTCTCCATATAGACGAGAAAGCTGTTCAGGGCCTGCCTGAGGGCACTTCTCTCCTCTTCCGGCAGTTCATTGATGATATCTCCAATTGCTGCATGATACTCCAAACCCCGCATGGATTCCGGAATCTGGCCGGCAACACGGCCGCATATGTCTCGAACGGGTTTTAACGATATTGTAGATGTACTCATTCTATGCTGATATTACAACGCAATTATAGAAAGTGATTCAGAGATCTTGGTTCTGTAGATAATGTAATGATTCCCAATAATTTTGCAATATAATGATAGCTGAAATTTTGGATGCCTAAAACACTTTCTTTTTTTAAAAAAATCATCTCATTACACACATCTGTGTAAAAAGAGTAACCAAACGGGAAATTGTTACAAAAAAATGATGGTTCTTTGGTTTTTTTATCCGCTACCAGTTGTCATTACCCAACAGCCTCTTCTTCAAATTCAGCAGTTGTACGTTCATATTTTCAATCTTCTTTTGCTGAATTTCAATAATATTTTTGGTGAAGATATTGAATAGTTTTTCCGGCCTTTTCCGGAAATAGTTGAGCACGTCATAGCGTTCAAAGCTCAAAAGGATCGCATTCTCTTCACATACCACTTTTGCCATCCGGTTCTGTTTGCTGAACAGAAACGTTTCACCCAGAAAACTGCCGTCCTCCAGTACAGCCAGCTGCACTTCATCCTTCCAGATGCCCACTTTGCCAAAACCAACCAGATAAGCTGATTGCACGTGATCCTTTTCGTTGACAATGGTATCTCCCCTCTGGAAGCGTTCCTCCCTTCCCAGTTCAAGAAATGCGAGTACATCCTCATAGTGGAAGTTTTTCAGCAGATGCGGCGGATCTTTCAGCAGATTCCGTTTGTATTCCGGCATCATATTCAGTTTTTGACTATCAGATCTGGTCATAGTATTTCCTCTACCCATATATTTAATCATCCAGAGTAATCGCAATGACTTCTTCCAGGCTGGTAATCCCTTCCTTTATCCGTTCACGCCCGGAAGCCCGTAATGTAAGCATGCCATTTTTAATTGCCATCGTTTTTATCGTTTCTTCATCAATATCGCCACCGGAGTCCAATATCGCACGCCGGATATCTTTACTGAAATAGAGTGCCTCGTGTATCGCAGCACGCCCCTTATACCCCAAATTGTTGCACTTGTCACAGCCAACAGGTTCATAGAAAGTATTTGAATTGATCTCCTCTTCACTGAACCCGATACCCCTCAGCATTTCGGGGTGCGGCTCATACTCGCGCTTGCAGTTTTTGCAAAGCCGGCGCAGAAGGCGCTGAGCCATAATCAGGTTGACCGCATTGGCAATCAAAAAAGGTTCAACTCCCATCTTGTAAAGCCGGGATACCGCACTGGGCGCATCATTGGTGTGAAGTGTTGAGAAAGTAAGGTGACCGGTATTTGCCAGCTTAATCGCAATTTCAGCCGTTTTCAAATCCCGAATCTCACCTACAAGCACAATATCGGGGTCATGGCGAAGAATACCCCGTATAGCCAGGTCAAATGTCATATTATGGCTGATCTTCAGCTGCCTTGCGCCTTTAATAAGGTACTCTACCGGCTCCTCTACGGTCAATACGTTCTTGGTCGGATCAATGACATAGTGGAGGGCCGCCACCAGGGTGGTCGATTTACCGCTTCCGGTCGGGCCGGTAATAATCACAATGCCTGACGGCTGTTCAATTGCTTTCACAAAATCTGCCTTCGCCTTTTTCTGCAGACCAAGCACATTCAGGTCGGTAATCACCTTTCTGTCATCCAGAATTCGGATAACGATCGATTCAAACTTGCGGTCAAACTGGGCACCCACCATCGGCATGATCGAGACCCTGTAACGGATGTTGTGATTGTCAACACTTCGCTGGATAAATCCATCCTGGGAGCTGTCACGTTCAAAACGGTCAACATTTCGGGTTTTATCCTTGACAACGGCTGAAATGGCTTCCGGTTTTACATTTTTCTGCTGATACCAGAGCTGCAGTTTACCATCGAGACGAAACCGGATATCGGTGGTTGTGGGGCCACTCGGAATGATGTGGATATCACTGACACCCTGCCGCACCCCTTCAACCAGCATCCCCTCAACCAGTGAGTTGAGCATACTCTGGTTGATTTCAGCTTCAATCTCCTCTTCATTGATCTCCTCTTCAGAATCGCCCATCTGCGGCTCTTCATAGTCGATCTCCTCCAGCAGGTCAAGGAACTCGTTTTTCTGTTCATATACATTAGAGAGGATAAACTCAATGAGTTCAAACCGGCAATACTGAATATCGAATTCCTTAAAATTGAGCCGTGAAATGGTGCCCGAGAGTTTCGGGTCGGATGGATCGGCCGCTGCGATAGTCAGTGAGGTGACCGTTTTTCGGATGGGCACCGCTTTTTGATGGGCCAGTTCATCAACCACATCCTGAGGCAGGCTTTCCATATACTTCTTGATCTCCTGAATGCGCTCGGGAGAGAGTTCGCTTTTCCCCTCAAATACCTCTTCAAATGCATATATATCAGCGATCTCCCTCATTACCGTATGACGGTCAAGGTTCAGGTCCTGGTAGAGTATCTGGCCAATTCGCCGGTTTGAGTGATCCGGCTCTTCAGCCAGTATCTTCAGCGCCATCGAGAGCTGATCCTCAGTAATGACTTCGCGGGCCCTGAGAAGATCCCCAATATGTGTTCTGGTATTTACTTTGCCCATGTTAGAGAGGTTAGTGATATCAAGCGTTTAAGACAAGCCGGAATCATATTAATATCATTTAATATTTCCGGGTTGACGATCGGTTTGCTCTGCCCGATATCACTGATGAAAAAAGTTCTGATTTCTCTGCAATGTTTTTGCTGCCTGTGAACCGTTCTTGCGGTTAATTCATATCGATCAGTGCCGATTCAGACGAGACAACG
>JBJHCX010000082.1:0-8400 GCA_050486245.1 Rhodohalobacter sp.
AAGGCAAAAGGCAAAAGGCAAAAGGCAAAAGGCAAAAGGCAAAAGGCAAAAAATCCAAATTCCAAGCACCAAATTCCAAACCGGCATGCCAAAACTGTTGGCACTGTTGACACTGTTCACTGTACACTGTACACTGAAAACCATCTACCATCTACCATAGACCATAAACCCTGCGGAACATAAATTGGATGTTTTTGTAAGAAATATGTGCATATTACATTTTTTTTACTAAATTATCGGAGCTCAATACTTTAAAGCTCTATAATTATAGTAAGTCTATCATGAAAATTAACTGGGTGTTATCCGTTTACGCCCTGAACGTTTTGAGCAAAAGAGGTATCAGTGAGGATGTGACACGCACGGTGATGAATGAACCGGATAGAATTGAAGAGGTATCCGAATCACTTTGGGCTTTCAGCAAATGTGGACACAACGGCAATACTGAGGTTGAACATACATTTATTGCCGAACGCAAACCGTCGCAGGTCCGAATTATTACCGCTTACCGAAAAACGACAGGGAACGGATCATGAACGTAAAGATTGATGATGAAAACAAAGCCGTCTATATCGTGCTCAGCGATCAAACAGCGTGCGAAAGCCGCGAAGCCTGCCCCGGCGTCATCGTTGATTACGATGAGAATGGCGACATAACCGGCGTCGAAGTACTGCCCGGAGCCCTTGCAGGAACAGAGAAACCGAAAAACCGATAAACGGAGAAACCGAGAAACCGAGAAACCGAGAAAGTGAGTGCAGGAGAATTCCCACATATTCTTATGGTAAATGCACGATTCTGGAGATTCCGACTCGATTGAGCTATCAATGTTTCACGTTTGACGTTTGACGTTTCACTACGTATTAAAGGCCCTGTTGGCACTGTTCACTGATCACTGATCACTGAAAACCATCTACCATCTACCATCTACCATAAACCGTAAACCGTACACCGTAAACCGTAAACCGTACACCGTAAACCGTACACCTTTATTGCTTTTTCCCTTCTCCCTTTATTAAGTTCCCGTCAAAAGTCCCTCATTCAACAAACCAACCCCATGAGTTCAGAGAAATCCTGGAGAGCCTACTATACCAAGCCGCGTCACGAGAAGAAGAGTGAAGCCCGGCTGCTGGAACGCGGATTTGAAGCGTATTGTCCGGTAACCACCGAACGGGTGAAGTGGAGCGATCGCTGGAAGGATGTTGAGAAGCCGCTGATCAACGGCTATATTTTTGTGCGCGTCACCCCGCAGGAGCGTGAAGAGGTGCTTGAGGATCCAGGTGTGCTTCGCTGTCTCTTCTGGAAGGGAAAACCGGCACTGGTGCGCGATGAGGAGATTGAATCGCTCAAGCTGATTACCGAGTACGGGACCGATGCGCAGGCCGAGGACCTTCACCCGGGGCAGCGGGCCAAAGTGCGTGAGGGCCGGCTGGCGGGTCAGCAGGGCACGGTTCTCTACACCAGCGGCGAAGAGGCGGTTGTCATGCTGGAAAGCCTTCGCATTCAGATCAAGGCGCGGATATCCAAACGGTTTTTGGAGAAAATGAGTTGATGGAAGTGGAGAAGGGCTGTGTAAACCGACCAACAGAGAAACCGACAAACCGATCAACAGAAAAAGTGGAGAAGTGAAGTAGTGAAGAAGTGGAAAAGTGGAAAAGTGGAGAAGCCTCCCCTCCTTTTTAAGGAGGGGACTGAGGGCTTGCCGACCATATGTATTTCACAGGTGGGCTTGCCGACTGTATGTTTTTTAAAGGTGGGCCTGCCGACCGTATGTTTTTTAAAGGTGGGCCTGCCGACCGTATGTTTTTTAAAGGTGGGCCTGCCGACCGTATGTTTTTTAAAGGTGGGCCTGCCGACCGTATGTATTTCACAGGTGGGCTTGCCGACCGTAGTATTTTATAGGTGGGCTTGCCGACCGTAGTATTTTATAGGTGGGCTTGCCGACCGTAGTATTTTATAGGTGGGCTTGCCGACCGTAGTATTTTATAGGTTGGGTGGTTCAACATGTGTTGCAACTGCTGAAAAGTAATGAAATTTGAATCCTTCATGGTTTGGTGCCATTGAGGGCTTTAATGAATAAACATTCGATAAATATGTCAGAATCAGAGAAACAGGGCGATACAGGGAAAACGATCACGCTTCGGCCGTCTGTGAAGTCAAAGTTGCCGGGAATCGCCCTGGGAGTGATCCTGATCCCGGTATTGATCGGTGTGTTTATCCTATTTCTGTACTATAAGGAGTATCATACCACATCCTATGTCATTGGCGAACGGTCGATTGCCGTGCGTTCGGAGAAGACGGAGGAGCGGGTCGATATCGAGAATATCCAGCGCACAACCGTTGAGCAGGGGTGGCTGGGCAGCCGACTCGGTTTCGGAACCGTTACGCTCCACACCAACTCGCGAAGGGTCTCACTTACCGGACTTCAAAACCCGAGCCAAATCTCTGAGATGATCATGTCCGCCGCCGAAAATGAGCGCCGCCGGCTCTCCGCAAAGGAACGCTCAAAACCGCGCGAACCCCGGCACCCCGCCGGCACGGCCGACCGCCTCGACTACCTTACCGGACTCTGGCAGCAAGGCCTGCTCTCCAATGAAGACTACCAGCGCGAAAAGAAACATTTTAAGTAAGTGGAGAAGTAGAGAAGTAGAGAAGTGGAGAAGGTAAAAAAAGGGGGGCAGACTGTCCATCTACCATCTACCATAAACCATAAACCGTAAGCCGTAGACCGTAAACCGTAAGCCGTAGACCGTAAACCGTAAACCGTAAACCGTAAACCGTAAACCGTACCCAAAACCTTTTGCCTTGACCCGGCAACGCTTTATCTTTACAAAAAGAAACTCAATCAAATAAACCAACAGCCCCATGAAAGCACTGCTGATCGTTGATGTACAGAATGATTTTTGTCCCGGAGGCGCCCTTGAAGTATCTGAAGGCGATACCATCATCCCCGTCATCAACAGCCTGATCGATTCGTTTGACGTGATCATTCAAACCCAGGACTGGCATCCTGCCGGACACCTTTCGTTTGCGTCATCGCACGATGGGAAGAATCCCCTGGATACAATCGAACTCGATTACGGTACTCAGGTTCTCTGGCCCGATCACTGCGTGCAGGGATCGAAAGGGGCAGAGTTTCACCCATATCTCAATACCAAAAAGACGCAGGTGGTGATCCGAAAGGGGTTCCGCAAAGAGATCGACTCCTACTCCACCTTTTTTGAAAATGACCAGAAGACGACTACCGGCCTCACCGGATACCTGAAAGCCCGTGGCATTACCGACCTCTATGTTACCGGACTGGCCACCGATTTCTGCGTTAAATGGTCCGTTTTGGACGGAATTGATGAGGGATTCACCATGTACATCGTTGAGGATGCGGTTAAGGGGATCGACCTCAACGGATCGCTCGAGGCCGCATGGAACGAGATGAGAGAGAAAGGAGTAAACGTGGTCTCCTCATCCGAAATTTAGTTACAATTTGCGTTGATACTGCATCCTGAATCTCCTATCTTTTCAATCTTCCAATTTTTGGAATGGAGAGATGCCAGAGTGGTCGAATGGGCTCGCCTGGAAAGCGAGTGTGCCCGCAAGGGTACCGAGGGTTCGAATCCCTCTCTCTCCGCATAGTTTACAGTGCACAGTGTCAACAGTGATCAGTGTCAACAGTTATTACAGTGATCAGTGTCAACAGTTATTACAGTGATCAGTGTCAACAGTGCCAACAGTTTTTTCAGGCCGGCTTGAAATTTGGTGCTTGGAATTTGGAAATTTTGCCTTTTGCTGCGCGTTTTTTGCGCAGTCCCGAGAATTCGGGGCCTTTTGCCTTTTGCCTTTTGCCTTTTGCCTTCTTCCTTCTCTACTTCTCTACTTCTCTACTTCTCCACTTCTCTACTTCTTTAGCAATTTCAGCAAGACGTCCCGTTTCTCCATCAATCGGGTGCTGATGCCTACTTTGTAGATATGGGGGTTGTCGAGGCGTTTGTATTCGGGCTGGAGCCGTCCGAGTCGCATGCGGGCGTAGGCGGCGATATCGGATACTTCGGGCAGATCGGTTGTGATGGCGCCGTTTTTCATGACCGGCTGCAGCAGCTCTTCGTGTTCTCGTCCCACAAGGTCGCTCTTCTTGGCGGGAAAGGTGGGGTGGTGCATCCGCTCGATCACTTTTTCATCCTCAAATAGGATCGCATCGCCGTAGAAGGTGCCGTCGCCGTTGAGGTAGCGGTGTACTTTCTTCTTGCCGGGCAGGGTGATCTTTTCGATGTTCTCGGAGATCTTCATTTTCGGAGTACGATCGACCGAATTGAGCTTGTAGACTCCGTCGAGGGCGGGGGAGGTGTGTCCGGTAACCAGCCTCGTTCCCACTCCGTAGATGTCGATCGGCGCCTGCTGGGTCTTCAAACTCATGATGACCCGCTCATCGAGCTGGTTGGATGCTGCAATTTTAACATAATCGAGGCCGGCATCGTCGAGCATCTTGCGCGACTGACGGGCGAAATAGGCCAGGTCACCGCTGTCGAGGCGGATCGCCTTGAGCTTATGGCCTTTCTCTTCGAGCTCTTTGGCAATGGTGATGGCGTTGGGCACGCCGCACCCGAGGGTGTCGTACGTATCGACCAGCAGGGTGGTGTCGCCGGGATAGTGCCGGGCGTAGGTCCGAAACGCCTCCAGTTCATCGTCGAACGACTGAATCCAGGAGTGCGCCATGGTTCCCCCGGCCGGCACGTTAAAACGCTGCGCCGAGTAGACATTGGATGTGCCGTCAAATCCCCCGATCATCGCTGCACGCGTGGCGTGGATCCCACCCAGCCCCTGTGAACGACGCAGGCCGAAGTCGAGCACGACCGACGACTCGCCGGCCGACAGCTTGATCCTCGCCGCCTTGGTAGCGATGAGCGACTGAAAGTTGAGGATATTGAGCAGCAGGGTCTCAATGAGCTGCGTCTCGAGCAGGTTGCCCTCCACGCGCAGGATCGGCTCGTTCGGAAAGATCACCTCGCCCTCCCTGGCCGACCATAAGCTCCCCCGGAACTCAAAATTTTCGAGGTATTCCAGGAACTCCGGGTGAAATCCCTCCTTTTTCAGATAGCTGATCTCCTCGCCGGTGAAGGAGAGGTTCTGGATCGTCTCGATCAGCTCGTTCAGTCCGGCATAGACCACATATCCGCCGGCAAACGGAATCTTCCGGAAAAAGTAGTCGAAACTTGCCGTTTTACGGTGCATTCCCGACAGAAAATAGCCCTGAGCCATGGTCAGTTCATAATAGTCGGTGTAGGATGCCGGTTTGTTGATGTACATCGGATCGTTTTATCTGATTAGATTATAGGCATTTAAGATACACAGATGTTTGGTTGAATTGAAAAAGCAAAAGGCAAAATTGAAATATTGATGGATGGTTTGTTGGCAGATGGCATGTAGGGGCGTATGGCTATACGCCCTGGTTGCGCCCTGATTGCGACCTGCACCGTATACCCAACAGAATATAACCGGGGTTTTTATAGCCACGGAGGTACGGATTTGCACGGAATGATCATGATTGAAAATTCCATCAGCCATAACCCAATGCCCCTTTCTTAGTTATTCGATTTTCTTCTGTTCGAATTTCAATATTCAATCCCCAATTAATGGTTGGATTATTGGCAGGTTCAGGAAGGGGTGGATGGTTTTTGGGTTGTGATATGAAAGGGCGTATCACCATATGGATGGCGTATAGCCATATGAAAGGGTGTATCACCATATGGATGGGCGTATAGCCATACGCCCCTACACCACCATATTCCCTGAACCGTTTTTACCTTCCCACGCATTGTTTGAAAAAATTGATATCTTAGGCAAGATTTTCATGTAAACAACAAGACCCGGATCACCCCATTGAACCGACATTCATCATTTTACTTTACGGGCGCTATCGCATTGATTCTGATTTTCATTGCGATGAGCTGTGCCACGCCGATGGCACCGAGCGGCGGTCCGCCAGACCGCACCCCGCCGGTTGTGACGCAAACCTTTCCGCCGTCGGGTACGACAAATTTTGTGGGAAATGAGGTGCGGTTTACTTTCAGCAAGTTTATCGACCGCAACTCATTTCGCCAGAATATCAGCATCGAGCCCGACCTGGCGCTCGACTATGAGATCAGCTTCCGCCGGCGTACGGCGATCGTCGAGTTTCAGAGCGACCTGCCCGAGAACACCACGCTTGTGGTGAAGGTGGGCGTGGATGTCACCGACACCGACCGCAACAAGATGGCATCCTCGTTCGACCTGGCGCTCTCAACCGGCCCCGACCTGGATGAGGGCCGTGTCACCGCCCGCGTTCTGGAGGCGGAGACGGGCAGGGGCGAAAGCGGAAGGCGCGTGTTTCTCTACCGTGAACCGGTCGATTTTTCGCAGCGTGCACGCTATGTGGCCCAGAGCGATACCTCGGGACAGGTGGAGTTCGGCTTTTTGAGTCCGGGTACCTATCGCGCTTTCTGGGTGAACGATGTGAACCGTAACCGGATATGGGACCGTAACCGCGAGGCTGCTCAGCCGTTCTTTATCGAATCGGTCGAACTGGAGGCGAACGGCGAGGCGGATCTGGGTACACTCTACGTCTCGATGCCCGATACCGTGGCACCGGTGATTGAAGGAGTGGGGCTGCTCTCCGAGCGCCGCCTGCGTGTCCGATCAAATGAGGAGATCCGCTGGGATCCCGGTGCGCGGCTTCAGGTTGCCGACTCCCTGGGCAATGAGGTGACGACCGCCTGGCCGCTCTTCACCCCGCAGGACAACCCTGCTGTCTTTTTTGCCCAGACTGATGAGGCGCTGCAGGAGGGGGAGTACTACACGCTCTATCCGGAAGGGGTCAGTGATAAGGCGGGCAATGCGCTGGAGGCGTATACCGATCCGTTTGAGGGATCTTCGGAGCCCGATACGACCGGACTTCGAACCGTCTCGCACAATGCGGGCAGCGGACTCTTCCCCGATGAACCGCTTGAAATTACCTATACCAAGTTTATTGACGACAATGCGGTGCTTGATTCGCTGCTGGTCTTTGAGGGCGACCGGATGTTTGAGGAGTGGCCCGCGGCCGAGGCTGACCGGCATATTCTGCGAATATCACCATCCAATCAGACGTGGGAGAGCGGGGTGCAGTATGAGTTTCGCGTCTGGGATCCCTGGGAGTCTGATTACCTCCGGATCAACCCCGATATCTGGCAGCGCAATCAGCTGGGAAGCATTGAAGTGACCCTTACAAATGGTCTGGATGATGTTGATAACCGATTGGTCATCAATGATATGGATAACAGTATTGAAGTGGATACCACCTTTACGGGCAGAAGCATCGAGATCGAAAACCTGCCGCCGCTGGAGTATCGCGTACGGGTCTGGCAGGATGTGAACCAAAACCGACGGTGGGACAGCGGGAGTGTGGATCCCTATCGGCGTCCCGAGCCCTATGCCATCCGCCGCAGCGTGCCCGTAAGGGAGGGGTTTACCTCGGAGGTGGAGATCACCTTTGCGAATGATTAAGGGAATATGGTGTAGGGGCGTATAGCCATACGCCCTGATTGCCCCCTGATTACGCCCTGATTACGCCCTGCATCGTAAACCAACACCGTATAACCGGGGGTTTCTAGCCACGGATCATCTATTGACACGCAGCGAAACACGGATTTGCACGGAAGGGTCGAGATTGCAGTTTTCATCTGTCATATACCAATACCCCTCTCTTAGTTATTCGATATTCAGCGGTTCCCCCATAAAGGTATACGGTTTAGGGTGTACGGTGTAGGATCAAGCCAAAATATAATCCGCATGCTGTAGATCATCATTCATCGCAGTCGGCAAGATTTTTCGAACCACCCAACCTACGCAAAAGCTTCGGTCGGCAGGCCCCTTTATTCCCTCCTTATCCAAGGAGGGGAATTTCGTGAACCATGAAAGGGCATATATCCATATGAAAGGGCGTATGGCGATATGAAAGGGCGTATGGCGATATGAAAGGGCGTATGGCGATATGAAAGGGCGTATGGCTATACGCCCCTACGCCATATTCTCTGAAACCTGTGCCTTGCACCCTGCATCTTGAAACAGATTTTTTGATCGGAATTCTATATCTTTGAAATCGCTTCCATAACGATGTAATTGTGAACTGATTTATTTGAAAGAATTTATGTCTGAAGGTACTGTAACGACTCAAAAACCATCCAAGAAGAGCACTGCTAAAGCCGGTTCATCGGCGCAGGAAAAATATTCTCCATCGCATAAGATTCGGTTTGTAACGGCCGCCAGCCTGTTTGACGGTCACGATGCGAGTATCAATATCATGCGCCGCATCCTGCAGGGCACCGGGGCGGAGGTGATTCACCTGGGACACAACCGGTCGGTTCACGAAATTGTCAACTGCGCCATCCAGGAGGATGC
>JBJHCX010000083.1:0-8391 GCA_050486245.1 Rhodohalobacter sp.
TCTTTACGTTTAAACCAGGACATAATACGTTTTTAAGTTTTTGTAGCTTTGAAAAATAACGAATTCACACCGAAGCAAAAATCTTTATCCGCGAATCGCTGAATTATTTATCTGTGACAGGGTCAGGTATTCCGGCTCAAATGTCTCTGCGTTCCCTTTTTCAAAAAATCTGCGCATCGTCTCATCCTGAAAAGCGGTGATCAGGTTTGCTGCCGATATGCCTTCCGTACCTATTTTAGTAATCTTTTCCGGCTGATTGAGACTCAGTCTTTCCCAGCCTGTTCCCACAACAATATCACCGGGCTTGATCATTTCATTGAGTTCACTGATCTCCCTGACCTTGGCCGATCCGAAATCCCCTCTCACCGAGTCTGCCATTCGATGATACAGATGCTTTCTTCGCGCATCGATCACGGCATGTACCCGTTTTCCGGGATGAGACCTCAGCATACCCGATGCAAATGCAAGCAGTGTGGGAAAGAGATAGAGTTCAACCTTTTGGCGGAACAGCAGCCCTTTGATCGCTGCCGCTCCAATCCGAAGCCCCGTGTACGATCCCGGGCCGTTACTGAACAGCACAGCATCCAGGTTGTTCAGCCCGAGGCTGTTGCGATCGAGCAGCTCTTTCGTGAATAGGAAGGTGCGATCTGAGTGGACGCCTTTCCCCTCAATTCTGCGTTCAGTCACCCTGCCGTCGGCCGTCCTAAGCGCTACCGAACAGACTGGTGTCGACGTCTCGATTGACAGTATGTTATTTATCTTGCTATCGTCCATCTTATCACATTCCATTCTCTATCTCAATGAACCAGGCCTCATTGCTCAACTCTACCCAGCGCTGGTAAATCTGCCTTAACTGAGAATACTCTTCCGGCAAAAACTCTTTCCTTGTAATCTCTACCTGGAAAAAGTAATCGAGGCGCCCTGACTCCAGCTGATACTCTTCAGAAAGCTCGGCTCCATTCAGGCGGGTTATCTGTTCTCCGGAAATCGCCTCTGAGCTCGCTCCTTCCGGCAACTCGATCGTGTAGTGCACCGTCACCTTTTCAGGAGCATCCAGTGTAATGGGTACTCTGCGGCTGGTCTCCTCAAACGGGTTTTGAAACAGGTATCCAATCAGCATGGGCCTGTACTCCAAACCCTCGGCAAAAGATACGGCATAATTTTCAATGACAAAGGAGAGATCCAGATGAACGGTATCTGACCGATTCTGACGAGCCTCCAGCTCCTCAATCTGAACCTCCGGATAGAGATCAAAAAAAGTTTCTCGCACAATATCATCTCCCCGGCCGCCCTGTGCCAGTGCACGCGCGATCTCACGGGCAGGGTAGCCGGTTGCCCGGCCCTGAAGCCTTCCGCTTAATGTACCATCTGCCTTCAGCTTGCCCGTCACATCAATATCGAGGTTAAAAACGCTTCGCTCCGGTGTCAAATCCATCCATTCATAGCCGTCTTCGTTAAACACCATCCCCTGTTCATTATAAGCGTCGACTGGAATCAGGCCTGGATAACTGTATGGAAATGAGGCATCCATGATAAACCGCTCATCTGAAATGACGCTCACAACCAGAACCCGGTTGAACTGGTAGAGTGACGGAAAGGTGCGATTGATCCTGCCAAGGCTCCGGCTCGATACATAGAGTGGACGCGCGTCAATTCCACTCTCCAGAAGAAGTCCCAGCAACACGGTATTGATCTCTGCCTGGTTGGCCGGAATCCCCTGAAGAACATGTTCCAGGCTGCCCGAGGCAAAAATGGTATTCATCTCGTTAAACTGTGATTGCCGGTTCACATATGCAAAAATGGAGTCCTGTCTCGCTTCCGGGTTATCAAGGTGAGCAAAGTCTGATGCAATCTCTTTAAAATGCCCCCTGTTGCGGTTAACCAGGGCGTACGGGTTGTTATGCCTTCGAATTTGTGCTGCAACATATTCCCAGCTGTTTTCCAGGGGCTGCCGGGGAAGGCCGAACTCGCTAAGTTGAAAATGGATTTGTGCCCGTACATCTTCAGGCGATGAGATATAGGCGGAGCTCCCAATGCCGTCTACATCCGCCGCACTCCATTTTTCGATATAGACCGGGTCGGGCCGTTCGTATGTGAATACGTGCGGAATACTGCTGGTGTCAACTTCAAACTCTTCATACTGAAGTTCAAAATCGACATTTTGCGCCACCGCATCATACCGGATATAGGGTTCGTTTTTGATATAGAGCGCCGCCTTCCGGACAGGAACCTGATCTGAAAAGTAGAATCCGGGCAGCTCCTCAATATATCGCCTCACCAGGGTGTATTTATACTCAATCACATCTCCCTGTTCCACTTCCGGCATCTCAAATTCAATGAGCCGGTACCGGCTGTTTAACTGTGCATTCTGCACGCTCTCCTGGTTTATATGATAAAATGTCCCCCCCGGCTTCCATGTAATTCCCTCGAGATTGGTGACCTGTTCCATATTTTCTGCTGCATAATAGGGGATTGCCACCAGCGAGGCCTGAACCTGTTCGATCGGATCGGCAGAGTGAATGCGGATCACATTTCGGTGATGAATATAGGCCACAATTCGACCATCCCGCTCCTCAAACTCTACAGATGCCTTCCGTTTCAGATATTCATACGGGTAGTCTGATCGGATCTCAGACTCAAAAAAACCAGGATTGAAACTCCCAAAATCCCTGAATATCCGGACCTCATTCAGAATGGAGTTGTCAGCCTGCCTCCCCTCTGTGAGGCAGGGCACCACCAGACCGATAAGAATCAATAGGAACAGTATGGCTGTTGAGTTTCTCAATGGATGTCCGGTCAATTTCTGACAATTCAGATAAACAGGGATGGCACCCGGCTGATGTTATGCCGTGTGCAGCGAGTTCTCCACAAACCGGCTGCGGTTATAGATCGCCGTAGCCCGTCCGGTCAGAGTATCGCCGATATAGGGTGAATTTTTAGATTTGGACCTCACCTCTTTATCGGTGTAAACCCACTCCTCATCCGTATTGAAAAGGGTGAGGTTGGCTGCCGCCCCCTTTTTAATTTTCGGAATCTCAAGGTTCAGTATTTTACGGGGGTTGACAATCAGTTTGTCGAGGATCTCAGTCAGTGAAAGCTTGCCGGGTTTTAAAAGTCTCATTACACAGATGCTCCATGCGGTATCGAGGCCGGTGATACCGTTGGGGGCATAGATAAACTCCACCTCTTTCTCCTCGACCGAGTGCGGTGCATGATCGGTACAGATAACATCAATGGTACCGTCTGCAAGCCCTTCAATCATCGCATTTACATCATCTTGTGTTCGCAGCGGCGGGTGCATCTTAACATGGGTGTCAAATTTTCTACGTTCAACCTCTTCATCCGTCAGGTCAAAATGATGAGTACAAACCTCTGTGGTCACATGAATGCCTTCTGCTTTCGCTTTCCTGACCAGGTCGACCGCTTTGCGCGTACTGATATGCGCAACATGGATGTGCCCGCCGGTAAAACCGGCCAGCAGGATATCCCGGGCAATCATGGTCTCCTCGGCAATTCCGGGGGTTCCGTCGAGTCCGAGCCGGGTCGACACCACTCCTTCATTCATATGGCCGGGACGGGATAGCTTAAGGTCCTCTTCATGGTTGATGATCGGCACTCCAAGCATCGATGAATATTCCAGGGCTACCCGCATTACCTGGGAATCATAGACCGGATCGCCGTCGTCACTGAATGCCACCGCGCCGCCTGCTTTCATATCGGCCATCTCGGCGATCGATTTTCCGGCACGCTCTTTGGTCACCGTGCCAATCGGGTGCACATCCACGGCCTGGCCTTCGGCTTTCTTTTTAATAAACTCAACAACATCACGCGTATGGGTTGCCGGTTTGGTGTTCGGCATGCAGGCTACTTCGGTAAAGCCGCCAAATGCAGCCGATCTGCACCCGGTTGCAACCGTCTCTTTATGTTCAAATCCCGGCTCCCTGAGATGAACATGCATATCCATCCAGCCTCCGCTTGCATATGCACCATTGGCATTGTAAACGGGCACTACATCATCCGCAGAAAGATCCTTCTCAATATTAACAATCTTGCCGTTCTGAATCAGGATATCGGCCAGCGATTTGCCGTCAAATCCATCTCCGATTGGCTTGCAATTTTTGATCAGTAAGTCAGGGGTAGGTTCCATACAAAAGGTCTGTTATATTTTTTGTGCAAATATAGCCCGATTTATTCTTAATTACGATTTCAAAACGGAATTAATCGTTTTCCATTTCATCTGCAGGGCTTGTCCGGTTTGCCTATAGTTCGGGGCACTCCCAAATAGTTGTCCGGAATGATTATCTTTCCGTGAACACCTGAATTGAAACATTCACAGCCTGAAAATATGGACCCCAGCCTGGACATTCACGTTATCAAAGGCCCTGACATTAAAGATGTTTTGCATGAACTGGGCCAGCTTCGAATTGACGTGTTCAGGGAGTTTCCATATCTCTACGACGGAAACGCTGAATATGAACAAAAATACCTGCAAACGTATGCAGAGAGTCCCGAAAGCATTGCAGTTCTGGCTCTGGACGGCAAACAGGTTGTCGGCGCTTCAACCGGCCTTCCCCTGACAGATGAAACTGAGGAGTTCAAAAACGCATTTAAAGATTCCGGGTATCCGGAACAGACCGTTTTTTATTGTGGTGAGTCGATACTTCTGCCCCGCTATAGGGGAATGGGTGTCTACAAGCACTTTTTCCGGGAACGGGAAGAACACGCCCGCAGCCTGAACAGATATCAAACAATCACATTTTGTGCGGTTCAAAGGCCGGAGAGCCACCCCCTTCGTCCTGCCGATTATCGCCCTCTCGACCCGGTTTGGAAAAAGTTTGGCTATCGCAAGGTCCCTGAACTTCAAACAACCTATTACTGGAAAGATATTGGCCGGAACACCGAAAGCGGCAAACTGATGATTTTTTGGATAAAAACCCTTTAAATACTCCATTTCATTGCCATCTGACTGCAAATTTTTATTATCATGCTATTAACATTTTAACCGTTTGACCGTATCCAACCCACTGTCTGTTCTATGACCAACCAGATCCCGTTCACTTTTGATGTACCGACTGTTTCAGAACTAACAGCCAAGTTGAAAACCCTGGTTGAAAGCCATTTTCACGACATCATGGTAGAGGGTGAGATCAGCAATGTTAAAAAGAGCCGTAATGGCCATTACTATTTTACGGTGAAAGACCAGAATGCACAGCTTCCCTGTGTGTTATGGCGCAACACGGCACAACGCCTGGTAACAGAATTAAGAGACGGTCAGCAGGTGGTGCTGGGCGGTGATATCCAGATCTATGCCCCTCATGGACGGTACCAGCTGATTGTATCGCTGGTAGAGCAGGCCGGGGTCGGGAAACTCCAGCAAAAATATGAAGAGCTGAAACGAAAACTTGAACAAGAGGGGCTTTTTGAAGAGTCCCGAAAAAAGCCCATTCCCCCTTTCCCCAAACGAATTGGCGTCATTACATCCTCTTCCGGAGCCGCTTTTCATGATATTCGCTCGACCTTTGAACAGCGCTGGCCGATTGCCACACTTTACCTGCATCATGCGAGCGTTCAGGGACTCAATGCGGCGCCGGAACTGGTGAGTGCCATTGAGTGGTTTTGCAATCATAAAGATCCGGTCGACATTCTGATTGTTGGACGAGGGGGCGGCTCACTTGAAGATCTTTGGCCGTTTAATGAAGAGATTGTGGCACGCGCAATTGCCGGTTGCCCGATACCCGTGATCAGCGCGGTTGGGCATGAAGTCGATTTTAGCATTACCGATTTTGTGGCCGATGCCCGTGCTGCAACTCCCACTCAAGCCGCTGTCATTGCAGCACCCGACATCCATGAAGTCCGTTTTCTTGTTGAAGACTACTCCAATGAGATGTCATCCATACTTCAACAAAAAATTCAGGGGTACCGCGACTATGTTGATCGCCTGGCAAATTCCCACGCCCTCCTGGTTGTGCAAGAGAAGCTTCGCTTTCAACATAACCGGCTTCGCAATATCACCGAACGCCTTCAGAATCGTATTGACAGATACGTTCAATATCGACGCACAACCCTGCAAAAACTCGCGGCGAATATAGACAGAAAAAATCCGGTGATGACCCTTCAAAAATGGAGAGAGTCGCTAACCGTTGCCAATGAACGGCTGACAAACCGGTACGAACGGATTCTGACCGCAAAAAGAACACAACTTACCCAATACCACAATCATCTGGAAGAAGTGAACCCAAAAGGGCCATTGAAAAAAGGCTTTGCACGGATTCTGCAAAACGGATCGTGGGTGCGCACCATGCATGCATACAACCCGGAGCTGGCTGCCGAAATTGAATGGGACGATGGAAAAATCAAAATTGACCCATCCAATCGCGCCTAAAGTTAATCACAAATTCTTGTTAGAAAATATTTTAGCTATACAGCTTCATTCTCTATTTTATATAGATAAGACAGGATCATAAACATGCGACAAACAGGCTTCTTTCACCAACATCACCGACCACAATTCATAAAAGCCTCCCTCTTTTTTGGAAGCAGTTGGGCGAACAATTGTGACAAAAGTGATGATCGGTGCCCCGGCAGCAGATATGACTATCCGGCATTCCAACAAATCATGAATCAAGACGTGAAAACCCTGTCTGCATTTAATTTGGATTATTATTTAAGACAAGAACTGTAACATGAAAACCTTGATTACAGGCTATAACAAGGAAGCAATTCATATTTTACAAAATGCACTCACTCGAAGGCAGCATGACGTCATCGTGGGAGAGCCTTCCGACAGCCTGCTGAGTACCATTGAAGAGGAAGACATCTCCCTCATTATTTTGAGTGACTATTCAGAAAAAGGGCTAAGAGTATGTCGGCTGAGCCGTGCCAGTGAAAAGGGCAAACATCGCACGGTAATTGCAGTGATCAGTAAAGAGCATATGGAATATCTGCACCAGCTTCTCGATGCAGAGGTGGATCAATATATCACGGAATCTCTCTATGATGAACAGCGGCTGGATGTACGCCTCGCCTTTGCCGAACGTATGGCCAGAAACAAAGAGGAGCAGTTCCTGATTGAACAGAAATTGCGTGAAAGCGAAGCGCGGGCCCGCAGTATTCTCAATACAACCGTTGATGCCATCATTACCATCGACCGGCATAAATTAATCCGGACATTTAACAAGGCTGCAGAAAACCTGTTTCAGTATAAAGCCGCAGAAGTGATCGGAAAGAATGTCAAAATGCTGATGCCGCAGCCCTATCGGCGGGAACACGACGGCTATATCGACAACTACCACAATACCGGACACCGAAAAATCATCGGTATCGGACGGGAAGTGACCGGAATGCGAAAAGACGGCTCCACCTTCCCGATGTACCTGGCCGTGAGTGAAGTGAACGCCAACGGACAGCGCCTCTATACGGGTATTGTCAGGGATATCACCGAACAGCGCCGGCTCGAGCAGGAAGTGCTCCGCATCAGCGAACATGAACGCCACCGTATTGGCCAGGACCTGCACGACGGACTCGGGCAAATGCTCACCGGTATCAGCCTGATTAACCGGAATATTGCCAACCGGCTTCGTGATGAAAATCATACCCTGGCTGATGAAGTGGATGATATTACCCGACTGGTAAAAGAAGCCGATGAGTATGCACGCAGCCTCTCTCGCGGACTTATCCCCGTCGAATTTGAAGGTAAAGGGTTGAAAGCGGCACTTGAGCGAATGCTGAAGAACGCTGAAAAGCTTTTTAATGTCACCTGCACGATGAATGCCTCGCACGAACTTCATTTTGAGGATGCCACCAGCCTGACCCATCTCTACCGTATCGTCCAGGAGGCAACCAGCAATGCCGTGAAGCACGGCAATGCCTCGAAAGTGGATATCAAGATCCATGCTGACGAAGAACGGGTTGTTATTCGCATTGAAGATAACGGAACCGGTTTTGCCGAAGACTGGGAAGAGGAGAAAGGTCTCGGGGTTAGAATTATGCAATTCCGCGCCCAGTTAATCGGTGCAAACCTCGATATTGGAGATAGTAATCTCGGCGGTGCAGCCATCATCGTTACCCTCTATTCCATTGGCTCCAATTACAGCCTCAAAGTTTAACTTCCTGATAACCGAACTCCTTCAACTGCAGGAACGAATTGTTTTAATCCCGATTTTGGGTTAAACTTTCCATACTGCAGGAAAAAGTACCCAAACGACAGTAATTATACGATTTATCTTTTTTTATCATGTCTAAAAATAAACAGATCTATATAGTTGACGACCACCCCCTGATGAGAAAAGGGCTTGCGATGACATTGGAGAAAGAGGTCGGGTTTGAATTGTGCGGCCAGGCAGAATCGGCCGAACAGGCACTGAATGAAATCCTGGACCTGAAGCCTGATGT
>JBJHCX010000084.1:0-8336 GCA_050486245.1 Rhodohalobacter sp.
GAAATATATCATGGAACATATGAATGAGTGGCTCAGGGATGAAGACCCTGAATTCAAATACCGCCAGGATATCTGGAATGGTGTGATCAATCAGTATGTGAGATATGTGAATCACGTCTACTCGACCATTGGAGGTATTCAGTTATACCAGGTGTTTGAGGGAGATACGTGGCCTCATTTTCAGGTCATGCCTGCAGATGACCAGCGCGAAGCTGCGGCAACCCTGTTCCGCATGGTGCACGATCTTGACTGGCTCGAGGAGGAGTCTGTCGTGAAGAACCTGCCGCTCTCGGGATCCATTTCCAGTGTACTTCGCGAAGAGCTGGCCAATGCGATCATGTCGATTCCCGAAAAGGTACATCTGTCTGCGATCAATACCTTTGAAGGGGATGCCTATACGCCGGAAGACGCCCTGGAACAGATCCATAATGAGATCTGGTACAAAGCGGTATCCGGTCAGCCGCTCAATCAAACCGACAAGTACCTTCAGCGGCGATATATTCGTTCAACGCTGACCAAGAGCGGGGTGACGACCGGTGACGATGCTGAATCCCTGCAAGCATCGGCTCTGCAACATCGTACAATACAGGTTCCTGAACAGGTTGAATCCTACTGGAGGGATGAACTGGGGCATTCTCTCTATACCCGCTACCTCCATCCTGAAAGCGACCGGGAGGTCCGCCTGGATAAGGAGGAGCTTTCGGCATCGTTTGGATCTCGCAGTGTTCACTTTAACCTGCTCCCATCGCTTGAGAGTGTACACTTTCAATATCTTCTGAGAACCAAAGCATTACTGGAGAGGGCCGTGGATGAAGCCTACGATTCGGCTACACAATCTCACTACCGGTTTATGCTGCGTTCCATTACCAATAATTTAAACGACTGAGGATTGCCGAGAAGATGAAGAAATTGATGATTCTAAGCGTACTACTGGTAACATCGGCACTCCCTGGCTTTGCACAGTCTGCCGATGCGGATCAAGACTCATCCTCCGTGGATGAGCTGACACCCTACGAACAGCTGTTTGAAGATGCTGACCGCATTCTAAACGCAGAGGGCCTGATTGACCTGCACCTGATTGACGAGAAGCTCTTTTTTGAATTTCCAAAAGAGCTCCTGGGCCGGGAGATGATTATCGGCACCTCGGTCATGGAGACGAGTAATATCAATGACGCCGCTGCAATGGAGCGGCCGGATACTCCTCTGCTGATCATGTTCACCGAGCGTGATTCGACCATCTATATGCACCGTGGAAACCATTTCTCGCGGGCCGATAACGGGGAAGGAAATATTGCGCGGGCCATCGACAAGAATAATCTGCCGCCGGTTCTCTTTTCGTTTGAAATCGAAGCGGAGTCGCCAGACGAAGATGCCTATGTGTTTGATGCTACCCAAATTTTTGTCAGCGGACGTGAAGAACTTAGTCCGTTTGGTCCCAATACCGGTGTTCCCTCAATGTTTTCGGGGTTCAGTTCCAACTTTAAGCCAAATTTGTCGCAGCTGCTGGATGTCAACGCCTTTGAAGATAACGTATCGATTACCAGCTATCTGTCGTATGGCATCTCATCCACATTTCTGGGATTTGTGGTTGAGAATGATCGCCCGGCTACGTTCCGAGTCAAGCACTCCATTATGGTGCTTCCTGATGAGAAGATGAGGCCAAGGCTGGCTGATGAACGCATTGGCGTCTATTCAAATGAATACCTGGTCTATTCCGAAGCGGATAACGGTGTGCGACGGGAGCGTTATGCTCACCGTTGGAATCTGCCTCTGGCCGATGCCGATGAGTATGCCTGGAGAAACAGCACCCAGGTGGCTGAACCGATCACCTTTTATGTGGATCCCAATTTTCCGGATGAGTGGATCCCCTATATCATGGATGGCATCAACGCATGGAGCCGTGCATTTGAAGAGATCGGCTTGCAGAATACCATTAAGGCGAAGCTTTTTCCGGATGATGAGCAATTTAGCCCGCATAACACCTCGGTATCAACCGTCAACTTTGTATTGAGCGGACGCGATAATACAGTGGGGCAGCGTTGGACGGATCCCCGTACCGGTGAAATTCTGAGCGCATCGGTCAATATCTACAGCGGCATGATCGACAAGATCCGGGAGGATCTCTTTTTCCGCACCTCAGCGGTAAATCCGGATGCCAGAACCGTCGAGCCGTCAAATGAACTGATTGGGCAGACGCTTAAGAATATGACCACCCATCTGATTGGCAATAGCCTCGGACTTACCCGTAACCTGGGGGCATCGTCTGCCATGCCGGTCGACTCGCTTCGTTCGCCGTCATTTACCCAACGGTATGGGATTACGCCTTCCATCATGGATCATGCATTCTATAATACGGTTGCCCAGCCGGGCGACATGGAACGTGGCGTGCAGATGACCCCGAATGACCTGGGCGTGTACGACTATTACGCGATTGACTGGCTCTACAAACCGTTTATAGATGTAGACTCATATCGCGATGAGGTCGATCGTCTGACAAAAAAAATTGAAGAGAAGCAGCACGATCCAATGTATCGTTTCAGGCAGCAGCAGGTGGTCAATATCTTTGACCCCGATATTGTGGCAAATGATCTGGGTGATGATCAGGTTAAAGCGACCCGGTATGCGATGCAGAATCTGGAATATACCTACCGTAACATGAATGAGTGGCTGGCTGATGAAGATCCCGATTATCTCTATCGGACACATCTCCATTTCTCCTTTGTCAATATCCATTTCTTCTGGTATTTGCGTCAGCCGTTAAACCTTCTGGGTGGGGTACGGCAGTATCAGACGTTTGAAGGGGCTCCGTTTGCTGCGTATGAGGTGGTCCCGGCAGAAGAGCAGCGCCGTGCCGTGCTCTACCTGCTGGAACTTTTGGAGGATCTTGACTGGATGAATGATGAGAGCGTCAAGCGCAATATAGACTCCCTGAGCGGTGATCCGGGGGAGTATATGCGATCGGTACTGATGAGCTATATACTCGATTGGGGTGTGCAGCGCACAGAGTTCACCCAGACCAAAACGCGCAGCAATCCCTATACCCAACAGATGTTTTTGGATGATGTATACAGTTATTTGTGGGAGGATATCGATCCTTCCGAAATCGATGATGCAAGGTTAAGCCTGCAAACACTCTTTACCCGATACCTGATGGCCCGGTCGCCAATTAAGGCGGCTGGCAACAGGGAGGCAGGTGGAAGCAGTGCATTGCAGGCCAGCGGACACCCGGCCGGTATGGCGGCTTTGGGTCAGCCGGCACAGGTAGACCGCACCCTTCAGCGGCTCGCTATGGATCAAAACAGTCTTCAGGCATTGAGTGAGCAGACAGAATCACTTTTTCGTGAGCAGAGCGGACAAAACAGTGGCGGCGAAGGGTCGTATCTGGACCTGACCGTGTATGAAATGCTCTATCGCACACAAGCTGACCTGGATCGATTAAGCCGTGAGGCAGAAGAAGATAGCTACCGGTATGAGTATGAATATCTGCTCTGGCAGGTCAATCAGTTGTTAGGAAGTACGAATTAGATGGCACTTGCAGGGTAAAGGCCGTATTATAGAAGGGTGTTGTGGATCGTTTAAAGCCATTTTTATCAAATATATGGTGATTCCGGTGAGATCCAATACCCTTCTAATAATGGTATATCATCGATAGTTAGACAGCATAAAGGAAAACAGAACGATGTATGTGTTAAGGATAAGCGTTTGTCAGTGGACCATGACCCGATAACCCATGGCAGGCGGAACTCTATTTGACAGGATAAAGGCTGGTGATGAGGAGGCTTTTGAGCTTCTTTTCAGACAGAACTATGCCGGATTGGTTCAATTCGCCTGGGGATATGTGCGTTCCAAAGCCGTGGCTGAAGAGCTGGTACAGGATGTTTTCCTGAAAATCTGGGATAACCGCGAAGGGATGGTGATAACCGGCAGCGATGAAGGCTACCTGTACAAATCAGTTAGAAATCGTTGTATAGATTGGTCCCGTCACTCAAAAGTGGTGAAAGAGTGGAAACGCGAGAAGAAGAGAGAGGAGGAGGGCAGGGCAGGAAAAGGGGAGTCGGTCAGCCATGCGTTGCACCACAAAATGCTTCTCGAAGAGATCGAGAAGGCGATCCACGATCTGCCCGAAAAGAGGAGAGAGGTCTTTTTGATGAGCCGGTATGAGAACCGGACCTACAAAGAGATTGCCGAGATCCTGGAGATCTCTGCCAGCACCGTTGAGACCCACATGAGCCTGGCACTCAAGGCCCTGCGACAAAAGTTTTTGCCATTCATCTCCGTTGCAGCCTCGGTCTGTATCCATGCCTGGCCCGTTTTTTTGTGAGTGGAGAAGTGGAGAAGTAGAGAAGTAGAGAGCACGAAACTGGGCAACTGCGTAGTCCCCTCTAGAGAGGGGCAGAATTGAGCAAGAAGGCGCAGCCTGACTTGCGAAATACGGGGTGTGTTCTGATGCGCAGGAGTGAGAAATTAAACTCGTGGAGAAGTGGAGAAGCCTCCCCTCCTTGTCAAGGAGGGGACTGAGGGGTGGTTCAAAACTAACTTCTGCGGTGATTTTCGTGTTACAGGTGGGGGTTTGAAATATAATCTGAGCAGATAACAGGAGGTCCCTCCGCTCGGTCGCTATCGCTTCCTCGGTCGGGATGACAGAGCTAGCGATCTAAATATTGTTCGGCGTTTCTGTTTCATCGTATTGCTACTCTTCGAGACACGCCGTTTCCATAATTTTTCATATCTCTCGGATGGCTTTGTGTGGAATTGTGATTGATGGGTGCTTTCTAACCTCGATCTCCTGCTCCGGAGGAGCAGCATGTTTGTAGATGCGGAGTGCCTCACCCCACACAATGTCATTGCCGTCCAAATCCCCCGACCGCGCCGTAGGTGCGGTACCTTTCGGGAACAGATAAACGGAGAAACCGAAGAACCGAACAACAGAGCAAGTGGTTTACGGATTAAGGTTTATGGCCTACGATCTATATTTTGGCTTATTAGAACGAATCATTGTTCACTTGTGTATATATTATAAAGCAGGTACATTTCGTTAGTATCACAGGTAGAAATACTTAAAATTGCTACAATTATTGGGATTATGATTACAGAAAGAACAAAAAATGATCCGGATAGTTTAAAAGTGTTAAATAAGGCACTGCGCAAGGCTGATGATAAGGCCGCGCGAATTTCAGAAGCAAAGGGTTTTTCTGTAGTGAAAAAATATCGAAATAAAATCGTTGAGGTTTCACCATCCGGCCGTAAAACGGTATTGGAAACCATACGCCCCTCACAAAAACTGGATAAAAAAGTATTTAAGATGTGATAATGCCACAGCTATAAATGAAGAATTGAATCATGCACTTCAAACCATTCAGGATTTATAAAGCTGAATGCAACTTGCTATAAGAATGACTCCGGTATCCATTTCAAATAATCTGGAAATCCTGATAGATTGTTAAAAAAGATTAGATTGAAGGGTATTAAACCGATTATTTTGTGAAAGACTTGAATTAAAAATAAATTATATCCATTATATCAATCAATTCGAATATAGATACGTGATCGAAATGAAAAGAGATAAAAAAAATACAGGAATTGTATCGCGTCCATCCAGAAATAATAAAAGCTGGAGTAGTTATCGTGCATCCGGGCGTTTCATCGTTGCCAAAAAAGATCTTAAAAGTGAGAAAGTGACTCCAAAAGCTTCATCCGACAGTAATCATCATGTTCTGGTTCCTTGAAATTTAGGCTGAAGCCATATGAGTTGTTCTATGTGATGAAAGAAAATGAGAGGGATACATCAGTTCATCTTTACACATATCTTTTCAGATTTAAATCTACACACACAAAGCTCACGTATATCTTAAGAGCCGAATTCCACAAAAACGATGTATTCGGAATAAAGTTTTTTGCTAAGGCCCACCGTCATAGTGAAAAAAATATTCACCTCTTACGAATAAAGGGTATGCCCTAAGAATATTTTTAACATGTGCCAGCGTAGTTCCAGAACTATTGAAATGCTATCCTAAAGCATCATTTGGACTGATTGGCAGCAGAATGCTTGATGAGTAAAATCAGAAAATTGAAGATCCAAACAGAATTATTAGGTATCGGATATATCAAAAGGTAATTGAAGACTTGTTTGGTCATCAAACATTTGAGCATTATGCATACCCAAAAATCAGTGGGTATTTACTCGTAAATAAACATAGAAAGGTGGGGTCGGCAAAGGCTGGCATCGAAAACATGTTTATCGAAAATTACCGCGACATTCACAATTATGAAGACATTATTCATTCATAGAATCCGGGCTTGTAGATTATAAATATAACAACCTGGCTCGTATATCAGGAAAAGACGGGGGTGTCAGGCCTGTCGCCGATTTATTAGTTCCCTCACGCCTGAGGCGGATATGATCTAGAGAGGGGCAGGAGTTGAAAAGGGTGCGTCAGCACAGCTTTTTAATTTCCGGGGTGTGTTGCGGACCCTGAATTAGCTTCGAATTTGATTTCTTACTCCTGCCCAGTAAAACACACCCTCCCGATGGTTCGGGACTGAACGCTTCGAAATCTGTCCCCTCTCAAGTGGGGATGAGGATCTTGCTTCGATTTAACGAGTTCCCTCTCAAGAGGGGATTGCAGGGCAGCTTTAACGATTGTTCGGCGTATCTGTATATCCGTAAAACTACAGAAATATGTAGTTTCATTTAGCCCTTCAACAGGTACATTTAGGTTCACTCAATCCAACCTAAACGAACAATTCGAATGATGATGAATCAACTACAAAAAGTGCTGCTAAGTATGGTCATAGGGGGCTTTTTGATTTCGCTTGCAGAAATTTCACAGGCTCAGAATAGATCAGAATTTATCATTACTGAGATAAAAGTTTATGACGGTCTGGAATCAGATGAACCAAATCCAGATAAAACACGTGAAATGAGTGAAGAGTTTATAGGTGAAACCTTGATTGTCAACCATCTTGAAAATCGCCAGGTGAACATCTCATTAGCAGATCCATCGGAGAATTCAATCGATTATACGTTAGATCGCTCCTTTGCTGGATCCGATATTTATGGAGATGTTTATCGCTACGAAGAAGTATCGAATGGTGAAGTTACGTTTGAAATGGTTTTCGAGATTATAGCAATCATGGATATCGTTATGGCATATCTGTATGTCGATGACTACGAACATGATGAGTTTGTATCCATGACGCTGGATTATAAGAATTGAGAGGGTATTCGATTGAATTTTAAATCGGGTGCAGCGCGGGTGGTGCGAAGCACACTGTTCTTTTCTGCATGCGGTGCCCGCGAACTTTCCTTCCCACAACGCTCATGTCATCCCGAGTAAGTGAGCGAAGGGAACGCACCGAGGGAACTCCCCGTGTTGGGCATAGGGTGGGTTTGAAATTCAATCTGAGCAGATTTTTAGAGGTCCGAGCTTGGTTAAAGTTCGGCGTATCTGTCTCATCGTTTTGCCACTCTTCGAGACACGCCGTTTCCATAATTTTTCATATCTCTTGGATGGCTTTGTGTGGAATTGTGATTGATGGGTGCTTACTAACCTCGATCTTCTGCTCCGGAGGAGCAGCATGTTTGTAGATGCGGAGTGCCTCACCCCACACAATGTCATTGCCGTCCAAATCCCCCGACCACGCCGTAGGTGCGGTACCTTTCGGGAACAGATAAACGGAGAAACCGAAGAACCGAACAACAGAGAAAGTGGTTTACGGATTAAGGTTTATGGCCTACGATCTATATTTTGGCTTGACCCTACACCGTAAAACGTAAACCGTACAACTTTTGTGGCCTCGACCTGGCCATCGGGGCAGATTCATGTACAGCGCATGGTATTGCCCCGCTGGGGCAACGGAGGGGTTTGATACGCCTGTTTTCTACAAACATTGTGCCCCTATGGGGGCACGGACCCATCGACAGAATCCACCAGTGTGCATATGAGTAGAAAATGTTTTTTTAATTTTTTGCCTTTTGTTGCGAGTTTAATTTCTCACTTCTGCGCACCAGGAACACACCCCGTATTTCGCAAGGCAGGCTGCGCCTTCTTGCTCAATTCTGCCCCTCTCGAGAGGGGATTACGCAGTTGCTCAGTTTCGTGCTCTCCACTTCTTCACTTCTCCACTTCTTCACTTCTCCACTTCTTCACTTCTCCACTTCTTCACTTCATCACTTCTCATACACTATCGTAAAAACCACTCCCTCCGTAGCCGTAAAATCAATCGTGTCAGTCTCCGTCATGTCGATATCATCATCGAGGACCTCGGAGGTGAGGGTGAGGGTGCCTTCCATCCGGGTAATCTCGAGCGACCAGCTCAGGGTGACGTCTGGCTGC
>JBJHCX010000085.1:0-8203 GCA_050486245.1 Rhodohalobacter sp.
ACGCAATATGGTGGTCATCTATGAGGGGCTGCACACCTATGGCGGGATGGCTGGCCGTGACATGGAGGCGCTTGCCATCGGTATTTCAGAATCGGTTCAGTATGACCACATCCGGGCACGGGTGGGGCAGGTTCAGTACCTGGGTGAAAAGCTGATGGCGATGGGGGTTCCCATTGTAAAACCGATCGGAAGCCACGGCATCTTTCTGGATGCCAAAAAGATCCTGCCGCATCTGTCTCAGGATCAGCTGCCCGCACAATCACTGGCGGCGGCCCTCTATCTCGATTCGGGTGTGCGGGCTATGGAGCGGGGTGTTGTCTCGGCCGGACGGAACCAGCAGACCGGTGAACACAACTACCCCAAACTGGAACTGGTTCGCCTCACCGTGCCTCGGCGGGTCTACACCCAGGCACACATGGACGTTGTGGCAGAGTCAGTTGAAGCCGTTTATGAGGAGGCAAAGAGTATCAAAGGACTCAAATTTGTTTATGAACCCGAGTATTTGAGATTCTTCCAGTCCCGGTTTGAAGTGATCTAAAAACAATACTCCCCGGGCCTTTAAGGTTTTGATAACCTTGAAGGCCTCAGCGGGGGTTATTTCCGGTCCACTTCCAGAGACCCTTCGCCTTCCAGAAACTCCAGGGTTTCAATAGCGTGACGCATGTGAGGAATGACAATACTGCCTCCCACCACCAGGGCTACGTTTAACGCATCGACGATCTCATCTTTCGTAAAGCCCGATCTGGCACACTGTTCGAGATGATAGTCGATACAGTCATTGCACCTCAGAACGGCAGATGCCACCAGCCCCAGCAGCTCTTTCGTTTCCCCCGACAGTGCCCCGTCGCGGTAGGTATTGCTGTCAAGATTAAAGAACCTCTTTACACCGAGATGGCCCAGGTCGAGAATCTTCTCATTCATTGCTGACCGCTTCTCGCGAAACTGCTCAAGTCGATTTTTTTCTACAGACATATTTAAATCTTTTCAGGTTTTATTAGCTGCCTGAAAAGTACAAATTTTTCAACTCCAATTATTGTCAGACCTTTTTTGTTTCAATTTAATTCGTTAATAATAGGGGGTACTTTTTTGACTGATTGTCAGCTAAAATCAGGATTTGACGGCTAAACAAAGAGAACAAACCGTGTTTTTCAAAAGGAGATCCTACAAACATAAATTAGTCTCCATTGGCGACAGCCTGGCCCAGGGATTTAAAAACGGGGGGATTTATCGAACGGACCTCAGTTTTCCGGCCATTTTGGCGAAAACGATGGACCGGGACGTCCGATTTGACCGACCTTCATTTTCAGCCCAGGCCGGCATCCCCATCAACATGGAGGTGTTGATTCGCGGATTGGAGGATGAACTGGGATCAGAAATTAATCTCTGGAATTCCGTTCAGGCCGCACAGCATATCTACTCCACCCTGAGGCGAATTAAATCGTATTGGGAGGGACACCTCAAACCACTGAAAACCGATCAGCCTACCCCATTTCACAACCAGGCCGTTTGGGGCTTTTCGATCAGCGACTGCTGGCTGCTTACCGAAAAGTATTGCCGCGAGCATATTAAGAATACCCGGCCCAAGTATTCGGTATTCAGTGTTCTGCCCGACAATGCCATGTATACCACCGCACGGCTGGTCTTAAACCCGACTTTCGACCCGGCCCGTGAAAACAACTCCATGGTCGACAATATCCTGGAGCTGCAGGAAGACGGCGGGATCGAGAATCTGATCGTCTGCATAGGGCACAACAATATCGTAGGCGCTGTAACCAAACTGAAGATAGAGTACTCCGAACAGAGTGATCTGAACAGCCCCTTCTCTGAACGCTCGTGTACGGTTTTCAGGCCGGAACATTTCCAGCATGAACTCCGCACTCTCTATGAGATGATCAGCGTTCCCGGCATCAAGCGTGTATTTGTCCCCACGATCCCGTACGTCTCCATTCCACCGGCCATACGAGGGGTTAAAATGGATGGCCAATACCCCAAAGACGGTTATTTCGATTACTACACGCGGTTCTGGATCTGGGATGAAGATTTTGACCCCGGCAAACATCCGCATCTGACACGAGAGGATGTGATCCTTCTCGACCAGATTGTCGATGAGTACAATCACATTATCAAAAAAACCGCCGATGAGTTTGGATTTATAACCGTTCCTGTGGGACACTTTGTTCAGGCTGCAGCACGCAGGCGGCATCTTCCAAATAAAATATCCCCCTATCCGCCCGATTTTATCAAAGCACTGCGACAGAACCCGAAAACCTCCTTTATGGTAGGAGATGACGGCATGCCCAATATCACAACCGATTTCATTAAAATTGATAAAGAGTCCGGGCTCCTTGAAAAAGGGGGGATTTTCAGCCTCGACGGACTCCATCCCTCAACAATCGGTTACGGGCTTATTGCCAACATCTACAGGATGTCAATGGAGAAGCACGGCGTGCAGTTCAGCAAAGAGATTGACTGGGATTTTATCATCAACAACGAGACGCTGGTTACCGACCCTCCCGCACTGCTACACAATCTCAGGATGCTGCTTCGGTTTCTTGCTTTGGGTCACCAGGAACGCATCATGCTCTTTGGAAAGGGCCTGCTTCAGCAAGTGGTTGAAGCCTTTTCGGCTGAGCCGGAGCTGGATGAGTAGCCGGGTTTACCCGTTATCAGCAATCGACCTCCCCAGCTCAAGCCCATTTTTAATACAATCTGGAACGGAGATCCCGTTTCTGAAGTTGCCGGCCAGTATCAGCCCCTGATTTTTCTTTTCAATCGATTCCATGGCCTGAAGAACCCGGTCGTAGCCCACATGATATCCGGGGATGGAACGGGGCCAGTAGATATGGTCCCTGAACTGAGGCTCTCCATTCAGCCCGATCAGCTCCCGCAACTCATCCAATACCAGCTGAAGCAGTTTTTCACTTTTCAGCCCTGCCAGTTCGGGCTGGCGGCCACCCCCAATAAAAACCGTCATCAGGTGTGAACCCTCCGGTGCCCGCCCCTCAAACAGGGTGGATGAAAACAGTGCCCCCAAAAGATTTCGATTCTCCACCTCCGGAACCAGGAACCCGAATCCATCCAATGGATGGGCGACATCCTCCTTTTTAAAACCGAGAAGCATCACAGAGAGCGGGGGGTAGTTTACCTCATCGAGAACCTTCTGTTCCTGAGTTGTGCCGGGAATCAGTGAATCTCCAATTTTATAGAGGGGAGCATTGAGAATAACCCGGTCATATCCGCCAAAATGTCCCATATTGGTTTCAAGCTGCCACTTGTCGCCTTCCTTTCGGATTGAGGTCACTTCGTGGTTCAGGTTTACGCTCCTCAGACGACCGGCGATGGCCTGGGGGAGCTGCTGCATGCCTTGTTTAAAAGAGATCAGTTCACGGTCGATACGTCCCTGCTCCCGTCGCTTTCTGGCACCTCTCACACTGCCTATGATGAGAGAACCATACTCCTGCTCCATACTGTGCATCATTGGAAACGCATGTCTGAGGGAGAGGTCCTCCGGACGGTTTGCGTAGATTCCGGCAACAAACGGGTTGATGCCGTAGTTCAGGAGTTCACTTCCCAGGCGCCGCTTAACAAATTGTGCGACCGTCTGATCGGGATCGTCGGAGCGTGGAATAAACGGTTCTGCGAGGATTCGCAGCTTTCCCGCGGCTGAGAACAAAGTCGTTGTCACTGCACTTTTAACAGATGACGGCAGGGGTTCAAGTTTGCCCTGTTTGACGATAAACCGTTTGGAAGCGCGGCTGTTTGCCGCCACCCTATCTCCAGACAGCCCGACTTCAGAAAGAAAACCGGCAACAACCCTGTCTTTCAGAAGGAGTGTATTGGGGCCGTACTCGACCTGCCACTCTCCATTTTGAACGGTCTTGATGGCTCCCCCAACCTCCCCCTTTCGCTCAAAGATCTCGACATCCACATCCAATTTCTGAAGTTCCCATGCTGCGGTGAGTCCTGTGATACCAGCACCGATGATAGCTACTCTGTTGTTATTATTACGCATAAAACTTTCCACAAAGAGGGTTCAAACTGATTCTTATTATTTGGAATTAATCTAAATAAACATTGATATCCATAGAAGACGTCTGTAATTTAGAATTGTTCTAAACAACACGTCACTACTGATTTTACAACCAATAACTGTACGAATGAATTTCAAAACACTGACCACACTGATATTCATCCTGGCGGTTTGTACGACCACAGGATCTGCACAACAGAATTCATCAGCTCCATCAGATACGACCGACACCATTGACCGGGTGTATATGGACCGCATAACCGTAGTAGGCACTCCCGCCTGGATGAGCACCATCCCCGGATCGGCCAGATACGTTAGCGCTGAAGAATTACAGAAACAAAGTTACACAGATATAAACAGAATTCTCAGAACTGTTCCCGGAGTGAATATCCAGGAAGAGGATGGATTCGGGCTTCGTCCTAATATCGGCCTCAGGGGCACCGGTGTTGAACGAAGCACCAAGATCAATATCATGGAAGATGGTATTCTAGCCGCTCCGGCTCCCTATGCAGCCCCGGCGGCCTACTATTTCCCAAATGCTGCCCGAATGAGCTCTGTTGAAGTAAGAAAGGGCTCCTCTCAAATTAAATATGGCCCCAACACAACCGGCGGAGCCATTAACCTGATCTCTACCCCCATCCCAACCGAACTCTCTGCAAATGCTGAACTGAGCCTGGGCGAGCGTCAGTCGAATAAACTCTACGGCAGCTTTGGAAACCGCACCGAGCGGTTTGGCTACCTTATTGAAGGGATGCATATGAGTGATGACGGGTTCAAGCAGCTTGACAATGGCGGAGATACCGGGTTTGTTATTCGCGACATTCTGGGCAAGTTTATGGTCAGATCTGCTCCACAGGCATCTGTTTACCAGCGCCTGGAACTTAAACTGGGGTATAACGACCAGGTGTCTGATGAAACTTACATGGGCCTTACCCGCGAAGATTTTGAATCCGCACCCTTCCGTCGATATGCCGCTTCACAGGTTGATCAGATCAATACCGAGCATTTCCAATACCATCTGCGCCACTTTGCACAGTTTTCTGAAACATTTGACCTGACAAGCACGCTTTACAGGCACGATTTCAGCCGCGCCTGGTACAAACTCCACAACCTGGATACGTCTGTCGACGGGATTAACGCAAGCAGCCTCGATCAGGTGCTGCGCAATCCGGAAACCCACTCCACCGAGTTTGATATCCTTACCGGCGGCAACAGCCCGGATAACGCCCTGAATGTGCGCAATAACAGCCGGGAGTACTATGCCATGGGCGCAGAGTCTATCCTGGGCATCAACTTTGACCTCGGTGAAGCCTCAAATCAGGTTGAGTTTGGAGTTCGCCTCCATCGTGACCAGGAAGACCGTCACCAGTTTGAAGACCGTTACAGAATGGAGAACGGAATCATGATTCTTACGCACGCAGGTGATCCCGGATCGCAAGCCAACCGTATCGGAACGGCAACTGCCCTGTCACTATTCGTACAGGATCGGATAAACGTTGACCGATGGACGTTCACACCCGGCCTCCGTTTTGAAAACATCTGGTTTACCAATAAGAACTATGGCACCAATGATCCTGACCGCACCGGAACCGATCTGAATGAGTCTGACTACTCGATCAATGTTCTGATGCCCGGGTTTGGCCTGACTTTCCAGGCCAGTGACCACCTGACCCTGATTGGAGGGGTTCACAGAGGGTTTTCGCCTCCAAGCCCAAGCTCAAACGATGCCGCCTCTCCTGAATTGAGTGTCAACACTGAACTGGGAATGAGATGGGCAAACCAGCTTCTCAGCACAGAACTGATCGGTTTCTTCAACAACTACAGCAACCTTCTCGGGTCAGACCTGCAGGCCGGCGGCGGTTCCGGAACCACCGAACAGTTCAACGCCGGAGAGGTTCGTGTACTCGGATTAGAGTTCTCTGCAACTACCGATTTTGCAGAACTCCTGGGTACCGGTAAGGTAGCGTTGCCGTTCAATATCAACTACACGTTCACGGATGCGACCTTTCAGAATGACTTTGACAGCAATTTCGGCCCGTGGGGTACCGTGCAGAAGGGGGATGAAATTCCTTTCATCCCAAGGCACCAGCTCAACTCCAGCCTTTCGGTGAATTACCAGTCGTTTGGCCTGAACCTGAACTCCGTCTACTCTCCGCAAATGAGAACAGCTGCAGGGCAGGGAGCAATTGCGGATGACTTCAGCACAGATACCTACCTTCTGTTCGACCTGAGCTCATCATACAGCATTCACAGTGATATTGAACTGTTCCTCAATGTCCGAAATCTGTTCAATAACACATATATCGTATCAGACCGGCCATTTGGAGTCCGGCCCGGCCTGCCAAGAACTTTTATGGGCGGTATCAAGGTTGCCATTTGAGGTAACCTGAACTCAGAGTCCATTTTCTATCAAACAGGCTGCCTCCGTGCAGCCTGTTCTGTTTTATACTGTCTCTTTTCAATTGTTCCGGTTTGTCGTTACCTTCCCATCCCATAAAAGAAACAGGCAACATGACAATATCAGTTTTAGGCTGTGGGTGGCTGGGGTTTCCCCTGGCACAGCAACTTTTAAATGACGGCTATACCGTTAAAGGTTCAACCACATCAAGTGATAAGTTAAAAACCTTGAAACAGGCGGGAATCCGACCTTTCCGGCTCTCCGTGCCGGATCAACTGGACGATCCGGCCAATGATGATTTCTGGGACGCCGATATACTTTTTCTGAACATTCCCCCCGGACGCGGCAAAGAAAATATTGAGTATGAATATCCGGATTTGATCCGGAAGGTTGTGGAGAAAGCATCAAAAAGCGGAATCAAGTGGATCCTGTTTGCAAGCTCTACTTCAGTCTACAGTGACACCGGCGGACTCACATACGAAGAGGATGCCAAACCCGGCATGGCTTCAAGGCCGTCAGGAGAAGCTGTACTGAGAGCCGAAGAGGTTGTTCGTCATTCAGGGCTTGTCTATACGATTATCCGGTTTGGCGGACTATATGGATACGGACGCCATCCGGTCTACTACATGGCTGGGAAAAAAGATCTCCCGGATGCATCAAAACCCGTCAATTTAATTCATCAAAGCGACTGTATTGCCATTATCACACGGATTATCCAGTTAAAAAAAACGAACCGGGTCTATAATGCCGTTTCTGACGGGCATCCGCCAAGGGCCACGCTTTATAAATCGGCAGCCAAACACTTCAATCTGGCCGAACCGCAATTTAACCATCTGGAAAAGGACAACTACCGTGTGGTCTCTAACGAAAAGCTTAAAAAAGAGCTGGATTTTTCATTCGCCTACCCCAATCCAATGGACCACACCCCGTAAGCTGCTGTATGGGGTCAATCATTTTTCACAACATAGATATCTGAAGCAACTGTTTCTCCGATGGCAATTTCTCCCTCACCCTCTATCTGAAGGTGAATGGGTCCATCAAATGGTTCCCTGTTTATAATCACCACCCGCTTTCCCGGAATTAGTTGTTGTTGCTCCAGGTAGCGCAGCAGTTCAGGATCCTGATTTTTCACCCTCTTGATAATGCACCGGGTCCCCTCCTTGATCTCCTTCAATGAAAATAGTTGAACTTCAGGCATCGTTCCGTCCTTTCGCGGAATCGGGTCGCCGTGCGGATCAAATTTCGGGTCATTCAGCAATTCGGCAATCCTGTCTTCAAACTGTTCAGAGATGTGGTGTTCCAGCTTTTCAGCCTCTTCATGAACTTCATCCCAGGAGTACCCCATCATCTCCATCAGATAGAGTTCCAAAAGCCTGTGATGGCGAATGATCTCCAAGGCAATCTTTTCTCCCGGTTTGGTGAGCCTGGATCCGTAATAAGATTCATACTCAACCAGCCCCATTTTGGACAGGCGTTTGACCATATTGGTCACAGAAGCTCCTGCCACCCCCATCTCTTCTGCCAATTGTGAGTTGGATACACCCTTATCGGATTCACGTTCAAGTTTATAGATCGCTTTGAGGTAATCTTCTACTGACTGGCTTCTCGACATAAGAGATGTTTTCTTTGAGTCTGACCTGAGTGAATTTTATTGGTTCCGATATTCCTGAAAGTCCTGGGATAAAAAAGCATCTGATCCGACAAAATTGAGCAGATCCGCAAACATTTCTATTTCAATAAACCCGGGCTGCATTCCAATAATCTGTCCCGCATCG
>JBJHCX010000086.1:0-7900 GCA_050486245.1 Rhodohalobacter sp.
CATCTCCCTCTCCCACCGAAACAATGCCATGCGACTTGTCATTTGAGATCCCTGCAAAAGGCACCCTCTATCCCTTTTTCCGCAATCCGATTTTCACCTTTCCCTGAATTGTAGTACTCTGTAATCCGGCCCGGAAACACCGCACCCGGCCGGGCTGAAACCGGGAACCTTTTTAATTTGACATTTTATTTATGTTCGACGATCCCAAATCAGGCAAACCACACCCCAGCATTGCCTCACACACCACTAAAATGGGGAAGAGAAAACGTATCGGCCTGATCGCACACGACTATCGAAAACGTGACCTGATCGACTGGGCCGATTACAATCGCGACAAATTGATGGAGCATGAACTTTACGGCACCGGTACAACCGGCGGACTCATCGCTGAAAAGCTGGGCCTTCCGGTTCACCGTTTTATGAGCGGGCCGCTGGGAGGCGACCTGCAGATCGGAGCCGCAATTGCAGAGAGTAAACTCGACATTTTAATCTTTTTCTGGGATCCGCTGCAGGCCCAGCCTCATGATGTGGATGTCAAGGCGCTGCTCAGAATTGCGGTGGTTTACAACATTCCGCTGGCATGCGACAGGTCTTCGGCCGACTTTCTCATCTCATCCAAATTGATGGATGAGAGTTATGAACGCTTTATGGTCGACTATGGAGCCCGGCTAAAAAGTTTGAAAAAGGAGGGTGGTTAGGAGCTCTCTGCCTGGCGGGTTTGCGGAAATTGCGAAAATGCCTCCAGGTACTTATACCCCGTACCCGTATTAAAAAGCACAATCCTCTCATCCCTACCGACCATCCCCCGGTCAATCAGGTTGATCAAAGCAGCGAGGGTTGCCCCGCCTTCGGGTGCCGGAAAAATACCGGTAAGCCGCATCATCTCATTAGAAAACTGGATCATCTCCTCATCGCTGACGGCAACGGCATATCCGCCGCTTTCATAGAGGGCATTCAGGATCAGAAAATCACCCACTGCCGAAGGCACCCGAACGCCCGATGCGCAAGTTGCAGCGTTCTCCCAGAAACCGGCACGCTTCTCACCGTGTTCCCAGGCGCTTACAATCGGTGCACACCCCTCTGATTGCACACTGACCATACGGGGACGTTTTTCGTCAATCCAGCCCAGCTCCTCCATCTCCTCAAAAGCCTTCCACATTCCAATCAGGCCGGTTCCTCCACCGGTAGGATAGACAATGACTTCAGGCAACACTCCATTGAACTGTTCATAGAGCTCATACCCCATCGTCTTTTTCCCCTCCAGTCGATACGGCTCTTTCAGCGTCGAAAGTTCAAACCAACGATCCGACTCTTGATCTGCTTTCATCTGTTTGCCGCAATCACTGATCAATCCATCAACCAGTCGGACATCCGCGCCGGCCGACCGGCACTCCTGCACAAATGCGCTCGGCGTATCGGAGGGCATGAATATATGGGCAGGCACCCTCGCTTTTGCAGCGTAAGCCGCCAGGGCTCCTCCTGCATTGCCGGCCGTGGGGATTGCAAAAGAGGTTGCCCCCCGTTCCAAAGCAGCATTCACTGCAGCAGAAAGCCCGCGTGCCTTGAATGAACCGGTGGGATTCACTGACTCATCCTTAATGTAGAGTTCCGGAATACCGTAGCGGCTTTTAAACCGGTCTGCTTTATGCAGCGGGGTTCCCCCCTCTCCCAGGCTGATAATGCTGCCATTATCACTCACCGGCATCACTTCACTATATCGCCAAATATCCCTGCGGCGATTCACGAGAGATTCCGGCGTCAGCGTTCGCCCGGCTTTTTCCAGGTCATACCGCGCCAGCAGGGGGGGGCCCTCATCGCTCATATTATGGAGTTCGAAAGCGTTATATCGCTTTCCGGTTTGTGAACACTCCAGATGTGTTAACGTTGATACTGGGTCAGACATCAATGAATACATTGGGTTTGGATTAACTCCTGACTGTATTAACCCGGACAAAACAGTTGTGTGGTCAAATCAAATGGTCAGACAGCGTATAATAGCTACAATATACATTGCCATTTCGTTCTTTTGCATGCTTTTTGTTCAACCTGACCTCAAGGTTATAGGATACAATGGAAAGATCCGGCTTCATACGATTATTTAATCTATTTTCTGGCCGCACGTTCCCGGATCTCACACGGGCTGGTTAGACCATGTTGCGAAACCATAGTGCATAGAGGGTGATGAGGATTGTCACAAAAACCCTTAGAAACCCTGCCATAAAACAAACCGCCAGGATGAACCATTCAGCCCTGAAGGGTTGAGTTGCCAGCCGGGTAAACATACTGTCTCTCATATCAATTACGAATGTTGAATGATTAATTAAGTGGATACCGTTTTTGCACCAGTTGCAGATCCTTTATCTTGTAATACCTGTCTGTATAAGACACCGATTTTTGATATTCCTTACAGAACTTCCGGTAACTTCAGTTAAGCTCCATGAACCGACTGGCATCTGAAAAATCACCCTACCTCCTGCAGCATGCAGAAAACCCTGTTGAATGGTATCCCTGGGGGGATGAAGCTTTTCAAAAAGCCCGGAATGAGGATAAACCGGTCTTTTTATCCATCGGATATGCCACCTGTCACTGGTGCCATGTGATGGCGCATGAAAGTTTTGAGGACAGCCGGGTTGCCGAGTTGATGAACCGTTCGTTTGTCAACATCAAGTTAGACCGTGAAGAGCGGCCCGATATCGACAATACCTATATGACCGTCTGCCAGATGCTTACCGGGCAGGGCGGATGGCCCCTCACCATTGTGATGACCCCCGACAAAGAGCCCTTTTTTGCAGCCACCTACCTGCCCAAAGAGTCGAGGCAGGGACGCATTGGCATGCTCGACCTTGTGCCCCGCATTGATCATGCCTGGTCCCATGACCGAAATCGTATTCAACGCTCTGTCCGAAAGATCAAAGAGGGGTACGGGCTGTCGCTCGAATTGGGCCAATCTGGCACCCCCCTGCAAGAAGATACCCTGGTTAAGGCGTATCAAAACCTGTCTGACCGTTATGACGAAGAGCACGGCGGATTTGGCGGCTCTCCCAAATTCCCCTCCCCTCATAACCTCCTTTTTCTGTTTGATTACAGCCGCATTGAAGGTGAGGAGCACGCAGAGACAATGGCCAAAGAGACATTGACGGCCATGCGCCTGGGCGGGCTCTGGGATCATGTGGGTGGCGGCTTTCACCGCTATTCTACCGACAGGCAGTGGCTGCTTCCCCACTTTGAAAAGATGCTCTATGACCAGGCCATGATGCTTTGGGCATACAGTGAGGGGGCGAAACAGACGGGCAGTCCCCTTTTTAAGGAGACAGCCGAGCGAATCGCAGATTACCTGGATGAGTGCCTCACGGCCCCTAACGGACTCTTTTACTCGGCCGAAGATGCCGACAGCGAAGGCGTGGAGGGTAAATTTTATGTCTGGAAAACCGGTGAGGTGAAAGAACTTCTTGGTGCTGAAAACGGAAATCGTTTTATTGAACTGTTCGGTTTCACCGATGAAGGCAACTTTATTGATGAAGCCACCCACCGTCGAACCGGCAACAATATCGTGCACCTGAAAGCTCCCCTGCCCGAATCCTTGAAAAAGGAAGCCAATCAATGGCTGGAAACCCTTAAAAAGCAGCGCCAAAAGCGTGCACGGCCGTTCCTGGATGACAAGATATTGACCGACTGGAATGCCCTGGCCATCGCCTCCCTGGCCCGTTCGGGGGTGCTCCTGAACCGGGCTGACTGGATCACCCGTGCTGAAACAGCCTGGATAGAACTGGAAGAGAACCTCATGAGGCCTGACTTCACACTTTTTCATATGCTCAAAGACGGCGATGCTTCTGTCGAAGGCATGGCCGATGATTATGTCTTCTCCATCCTTGCCCTGCTAAACCTGTATGATGCCACCTTCAATCCCGATTATCTTGAAAAAGCTGTCGGGTTGCAGGAGGCTTTTCAGCACGCTTTTGAAGACAGCAAGCACGGCGGGTACTATTTTACCCCTGGAACCGGTGAGAAACTTCTGGGCCGGCAAAAAGAGATCTATGACGGGGCTTTGCCTTCTTCCAACTCTGTGGCGGCACTAAACGGGTACAGGCTCTCTCGCCTGACGGGAAACACCGCTTTCGAAGAGAAGAGCGAGCAAATTTTCAGGGCATTTTCAGAACAGATCAGTGATGCACCTGCCGGGTATACCTTCGCTCTCTACTCCTTGCAGAGGATACAGAGCCGTTCGCACGAAATTGTGATCTGTTCAGAATCTGCCGGCAGCAAAGCCCGGGAACTCATCGATCTCTGCAGAAATGAAGCACTGCCCGGATCGGTTATCCTTCTCAAAAGCCGCGAACATGAGGCCCGTCTATCGAATACAGCCCCTTATAGTTCCCCTTACCCCATCGGCAAAACCCCTTCAGTTTATCTCTGCCGTGATTTTACCTGCAAGGCACCTCTCTCAGACCCCGATGAAATCCGCCAGGCCCTCTCTGAAAATTAAGACATACATAATTGCCGGAATATCTCTTATTTTATGCCTGATCATCTACCATACAATTCAAAAACTATTTCAACTAACAGAACTACCATACCATGACTAAGATTGAAAGCGGTTCTATCAACTATAGTAACAGTGATCAGATAGGGACCATCGAGTTTTACCACCCAAAAGGAAATTCCCTTCCCGGCAGTCTGCTCAGAGAGTTGGCCGATACCATCACCGAAGCCGGCCGTGATCCGGAAAATAATGTACTTATACTGCGCAGCCAGGGAGAGGGGGCCTTCTGTGCAGGAGCGTCGTTTGATGAATTGCTGGCTATTGAAAACTTTGAGCAGGGTAAAAAGTTCTTTATGGGTTTTGCGCATGTACTCAACGCTATGCGGACGTGCCCCAAACTGATTATCGCCCGTATTCACGGCAAAACGGTTGGCGGCGGTATTGGAATTGCATCTGCGGCCGACTACAGCTTTGCCCACAAGAGTGCCTCTGTCAAGCTGAGTGAGCTTGCACTCGGCATCGGCCCGTTTGTGGTAGGGCCTGCAGTACAGCGAAAAATTGGAACCTCCGCCTTTTCGACCCTCGCTTTTGATGCCAAAAACTGGTACTCGGCCGATTGGGCTCATCAAAAAGGATTGTTCAATAAAGTCTCTGACAGTTATGACGACCTGGATGCAGAGGTGAAAAAACTGGCTGATGATCTTGCTTCAAGCAACCCGGAAGCCATGAAAGAGATGAAAGAGATTATCTGGCAGAGTACCGGACACTGGAAATCAACACTCGAACAGCGGGCTGAAATCAGCGGACGCCTCGTGCTTTCCGAGTTTACCCGCACCTTTATCCAGGATTTCAAGAAGAAATAAACTCGCCATGTAACAGCGAGGTCTCCGGGGTAAATCCATGGAGGTTTGGCCACCCAGGGCGGCGAGGTGAATGTCTGTCTGACTTCTGCCGGCAACGGTTTACCCGAAATTACAACTTGATATCTTTCAGGTCGTTCAGGAGTGAGTAGGCCGTCAGGTCGTATTGAATGGGTGTCAGTGATGCAAACCCTTTTTCAAGGACGGAGATGTCGTTGTTTTCATCCTCATCCAGAAGCTGAAATTTACCCGTCATCCAGTAGTACGACCGGTTGTGCGGATCGATACGGCCTTCAAACTCCTCAATATAGCGGCTGTTTGCCTGCCGTGCCCAGTGAATCCCTTTCAGCGGGCCTGATGGTGCATTCAGGTTGAGCGTTACCCCTTTGGGCAGGCCGTGGTTCAGTACATACCCGATCACTTTCCGGGCCGCATCCTGGCATCCGGTCAGATCGGCATACTCATTAAAGTCAGTACACGATACCGCAATCGACGGATACCCGAGAATGGTGCCCTCTGTAGCGGCACTCACCGTACCTGAATAGAGGATATTGATTCCCGCATTGCTCCCGTGATTGATCCCGCTGACAACCAGGTCCGGCTTGCGGTTGAGCAGCTCGTTATGGGCCAGTTTAACCGAATCGGCCGGTGTACCCGAGACGGCCTGGCCGTTAAATCGGTCATCGATTCGGAATGGCCTGGCACGCAGCGGACTCGACACGGTGATCGCGTGTCCCACCGCACTCTGCTGCCGGTCAGGAGCGATGATAGCCACCTCTCCAAATTCATCAGCTACCTCAGTCAGGGCTTTAATTCCCTGTGAAAAGATACCGTCATCGTTACATACTAAAATGAGGGGTTTTTGAGGTTTACTCATCTGCTGCGTGATTAAATCTTATCAATACTGGTTGGCAATAATACCGAACAGAATCTACTTATACTGCTCATTCTCATTGGGAAAGGCGCCCGATTTTACATCTTTAATATAGTGCTTCACCGCATCACTCATCGAGGAGTGGAGGTCAGCATAGCGTCTCAAAAAGCGCGGAGAGAAATCTTTATTCAGTCCCAGCATATCGTGCAGCACCAATACCTGTCCGTCACAGTCAGAGCCAGCCCCGATGCCGATGGTCGGCACTGACACCGATTCGGTCACTTTTCTGGCTAAATCGGATGGAATTTTTTCCAGCACGATCGAAAAGACTCCGGCCTCTTCCAGGATCTTGGCGTCTTTCAGGAGCTGCTTGGCCTCCTCTTCTTCCTTGGCCCTTACTTTGTAGGTGCCAAACTTATAGATACTTTGAGGGGTCAGTCCCAGGTGCCCCATAACAGGAATCCCTGCATCCACGATCCGTTTTACCGTTGCAGCGATCGGTTCGCCCCCTTCCAGTTTAACGGCGTGTGCACCCGCCTCCTTCATCATGCGTCCCGCACTGATCAGGGCCTCTTTGGTGGTTACCTGATAACTCATGAACGGCAAGTCTGCAATCACCAGTGCCCGGTCTACCCCGCGAACCACACATGCGGTATGATAGATCATGTGCTCCATGGTCATCGGCACAGTGGTTTCGTATCCTGCCATTACATTGCTGGCAGAATCGCCAACCAGGATCACATCAATTCCGGACGAGTCCACGATTCCGGCCATGGTATAGTCATATGCCGTGAGCATACTGATCTTTTCACCATGCCGCTTCATATCGACGATGGTCTGCGTGGTTACCTTGTCGCGCTCTTTTGAGATCGATTGAGTACTCATGCCTTATCCCTGGGTACCATTGCAGCCGATGCCTCCAGTTCACACACCACTTCACCGTCTACGGTGGCTTTACCCGACATTGTGATAAAATTTCTTCGCTGGCTCTCAATTTTCACTTCCATTTGAAGCTGATCGCCCGGAACGACACTTTTTCTGAACTTTGCATTCTTGATACCGGTAAAGACCATCAGCGTCTTCTCCGGATCATCAACCTGGTTCTTCATGATCATGATGGCCCCTGACTGTGCCATCGCCTCTACCTGTAAAACGCCCGGCATGATGGGAGCCCCGGGAAAGTGTCCGTTAAAAAACTCCTCATTCACCGTTACATTTTTCAACGTCACAATACGGCCTTCTTCAAGTTCCAGCACGCGGTCTACCAGGAGAAATGGATATCTGTGTGGAATGTAGTTTTTAATCTCTTCAATTTTCATAGGGTTCAATAAAAGGGTCGTAATTACAATTTACATCTGCTTACATCTGTCCGTTGACAACAACGGCTGCATGTTAACGATTTCATTTCTGAACAGGTTGCAACAGCGGTTACCGGCCGGAGCAGATCGCTTCACCGACTCCCGGAACCCGATAAACCCCTATCCGTCAACAGGCTTGTGAATCCCTGAATATAGGAAATTTATGCCACGGTACCCACATAGACGAATGCGATGCCTCCCGTGAGTTTCTCAGCGTGTCTGTTTTCGAATGAACCGGTTTGGTCCATCAGTTCCAGAAACTTTTCGCCGGCCGGAAATTTGGCACTGGTTTCGGGAAGGTAGGTGTACGCCTCGCGGTTTCCGCTGA
>JBJHCX010000087.1:0-7862 GCA_050486245.1 Rhodohalobacter sp.
TTCTCGACCGTCATTGAAGACCTCCGTAATGTCAGCGATTCACAGGTTCAAATTTCCGGCTTGCAAAACGGGACTTCTTACTACTGGAGAGTGAATGCTGAAAATCAAACCGGTACGGGCAACTGGTCAGAAACCTGGGCCTTTACCACTGCAATACATCCGCCTCCGGCACCGAACCTTTTGGCACCGGAAAACGGGGCGGAAGATGTCAGTACATCCGTAATGCTCGAATGGGAGTCTGTCGAAGAGGCTGAAATGTACGACTTTCAAATTGCTCTTGATGAAAACTTCAATAACTTAATAGTCAACCAGCAGGGTGTCACATCTACATATTACAACGGATCATTCGAAGAATACACCGTCTACTTTTGGAGAGTTCGGGCTCGAAACCAGGGAGGCGACAGTGAATGGTCAGCTGTTTGGAATTTCACCACGGAAGCGGGAGACAATGCAATCGTCATTCAGGCACCGTCTCGCAACGAACTTCTGAGAGGCAGCGAGAATTACACCATTCGCTGGAATGCGACAAACAGGGTTGACCAAGTCAATATTGAATACAGCACCCTGGAGAATCAATGGACAACCATCGCAGAAGGGGTGGATGCTTCCGGCAGTTCGTATTCCTGGAGTGTACCCGATTCCTCTTCAATAGAAACCATGATCCGGATTACGGATACTCAAAATTCAGATATCTATGCCGTCAGCATGCCATTCCTGCTCTATCCCTCTGCCCTGCAGTTGCAGTTCTCCTATTCGTTTAATTCTGCGCGTACAACATCAGATTATAAATTGATCGGAATTCCTGCGAACAGCGGAATGCCGGCCAGCGAAATCTTTACCGGTCAGCCAGGCCAAGACTGGAACCTGTTTCACGATAACGGTGAAGAGGAGAATTACCTGGTGCCTTACGATACATCCGATGTTTTTACATTCCGCCCGGGGCGGGGGTTTTGGGCAATCAGCAAGCCCGATGTTCAAATTTCTGAATCAACCGGCACTGTTGAGTTGTCGCCGGATACCACGTATGCTATCCAGCTTCATCAGGGATGGAATATCATATCCAATCCCTTTGGCAGGCCGATACCCTGGAATTCAGTTCAGGCACTGAATGACATTACCGATCCGCTTTGGGCATTTGATGGTACGTTCCGCGAAAGTGATATACTGGACACATATAGTGGTTATTATGTCTACAACAGAAACGAAAGGCAAGAGCTTCATATCCCCTATTACTCAACAGCGCCATCAGAAGGAGCAGAACAGCAAAAGTACCGATCCATTACTCTGAATCTTATCAAAAACAATGAGAAAATGTCGTTTGTTGAAGCCGGAATACAATCAGGGGGAGCCATCAATTCTGTTGTTCAGTACGATCCCGCACCGCCGGGCAACTTCCAGAAGTATCGAATCACCATTCAAAATGATTCTTTGAACAATGGGCCCTCGCACCATGCAAGAATGGTCTATTCCGGTGAGTTTGATGCCCATGCATTTGATTTGAAGCTGATATCGCCTTCCGGTGAACCCGTTACCCTTGAAATAGAAGGCTTGGAGCACTTTAATTTCGAGGAAGTGCTGCTCGTTCAGGCCCGGAATTCAAAAACCATTAACCTGCACAATCACTCTTCAATACAGATTAATGGCTCTGAATCAGGCGAACAATATCAACTTATCATTGGCAAGGCAGACTCAGTAAATGACCTTCAAAACCGTGAAACAAATGCTACAAGCACACTTTTTCAAAATCACCCCAATCCCTTTAACAACCAGACAGTGATCCGGTACCGTGTTGGCAACAGCCTGTCTGACAACAGGGTTGTCCTTGAAGTTTTTGATATCCAGGGCCGAAGAGTCAGCACACTTGTAAATGAGCATCAACCGGCAGGGTCATACAACATACAGTGGGATGCTTCCGGCCTTGCAAGCGGTGTTTATTTTTACCGGCTTCAGATTGGGCCTTTTGTACAAACACACAAAATGACCCTGCTGCAATAACTGAGAACCCTTATAAACTTAAAACCTCAATATAGGCCCTGCATCACACCCTGAATAGAAAATGTACACGTAACCGTATTTACAGATAAGATGAAAAAGGTAATTTCACTTTCAGTAGGCGCAGTTTTTTTGATCGCAGGCTGCGGACTGTTTACCTCTTCAAATGAAACCCCTGATAAATTTAAACCGGATGCCGATATGTGGGTGGGTGCCTATTTGGGAGCCTGGAATCACTACGCACCGCCGGGGGGCAACTGGGGACACCTCCCCACAAAAGAGATCGATTTCGATGCATTTACCCATCTTTTTTATTTCTCTCTCTTTGCCAATCCGGATGGGACGTTAGCGCCGATTGAAATGTATCATACATTCAGCCCTGACCGGATAAAAGCCATTACCGCTGCTGCACATGAACAGGATACTCCTGTGCTTTTCTCAGTTGGCGGCTGGGGAAATTATGAAAACTTCAGCAGTGCCATCCGGCCTGAAAACCGGAAAAAATTTATCGGCAGCCTGATTTCTGTGCTTAAAGGGTGGGGATTTGACGGGATTGACATCGATTTGGAACCCATCAAATCGGGTGATACGGAAAATTACAGAGATTTTATCGAAGAACTATATCAAGAATTACAAACGATTGAAACGCCGCTTGGCTACAGGCCAATACTTACAGCAGCTACCATTTGGAAGCCGGAACTTTTTGCTGAATTGCACGAATATTTCGACCAAATCAACCTGATGACGTATGATTTTAGCGGCCCCTGGAGAGGATGGGTCAGTTGGCACAACGCTCCGGTCTATGACGGAGGTTTTGTATTTGAAAGTACTGGCAGGCCCTTGCCTTCGGCCGACGGAGAAGTTGACAGGTTTGTTGCAGCAGGCGTACCAAAAGAGAAGCTGGGAATCGGTATCGATTTCTATGGATATATTTGGAGAGGGTTCGTTTCAGCACCCCTGCAAAATTGGCTTACGCGTCCAACGGTAACGCCAAACGTACCCTACTGGAAAATTATGGAGCAATACTTCGACGAAGAGTATTACAATTGGGATGATGCTGCGCATGCGGCCTATCTGAGTATCGAAGGAGATAACCTATTGGATAATAAATTCATCTCCTATGACGATGAATGGTCCGTCAAATCAAAAATTGAGTATGTGAGGCAAAAACAGATCGGCGGGACCATTATCTGGGAAATCAGCGGAGCCCATTTGAAGAATGAGCCTCCGGGAAACAAGGATCCTCTCTTACAAAGCGTAAAGCGTGAAGTATGGGGACGTAATTAAACCGATATGTATTCAAAATCCACTACTCGACGCAGTCAAACGTGAACGAACAGGCAGTAAACTCTCAATCAGTCGAACAGACCGTAAATTAAAACCTGAAAAAACATGAAATTCTTTCAGCAAAAGCCCCCTCACTTCTCTCTTATAAACCCTTTTTTTTATCATTTTATCCAGATAATCATTCTGTTGTGGTGCCTCGGCATGAATAGTGACCGGCAACATTCGCCTGCAAATGATCATGAATTCTGGGTTGGAGCATACCTTGCATCTTACGAGCATTTTGTACCCCCAACCGGAAACTGGGGACGCCTGCCCACCGATCAGATTGATTGGGACGCATTCACACATCTCTATTACTTTGCCCTGAATGTCAACACAGACGGAACCCTTTCCGAGATAGCACCCTACCAAAATGTAGGGCCCGACAGAATTGATTCGATCGTCTCGGCAGCTCATAAGAACAACACACCTGTGCTCTTCAGTGTTGGCGGATGGGGAAACTATGAAGGATTTTCCAAAGCGATTACTCCCGGGGTCCGCACTGAATTTATCCGGAACCTGATATCCGTCATGACAGATTGGGGTTTCGATGGAATTGACCTGGATATGGAACCAATTCGGGATGAAGATGTGGAAAATTACAAACAGTTTGTCACAGAGCTGTACCAGGAGCTGCAATTGATCTCTACTGAGTCGAATACCTCCCCTCTGCTGGTCGCAGCCACTGCCTGGCAGCCCGACATGTTCAGTGAACTTCAGCACTATTTTGACCAGATAAACCTGATGACTTACGACTTCAGCGGTGCATGGGATGGATGGGTCAGCTGGCACAACTCTCCCGTTTACAGTGGCGGAAAAACTTTTCCAGGCACCCATACGCCACTTCCCTCCGTAGATCGAATGGTCACCGAGTTTAAGAGTGCAGGAGTTGATCCTGCTAAAATCGGTATTGGAATTGATTTTTACGGGTATGTATGGCAGGGCGGCAGCGGTACAGACACGGGAGGAGTTACACGCCCAAACCAGCGGTGGAATACACCCCCATCGGTTACAGATAATGTTCCCTATCACCAGATTATGGACGAGTACTATCAACCGGAATACTTTAGGTGGGATGATGAGGCCCAGGCGGCATACCTTTCCATAGACAGGCCGGGAGCCTCTGAAGATTTGTTCATTTCATTTGAGGAAGAGAGAGCCATAGAAAAAAAGTTCAGGTATGCCTATGAAAACAATCTCGGTGGAGTTTTCATTTGGGAGCTTTCAGGAGGGTATCAAGCCAAAAAGCCGGCCGGTCAGCGTGACTTGCTCCTAAGATTCGTCAAGGAAACTTTTACAAATTCAGAATCGTTCTTTCAGAATATCGGAGGCAGACAGTGAATGCCACTCATCTATCGGCAGGCTGATACAGTATGACCTCACATATTACTACATCAATATCCCACACCCAACTATTTATTATCGTCCTTTATACTGATAGACTTTTGTGACAGGCCAGGTCAATGCGATCTTGCAATACCGTAAATCAAAAGGCCGGATTACCGGTTGTGCCTCTCGATCTGCCCAGGATCATTGCAGCAGGTATCCAATGTATAAAACAACAAACAAAATAAGGTGAGAGATATGCATATAAAACAGACCCCCAAACTTCTTCTAATATTTTTAATCATTTCATCTCTTGGCTGTGATTCAGTCACCGATACAACCACCGGACAGACCCCGGATGGAGTGGATTCTGAATTCACTATATCCGATTTACAAACGGATGGGCAATACATAGTCGTTCTAAAAGAGAGTGCCCTAAACCGTGAGTTCTCCGGGCTAATCCCCGGAACGGATACCGATATATTCTTTGAGGTTGACAGTTTAATTGATTCAATCACAGAAAGCATCGGTCTCGAAGCTGATGATATCCTATATCGGTATCGCTACTCCATAAAAGGATTCACAACCAGGCTTTCCAATGCACAGGTGCAACAACTCAGGGACGATGACCGGGTCGATTATCTTGAAAAAGATGGTATCGTTCAGCACTTCAGGAACAACCCCTTGCCGGCCATGTTGAGGCAGGTTCCTGTCCCAATACCCATAGGCAATACCGAACAATCAATACCATATGGAGTAACACGTACGGGCGGGCCCTTTGACGGCACCGGGCTTACCGCATGGATCATCGATACCGGAGTGGATTTAAACCACAATGACCTGAATGTTGACATCAACCGGAGTACTTCATTTGTATTGAGCGAGCCTACTGCCAACGACTTGAACGGCCATGGAACCCATGTAGCCGGTACCATTGCAGCTATCGACAATGATATTGACGTTGTTGGAGTTGCGGCCGGTGCTGCTGTTGTAGGCGTAAAAGTTCTCAGTGCCATTGGGTTTGGAACAACCTCTGCAGTCATTGCAGGAATTGATTATGTAGCCGAACATGCCGACCCGGGCGATGTGGCCAACCTCAGTTTGGGCGGATCGGCATCAAACGCACTTGATGAGGCCGTTCACAACACGGCCGACCTGGATATTTTATTTGCCATAGCAGCTGGCAACGACAGTCGTCATGCCGGCAACTATTCTCCTGCAAGGGTGGAACACGAAAATAGCTGGACCGTCTCGGCCATTGACCAACAAGACGTTTTTGCTTCCTTTTCAAATTATGGAAACCCTCCCATTCGATTTGCTGCACCCGGCGTCAATATCGAATCACTTTGGATTCAAAACGGAACCCATACCATCAGCGGAACCTCAATGGCCGCACCTCATGTCGCAGGTATCTTGCTCGTGTCGGGTGGAGAGCCGGAAAGTGACGGCACTGCTATAAATGATCCCTATGGCGATCCTGACCCGATTGTATATTACACATCGGGAGACCCCGTTGTAACTTCTTCAAATGAACAATGAACACCTAAACTGAAGGACTGAGTTTAGCGCAAGCTCTCCTCTTTTCACAAAAAGAGGGGAGCTTTTTTTAATTCTTCAAAGCTGACCGCCGCCATGACATCGGTCGGGTGTAATGGTACAAATTCATATGGCTCAATCCACCGTGCCACGGGATAAACCTGTTTGGACGTGTGGTTACTTTCCCTATCTGATAAAACCCGGAATTCTCCTCTTTTCTAACACTGCATTTGCCTGTTTTAATAAACTGGCACGCCTCATGCATACCGGTCATCCTTCCTGAAGGTTAAGCAAATCGATACCGACATTCTTATCCAGGGACATTCGACAAACCCATATAACTCAAAGAGAGTCCTGTTGCCTTGGAAAAAGCCGCGGCTAATCCCCGTTCAGTATCCGATACCCCCGAAACAATCTTCATTTTGCATCAATGAGTTTCCGAAATAGGGTCTCCAGTCTGTAGAATAGTTTGAGATCTGTACAACTTTATTCTCCTCTCCTCTATTTCTAATGTTTGTTAAATAGAATTTTAAGCTATTGACTTCCAGCTCATTACACTTCCCTAACAAATACTCGTCTCTCCTTTTTCTACATAGGCGTAGTTTTTTTTGAAACATTTCACGGCGATAACACTCCTATAGTCACAAGGTTTTTTTCCACAATCATATGGAAATATTTATTTCAAGTCTGTCATAATTTATACTACATAAGACTTTTAATAATCATTACAACCTGAACTGCCAGGGAAGTACCGCTCACCTGACTCCCGCTGATGCAGAATACAATATTGCCTGACCAGTATACCCTGAACTCAGGCCACCTATATAATTCCAATTTAAATGACTATACAATGATTAAATTACGTCTTTTAATCATACTTCTTGGCGGTTTCTTGATCAGCTCATGCGATTCAATAACAAATCCCGGAAGTACCGAAGACTCACAATCCACAACGAAAACCGAAACCTTTAACACAAGCAGTAAATCAAATTCAGACAGTGACATTTGGGTCAGTGCCTACCTGGCCTCCTGGAATCACTATGCACCTCCGGGCGGAAACTGGGGGCATGTGCCCACCGAAGAGATCGACTGGGATGCATTTACCCATATGATCTATTTTGCCGTAACGGCCCGGCCAGACGGCTCGCTGTCGACCATTGCAGATTATGAGAACATGGCCCCCGACCGTATTGAAGCCATTACGCAGGCCGGGTCAGAACACGACACCCCCGTGATCATCTCCATCGGAGGATGGGGCAACTATGATGGGTTCAGCGGAGCCATCAAACCGGCCAACCGGGCCCTGTTTATCGCCAACCTGGTCGAACTGATTACCGTCTGGGGCTTTGACGGCATCGACCTGGACATGGAGCCGATTCGCGACTCTGATGTGGAGAACTATAAAGCCACCGTTCGCGACCTGCACCAGGCCCTGCAAGCCATCGATACCCCGCTGACCGGAAAACCCCTGCTCACCGCTGCCCTGATGGGGTCTCATGCTGAGATGTTTGCCGAGCTTCATGAATATTTCGACCAGATCAACCTGATGACCTACGACTACAGCGGAGCCTACGAAGGGTGGGTCAGCTGGCACAACTCCCCGCTGTTCAGCAACGGACATACATTTCCGGGGTTGAGCCGGGAGCTTCCTTCTACGGAAAATACGCTCAACACCTTCCTGC
>JBJHCX010000088.1:0-7697 GCA_050486245.1 Rhodohalobacter sp.
CTTCGCTTTCAATCGACACCCGCCGCTGGTTGGTGCCCCCAAAAAAGCTTCCAAAAGGGTCATTTCTGGCTGCCCGTGTGCGAACGCCAACACTCATCGGATACTCAGAGAGTGTGAGTGTGCCGCTTCTGCTGGGGAAGAGTGCATATCGAAGCAGGGTGGCCGTACGGTATCGAACTCCGTTTAATATGACTGATTCGGCTTCCGGCTGACGGATGTTTTCAAGCTCCTCTTTCCAGAAACCGTCGGTTCGCCATCCCGCTGTTGGCTGAAATGAGGTGATTTCAATCCCCTGTTTGAAAAAGAGGACAACACTTGCCACAATTTGCTGGCCGGTAACGGGACTCTCCTCATCAACCTGAACTTCCAGAAAAATGTCGGGCAGGGCAGTTCCCCGTTCAGAGGAGAGATTTCCCCGTTCAATCACTTCAATCTGTATTGGGCGGGTGGTATGGGTCTCTCCATCAATATCGATTGAAACCGGCGGTATAGTGTGTTCGCCCTGCTGACGGGCGATTAATGAGAAGGTATAGGTGGTGCTGGTGGTCGTGCGGCCATTCACGATTGAAATACTGGTACTTCGTGAGGGATTGGAAGAGACCACACCTACCCCGTCAATCTGAGGGAGTACCGGAAGGGAGACATCTCTCATTGCCGAGCCCCTGACCTCCACACTGAGGGTAAACTGTTCACCGATAAAAATTTTATTCTCGGAAACAGTCGCCTCTACACTGCTCTGCTGGGCAAATGCCCGGCCGGGAAGTGCCAGGCTGAGGAGGAGCAGTATGCCGATGATGAAAATCGAATTACCAATCCTTGTCATCTTGTCTGGCTCCGTCTTTGGCCTCTTTTTTACGGTTTCCAAGCAGCTCGCGCTCCAGCTGACGGAGGGCGTCCAGGATATTTTCTGCCTCATCCTGGGATATCGATTGCGGCTGTGGCTGATCTTGCTGATCGGGCTGCTGATCATGAGGCGCCTGATCTTGCTGAGAGTCCTGGTCGTTTTGATCCTGCCGGTCATTCTGATCCTGATTTTCATCCTGGTTGTCTGAGTCAGAATCCTGCTGCTGTTGCTGCTGCTCCTGCTGCGCTTTCAGCTGCCTGGCAAGTTCATAGTTGTGACGGGCATCTGCATCCCCGGGATTGTTTCTGAGTGCATTCCGAAAATGCTGTATCGCTTCATCATAACTCTCCATATCGGCCAGTGTACGCCCGGTATTGTAATCGGCCATCGACTGCTTTTCAGGCTCATCAGACCTTTCCCTGAACTGGTTGAAAGCCTGGATGGCTTCTTCCGTCTGTCCGGCCTGTGCCAGCGCATTTCCCAGGTTAAAATAGAGCCGGGCATCGTCAGGATTTTGCTCAATTGCCTGGCGGTAAAGTTGTGCTGCACGTTCATAGTCTCCCTGCTGAAAAGCTTCATTCGCCTTTCTGGCATCGTTCAGCGCCGAGCCGGTCAGCACCAGGATCGATAAGAGTAATAACAGCTTTTTCATCGGTTCAAAAAATTCAGGTCATCAACGAGTTCTATAACGACAATGGGTCTGTTGAAGTATTCCGGATTTAACCCTCTTCCTCGAGCAGAGCCAGGGTCTCATCATCCAGCTTCAGATTGGTGAAAATATTGGAGACGTCGTCATTGTCGTCAAACTTGTCCATCATCTTCAAATTTTTCCGGGCAGTATCGGGGTCGGCAGAGACCTCTGTTGATGGAATGCGAATCAGTTCGGCGCTCTCTACGTCAATTCCGTTCTCTTCCAGGTTCTTTCGGACGGAAATAAGGTCTTCGCGCGAGGTGATCACTTCAAAAAAGTCATCTTCAACATTGACATCTTCAGCCCCTGCATCAATTGCCGTGAGCATAAACTCCTCTTCATCCAGGCTTTCGGAGGCCACTTTGACGGACCCTTTCTGAGAAAACAGGTAGGCAACCGATCCATCAGTCCCAAGGTTACCGCCGTGTTTGGTAAAGATATGGCGAATTTCACCGACTGTCCGGTTCAGGTTATTGCTGGTGGCTTCAATAAAGTAGGCAATGCCTCCAGGGCCGTACCCTTCATAGGTAACCTCTTCATAGTTGCCGGATCCGTCGTCCAGCTCTCCGGTTCCCTTCTTAATGGCCCGTTCAATATTGTCTTTGGGCAGGTTCACCGCCTTTGCATTTTCAATGGCCAGTGAGAGCCTCGGGTTGGCATCGGGATCGCCGCCGCCTACACGTGAGGCTACGGTGATTTCACGGATGTGCTTGGTAAACACTTTTGCCCGTTTGGCATCCTCTTTTGCTTTCTTGTGCTTAATATTCGCCCATTTCGAATGTCCTGCCATAGAAGTAAATACTGGTTTTTAGAGATTAGAAGGGTGAAATATACAGGAAATGATAAATTTCACCTAATCGTTAAAGCCTGAGGCCGATTTTTTCAGGGCCGCCGATTTGTTAAACGAATCGGCCTTCCGGTTTGTTTTATTTCCGTTTAGAGCAGTGCAGGGAGTTTGGTAAATTGCACCCTCAGAAACAGAGCTGATAAATCGGTGAAAGAGATACTTTTGCTGAATAAAAGAATGTTAAGGTATACTGTATGAATATTGGAATTGTCTGCTACCCCACCTACGGGGGCAGCGGTGTTGTTGCGACCGAACTGGCGAAAGGCCTTGCAAACCGCGGGCATAACCTTCACATCCTGAGCTATGCGCGGCCAGCCCGGCTGGACTCTCTGCGCACAGATATCACGTTTCATGAAGTGGACCTGAGCAGCTATCCCCTGTTTGAATATCCGCCGTACGATCTGGCACTTGCCAACAAAATGGTTGAACTGATCCTGTATGAGAAGATTGACATTTTGCACGTGCATTACGCAATACCCCACGCCACAAGCGCCTATCTGGCACGGCAGATTGTGAACAAGGATCACTGCAGGGTGCCGGTTATTACAACCCTGCACGGCACCGATATCACGCTGGTTGGCAGCAATCCGACCTATAAGCAGGTTGTAGACTTTTCCATCAACCAGAGCGATGGTGTGACGGCCGTTTCAAACTACCTGAAAGAGGAGACCTGTAAGCTGTTTGATATCCAGAAAGAGATTGAGGTGATCCCCAATTTTATCGACCTGGAACGATTCAAGCGTTCCAGAAAGGAGCACTTTAAAAAGGCTATCTGTCCAAATGATGAGAAAGTCCTGGTTCACGTATCCAACTTCAGGGAGGTGAAGCGGGTACCCGATGTAGTGGATGTATTTGCCCGGGTCATTGAAAACGGAATACCGGCCAAGCTGCTGATGGTGGGAGACGGACCCGATCGGTCAAAAGCCGAACAGCGGTGCCGGGACCTGAAGGTGTGTGAGCATGTGCGGTTCCTGGGGAAACAGGAACAGGTTGAGGAGGTGCTCAGTATCGCAGACCTCTTTATGATTCCCTCGGGAAGCGAAACCTTTGGCCTGGCAGCACTCGAAGCGATGAGCTGCAGCGTACCGGTGATCAGTTCGGATGTCGGCGGACTTCCGGAGGTCAATATCCATGGAGAAACCGGTTATGTCTGTAAACTGGGAGATGTGGAAGAGATGGGGCGCTGTGCCACAGAGATTCTGAAAAATGAAAAACTGCACGGGAAAATGGCAAAAGCTGCCCGCAAGAGAGCAGAGCTGTTTGAAATCAACAAAATCGTATCCGTTTATGAGCAGTATTACCGGGAAGTCCTCGCAACGATGGACGTATGAATCATAAAGCGCTGACCTTCCTGCCTGCCGCGGCTGCCGCCGTTTTACTTTTCTTCACTGCCTGCGGTGAGCAGGAAGAGGTGAAGAAAGATACCCTTGCCGGATATCCTGAAGGAAATTCTGAAATCAACCGGATCATTGAGGAGGGCCTGCGGGAGTCGATGTTTGCCGGGGCCGTTGTTCTGACCGGTGATGCCAGCCAGGTATTTCACCGTAAAGCCTACGGGTATGCCGACCTCTATGATGAGAATCTGCTCGTTGTAGAGTCTCCCGACAGCATGACGGTTGGCCACCTGTTTGATCTGGCCTCGCTTACCAAAATATTTGCAACCACCTATGCAATGATGGCACTGCATAGTGACGGGTTCATAGAGCCGGATCAGAAACTGGCGTCCATTTTGCCCGAATTTGATACAGGAATTCACTCAGACATCACCATTGGGAAACTTTTGAACCACAGCTCGGGACTGATGGCATGGTACCCCACCTATTACGTGGCCAGTGAACCGGCTGAGCGCAGAGAGTGGCTGGCTGCACAGCCGCTGCAGAGTGTGCCAGGGGAGCAGAGGCGATATAGCGACCTTGGCTTTATGGTATTGGCCGATATTGTGGAGGCCGTCTCCGGAGTGGATTTCGAGCAGTACCTGAAAGAGCGGATATATGACCGGCTCGGGTTGAGATTTACCCGGTTTGGCCCGGCAGAGGGGCTTCCGGTTGTATCCACATCACATGGAAATCCGTTTGAACAGAGAATGGTTTCTGATCCCGATTTCGGCTACCGGATCGATATCGATCCCGAATCGTGGGATGGCTGGCGCACACATACCCTGAAAGGTGAAGTGAACGATGGCAATGCACACTACACGCACGGGGGCGTTGCCGGTCACGCAGGACTCTTCTCCACCGCCGATGAACTGGCTCTGTTGATACAACTGGTGATGAACGACGGACAGTTTGAAGGGGAGCAGATTTTCAAACAAGAGACAATCGACCTGTTTTTAATGCAAGATCATTTTGGTAACGGACTGGGATGGGCAATGGAACCCTCTGTTCTGCATGCCGACCGTCTGCCCGAAGGCAGTGCGGGCCATACAGGTTTTACAGGTACAAATGTTGTGCTGAACCGGGAGACAAACCTGTTTTATATCTTTCTGTCGAACAGGCAGCATGTGGGTGTGAATGAAGATGGAAACTATCCAAACCTTCGGGAGCTGAGGGCAGGGATAGCTGAGGAAGTTATTTATTAATAATCCATTTCGTTTGGGGTTTTGACATGGTCACCGGATTGTCAGGTGACGTCAATGGCAGCCAGACAACCGGGTTTGGCCCGCAAGGACCTAAGCTCTGCAACTTAGATAAAAATACCTAATTCACCGATTTACAACTTTTGACCTCCGGGTAATTCATAAAGTTGTCGGGATGTGAAACGGGTATATTTATAAATAACAGCAATCGATAAGTGCAAAAAATGAATGTTTATAGTGAAGTAAACTTGATTAAGAATTGGCTGATAGAGAGAGATTATTGATGTAAAACTCCGTGCAGATCCTAAAGTGACGGATTAGAGTTCATTGAAATTTGTCAAATAAATCGATTTATTTGGTAAATTGTAAACTGTGTGTAAAAAGATTATGCTCAACGATCTGGTGTGCCTGTTCAACGGTTGCTTACGGTTCTCAAGGATAACGTATATGAAAAAGGTACAACCCCGATAAGACAACAGGTTTAGGAATTATGCTGTCAAAAGATAGGTCTACAGTATGGCTCATTGCAGGGTTCCTGGTATTGGCGCTGACGCTTTCGGTCGTCAACTACTATGGAACTGCACTTCAGTCCGGAATCAGGGCATTCAGCTTTGGAGGAGGGCAGTATACAAAAGCGCAGAAACAAGCAGTTTTGACGCTGGTTCGTTATGTGAACACCGGTGAAGAGAGACTCATCACAGAGTTTGAAGAAGATCTCTCACTGGTTCGCAGTTTGAGAGAAGGCAGGGAGATCGTTGAAGAGTCAGATTCAAATGAGCACCTGGCCTTAAACTATCTGCATATGGGGCCCGATGAGCCTTACGGAGTGCTTCGGGTAATGTGGATGTTTAACCGGTTGTCCAGTCAGGAGCACCTGACCGAGGTTATCCGGTTATGGGGTGAAGCGGATGAACGGATTGATGAATTAGTCATTCTGGCTGAAGAGATCTTTGAATCGGGTGGCGGAGAGCTGCTTTCAGAAGCTGATAAACAGGCCTATCTGGAAGATATTTTTGCGATCGACTCCGAACTGAACCTGATCGACTCGAATTTCTTCCGTTCACTCAATTCGGCCGCACGCTGGATGGATCAAGCCACAAATCGGTTTAACTGGATATTGATATTTGTACTGACCATTCTGATTGCCACCTATACGATATTTCATGTGCGGCAATTGAAGCACTTTGCACGCAAATTGCATGAAAAAGATTCCATTTTACAGGCAATCCTGGATCACTCAAACGATGTGATCTACAAAATGGATTTGAAAACCGGCAAGTATGACTATATGAGTCCGGCTGCCGAAAAGATGCTGGGATACGACCTGGAAGAGCTGAAACAGGGAGGTGCAGAGTTTATACTGAGTAAAACGCACCCTGATGACCTGAAAAAGATGCAGCAGGAGGTAGATGGGTATCAGGATGAGGGGCTGGAAGATCGTATCAGCAATGAGTCTGAATTTCGTGTTAAAACCCGGGAAGATGGCTATATCTGGATTAATAACCGGCGCACACTGCTGAAAGACCAGGATGGGAACCCCGCTTCAATTATTGGGAATGTTCGCAATATATCGGAACGAAGAAAATATGAAGATGCCCTCGACGCCTCCCTGAAGGAGAAGGAAATTCTTCTTTCTGAAATTCACCACCGGGTGAAGAATAATTTATCGATCGTTTCGAGCTTGGTCGAGTTGCAGAAAAACAGTGTGGAAAATATCAGTGAAGAGGATTTGAAGGAGATTCAGGACCGGATTAAATCGATCGCATTGGTACATGAAAAACTCTATCAAACCGATACCCTGGCTGATGTTGACCTGGCCGACTATATTGACGATCTGATAGAGATGATCTCCACTTCGTTCGGCTCAAAAAGTAAAATTGTGGAGTTTCGCAAAGATCTCGATTCTGTAAAGGTGCATATCACCAAGGCGGTTCCGGCAGGATTGATTATCAACGAGCTCATCAACAACTGCTATAAATATGCATTTAAAGAGTCGGATAGCGGACTCATCAATGTTTCACTGAATGTGAAGGGAGATTACGCCACCATCGGAATTCAGGATAACGGAAAAGGGTTGCCGGAAGATTTTTCAATTAACGGAGGCGATTCTCTCGGCATGACCCTGGTTCAGGCTCTGACCAGCCAATTGGAGGGTGAGCTGACATTTGAGTCGGATAACGGAGCCCGGTTTAACGTTAAATTTCCGTTAAACGGAAACATTCATCCGGATCAATAAAAAACCCCCGCCCCGATGAAGGGACGAGGGCTTTTGACGGAGATTTGTTTTCCCCTTACAGCCGGAACGCTTAAGCGGCCATCACTTTTGAGACAGCTTCAGCAGCTTCTTTCAGCAGAACGGCAGAGATGACATTCAGGTCACTGTTGTCAATAATCTCTTTGGCCTCTTCTGCATTGGTTCCCTGAAGGCGTACAATGATGGGGACATTTTCAACTTTCTTGGCAATCTCGGGATCTTTGATCGCTTCAATCACACCGTTGGCCACACGGTCACAGCGTACAATTCCGCCAAAGATATTGATCAAAATTGCCTTTACGCTTTCATCCTCAAGAATAATGCGGAATCCGTTCTTCACGGTTTCAACATTGGCTCCACCGCCTACATCGAGGAAGTTGGCAGGCTCGCCGCCTGAAAGCTTAATGATATCCATGGTTGCCATCGCAAGTCCGGCACCGTTCACCATACAGCCTACATTCCCGTCAAGCTTGATATAGTTCAGGT
>JBJHCX010000089.1:0-2500 GCA_050486245.1 Rhodohalobacter sp.
GACACGGCCCAGACTCCTACGGGAGGCAGCAGTGGGGAATTTTCCGCAATGGGCGAAAGCCTGACGGAGCAAGACCGCGTGGGGGAGGAAGGCTCTTGGGTTGTAAACCCCTTTTCTCAGGGAAGAAGCAAATGACGGTACCTGAGGAATAAGCCTCGGCTAACTCCGTGCCAGCAGCCGCGGTAATACGGAGGAGGCAAGCGTTATCCGGAATGATTGGGCGTAAAGCGTTCGTAGGTGGCCTTTCAAGTCTGCTGTCAAAGCGTGGAGCTTAACTCCATAAAGGCAGTGGAAACTGAAAAGCTGGAGTGCGGTAGGGGCAGAGGGAATTCCCGGTGTAGCGGTGAAATGCGTAGAGATCGGGAAGAACACCGGTGGCGAAAGCGCTCTGCTGGGCCGCAACTGACACTGAGGGACGAAAGCTAGGGGAGCGAATGGGATTAGATACCCCAGTAGTCCTAGCTGTAAACGATGGAAACTAGGTGTTGCCTGTATCGACCCAGGCAGTGCCGTAGCTAACGCGTTAAGTTTCCCGCCTGGGGAGTACGCACGCAAGTGTGAAACTCAAAGGAATTGACGGGGGCCCGCACAAGCGGTGGAGTATGTGGTTTAATTCGATGCAACGCGAAGAACCTTACCAGGGCTTGACATGTCCGGAACTTTGGGGAAACTCAGAGGTGCCTTCGGGAGCCGGAACACAGGTGGTGCATGGCTGTCGTCAGCTCGTGTCGTGAGATGTTGGGTTAAGTCCCGCAACGAGCGCAACCCTCGTTCTTAGTTGCCATCATTAAGTTGGGCACTCTAGGGAGACTGCCGGTGACAAACCGGAGGAAGGTGGGGATGACGTCAAGTCATCATGCCCCTTACGTCCTGGGCTACACACGTACTACAATGGGAAGGACAGAGGGCAGCCACTTCGCGAGGAGGAGCTAATCCCGTAAACCTTTCCTCAGTTCAGATTGCAGGCTGCAACTCGCCTGCATGAAGGAGGAATCGCTAGTAATCGCAGGTCAGCATACTGCGGTGAATCCGTTCCCGGGCCTTGTACACACCGCCCGTCACACCATGGAAGTTAGCCATGCCCGAAGTCATTACTCTAACCTTTCGAGGAGGAGGGTGCCGAAGGCAGGGCTGATGACTGGGGTGAAGTCGTAACAAGGTAGCCGTACCGGAAGGTGTGGCTGGATCACCTCCTTTTTAGGGAGACCCAACTTGAGTAGAGTCAAAGCAACTATTAAGCTCACTCAAGTCATCCCAGGTCGGTCGAGGACTGTAGCAACAAATAGGCTTTCAAACTTTCGGTTCGGATGTAAAGGGCTATTAGCTCAGGTGGTTAGAGCGCACCCCTGATAAGGGTGAGGTCCCTGGTTCAAGTCCAGGATAGCCCACCTAATCTGTCTTCAGAGTTAGATGGGGGTATAGCTCAGTTGGTAGAGCGCTGCCTTTGCACGGCAGAAGTCAGCGGTTCGAGTCCGCTTACCTCCAGTCTCTATTAAAGAAGGCAAGTGTTTTAATCAAAAACAACACAAAAAATTCAACTGAGGTCAGCACCTAAAAGCTGAGGAAGCTATAGGATGCTGGACGAAAGTTCAGTCAGAACCTAGAAAACTGCATAGAGAATCAGGAAAAAGGTAAAAACCGTAACAGACAAAAAAGGTCAAGCTAGAAAGAGCTAACGGTGGATCCCTAGGCACACAGAGGCGAAGAAGGACGTGGTGACCGACGAAACGCTCCGAGGAGCTGGAAGCAAGCTTTGATCCGGAGGTATCCGAATAGGGCAACCTAGAAACTGCTCGCTGAATATATAGGCGAGTTAGAGCGAACCCAGCGAACTGAAACATCTTAGTAGCTGGAGGAAGAGAAAGCAAAAGCGATTTCCTAAGTAGTGGTGAGCGAAAGGGAAACAGCCTAAACCTCCTGTAAATACAGGGGGGGTCGTGGGACAGCAAAACTGGATTGCCGAAGTTAAACGAAGCAGTTGAAAACTGCACCAGAGAAGGTGAAAGTCCTGTAGTTGAAAACCAAGCGCAACCAAGCTGAATCCCGAGTAGCACGGAGCCCGTGAAATTCCGTGTGAATCTGCCTCGACCACGAGGTAAGGCTAAATACTCCTGTGTGACCGATAGAGAACCAGTACCGTGAGGGAAAGGTGAAAAGAACCCCGGAAGGGGAGTGAAATAGAACCTGAAACCGTTAGCTTACAAGCAGTGGGAGGACGATTAAACGTCTGACCGCGTGCCTGTTGAAGCATGAGCCGGCGAGTTAAAAGTCATGGCAGGTTAAGACCGAAAAGGTTGAAGCCTCAGCGAAAGCGAGTCTGAACAGGGCGAAAAGTCATGGTTTTTAGACCCGAACCCGGGTGATCTAACCATGTCCAGGATGAAGCTTGGGTAAAACCAAGTGGAGGTCCGAACCGACCGATGTTGAAAAATCGGCGGATGAGGTGTGGTTAGGGGTGAAATGCCAATCGAACCCGGAGCTAGCTGGTTCTCCCCGAAAT
>JBJHCX010000090.1:0-7207 GCA_050486245.1 Rhodohalobacter sp.
CCGTTGAACAGGCACACCAGATCGTTGAGCATAATCTTTTTACACACAGTTTACAATTTACCAAAAAAATCGATTTTTTTGACAAATTTCAATGAACTCTAATCCGTCACTTTAGGATCTGCACGGAGTTTTACATCAATAATCTCTCTCTATCAGCCAATTCTTAATCAAGTTTACTTCACTATAAACATTCATTTTTTTGCACTTATCGATTGCTGTTATTTATAAATATACCCGTTTCACATCCCGACATCTTTATGAATTACCCGGAGGTCAAAAGTTGTAAATCGGTGAATTAGGTATTTTTATCTAAGTTACAGGGCTTAGAGTTTTATCAGCCAGCCCGGCTGTGTAGTTGCCAATGACGTCGCCTGGCTGACCGGTGAACGATTCAAATTCCTGAATGAAATGGATTAGTTATAAAATACTTCCTCAGCTATTCCCGCCCTCAGCTCACGCAGGTTTGGATAGTTTCCATCTTCATCCAAACCCACATGTTGCCTGTTCGACAGGAAGAGGTAAAACTGGTTTGCTTCCCGGTTCAGAACAACATTTGTCCCTGTAAAGCCCGTATGGCCGGCACTGCCCTCAGGCAAATGGTCGGCATGCAGAGTGGAGGGTTCCATTGCCCATCCCAATCCGCTACCAAAATGATCTTGCGTTAAAAACAGGTCGATGGTCTCTTTATTGAAAATTTGTTCCCCTTCAAACTGTCCGTCGTTCATCACCAGTTGTATCAACAGAGCCAGTTCATCGGCGGTGGAGAAGAGTCCTGCGTGTCCGGCAACGCCCCCGTGCGTGTAGTGTGCATTGCCATCGTTCACTTCGCCTTTCAGGGTATGTGTACGCCAGCCATCCCACGATTCGGGATCGATATCGATCCGGTAGCCAAATTCGGGATCAGCAACCATTCTCTTTTCAAACGGGTTTCCATGTGATGTGGAAACAACCGGAACCCCCTCTGCCGGGCCAAACCGGGTAAACGTCAATCCGAGCCGATCATATATCCGTTCTTTCAGGTACTGCTCAAAACCCACTCCGGAGACGGCCTCCACAATATCGGCCAATACCATAAAGCCAAGGTCGCTATACTGTCTCTGCTCACCCGGCATGCCCTGCAGCGGCCGGGTGGCCAGCCACTCTCTGCGTTCATCCGGTTCACTGGCCACGTAATAGGTGGGGTACCACGCCTTCAGTCCCGAGCTGTGATTCAACAGTTGCCCGATGGTGATATCCGGGTGCATTTCCGTATCATATTCCGGTAATATGGATGCCAGCCTCTGATCCGGTTCAATTTCACCATCGCTGTGCAGTGCCATCAATGCGTAGGTGGTTGCAAAAATTTTAGTGAGTGAGGCCAGGTCGAACAGGTGGCCAACCGTCATGCTGTCGGGTGATTCTACAACGAGCAGATTCTCATCATACAGGTCGGCATACCCGTAGGCTTTGCGGTGAAAAATCTGTCCGGCATCACCGGCGATAACAACGGCTCCGGTAAACTTTGACTCCCGCAGGCCCTCTTCAATGATCCGGTCGATTTCAGGATACCCTGAATGCCCTTCCTCCTGCACTTTTCCCTGTTCACCGCAGGCAGTGAAGATAAGTGAAACGGCCACAGCCGCGGCAAGCAGAACGGGCAGCGCTTTATGGTTCATACTTCCATCGTTGCGAGTACTTCCCGGTAATACTGTTCATAAATGGATACGATTTTGTTGATTTCAAACAGCTCAGCTCTCTTGCGGGCAGCTTTAGCCATTTTACCATGCAGTTTTTCATTTTTCAGGATCTCCGTGGCACAGCGACCCATCCCTTCCACATCTCCCAGTTTACAGACATAACCGGTTTCTCCATGGATATTGACCTCCGGAAGTCCGCCGACATCCGAGCTGATCACCGGCACGCTGCAACTCATCGCTTCGAGGGCTGCCAGCCCGAAGGTTTCGCTTCCCGAGGGAATCATAAAAAGGTCTGCGATACTGAGCACCTCTTCAACCTGTTCCTGTTTCCCCAGGAACCGCACATGTTCACACACCTTCAGGTCCCGGCACCGCTGTTCGGCTTTTGAACGATCGGGGCCGTCACCCACCATCAGCAGCTTGGCCGGTATTCCGTTTTCAATGACACGGGCAAAAACATCCACAACATCGGGTACCCGCTTCACCTCCCTGAAGTTGGATACGTGAACCAGCACCTTTTCATCATTGGGACAGATCGCCTTTTTGAAGTGCTCTTTTTTAGAGCGTTTAAATCGGTCCAGGTCGATAAAATTGGGGATCACCTCAATCTCTTTCTGAATATCAAACAGCTTATAGGTCTCCTCTTTCAGATAATTGGAAACAGCCGTCACACCATCACTCTGATTGATGGAAAAGTCTACGACCTGCTTATAGGTCGGATTGCTGCCTACCAGCGTAATATCGGTGCCGTGCAGGGTTGTAATGACCGGCACTCTGCAGTGATCCTTATTCACAATCTGTCGTGCCAGGTACGCACTAGTAGCGTGGGGAATTGCGTAGTGAACGTGCAAAATGTCAATTTTTTCATACAGGATCAGCTCAACCATTTTATTGGCAAGCGCCAGATCGTATGGCGGATATTCAAACAGCGGATAACTGCTCAGGTCCACTTCATGAAATGTGATGTCTGTGCGCAGGGAGTCCAGTCGTGCAGGCCGCGCATAGCTTAGAATGTGAAGGTTATGCCCTCGGTTTGCAAGGCCTTTCGACAGTTCGGTCGCAACAACACCGCTGCCCCCGTAGGTGGGGTAGCAGACAATTCCAATATTCATACGGTAAATGTTAACATTCTTTATTTCAGCAAAAGCATCTCTTTCACTGATTTATCAGCTTGGTTCCTGAGGGTGCAATTTACCAAACTCCCTGCACTGCTCTAAACGAAAATAAAACAAACCGGGAGGCCAAATCGTTTAAGAATCCGGCGGTTTTTAAAAAATCTGCCACAGGCTTTAACGATTAGGTGAAATTTATCATTTCCTGTATATTTCACCCTTCTAATCTCTAAAAACCAGTTTTTACTTCTATGGCAGGACATTCGAAATGGGCGAATATTAAACACAAGAAAGCAAAAGAGGATGCCAAACGGGCAAAAGTGTTTACCAAGCACATCCGTGAAATCACCGTAGCCTCCCGTGAAGGCGGCGGTGATCCCGATGCCAACCCAAGGCTCTCGCTGGCCATTGAAAATGCAAAGGCGGTAAACCTGCCAAAGGACAATATTGAACGGGCCATTAAGAAAGGGACCGGAGAGCTGGACGACGGTTCCGGCAACTACGAAGAGGTGACCTATGAAGGGTACGGCCCCGGGGGTATTGCCTACTTTATTGAGGCCACCAGCAATAACCTGAACCGGACGGTCGGCGAAATCCGTCATATCTTTACCAAGCACGGCGGAAACCTGGGCACCGACGGGTCGGTTGCCTACCTGTTTTCACAAAAAGGGTCGGTAAAAGTGGCATCCGACAACCTTGATGAAGAGGAGTTTATGCTTACGGCAATCGATGCAGGGGCTGAAGATGTCAATGTTGAAGATGGCTTTTTTGAAGTGATCACCTCACGCGAAGACCTTATTTCCGTACGAAAGAACCTGGAAGAGAACGGGGTTAACGTAGAGAGCGCCGAACTGATTCGCATTCCATCGACAGAGGTCTCGGCCGACCCCGACACTGCACGGAAAAATCTGAAGATGATGGACAAGTTTGACGACAATGACGACGTCTCCAATATTTTCACCAATCTGAAGCTGGACGATGAGACCCTGTCACTGCTCGACGAAGAGGGATAATTCCGAAATACTTCAATAGTCCATTTGTCGTTATAGAACACGATGATGACCTGAATTTTTTGATCCGATGAAAAAGCTGATTTTACTCTTATCGATCCTGGTACTGACCGGCTCGGCGCTGAACGATGCCAGAAAGGCGAATGAAGCTTTTCAGCAGGGAGACTTTGAACGTGCAGCACAACTTTACCGTCAGGCAATTGAGCAAAATCCTGACGATGCCCGGCTCTATTTTAACCTGGGAAATGCGCTGGCACAGGCCGGACAGACGGAAGAGGCCATCCAGGCTTTCAGCCAGTTCAGGGAACGGTCTGAGGAGCCTGAAAAACAGTCGATGGCCGATTACAATACAGGGCGCACGCTGGCCGATATGGAGAGTTACGATGAAGCGATACAGCATTTTCGCAATGCCCTCAGAAACAATCCGGGGGATGCCGATGCGCGGCACAACTATGAACTTGCCAAACAACTGAAAGCACAGCAAGTGCAGCAGCAACAGCAGGATTCTGACTCAGACAACCAGGATGAGAATCAGGATCAGGATGACCGGCAGGATCAAAACGACCAGGACTCACAGCAGGACTCACAACAGGATCAGGCGCCTCAGGATCAGCAGCCCGATCAGCAAGATCAGCCACAACCGCAATCGATATCCCAGGATGAGGCGGAAAATATCCTGGACGCCCTCCGCCAACTGGAGCGCGAGCTGCTTGAAAACCGTAAAAAAGAGGCCACAGACGGAGCCAGAAGAGATGACAAGGATTGGTAATTCGATTTTTTTCATCGGTTCACTGCTGCTCTTTAGCCTGACTCTTCCCGGCCGGGCATTTGCTCAGGAGAGCAGTGTTGAGGCGACCGTTTCCGAGAACAAAATTTTTATCGGAGAGCAGTTTACCCTGAGTGTGGAGGTCAGGGGATCGGCCATGAGAGATGTCTCCCTTCCGGTACTTCCTCAGATTGACGGGGTAGGCGTGGTCTCATCCAATCCCTCACGAAGCACCAGCATTTCAATCGTAAATGGCCGAACAACCACCAGCACTACCTACACCTTCTCATTAATTGCCCGCCAGCAGGGAGTTCACACTATACCGCCGGTTTCGATCGATATCGACGGTGAAACTCACACCTCACGCCCTATTCAGATTGAAATCATTGAGCGAGGCAATCTCTCCTCAGAACGGGGAACAGCCCTGCCCGACATTTTCCTGGAAGTTCAGGTTGATGAGGAGAGTCCCGTTACCGGCCAGCAAATTGTGGCAAGCGTAGTTCTCTTTTTTAAACAGGGAATTGAGATCACCTCATTTCAGCCAACAGCGGGTTGGCGAACCGATGGTTTCTGGAAAGAGGAACTTGAAAATATCCGTCAGCCGGAGGCAGAATCAGTCATTTTAAACGGAGTTCGGTACCGGACTGCCACCCTGCTTCGGTATGCACTCTTCCCAAGCAGAAGCGGAACACTGACACTCTCAGAGTATCCGATGAGTGTTGGCGTTCGCACAAGGGCAGCCAGAAATGACCCTTTTGGAAGCTTTTTTGGAGGCACCAACCAGCGGCGGGTATCGATCGAAAGTGAAGCTGTTGAGCTTAATGTCACCCCGCTGCCGGTAACACAAAATGCACTGATGATCAATGCTGTTGGCGATCTATCGGTTGAACGGCAACTAAACCGCCGGCAGGTTGAAACCGGCGAAACCATTGAGCTCACCACAACCATCAGGGGAACCGGGAACATTCCGCTTGTCAGGCGGCCGGAATACCCTTTGCCAGAAGGCCTCGACAAGTACACACCCCAGGAGAGCAGCAATGTGGAGCGGCGGGGGCTAAATATCCGGGGTGAAAAGAGCTACACGGAACTGCTCGTTCCCCGGTCGCCCGGCCAGTATACCATACCGGAACAACAAATAGCCATTTTCGATGCATCCCTGAACCGGTATCGCTACACTACGCTTCCGGAACTTCAATTTGAAGCTCTTCCCGGTGCCCGGGTTGCTCTGGCTGCAGACGGGCCCGGCACCGGACAGATACCGCAGCCGGTAACCGGTTTGGCTGTGTGGCACACCGGTCAGCCGGCTCCGTTTCATCAACAGTCACTCTTCTGGATACTTCTGCTCCTTCCATTTCTGGCTGCATCCGCAGCGTACCTTAAAAAGCGGCAATTGGATCGACTTCACGGTGACAGAGAGTATGCGCGGGCACATACGGCATCAGACAGAGCCGGCCAGAGAGTGTCTGCCGCCACCGAGGCTCTTGAATGCCGGGAGCCCAAAAAGCTCTACAGTGAACTTCACAAAGCCATTAGCGGATATATCACCGACAAGCTCGGACTTCCGGAAGCGGGTCTGTCTGATTCTGAGCTGATTAAAAAGGTTCAAGAGCGGGGTGCAGATCCCCAAACCGTAAAGAGCTTGAAAACTCTGCTCGATCGCTGCTCCACCATCAGCTATGCACCGGCGGGGTCGGCCGGAGATCAGCAGAGCGACATCGATAAAACCAAACAGATCATCAAAGAGCTGAGAAAACTGTTTTGAAAAGAGTATCCTTTATCACCCTGTTTATCGCTTTGGCAATTCCCTGCTGGCAAACGGCAGCTGCACAGCAGGTGCGGTTTGAGCAAGCCAACGAACTCCTGGAACAGAGGGAGTACCGACAGGCCATCACACAATATCAGGCCATAGCAGATGAAGGCTACCGGTCGGGTGCACTCTGGCTCAATCTGGGCATCGCCTATACCGGGCTAGATTCGCTGGGGCTGTCTAAATATTACTTCCTGAAAGCATCCAAATACCCGGAGACCCAAAAAGAGGCAGAGAGCGGCCTTCAATTTGTAGAAGAGCGATTCAGCCGCCGGTCGGCCGTCCTGCCGCCATTGCCATGGGAGCGATTCTTCAGCCACCTTTCGGATCAATACGGCACGTCAGGGCTTTTTACATTGGGTTATATCGCTCTTTACCTCGGCATTGCCGGCATCGTCATCGCCTGGTTCCATTCGGCCTTCCGAACCTATCTCAACTATTCAGGGGCTTCGCTCCTCGGGCTGTCACTGCTATTGTTTCTCTCCGCTTTCTATATCAGCTACCTTGAAAACCGCTATCAGCAGGCGGTGGTCACTGACCGCCAGGCTGTTGTCTATTCAAACCCGGATCCGGAGTCGGCCCAGATCAGCACCGCCCATGAAGGGTACCTGCTGCGAATTGACCGCCACAACAGTGAAGATCACAATGACTGGCACTACATCCGGCTTGAAAATGGCATGTCCGGCTGGATCGAAAATCAACCGTTCAAGGTCTTGTGACATTCAGCCTGCAATGGCTTATCTTATTTAGTCAATACAAACCAAAAATCATATATGAGCTCCCTAATAACATATATTGAAAAGAACAGCGAAAAATTTGAAAAAGAACTATTCGAA
>JBJHCX010000091.1:0-7146 GCA_050486245.1 Rhodohalobacter sp.
GTCCCAATCACCAGGCCGCTTACATAGATCGGCCAGACATTAAAGGGGATAAGCGTGGCTGCCGGAGAGGCCGTGCTGTCTACCATATAGCTGAGCTCTTCGTGCGACACCTTGTGCTTGTCGGCAACCGGCCGAACCGTAGCACCCGTTAATACGGTACTGATGGTTCCTCCCTGGTGAAAGACCAGGCCCATCAGCCATGTGAAAAACTTGGCCGATCGGGGCCCGCGAACCATCTTTCCTGAGGCCCACACGGCAAACTTTTCAGCCCCGCCTGTGCGTGTCCAGATACCAATGAGTCCGCCAAGTGCCCAGAGATAGACCAGCAGGATCAGTGCGAAACTCTCCGTACCGATCGATGGAATCAGAAAATCCTGTACAATATTGAGCTGACCCGAAATCACACCACCCAGAAAAATTCCGATAAAGAGCGAGCTGACAACTTCACGCGTCCAGAATGCGAGGACAATCGCAACCAGCGGCGGCATAATCGACCAGATACCGAAATGTCCGCCCTTATCCGGAAAGCTTCCCCAATTTGTCACATAGTAAATGCCTGCAATGACAAGGGTTAAGAGTATTCCAAAAAAGATTCGCCTGCGGGTTACAGGGTCTTTCCACTTTCGTAAGGTGTCTTCAAAAAAGTTGCTCATAATTCGGATAATTGGTTTAGCGGCTATAAAATAAGAGATCAGCAGACAAATGCACCCATCTTTTACAGCTTTTACACTCTCTATTTGTTGATTTTTTTAATAACCTGTTCACGACACATTCAACCAAGTCTAATTGCCAATGAGTCTTGATTTTACACAAAAAGAGTTTCGAAAACAGTTTCTTCATACACTTGATGTGATTGAAGAGCTCTACAGTCAGAAACTGGAACGGGATGTTTTTCCCGGAATGACACCTGACCAGGTACGTGAAACCCTGAACGGTGACCTGCCTGCTGAGGGAATGGACCTGAACGACTTGATTGAAAAGATACGGAGCGATGTGGTCGGATCGGCTACCATGAATATCGGCCCGAATTACTACGGATATATTACCGGAGGTGGCAACCAGGTGGCGATACTGGCTGAGATGGTCAGCGCTGCGCTCAATCAGAATAACCTGAAGTGGCACTCCTCACCGGTCAGCACCGAGATGGAGAAGATGGTGATCAAATGGGTCTCACAATTTATTGGTTACCCCGAGGGTGCGGCCGGCGCCATTCTGGATGGGGGTTCAACCGCCAACTTCAACTGTATGGCCGTGGCCCGGAAAAATATGGCTCCACCAGAGATGTCGGCACAGGGGATGTACGGCCTCAAACCGATGACGGTCTATGTATCTGAGGAGGGGCACTCCAGCTTTGACAAAGCGATCGACATGCTTGGCATCGGATTGAATCATCTGCGTAAAATTCCGGTGAATGATCACTTTCAAATAGACCTGGAGAAGCTTGAGCAGAAGATTGAAGAGGACCGGTTAGCCGGCCTGAACCCTATCTGTATCATAGGCATTGCCGGTACGACCAACACTGGGGCGGTAGATGATTTGTCTGCCCTGGCAGACCTTTCCCGCAAACACAATCTCTGGTACCATGTAGATGCTGCGTATGGCGGACCCGCCGCCCGGCATCCGTCGGTTGCCGGGCTCTTTAAGGGGATGGAGGCGGCCGATTCAGTTGTCATCAATCCGCACAAATGGCTCTATGTGCCGTTTGAGGCTGCCTGTATCCTGGTCAAAGAGCCCGAAAAGCTGCGAAGGACTTTTAGCCTGATTCCCGATTACCTCCGGTCGAATGAAGATGGCGGCGGACGAACCGACCTGATGGAGTATCAGCTTCCACTCACCAAAAGCTTTAAATCGCTGAAGGTGTGGATGACCCTGAAGGCGTATGGGGCAGATCGGCTCACGGAAACGATCGGAAAGGATTTAGCGAATGCAGCACACCTGAAGGACATTCTGGACAGGTCAGAGCACTTTAAGGTGATGGCTCCGGTTCCACTGTCGATTGTCTGTTTTCGGTATATCCATGAGGCCCTTGATGAGAAAGAAACCGATGAGATGAACCGGAAGCTGGCGCATGCCATCGAACAGGACGGGCGAATTTTCCTGACAGCCACCAAAGTGAAGGGCAAGACGGCACTTCGGGCCTGTTTTATCAATCCGAGAACGACCCTGAAGCATGTTGAACGCATTCCGGAAGTGATCAGAGATATTGCTTCAAAAATTCTATATTAACCGATCAATCGTAACCAGGACAAACCTATGAAATCATTTACAGGAATACTCTTTTCAGCTTTTCTGCTGGCGGCCTGTGGTTCGCCCGAAGAGCAGAAGCAAAAACCTTTTGAACAGTTTTATGACGCCCTGGCCCAGCACTGTGGAAACGCATACCCGGGCGGGCTGACACTGGAACCGCCGGGAGATGAGATGCTGACCGGCACCGAACTGCTGATTGTCCACTTCAGGGAGTGTGATGATGAACAGCTCAGGCTTCCATTTCACATCGAACTGGAAGAGGAAGAGGATTGGGACCGGTCGCGCACCTGGATCTTCACCAAACATGAAGATGGCCTGGAAATTCGTCACGATCACCGGAAGCCGGACGGGTCGGATGATGATGTAACCATGTATGGGGGATTTTCAGTCGGTGAAGGCACCGCTGTCAGGCAGGAGTTTCAATCGATCGAACGAACTGAAGAGACCGGTATTTTCCGAGGGTGGAGAATTGAAATTGTACCCGGAGAACGGTACACCTATGGAACCATCCGGGGTGAAGAGTGGTCGTGGAGAGTGGATTTTGACCTTACAGAGCCACTTGAAGAGCTGCCGCCGGCACCCTGGGGACATGAATAAAGAGGTTATAACATGTGAATGGCTTTCTGATTTGACCAGAAAGTCATCCACATTTTTTATATAGAGTTTTAAGCTGACTGTTTGACCGGTATTAAAACGGCTACTCCTTGTCCTGTGTATCAGCCGGATCTTCAGAAATGTCGTTGATTTCAGGGGAGCTTCCGTTTGACGAAGAGACCGGAAGGGAGACGCTGGAGCGGAGGTGCAGATCCCTCTGCGGGAATGGGATTTCGATCTCATACTCCTCAAATTTCCGTACAATTGCCTGATTAATCTCGTTTCGGATTTGAAAACGCTCCTTCACATTGGGCAGCCATAGCCGCAGCTGCATCTCCCAGGCAGAGTCAGCAAATTCAGTGAGGTGAACCTGATGTTTTGGCTGTTTCATCACCTTGTCATGCTCTTCAGCTACTTCATTGAGTGCTTTTAGCACCTTTTCGAGATCGGAAGAGTAAGAGACACCTACGTTGATATCGAGCCGAAATGTTGGATCACCATGTGAGTAGTTGACAACATTGTTCTCTACAAACTGGGTGTTCGGGACGATAATGGAGATATTATTAAGCGTGCGGATTTTGGTACTGCGAATGCTGATTTCAGAAACATCCCCCTCGATGCCGTTAACATCCACACGATCGCCTACCGTAATGGGGCGCTCAAACATGATGATCAGGCCGGATATGAAGTTGGCAGTAATGTTTTGTAATCCGAAACCGATACCTACCGAGAGCAGTCCGAATATAACGGCCAGGCTGGTCAGATCAATTCCGACAAACTGAAAGGAGATCAGAACACCCAGTACAACGATGATGTACTGTGCAACCCTTGAAAAGGTGTATTTCAGGCCGGCTTCAATCTCAAACCGATCCAGAAACTTGCCGCGCAAAAAGCGTCTGACAAATCCTCCCAAAAAGAGAAAAAACGAAATAAAAATGAAGAAAATGACCAACGCCATGATGGTTACCGGATCATCCTGAATCGTAAACAGCCTCATATTCAGGATCTCCTGCAGCTTCGATAAAAATTCACTCAATTCCATGGCTTCAGCGGGTCGTTTTGGGTTTGGATCAACAGATTGTGGAACTTACGGTTGCCATATGAATGTAATTGTTGACAGAATCGTTGACAAATTCTACTTTAATTTCTTGTAACCGAATAAAAAACGGAGAGAATTATGGATCATGAAGATGGATTGTACGGAAGGTATGACGAGGAACCGGAGTATTGGGATGAACACCGGTGGGAAGAGCATTTCAGGGAAGCGGATATGCGTACGGAGAAGTATTGTGAGCTGCTGGAAAAGTACATGGATCACCCCAACCGGGATGAAATTATTGCCAGGGAGATGGGATGGGATTTCCTGTCAGATTTAGACGAAGAGTATGGCAGTGATGACATGTTTGATCCCGATATGAGCCAATGGGAAGACCCGGATGAGGGTGAGGGATGGAAAACGGAAACCGGATTCGAAGAGCAGTATGACGACCGGTCACTCTATCTTGAAATGCCGGTCTATAAAAAAGCGTTTCAATACTCTATAGACGCCCTGGACTTGCTGAAAGGTCCGCTAAAAGATTCACAGGATGATTCCGTTCGCATGTTTGCCCAGGCTGTCATCCAGCCGCCTGCCAAGATTGCCGGCGCATCGTCGATGGGCACGTCTCAGAGCTTTATGGGCGCCAATATCGCGAAGTGCAAACGCGGACTGATACAGGCCAACCGCATGCTTCGCGCTCTTCAGGAGATCCGCGATAAAGGCCTTCTTGAACCGAAAGTTTTTTATGATTTTTACAGCCGGGGCAAAGAGGTTCGGGATGACCTGGCGATCCATATTGTGGAGCTGAGAGAGCGGTTTAACAGAGGTATTCCGTAATCTTTGCGCTGCATTTAAAACTTCCCGAAACGAAGCCCGGTTATGATTGACAGCCCGGAGAGGTCGGAGCTGCTGGTCCCCTCGAGGCTGACCCCGCCTGCATAGCGGTAAAAAACACCTCCGCTGATTCGAAACCAGTTGGTGACGTTCAGGTGGATATTGGCTCCCGGCTGAAATGCAAAGTATCCGTCTGAGCGCCGCTCCAGTTCAATGTCACGGTCTCTGTATCGAACGGTTCCGCCGCCAATGGTAGCCTGAACACCATAGTGGATGAGCCGGTGTGAACGGTTCAGGTACTCCAGTTCAAACCCGCCGTAATCGGTTCGAAGTTCCGGGGCGTCCTGATTGGATGTCCACCCTTTTGCATCAAATCCCGTCTGGGTTCTGTAGCTGCCCAGGCCGATATTGATGGCATTGCCGTTGTCAAATTTAATCATCCAGGCACCGCGTGATCCGCGCAGGTAGGCGGCTTCACCATTTATATAGGTGACCCCGAATTGAAGCGATCCGAAACCACCATGAGAAACATTTCCCGACACCAGGGTTTCAGCTTGCTGTGCGTTGGTTTCTGCAGCAAAGAGAGAGGCGAATGTGATGAATGCAGCAAGGGTTGCAGTCTTATGCAGTTTCATAGGAATTTACCAAACTTTAAGGTGACTACTCCGTTTAATCCTGAAAAATCTCCGTCACTAAATCCAAACCGGTCGATACCGCTGGTCATTCGATAGGTTGCTCCGGCTGCAATACGGAAGAAATGGGTGACGTTTAGCTCTGCATGAATACCGGGCTCAAAGACGAAGAAGGTATCTGATTCATCGATGACATCGTCGTAATGGCGTTCACGCAGCATCAGCCCGCCGGCACCGATCAGGCTGGAAAGGGTGAAATGGACCAGCTTGTGCGATTGATTGGTGTACTCAAGGATAAAGCCGCCATAGCCGTTCATGGCATAGAGCTCATCATCTCCCTCTTGTTGTGGGGCAAGATGGTCGGTGACAAGTCCGTATCCACCGCCTCCCAGGGAGATGGCATGGTTTTGATCGAGGTTGATAATCCATCCGCCGCGACCGCCGATCCAGACACCGGTCGATCCCGCTACCTCCCCGATCTTGACAGCCGGTCCGCCAAAACCGCCGTGTGTTGTGTTTCCGTCAAATAGGGTTTGGGCCTGCTGGGCTTGTGCCGGACCGGTATTCAGGGCAACCGATAACATCAGCATTGTAAAAGCCCCGGCAGCGAGGTGGGTTAATCTTTTCATGGCATAGAGTTCGTTGATTTCAATTTGTTCAAGCCTTATACGGCCGGCTGTAAATTCTGTTTCGAATAACTTTAAAATAGGCAACGCCCATCAGGGAATCGTAGGGTTTTTCACTATATTGAGGTGGTAAAATTGATGATTCATCAAGACGATTTCCTGCAATTGTAACATTCATCGAATAGAATATTGCTCTCCTTTCTGGATAAAGATAAGACGGTGGCTCATCCGGGCTATAGCCGATGGCTGATTCCGCCGGCCGCCCTGGCCATTCACCTCTCCATCGGACAGGTCTATGCTGTCAGCGTATTTAACCTGCCCATGACACAGATTGTGGGGATTACCGAACCCGTTTCAGCAGACTGGCGGCTCACAACCATCGGGTGGATCTTTTCGATCGCCATTGTTTTCCTGGGACTCTCTGCAGCCATATTCGGGAAGTGGCTGGAGCGCGAAGGTCCGCGCAAAGCGATGTTTGTCTCGGCGCTCTGTTTCAGCGGCGGATTCTTTGTTTCTGCACTTGGGGTCTACCTCCACCAGATCTGGATTGTCTACCTGGGATACGGGGTGCTTGGCGGGATCGGCCTGGGTATCGGATATATTTCACCGGTATCCACATTGATCAAGTGGTTTCCCGACCGGCCGGGGATGGCAACCGGCATGGCCATCATGGGTTTTGGAGGCGGGGCTATGATCGCCTCCCCTCTGTCGGTGAAACTGCTCGAATTTTTCTCTTCTGAGGCTTCTGCAGGTGTTTGGGAATCGTTTCTTGTGCTGGGAGTGATCTACTTCTCTGTAATGATGTTTGGTGTCATAATGGTAAAGGTGCCTCCCGCGGGATGGCAACCAGAAGGGTATGTTCCTGAGCAGAAGCCCCGCAAACTGATCACCAACAATCATGTGGATGCAGATACTGCATTGAAAACGCCCCAGTTCTGGCTGCTGTGGATCGTGCTCTGTGTAAATGTAACGGCTGGGATTGGTGTACTCGGACAGGCATCGCCGATGATCCAGGAGATGTTTGAGGGGCAAATCACTCCGCAGGCCGCAGCCGGCTTTGTAGGGCTGCTGAGCCTCTTTAACCTGGCGGGAAGGTTTTTCTGGTCTTCACTGTCAGATAAGATCGGCCGAAAAAGTGTGTATGGAATCTATTTCGGGTTCGGACTGCTTCTCT